>CAYXGI010000067.1:0-24958 GCA_964464495.1 uncultured Phycisphaerales bacterium
TTACGCCAGTGGGTTTACAGCCCACCCCCATTGACCACTCGGGCATCTCTCCACAGAAGCGTTCTGATCCGTTACTGAATGTCAATTACGCATTTGGAGCTAGCGGTGGGATTCGAACCCACAACCTCCGGTTTACAAAACCGGGGCTCTGCCGTTGAGCTACGCTAGCATTCAATCCCCATTCTTTTCCGCTGAGGATTAAAGCCCCTGAAATTAGCAGAATGCTCTTTTCTGTCAAGACAAAAAGGACAGAAAAAAAAGCGGTCCCCCCTCTCATCAACGCTCAGCGCTCACTCGGCTAGGGAAATACCCACTTGGCTGGTCGACTCGCCTAACCTCTTTGAGAAAAAAAGATTATCAACCAAGAGCGACGAACTCCCTCCTGGCGCGCTTCGGGACCTCTCTGTCGGCGCTGCACCAGAAGTATACGAGTAACAGGTTGTCGATCGATTCAGAACCAGTGCGGCCAGATCACCTCGTCGAAGGCGATGTCCACAACCATGTTGCGGTACTCGACTTCCACTTTGCTCTCCTTTTTCTTCACTCTGATGATCCGGCATTTCTCGCGGAAACGTGGAATGTAAACGAGATCGCCTTTTTTCAGCGTATCGATGTAGGCTCTTCTCTTGCCGGAGAGCGGAGTCCGCTCCAGCATGAGCCGCAAAGTTTGTTCGAGATCCTCGACGAGCGCCTTGTGGGGAGCGGAGACATTGTGCAATTTGCGGACGATATCGAGCGCCTCTTCGCGCGCCTGGCGAACAGCCCTGTCGATTTCCCTCTCCGCTTGCTCATCGAGAAGGGCTTTTTTTTGAGCGACCTCGTCGCGCGTGCGGGTGATCGTCTCCCTGAGTTCCTTGAGTTCCTGCGCCTCCTCGCGTGTTCGATCGAGTTCGGCCTCGACCTGGATACGCGCCCGCGCGATACCATCCATCAGTTCGCGCACATCCTCGAAGCGGGACGAGAGAGACCGGTTCGCCTCGTCGATAATCGCCTCGGGGACTCCGAGGCGACGCGCGATGCGGAGTGCGTTTGACTCGCCCGGCATACCGATTTTGAGCTGAAAAGTCGGCCGGAGTGTGTCGGGATTGAACTCCATGCAGCCGTTCTCGACCCCGTCGTTGGAAAAGGCGAACTCCTTGAGCTTCGACAGGTGGGTCGACACGAGAACCTTCACCCCCCGCCGCAACAGGTCGGCCAGAATAGCCCGTCCCAGTGCCTCCCCCTCCTGCGGATCGGTTCCCGAACCGAGTTCGTCGAGAAGCACGAGGGTGCGTGCGTCAGCGTGATCGAGGATCTGGCCGATCCTCTTGATGTGCGACGAAAAAGTGGAGAGGCTCTGGAAGATATCCTGTTCGTCGCCGATATCGGCGAGCACCATCGACAAGACCGGCAGGCGCGATCCTGCTGCAGCAGGTATATGGAGTCCCGATGCCGCCATCAGCGCGAGCAGACCGGTCGTTTTGAGCGCCACCGTCTTTCCGCCCGTGTTGGGTCCCGTGATGACGAGAATATCGAACCGCTCTCCCAGGTGAACATTCAAGGGAACCACCGCTGCTCGGGCGTTGTCGATGCGGGCGTCTGACTGTTCATCCTCCTTCTCGTAGGCCATCTTGAGCAGGATCGGATGCCGCGCATCGCGCAGGACGATCAGAGGTTGTTCGCACATCTCGGGCGCTGTGAGCCGGTACTCGATCGAGTATCGGGCGCGCCCATAGGTCAGGTCGAGCCAGGCGATCTTGTTCTGGATGTCTCTGATAGGTTCGAGGAAATCGATGAGCGTCCGCGTCCGTTCCCACAAGATGCGGGACACTTCCCTGTTCTCGCGCATCCTGAGTTTTTCAAAACGATTCTGCCTCTCGACCAGGATCTCGGGTTCGACAAAGACAGTGTTGCCCGTTGCCGAGTAACCGTGCACCACACCCTTGATCCTGGGGCTGCTCTCTGCCCTGACGGGAAGCACGTAACGATTGTTGCGCAGTCTCACGCTGCGATCCTGAAGCCAGCGCGCGATGGATGAATCGGAGAGGAGTCCCTCGGCCCTACGACGGATATCGGTTTTGAGATCTTCCTTCTTTGCTCTCAGTGCGGCAAGTTTCTCGGAGGCGGTGTCGCGCACACGGCCCCGCTGGTCGACGGTACGATTGATTTCCTCTTCGAGGCTGGAAAGGTCGTCCATCGAGGAGACCACCCTCCACACCTCGGGCATGGTGTCTTGTTCGCTCTGCAGGCTGTTTCTCATCATCGAGGAGCATGCCAGAAGGCCCGCCACACGGCAGAGGCCGTCAGGATCGATCGCCTTGTTCATTTCGAGCGCACTGTCCACGGCCGCGATCGCGTCGAGCGCACCGCGTAAAGGAAAAGCGCCCCCTCTGAGAAGGTATTCCTTCATCTCGGAAGCTTGATCGAGCAAGGTTTGCACGTCGGAAAGATTTCCGAGGGGCTCGATACGTTCCGCCTCGGCGCGACCGAGGGGCGACGAGCAGAATCCGGAAAGGATCTCGCGGACCACGTTGAATTCGAGTGTCTTGAGAATCGCTGTAGCCATAATTAGTCGTACGATTTAAACGCAGCACCCACGATTGAACAGAGTCGCTCTGCACCGTATCCGAGCGTTATCAGGCCATTAAAAAAAGCGCATCACCTTGAAACCGATCACAGGTGATGCGCTGGATAGAATCCAAAGAATCCAAAGCCCTGTCAGCAGGCCTTCGCAGCCGGGTCTCTCTCCTCTCGAACAGCCTTAGAAAGGAGTCTCGCCGGAGGGGGAATCGGGCGGACCTGGAGGCTCGCTGGGAGTGTCCCCACTGGGCGCGGGATTCTGCGGTTGAGCCTCCGGTGCTGGATCTGCCGGCGGGGCGTCGGGACTGAGAGGGATGGCACTGACCTTCTCTCTCATGATCCGCCCCACCTTGAACTTCACCACCTTCTTCTCCGGGACGTGGACCTTTTCCAGGGTTCGGGGATTCTGGGCTCTGCGCGCCTTGCGGTCCTTGACTTCGAACACGCCGAACTCGCGGAATTCAAGGCGGTTACCCCGAGCCAGTTCCCGAATGATCTCGTCCAGGAAAAGCTGGATGACCTCTTTGGTAATCACCTTTGTCTGCCCGGTGATCTCAGCGATGCGATTGACCAGTTCCTTCTTCGTAATGGTGGCCATGAAAGTTTCCTTTCAAATCCAACCGCAAAATAATGCGACCTTGGTTGTTCCTTCGATACTCACCCCTCTTCAGGAAGACATCCTGATAAGGGATCACCATGTCTCGTGGAAAGTCTCGTGGAAATTCCTGCTCTCAAAAAGATCTTATAGCCAATAAGTAATTAGTTCGTCAAAGATTATAACTTTCTTTAGCCTGCTCAATACCAAATTATCAATCTTTGAGCCAAAAAGAAAAACCGAGGGCGCCGCGAAGAGGCATTCTGCCGAACGGTCGAGCACGTTATGCGCTTACCGATTCACATAAAATTAATTATGTCGTTTCTGCCTTGTCAACTGTGAATTTCTTTTTTGATACGGCTCCTCACTGGGCCAAATCGAGTCACGGTCGACGCCCAACCCCCGTGGCGGCGGCCTTCCCGAGGGAATGTCGAGAAAAAAACACATATTGACATGCCGAAATGATACTCTTTATATCTTCACTCTTTCAGGTCATCGGTCGTCGGATCGGACAGAAAGCCCATGTTGAGAACCGTCATCAATCAAGAATTCCAGCATATCTTCGAGGATCGGTCTGCAGAAAATTTTGAATCGATCTGGAATCTGGAATCTGTCCGGATTTTCTCAACGCAACGGACTTCCGACGTGCACGTCGTTCGATTTCCGGCCCGTACCCACGGTGCGGGCCGGGCCGTACTCAAACGATACTGGTATCCGTCACTGTCCGACCGGCTCAAGGGTTTCTTCCGCAACACCTTCTTCGGTATGTGTCGGGCAGCAAGGGAGTTCCGGAGCCTTTCGCGCCTCGGCCAGGTCAACTGTTCGCTCGTGCGGCCCATCGCGGCCGGCGAGGATCGAACAGTGCGCCTCCTCAAGAGAGCGTTCATTTTGACTGAACACATTCCGGGGACACGTTCGCTCGAAGAAATCCTCCGGTCGCCCGCGTTCACCACCTGGCCGCACGCGCAGCGGCGACGGCTCGCGGCCCATCTCGGCGCCTGGGTCAGGGCGATTCACGACAGAGGTTTTCATGACAGAGATCTCTTTGGGCGCAACATTCTCGTCCATCGATCACTCGATCGGTCCGAGCCTGTGAGAGCCCAGCGCTGTGGTTTTGTTCTCTCCAAGATCGATTCGAGTGCAGCCACGGGCGGAAGGGCACAACCCGGGACAGGGCGCCCCTTTCTGAGAGACCTGATCGATCTCGACCGCGATGTGGGATCGTCGGCGTCCGAACAGGACCGGCTGCGGTTTTTGCTCGCCTATCTCGCGGCATTCGGTCTGAACAGTGAGGTGAGAACCCTGGTGGGTCACATCCGCCAGCATTCGGTCTCAACGTCTCGGCAATGAAACGTTCAGCGTTTCGGTGTCGAGAATGATCGTCACCGGACCTTCGTTGACGAGCGCCACCGTCATGACAGCACCGAATGATCCGGTCTCGACGGGAACCTCCTCGGCGCGCAGAGAGGCTACAAAGTGTTCGAACAGTGCCTCGGCCCTCTGGGGTGTCTCGGCCGCATCAAATCCGGGCCTCCGTCCCCGGCGGCAATCAGCCAGCAGGGTAAACTGGGACACGGCGAGGATCTCGCCCCGAACCTGGGGATGAAGGATGTCTCGATTGAAACGCCCCGCGTCGTCGCCGAAGACGCGGAGGCCCGCAACCTTGCACGCCAGGTACTCGGCCGCGCGCTCATCGTCTCCTTTCCGGACACCGACAAGAGCGACAAAACCCGCACCGATCGCAGCCTTTGGCTTGCCGTCGACGCCGACACTGGCCGACGACACCCTTTGAAGCACGGCGATCATCGGTTTTCTCCCCTGAGGATTTCGATCCGGTTCGGTACGGTGAATGTGCGGTCGTACCACCTTTTCTGATCAGCGTTGGGACCTTCGTATCCGAGGTAACGTTCGTAGCAGTCGATGGCTTTGGCAGAATCCTCAAGGTGCCGCTCCCAGAGAAATCCCAGATTGAGAAGCGCATCGGGATGGCGGTCGACCAGTGTCTGGTAGTGATCGGCCGCACTGCCGTACTCCCCGCTGTCCCAGAAAATACGCCCTTTGAGCATGGCCGCATCGAGTGCGTCGGGATTGCTCTCCAGGATCAAATTCACCTGGATCATCGCATCGTCGAGGTTCTTCAACTTGATGCAGAAGAGATACGCCAGGCCATAGCGGGTTGTCAGATCGTTGGGCGAATAATCGAGGTATCTCACCATGGCGTCGGCTTGCGCCTCCGACCTGCCCAGACGCGACAGGTTTTCGATCAGCAGCAACCGTGTGCGCAGATCGGGATTCCGCTCTTGAGTGAATTCCCGGTCGAGAAGCCATTCGAGATGCTCGACCGACTCCTCGTAACCACCGAGGGATTCTCCCTTGAGAATGGTAAATGCGAGGCCATAGCGCGCCCAGGCGAACTCCGGATCAACAGCGATCGCTTCATCGAGAAGGGCGATCGTGTTATCGACGTCCTCCTCTATCCGTGCGGCCAGGGTCAGATTGGCTGCGGAACGCTCTGCGCCGAGGAGTTCACGCGACTGGGAACGTGCCTCGTCGACACGTCCAGCGTCGATCAATCGATCGTGAAGGTCGCGCGTCCTGATAAAAGCGGCGGGATAGAGCGACTCATGCGGCAGGGGCACCGGCCCGAGACATCCCGTCAAAAGTAAGGCGGCACAAAGAGCGATGCCCGCGTTTTGGGTACGGGTGCTCAAAGCTCGCTCGGCAGTTGGAAACCCTGTTCCTGCACTGTGCGTCATGGTCTCTCTTTTCCTTTCCTTTTCTGGGTGACGCTGTATTCTATGATATGATGATTGCGGCGGTACAACCGATTTTCCAAATGACGGGAGCTTTGGGATTGGCAAGGATTCTTGTCTGCACAGTGCTTTTGTTTCTGCCGACCCTCCTGTCGGGCTGTCTGACCGCCGGCCTGGGCGCTGATGCGTCACCCCTCCTGCGCACCGGATTCCATCGCGCCACCGGCGAGTCCGAAGCTGAATTGCTCGTCCCCATTTTTGCCGAAAGAAACTCCCCGGGCAGATCGGAGTGGGCAGTCCGCCCGCTCATGGGCTACCGCAGGAACGAGGCGGAGGATTTCACTGAATTCGATTTCCTCCCGCCCCTCGGCCGGTACTTTCGCCACGACGACCGCACACGATTCCGCTTCTGGCCTCTCTATTCCTATTCCAAGGTCGCGCGGCCCGAGGGCGACGATGTCGACTGGATCTTCTTTCCCCTCCTCTTCGGCGGCCGTTCGCCGGGTGGGGAAAATTACTTCGCCTTCTTCCCGCTGGGCGGTTGTATCCGGGACTTCCTCACCTACGACTCGTTCAGCTTCGCGCTATGGCCCCTCTACCAGCGGGTGACCAAGAAGATCTCGGCCGCGGAAAAAAGGCGGTCCACCAGTTTCCTCCTCCTCTTCGGCTGGACCGACGGAGGGCGCATGGACGGCTCGTGGCACGCTCTGCCTTTCTACATGAAGAGCGTCTGGAAAGGACGGTACAAGAAATACTCCGTGCTCTGGCCCTTTTTCCATTACCAGGAAAAAGCACTCGACACCGATCACCCGGCCAAGGCTTACGGGTTCTGGCCTCTGTTTCATCTCGAAGGCGCCGACAATTACTACCGGTATGGATTCATCGGCCCGCTGATCTTTCTCGGCCCCCTGGTGCAGCTCGGGCGCGAGGTGCCTGACCGGTGGGAGGGAAAACCCAACGGGGCGCAGAATGCCTACTACATCTACGACGTACCCTGGCCGCTCGTCCATATCGAGAAGACGCGCGACTGCGAACGCTTCCGGATCTTCCCCTTCTATTCCCATTACCGCGAGGAAGACGCCACGTCGTCCTTCGATTCCAAATCATTCCTGACCCCCCTCTTCTGGCTCAGGAACTCCAAGAACTTGGAGTACGAAAAGTCCGACTTCTTCTTCATTCCCCTCGTGACGCGCATACACAAGGTCTATGCCGACCACCGGGGTGAAGATTCCTATTTCCAGCTCTGGCCCCTCTTCCACACCGACTCGACTTTTGACGGCGGGTACGATTTCTCGACCCTCAGCTTGATGCCCTCGCGGCTCGCCACGCCTCTCGAAGCGGTCGACCGGCTCTTCTGGCCCTTCTGGAACCTCTATCGCTACCAGGAGGAACCGACCGGCGCGCAGCGCCACAAAGCTCTCTTCAATCTCATCTCCGCCTACTACGACGATGCCGAGAGCCGATTCAGCATTCCGCTCCTCTACAACTACCTGAACGTGGACGGCGTGGGGTGGGAACATAACTTTCTCTGGAAACTCCTCACCATCGAAGGCGATGACGAGGGCTTGCAAAACATGAGGCTTTTGTTTATTCCGATCGTCAGCTCCTCGAAGAACACGATGTACCCTGGAGGAATCGGTCCCTGAGACCGGAGAGTGGGATGGGCTTTTTCGAACTGACGGGACGCTTTCTGATAAACATGGTCGACGGTGCGGGCTATACGCTCGTCCTCCTGTTCTTCTCTGTATACTACATGAAGAACAGCTGGAAGCGGCGGCGTTTCGTACTCGAACAGATGTTCATCTGCGGGGTCAAACCGCTGCCTGTCATCTTCGTCGTCGGTGTGTTCACTGGAATGATCCTGGCGCTCCAGATCGGCGTGGAACTGCAGGACTTCGGCCTCAAGGCCTCGATCTCGCGCATCATCGGCACCGCGCTCTGCCGCGAGATGGGACCGTTCATGACAGCGCTGATCCTGACCGCCTCCGTGGGATCGGGCATGGCGGCCGAGATCGGCACGATGAAGGTCTCCGAGGAGATCGACGCTCTCGAGGTCATGTCGATCAATCCCATCGACTTCCTGGTGGCGCCGCGCGTCGTCGCCCTCGCCATCATGTGTCCCATCCTGACCCTTTTCTGCAACTTCATGGGCGTCATGGGCGGCGCGCTTGTGGGCAAGACCCAGCTCGACATCTCCTTCAAGGTCTATTTCGAAAACGTGCTCGAAGCGCTCTCCGGAGACTCCGATTTCTTCGGCTTTCCGAAGGATGTCTATACGGGCCTCTTCAAAGCCCTCGTTTTCGGCGTCCTCATCGCCAGCGTGGGCTGTTCGAGCGGTCTTCGGGCCAAGGGCGGCGCGCTCGGCGTGGGTCAGGCCACCCGCACGGCGGTGATCAATTCCTTTCTGCTGATCATCATACTCGGCTACTACATGACCTGGTTCTTTTATCGTTGAGGATTCTGATCGATGATCCGGCTGGAAAACATTTACAAGAGCTTCGGCGATCAGACGGTTCTGAAGAACTTCTCCCTCGACGTGAAAAAAGGGGAGACCATGGTCATCCTCGGACGCTCGGGCATCGGCAAAAGCGTCACCCTCAAGCATATCGTGGGGATCCTCAAGCCAGACCTCGGACGGGTGATCGTCGACGGAGAGGACATCACCGACGCCGATCGCAAGACCCTCTTCAGGATCCGGCGGAAAGTGGCCTACCTCTTCCAGTCGGCTGCCCTCATCAACTGGCTCAGCGTGGGCAAAAACGTGGAACTCCCCCTCCGCGAGCACACCACTCTCGATCGAAAAGAGATTGGGGAACGCGCCGCGGCGGCTCTCAAGGGCCTGGAAATGGACGGCGCCTATCACAAGATGCCTTCCGAGATATCTGGCGGCATGAAGAAGAGAGCCGCCCTCGCCCGCGTTCTGGTCATGGAACCGGAGATCATTCTCTACGACGAACCCACGGCGGGCCTCGATCCGATCATGACGAACAACATCGCCGATCTGATCAGGAGCGTTCAGGAACTGCACGGGATCACTTCGATCGTGGTCACCCACGATCTCGAGTGCGCCTGGAAGGTGGGCGACCGGGTCGGCATCCACAGCAAGGGATCGATCATCGAGATCGGTACGGTCAAAGAGATCCAGCAGAGCGCCAATCCCGTGGTGCAAGCCTTCTTGAAGGGCGAAGCTTACGATGACACCGCCATCATGAGCGGGCGTTAGATTAGGAGAAACCGGGAATGTCCAAAGTCAAGGAAACAGGCGTGGGAATCCTCTTCTTCGGCGCACTCGTCGGTCTGGGATTCCTGACAGTGGCTCTCACCGATTTCGATCTCTTTCGAACCACTCACGACCTGACCGCCTACTTCGACAAGGCATCGGGGCTCAAGGCCGGTGACAATGTCCGCGTCATGGGTGTGATCCGGGGCAAGGTGCGGAAGATCGAGTTTCTGCCGACACCCGTTCATCTGCCCGAGGTCGTCAACGACCTCTGGGTCAAAGCGACACTGACGCTCGACGTCCCCGTGCAGAGTTTTCTCCGAAGCGACTACGTCATTCGGATCCGCAACTCCAACATGCTCGGCGGCAAGGTGGTCGACATCGAACTCGGCTCGAGCGATGAGGCGATCATGGACGAGACCGTGGCCCGCGGCCTGCCCGGCCTGGCCACGGCCGATCCCTTCGAGCAGGTGGGCGATCTGATCGGCGAGAACCGCCCCAGGATCGACAGGATCATCGAAAACGTCGATCTCTTCGCCGCCGAGGTGACCACACTGGCCAAAGACATCCGCGAAGGCGGCGGTGTGGCCCACGACCTGATCTATAACGAGACCATGGCCGAACGGGTGAGGCTCACCCTCGCCGACATCGGCGACGGCGTCAAACTCTTCCGGCAGGTCATCGCCGACGTGCGCGAGGGGCGCGGCGTCCTGGGACAGATTCTCTACAACGAGGACTGGCCCGCCCAGGTGACGGCCATCATAGACTCCGTTCGCGGCATCATCGACGAGGTCAGGACCGGCGAAGGCGTTCTGGGACAGATCATCTTCAATCAGGAATGGTCGGACAGGGTGACGGCGCTCCTGACCACGATCAACGAGATCGTATCCAACACACGCGCCGGCAAGGGCCCGCTCGGCCTGCTTCTCTACGACGAGAAGCTGCGCGCAGACATCGCCTCCTCGGTCGAGAACTTCGAGAAAGTTTCCGCCGCCCTCGGCACGATCGCCCAGAACCTGCAGGAAGGCAAGGGACTGCTCGGTACGCTGCTCGCCGACGAGGAGATGGCTCTGAAGGTGCGCGCACTGCTCGATCAGGCGCTCATGAGTCTGGAGGATGCTCGCGAGGCGGCTCCGCTTAGCTCTCTTGGATCGTTCCTCTTCGGATCATTCTAGCGCGCGTCCGATCAGCAAGGCGGCGCATGGGTTCCTTACCTCCCTCAGGCATTTTGAAGACAAAATGAAGTCGGGAGGTAAGGAACCCATGCGCCGCCTTGCTGATCGGGTGTGCGGTCTTATCATCGCTCATCGTCTCGTCCTGAAATGATGCTGGGGTGGTCGAGGTGAAGAGTGGATATTCCCTGACGCCTAGTTCTTGGCTGCCATTGCCTTTTTTTCTGCTCTCATGATGATGCGGGTCAGGATGACCAGGAAGAGGATGCCGAAACAGAAGGCGAGTATTCTGGTCGTGAGATGGTCCTTGATGGCCAGGGCGCCGATTCCGCCGAGAATCAGGGCCGCGCCCCAGAGGATGAGCGATGTCTCGGTGACGTTGAATCCGCTTCGCAGGAGGCGGTGAGAGAGGTGCTGATTGTCGCCGAGGTAGATCGGCCGCTTCTCCCTCAGCCTCTGGATAAGGACGAAGCAGGCGTCGTAAAGCGGAACGCCGAGAAGCAAAAAAGGCGGAAGAAGATTGTCGAGGCCGAAGAGGGCCTGACCATCCTCGAAAAATCCTTGTGTCAAGGGCCACGTGAAAACACCCGCCCAGTAACCGACGAACATCGATCCGGCATCGCCCATGAAGATCTTGGCCTTGGGAAAATTGAAGGGCAGAAAACCGAGAATCGAACCGACGAGGATCAGGCCGAGGATGATGATCCTGTTATCGAGCCGACCGAGGTAGACGACCGATGTCAAGATGGCGATGACGGCGAGTCCGCTCATGAGCCCGTTGGTGTTGTCCGAGAAATTGAACGAATTGATCGTCGTCAGAAGCCAGAGCAGAAAAAAGAGAAGATAGATATAGTCACCCGCATCGCCCTCGCCGATAAAGATCGAGTCCATCTGGGACTTGGCCAACACGAGCATGGCGAGAGAGATGGCCGCCACCTGGCCGAGAAGCTTGTAGTAGTAGGGCATCTCGGTCTTGCGCTTGATCACGTCATCGATCAACCCCGTGATGAACAGGACCGTGCTGCCGAGAAAGAGGCGGGTGAAGTTCTTGTTCCACACGCCATCGGGAAATTCGTCGAGATAGCGGTCTTTTATAAAAGCCCACATGAAAATGATGGCCAGCAAGCAGGCCAAAAAGACGCCGAGGCCACCAAGCAGGGGAGTGACACTCCGGTGCTCCTTGCGGCCGCCCGGTTTGTCCACGATGTCGAGCTTGAGCGCCAGGCGCAGACAGGCCGGCATGAGAAGGGCTGAAAAAAACAAGGCCACGCCGATGGCGAGAGTGTGTATCAGTGTCGTGTTGTCTATGGACATGGTATCACCGGAGCTTCAAGCCCCTCCCGGCATCAGTTAATATCCTATCTGAGTCGCTTTTTCCAGTACCTCTTCGCGCCACTCGACGAGGGTAACATTCATATCTACTCCGAGTGCTGAGAGAAAAGCCTGTTCGAGAGTCACCCCTTCACTGGCGAGCTCCTCGAAAACCCGTCCCAGATCTTCGAGGAGAAAGTTCTTCTCGTTCACCAGGAAATGCCCCAAGGAGAGAAGCGTTCTCAATCCTTCGAGATTCCACTCCTCGAACTGATCCGCCCACCGCCCCTGGTAGCAGAAGGCCTCCCAGCTTCTAAGGAGCGGCACGCTCATCTTCTTCTCCCGAAACAGCCGGGCGGCGATGGTGTAGGACTCGATGAGCTCCTTCTCGATACTCCCGGCCGCGGTCCGGTCCATGTAAGTGGCGACGGCGTATTCGAGAAAGCGCTTGTCGTCATCGAAGCAGCGCCCCTTGCGCTGCGCGTCTCCTCCCGAGAGCCTGTGCAGCGCCAGATGGGTGAGCCCCATGCACACCTTCCCCCGGCTCACCGTGGGAGAGTAGGAACGGGAAACCACAACGGCGTTCTGCTCGATGTCGAAACCGGAATGGTCCTTGTCGATCAACCGGACGACAACCCCCTTTTCGAGACCGCCGGGAAAGGCGCTGTCCACCAGTTCCCAGATCGAATCGAGCGACGCGACCGGATGGCCGGTCTCGTCGACGACGCGCGCCGTGGGCGCGGCGCAGCTCCAGGCACTGACAAGCAGGGAGAGCAACAAGACTGTTGCGGCCCATCTCCGGGCGGTGTTTGCTCCATTCATGGCGGCCATCATACAACTTCGTTTCGCGGAGAACAGAGCCTTTTGTACAAGTCGCCGTGAGCGGCCACGACCGCGTCGCGAGTCATGACCTGGGCGGCCGCGCGCCGCGCCGCGGCAGCGAGCCGTTGGCGCAAAGCCACGTCCTTGCCGAGCCGGATCGCCGCGCGGGCGAGCGCCGGGGGCGACTCCGATTCGAAAACAAGCGCTGACGAACCATTCTCGAAGAGATCTGTCACTCCCGGAATGCGCGACGCGGCGATCGGCACCCCGGCGGCGGCCGCCTCGAGCAGCACCGTGGGCAGTCCTTCCTTGCGGGAGGGAAGCAGGAGAAAATCGAGGGTGGACATGATCCGAGCCACATCGGACCGGTTGCCGAGGAATCGAACGCGGGAGCTCAATCCCAGACGGGCTGCGTGCGCCTCGTATTTTTTTCGGAGAGGACCGTCCCCCACGAATAGGAACGTCAAGTCGGCCACCTCGGCAAAGATGCGGCCGAGGGCGGCAAGAAGGAGGTCGTGGCCTTTCACGGGCACCATGCGCCCCACCACTCCCGCCACGGGACCGATTCCCAAACCGAGTTCGGCACGCAGGACGTCTCCGGTAGAACGATCGCGTGCCACGACAGGCGCATCCCCGCCGGAAGGGATGATCCGATACTGGTCGGGGCGGCCCACGCCGTGCCGTTCGATCAGCTCCTGCCGGACCGATGCCGTCACGGCAACGATCACATCGGTACGCGCCGCCAGCCACCGCTCCACCTCCCTGAAAAGCGAAGATCTCCAGGGACCAAAGTAACCGTCGAGGACATGGCCGTGAAAGGTGTGGACGATTCGCGGTCTGCGGTGCGCGGCGCGCCCACCGCCCGGCGGCCGGCAGAGGATCGCCGCCAAGCGGCCGAGCACCCCGGCTTTCGATGTATGGGTGTGGACGATGTGCGGCCGGAAGGTGGCGATGAGCTTCCTGATCGCACGGAAGGCGTTGAAGTCCCGGGCAAGAGAGAGTTCCCGGCCCATCCCGCCGATGCGCGCCAGCGGGATCCCGATCGCCGAGATCTCGCTTGCCAGATCCCCCTCGCCAACGCCGGATCGCCCCGTGGCCACAAGCGTCTCGAATTCAGGGCCGGTCAACCCGCCGGCAAGGTTGAGCACGCAGCGGGCCGGCCCCCCCACGTTCATGCGGCCGACGATCCTCAGAATCCGGATCATACTGGTCCCCTGAGGTCTCTATCTCGGAAGCTCTCTTCGAGGGCTGGATAATGTTGTGGGGGAGACGGGAATCGAACCCGTACGGCCTCTCGGCCACGGGATTTTAAATCCCGAGCGTCTACCAATTCCGCCACACCCCCAAAAATAAAAATGGAGGCGGCACCCGGACTCGAACCGGGGATGACGGATTTGCAATCCGTTGCCTTAGCCGCTTGGCTATGCCGCCTCATTGTTGTCGTATTCAAAGAATTTACGAGAGCGCCCTGAAAGTTATCAGAAGCTTTTTTCAAGTCAAGCCCCTATTCCGCCCCCCGCAACGGGAACTCGCCCCCGGCTACCGGATTTCACTGGAAGACGCGGCCGCAGCTTTCATAGAATAGGGGCATGATCATTCGCAACCTTGGTCACGCGATATGGTGACTTTAGTCACGCACGGAGTGAGCCTCGAAGATAGGAGTCATCTTGGATAACGGCAAAAAAGAGACCCGCTGGAAATCATACCTCCTGGGAATCGGCCTCGATCAGAAGGACGAGAATTACCGCGTCACGCGGAGCGAAGACTTCCAGATCCTCGGCGGCTCAGAGCGCACTCATCGCCGTATGCAGGAAAAGATTCTCGATCTCGAGGACGAGCTCGCCCGGGACGGCCGCACGATCGCCAACCTGCAGCCCGACGAGTACGAAGATGTTTCACGCCGCCTGAAAAACGAGTAGCCTTCACCCACCTCTATCCGTCCCTCTATCCGTCACGTTCCTGAAATCGTCGCTTTTCCGATGTAACGTCCCCAAGGTCCATCCGCTTCGTCCACTCGGTCCGCCCTAGGATTGGCCCACCCCCCAGACGCGAAGGGAATCAGCTTCCTTCGACCAGAAAATGGGAGACCGAAAGTGCCGCGGCCGATCCGTCGCCCACGGAGATGGCGATCTGGCGTCCCACATTGGAACGCACGTCTCCAGCGGCAAACACACCCGGAACGCTGGTGCGCATACGTGCGTCTGTGACGATGAATCCCTCTTCGTCCCGATCGATCTCCCCCTCGAAGATCCCCGAATTGGGGATGAAACCGATGGCGACAAAGAATCCCTGTGCGGGAATCTCGCTCACCTCCCCGGTCTTGACATTCCTCACCTTGACACCTGTCACCGAGTCGGCGCCCTCGACCGATTCGACCACGGAATCCATGACGGCCGTCACATTGTCGAGGGCCAGCATGCGCTCCACGAGGTTCGGCTTGGCGCGCCACGCATCGCGGCGGTGAATGATCGTGACGTGGTTGACGAGGTGGGCGAGGTGGTGGGCCTCGGTTGCGGCAGCGTCCCCGCCGCCCGAAATCGCCACGTCCTTGCCCCTGAAGAAGCCGCCGTCGCACACGGCGCAATAGGAGACGCCCTTGCCGTGGCCGAGCTCGGCTTCGCCCGGAACACTCAGCTTGCGCGGCGTGCCGCCGCAGGCGAGGATCAGGGTGGGAGCAGTGACAGTCTCGCCCGACGCAAGCCGCGCATACTTGCGCGCGCCGTCGACGCCGACAGCGGCCACGTTTTCGGACACGATCTCGAGCCCCGACTCCTTGGCGTGGGCGATCATCTTATCGGCCAGCTGCCACGCCTCGATCTCGCCGAATCCCAGCAGATTGTCGACCTTGTCCGTGCTGAGGATCTGGCCGCCCGGTGTGGTGCCCTCGTAGAGGACGACGTTCATGCCCGCCTTGGCCATGTAGAGGCCCGCGCTGAGTCCGGCCGGCCCGCCGCCCACAATGATGCATTCGTGGTTCATGGAATCTTTCCTCTGTCTTCAAAATGTCACGACTGGCCCGTCCCGTTCGCCACCGCCGTCGAAAGACTGCCGAACTCGCGTGCCGCTCTTTCGAGGGCATGAAGGCTCGTCTCAATGTGGTCGGGCCGATTGAAGGGACCGAATGAGAGTCTGTACGAGCCGGTCTCGATCGTTCCCGCGGCGCGGTGCGCCAGGGGCGCACAGTGGAGACCCGCCCGGCCCTTGATCTGGAACTCCGCATCGAGAAGCGCTCCCAGTTGGTGGGGTTCGACTCCGGTCACGTTCAGGGAAAACACGGCTTCGCGCTGCGAGGTATCGCGCGGTCCGTAGAGTCGGACCCCATCGATGCGCTCCAAGCCCTGGAGAAAAGAACGGGCGAGACGATCCTTCTCGCAGTGTATGTTCTCGATTCCTCGCCGCAGGATATAGTCGACGCCGGCGCCGAGACCGACGATGCCGGGAAGATTGTGCGATCCGGCTTCCCAGCGATCGGGATAGTCCGTCGGCTGTACGTCCGATTCGGACCGGCTCCCCGTCCCCCCCTCGCGCAGAGGGGCGATGTCGACGGTCTCGTCGAAGTAGAGCCCCCCCGTCCCGAGCGGACCGAGCAGACCCTTGTGTCCTGGAAAGGCGACAATATGGGCGCCGATCGGCTCGGGAAGAACGGGCCGCGAGCCAATGGTCTGGGCCGCGTCGAGGAGAAAGAGTATTCCCCGCGCCCGCGCGATCCGTCCGATCTCTTCGACCGGGTTGAGCGTGCCCAGAATATTGGAGGCGTGCAGCGTGGCGATCATGCGTGTCCGTGCGGTGACCGCGCGCTCCACATCATCCGCGTCGACTCGTCCGTCGGCCGCGCAGGCGACGCGCGTCACCGTGATGCGTCCCGCAGATTCGAGCGCATGGAGGGGACGGAGGATCGAGTTGTGATCGAGACAGGTGGTGACCACGTGATCGCCATCGAGCAGCGTGCCCTTGAGAGCGAGGTTGATCGCGTCAGTAGCGTTGAGCATGAACACCATGCGGCCGGGCGCGGCGCGCCCACCGCCCCCCAGAAGAACCAGGATTTTGCGCCGCACCGATTCGAGAATCTCCTCCGCCTCGGCCGCCTCGCGGTACGCGCCGCGCCCGGCCGAAGCGCCCACGGTGCGCATGTAGCCGTCCATCGCGGTGTAGACCTCTTCCGGCTTGGGCCACGACGTGGCCGCGTTGTCGAGATAGATCTTGGGCTGTTCTGAAAGGCTCATCGGTTCTTCTGTCTCGTTCCGTTCAGGAGTTCAGTCCCCACTGAACGATAAAAAAATTGTTCAGCCTCTCCCGGCCCACGGTGGTCGACGGCCCGTGGCCCGTGTAGACGACCACATCATCGCCGGCGGGAAGAATCACGTCGCGAATCGTGTTCTTCAGCGTTTCCGTATCCCCCATGGGAAGATCTGTCCGGCCCACGCTGCCCTGAAACAGGACATCGCCCACGATGACATCCTTGTCGTCGACGAAGATGACGAAGGAGCCGGGAGAGTGCCCCGGAGCGCTCCTGAAGCGCAGGGTGCTGCCGCCGAGAGAGAGTTCCATTCCATCCTCGAGAGTCCGGGCGATTTCCGGTTTCTCCACGGGCGGCAAACCGAACATGGCGCACGATTCATCGACCCTGTCGAGCAGGAACTGATCGTCCCCCCCCGCGAGAAGGCCAAGATCGAGGCGACGCGCCATCTCGGCCGCGGCACCGATGTGATCGAGGTGGCAGTGGGTGGCGATCAGGTACTTGACCGTAACTCCCGCCCTCCGGATCATGGCGGTCAGTGTGTCGGGCGCATCGCCCGGATCGATGAGAGCCGCCTCGGCGTCGCCCTCCCCCACCACGAGATAACTGTTGGTGCAGAAATCGCTGACTTCCGTCGTATAGATCTTGGCCATATTCCGCTTTCTCCTGGAATCCCCACGATCAGGTCCCGGACGCCCGGCCGGCCGCATTGGTCCGTGACAGCAGTGGCAGCCATCTGTAATTTAAGTCCGATTCGATTTCGGTTCAATCATAGTTCCGTCCCTGACGGAATCAAGGGACCAGAGCGCAAAGGAGGCTTATTTTGGTCCGACCAGCCAGATTCTTCTGTCCCCGCTCCCTCGACACCGATTCGATCGGACTCGACGAGTCCGAATCGCACCACGCCGTCAAGGTCCGCCGCCTGGGGCCGCAAGATCCGGTCGAGATCTTCGACGGCGCAGGCTCGTCGCGGCGCGGCGTGATCGAGACGATCGCCCGCCACGGGGTGCGCGTTGCGTTCAACACTCCTCTGAAGACCGAACCGCCGCCCGACCGGACCGTGACGCTTTTCGTCTCTCCCGCCCGGGGCGAGCGGATGGCGTTCGCCGTGGAAAAACTCTCGGAGATCGGCTGCGATCGCCTCGTGCCGGTCCTCTTCAGCCGGAGTCTCGATGCCGGGGTGCGGGCTGCCACCGGCCGGACAGCCAAGTGGCGGCGCAAGGCGATCGAAGCAGCCAAGCAGTGCGGCCGGAACAGGATCGTCGACGTCGCCGATCCCGTGCCGATCGATCAGGCTCTTGGCGCGCACAGCGCGGTGGAGAACCGATTCCTGCTCGATGTCGGCGACGACATCTCTTTTCTCGGAGACACGCTCGAAAAGGCCGACCTGCAAGGCGAGACCGTGCTCATCGTGGGACCCGAGGGGGGATTCACCAGCAGCGAGCGCTCCGCCATCGTCTCGTGGGGGGCAGAGAAGGTCCGGCTCTGGCAGAACATTCTCCGGATCGAAACCGCCGCGGTGGCAGCGGCCGCACTCGTCCAGGAAGCGCTGCGCGTCAGCAGTGGCGGGCAAAAGGGCCGGCAGCGCTGATCGCCAGCGGCGCTGGAGGTCAGCGCTGCCGCGCTGGAAGTCAGCCATCGAGAAGAGCGCGCAGGCTCTTCACGCGGGGATCGTTCACTCGATCGGGAAATGTCTCATCATGCCTGTCGAGCCATCGGCGCGCCACGTCGATCTTGCCGAGCCGGAAGACCACCTCGGCGAGCTTCACATAGGCGGCGGGCAGATCGAGTTCCATCTCGCTCGCCTCGCCGATGGCGGTCTCGAATTCCTCCACGGCGCGATCGAGACGGCCCTCGATCGCATGGGCCACGCCGATCTGATGGTGGGCGAAAGGATTGGCCGGAACGAGTTCGAGCGAACGATCGAGAGCCTCGATCGCCTCGGCAGTGCGCCCCTCCTGAAGCAGGGCCGAACCCCGCTCGAAGAGTTCGCGCGCCTCGTCGAGCCTGTCGCTCGGATCACGGGATTGCCCCTCGGCGGTGCGGGAGTCTTGCTCGACGATACGCTTGATGACGGCCACATCGACATCGTGTGCGCCAAGGGCGATCGCTTCCCTGAACAGATCGAGAGCCTCTGCGCGTTTCGATTCCCGCAAGCGCTGGTAGCCGAGGGTTTTGAGGGCGCCCGCCAGCAGGCTGCGAACCGCGTCGTTGCCCTGATGGCTCTCGAAGAAAAGGCGCACGCTTTCGATACCCTTCTCGAGCTCGCCGCGCTGCACGAGCATCCGGCCGCGCTCGAGAAGCGCGATCGGCATGCCGGGCGTCAGCCGCAACGCCTCCTCGATCGACGACAGCGCCCCATCGTATTCGCCCAGGCTTTGCTGGTTGATCGACCAGGCCACGAGCGCCTTGGCGAGGATTTCGCCCCCTCCGACGACGGCAGGATCGACAGCCAGCGCGCGCCGCATCCTGCCGAGCGCTTCTTCCTTGCGGTTCGTGTGATCGAAGAGGATCTGCCCCGCGAGCAGGTGGCCTTCGGCTGCTTGCGGATCGAGAGAAAGCCCCTCGTTCACGGCTTTCAGTGCGCCCTCTGTTTCGTCGGCATTGAAGTAGGTCCGGGCGATCTGAAAACAGAAACGGCTCTCTTGCGGCGCGTTCTCCCGCCCGATCTCCAGAATGCGGATCGCTTTCACCCGCATGCCGCGCTGCGACAGGAGGCGGGCGAGGTCGATCCGGATCTCCACGTCGAGCGTATCCCCGGCAAGAGCATCGGTAAAAAGTTGGAGAGCCTGATCGGCCGAATCGTCGCTTCTTAAAGCGATTTCGCTATCTTCAGCGGCGATTTCGCTGTCTTCAGCGGCGATTTCGCTGTCTTCAGCGGCGATTTCGCTGTCTTCAGCGGCGATTTCGCTGTCTTCAGCGGCGGCGAGGAGCGCCCGGCCGCGCAGATGGAGAGCCCAGGGCTCAGCCTGCTCGGCGGTCGAGAGACTGTCGAGCCGTTCGAGAACGGCCGCGCTCTCCCCATCCTGCCAGATCGCGGCAGCCTTGTTTTCCGCTTCCGGCCGGCTCGTCTTCTCCGACTGGTCGCCGCCGCAGGAGAGGAGGAGACAGGAGGCGCCGAGCGCCACGGTCAGGCAGTTCATTAGGGTGCGGCCCATGAAAATCGTCCCACTTCTCTGAAGATCACTTTTTCGAAAAACGCGCCGCGATTCGGCCCGCTGTCGGCTCGCCGACCTTGCCCGGTCGAAAAAGGAAGTGTATCATGCTCCCGCTCCAATGTGGCCACTGTGGTCCAAACATTCCTTTGACCCTCTACAGGCAGGTTCGATGAAGGCCTTTCACTTCATGTCTTTCGGATGCAAGGTCAATCGCTACGACGGGCAGCGTATCGTCGAAGAGCTGCAGAACGCGGGCTGGACGCACGCTGACCGTGTGGAAGGAGCAGACCTCGTCGTGGTGAACTGCTGCGTGGTGACCGGCCGGTCGGCGGGCCGGTGCCGCAGATACGTACGTAGCGCGGCGCGCCGCGCCGGCGGGGCGCGCCTCTTCGTCACCGGCTGCCACACTCCCGAAGACCGCGACCGGATGGCGGCCCTCTCCGACAGGGTCAACATCGTCGAGCCGGGGCACGGTGTGGCGGCCATTCGCGAGTACCTTTCGTCCGAGTCGTCGGCGCACGGTGTGAGGGGTCTCATCGACCGGACGCGCGCCTATGTCAAGATCCAGGACGGCTGCGACCTCCACTGCGCCTACTGCATCATTCCGTCGATCCGCGGGAATTCGCGGTCACGCCCGCGAGGGGAGATTCTCTCCGAGGTTTCGACCCTTCTCGAGGCCGGGTACAGCGAGCTCGTGCTCTGCGGGATCAGGCTCGGTGGGTTCCGCGACGGCACGGTGCGCCTCGAGCACCTGGTGCAGCTCATTCTGGACAGATCGCCGGGCCGGTTCCGTTTGCGTCTCAGTTCTCTCAATCCCTCTGAGGTCACTCCCGGTCTGCTCCGGGTCATGTCGGGAGACGATCGGGTGGCTCCCCACCTCCATCTTCCCCTTCAGTCGGGAGACGATGGCACACTCAAGCGCATGAAGCGCCCATATATTGTAGAAAGTTTTCTGCACAAACTCGACGAGGTCCGTGCCGCTCTCCCGGATCCGGCGATCTCCACCGACTTCATGGTCGGATTCCCCGGCGAGGACCTTCGATCGTTCGAGCGGAGCTTGAGAACCCTCGAGGCGACGGGAGCGGCGCGGGTGCATGTTTTTCCCTACAGCGTACGGCAGGGCACGGTAGCGGCCGATCTGCCCCAGGTGGCGGACAAGGAAAAGACGGCACGCGCTGCCGAGGCGCGCCGCATGGCGGCCCTTTTGAAAGAACGCTACGACCTGCAGTTCATCGGCGCGGGCGCCACGATCATCGTGGAGAGCCGAAAGCCTCTCAGGGGACTGACATCGAGATACCAGAGGGTGGAGATCGATCTGTCACGCGCCGGCGGCTCTCGGCCGGCGGCGGGAACTTTCGTGCCCGTCACGCTCGACAGTTATGAGGGAGGAACCTTTTCAGGTAGAATGCCGGGTGTTTCTTGAACCGAAAGGTAATCTGATGAGCGAGCAGAACAAGCCACAGAGTGGGATCAGGGAGTCCTTGCTCTATGCCCTCGACGTGGAGGGCTCCTTCGGAGTCGACCGGCTACCGTCCGGTCGGAACCGGAAAACGTCCGGTCGGAACCGGAAAACGTCCGGTCGGAACCGGAAAACGCAGATCCCCCTATCGCCGCAGCCGGCTGGCGAGGCGTGGGACAATCTCGGCGCCCGCGTCGACGCGTGCACCGCGTGCGTGCTTCACAAGACACGCACCTTGCCTGTTTTCGGCGAAGGGGATCAGAAAGCGGATCTCATGTTTGTCGGGGAGGCGCCGGGCCGGGACGAGGACCTCTCGGGACGGCCATTCGTGGACCGCGCGGGCCAGCTCCTCACCAGGATGATCGGCCCTATGGGATTCGAGAGGTCGCAGGTCTTTATCGCCAACATCATCAAGTGCCGCCCCCCGCAGAACCGGACTCCGGCTGTCGATGAAATCGCCCACTGCATCCCGTACCTCGAAGAGCAGATCGCAGCGATCGAACCGCGGGTCATCGTGGCGCTCGGTTCTCCCGCAGCGCGCACTTTGCTCGCCACGGAACGGACGATCACGGCGCTCCGCGGAAGAGTCTATCCCTATCCGCGCAACGAGCAGATTGCGGTGGTGCCCACCTTCCACCCCGCTTACCTGCTTCGGAACGCCGCTGAAAAACCGAAAACCTGGAACGATCTCAAACTGGCCATAGACATCCTGGGCAGCCCGGCTTGAAACCGGCCCAGTCCGAAAGAGATGCTCCGATGGTTGGTGGCGGCGCATCCGAAAACCGACTCGACACTTGAATTTATCCGCTCCGAGTCATTTGATGGAGTCACCGGGGACGGAAGGCGGAACTATAATCGGGAGCGAAAGACTTTTTTTCGGATGAAAGGGTCGTCCATGGCGCGCTACGCCTGGGGAATCGATATTGGAGACGGGACTCTCAAAGCAGTGCGGCTCGTCCAGACGCGCACCGGCTTTTCGGTGTTCCGTGTCGAGGAGATTCCCTACTTCGATCCTTTCTTCGCCAAGAAGCGCCCGCCCACACCGATCGACCGGCGCGCAGTGGCGGCCTTGATCCAGTTTGCCAATTCGCAGCATTTCGCAGACTCCGACAGCGTGGCCATCGGATTCGAATCGTATGAAACCTTCGAGGGCTACGTGAACGCTCCGCGGACAAGCGAGGGCGACCTCGACCGTATCGTTTCTTTCGAGGTCGCCGAGGAATCGTCAGCGTCTCTCGACGACCTCACCATCGTTTACGAGGTCAGAGACAGCCGTTCTCCCGACACTTACAGGATCCAGACGCTGGCCACGGTAAAGAAAGAAGTCGAGACCTTCGGGAAACATCTCGACGAAACGGGGCTGACCTGGGATTGGATCTATCCTTCGGGCGGCGCACTCGTCCACTATCTGAGACTCGCCCATCCCGCATCGGGCGATTACGCCGTCATCTCTCCGGGCCTGGCGGCAACGTCTCTGCTTGTGGCGCAGAGATCGGGATATCGTTCGAAAACCATTCCTGTCGGCCTTCCACTGCCCCCGGGCGAGGGAGCCGAAATGGCGCCCGACAAGATGGGTGCTCTCGCCGATCGACTCAAGAAGGAAGTCGACCAGTTCATCGGCGAAGTTTTCGGGGGCGGGGCGTTCAACCCGAAAAACATCCTCATCTCCGGGGAGGGCGCACGCGTTCCGGCTCTGCTCAACGCCCTCGACTCCCGGATGTCTGTCCCTGTCGAGATCCTCGGAGGGGGTCCGGGCCTCGAGATCGACTCGCAAAACGCCGAACTGCCTCCCGTCGATGTCATCTCGTCGATGGGCAAGGCGATCGGGCTGGCGCTCGAAGCCCTGAACGACAAGCCGATCCAGATCGCTTTGAAGAAAGCCGATCAGACGCGCCAGGTGATGCGCATCATGCCGGCGTTGACCGGTGTGACCCTACTCCTTCTCCTGTGCGCCGTGGGCTTTCGCGTTTCGGAGATGTATCGGAGCCGCGCATTGAGCCAGCTTTCGAGCCGCCACGAGGGGGCTGTTCCCCGCGAACTTTCAGAAGAGGTCTCACGTCTCGACGGCGAGACGCGTCTCCTCGAAAGGGAACTGAATCTTCTCGGCCAGGCGTTGCAGGATTCTCTCGTGGCCGCCCTGCCTGGCCGGATCATCAGCCGATTCGAGGAGCAGTCGCCCAGGGGCGAATACGGCGACCATCATCTCGTGGAAATTTTCTTCTCCTGCGAAGAGCCGGAGGCGCGAAAGTTCAATGCCGTCGTGGGGACGCGCCTTTCCGATGAGCGAGCAATCATGCGCGAGATGTTCGCCCTCTTCGGCGAGATCGTCGAATCCCCCATGGTCACCGGCCCCCACCCGTCTGGCGAGGTCAATCCGCCGGAAAACATGTCTCCTCTCGTTCATTATCGCGTGAATGGAATTCTGAGAGGGGGACGCTGATGGGAGGGATGGAGAGAACAGTCAAGGTCGGGTCACCCATCGTCTTCATTGTCGCCAGCGTCTGGCTTTTCGTGGAATCGGGCTTTTTTCATATCCCTGCCAACGATGCGCTCATCGAATCCCTGACAGCGACCATTGAACGCCAGGAAGAGTCGATCGCACTCGGTACGCTGCCGTCGCTCCAGTCACTCGATAGGCTCCGAAAAAAGCGCACCGCCCTGCTCGGTCTCAGAAAGGAATTCGGTGCCGTTGCCGAAAAAGCGTCATCCGACGACAACCTTGACGCCATTTTGAAAGAGTGGGGCTACGAGCCGGACGACCCCCCGACGATCGCAATCAAGGAGTTGGAGAAACAGATTCTCCAGCAGATCGGCCCATCGAAGAGAAAGGAAAAGACAGAGGCGGTTAAAATCTTTCTCTGCGACATGGCGCGCAAATCGGGAGACGCCGACCTCTTCACGATCCTCTCGCTCACCGCGTTGCGGGAGCGACAAACACGGCGCGAGGCGCCCATGGGAACCTTGCTCGCCTTCACTCTTGAATTTTCATTCGTGTCGGGCGTGTCCGAAACGGTCCGGTTCATCGAGAGGTGGATCCTCGATGCGCCGGCCGGAGTCTTCATCAAACCGGAGAACATGACCTTTCAGCGTGTCGATCCCAACCTCTGGGGTACGTCTCTCAAATATTACTCGGGTCCGCCGGTGCGCGTCGATCTCGATATTTCCGTCTTGATAAACATCGATAACCCATGAGCTCGCAAGAGAACAAATCCAGATTCGGCCTCCTCCTTCTCGTGGGAGTCCTTTCCGTTCTTCTGGGGTACCGGTTCCTCTCCTTTCAGAGCGCCAAGGAGACGCTCGGCTCGTCGATCGACAGGATCGAGGTGCATGTCAGCGCGCCTGTCGACCCTGACGCACCCGTTCTCGATGAGGGCACGCTCCCGCCCATACTCGACCCTGACGAGGACCGCGTCGAGCCGGCAGACCTCGTCCTCAACGGGCTCAGTTATTACGAGCTTGCCGAGATCGACAGGTTCTTTGTTGAAAAAATTCGTGAAAGAGGGAGCGCCTTCTCGATCCACCCCCCCCGCAATCTCTACGGGGTGCCTGTCTCCCAGGGGATCAAGCTCACCTGGTCGCGCAATCCGCTCAATGACGAGACAACCCAAAAACTGGCGCGTAATCCGTTACTCAGACTGCACTACAAAATATATAGGTGGCTCAAGGGCGGCC
>CAYXGI010000068.1:0-24919 GCA_964464495.1 uncultured Phycisphaerales bacterium
TTGGAGTCGATGTAGATGACGCCGATCTCCTTCTCCTCGTCCTCGTTCTCCTCGGCCGTGACATATCCCCGGCCGATCGAGGCGGTGAGTTCCATCTTCAGTTCGGTCTCCTCGGTCAGCGTGGCAATGTGCTGATCGGGATTGACGATCGTGGCTGACGCATCGACCTGGATGTCGCCGGCGGTCACGGCGCCTTGCTTTTTCTTATCGATCTGCATCGTGACCTCGCGGCCGCTGGTGATCCTCACGAGCACCATCTTGAGATTCAGGATGATATCGGCCACATCTTCCAGGACACCCGGAATCGAGGTGAACTCGTGCAGAACGCCGTCGATCTTCACAGACGTGATCGACGCTCCCTCGATCGATGAGAGCAGAACACGACGGAGCCCGTTACCGACCGAGTGCCCGAATCCTCTCTCGAACGGTTCGATGATGAAACGCCCGTACGTATCAGTACTGATTTCCTTGTCCAGCTCCACCGAGGTGGGAAGTTCGAAATTGCGCCATCTGATCCTCATGCGCTGGTCACCTCCATCACTGTATGATAAACCGCCATGTTATTTACCTACCTGGACATGAACTCGACGATGAGCTGCTCGTCGACCTCGAACTGGATATGCTCACGCTGGGGCAGATCCGTCACCTTTCCGCCGAACTGGGCGGGGTCCTGTTCGAGCCAGGGCGGAACGCCGCGGCTCTTGTTCTGCTCGATCGCCTCACCGACGACTTTCTTGATCTTTTCCTTGTCCCGAAGACGGACCGCGTCTCCAGTCTTCACGAGGGCTGAAGGGATGTCGCATTTCGTCCCGTTCATGGTGAAGTGTCCGTGGTTGATCAGCTGCCTGGCGTGTTTGCGGGATGTTGCAAGTCCCAGCGAGAAAACCACGTTATCGAATCGCCGCTCGAGAAGCACGAGTAGGTTCTCGCCCGTGTTTCCCCCTGCGCGGGATGCTTTCTTCATGTAAATGCTGAACTGGCGATCGCGAACACCGTAGAACCTCTTGGTCTTTTGTTTTTCCCTGAGGTGGATCCGGTATTCGGAAGGTCTCCCGCGCGTCCAGGGGTGGGCGCCGGGCTGGTAGTTGCGCTTCTGGATGCCGCACTTGGACGTCTCGCAGCGCTGGCCCTTCAAATAGAGCTTTTGACCTTCCCGCCTGCATTGCTTGCATGCACTCTCAGTCTTGGTGACCATATCTATCTGTCCTCACGTAGAGATCATCAATTCTTCGACTATCGAATTCGAGGGGCCCAAAGCGCCCTGGGGCGCGCCGCCTCGGTCTATTCCTTCTAGACCCTTCTTTTCTTCCTGGGACGGCAGCCGTTGTGGGGCAGCGGAGTCCGGTCCTCGATCGCCTTGATCTTGAGACCCGCAGCCTGCAATGCGCGAATGGCGCCTTCCCTGCCCGATCCGGGACCACGGACTTGGATTTCGACCTCGCGCACTCCCATCTTCTGCGCCTTCTCGGCGCACCTCTCCGCCGCCTTCTGAGCGGCAAAGGGTGTCGATTTGCGCGATCCCTTGTATCCCATCGTTCCGGCGGAGTTCCAGCACAAGGCATCGCCGTTCTGATCGGAGATCATGATGATCGTGTTATTGAACGTCGCCTTGATGTGAACCACCGCTTTGGATACGGTCCTCTTGATCTTCTTGCGTTTCTTAGACGCTCCCATTTCGACTCCTCAATTCAGGTTTATATCAGCAGGATGACCTGATCGGTTACATCCTCTTGATACTCTTCTTTCCGGCCACCGTCTTCTTGGCCCCCTTGCGGCTTCGGGCGTTCGACTGGGTCTGCTGGCCGCGGACAGGAAGGCCGCGCCTGTGGCGCAGTCCCCTGTAGCAGCCGATGTCCTTGAGCCGCTGAATATCCTGGTTCACCTGCCTTCTGAGCTGACCCTCGACCGTGAAGTTCTTCTCGATCGAAGCGCCGAGCCGCGCCAGATCTTCCTCGGACAGGTCCTTGGCTTTGGTCAACCGGTCGATGTTCAGTTCCTTGAGGACCTTCTCGGAAAGGGTCTTTCCGATCCCGTGGATATAGGTCAAAGCAACCCAGACCTTCTTGTCGTTGGGAATATCAACGCCGACTATACGTGGCATTCGTCACTCCTCGAGGCACCTACTTGCCTTGCCTCTGCTTGTGGCGGCCGTTGGTGCATATTACGCGCACAACGCCTTTCCGCCTGATAATCTTGCAGTTCTCGCATATCCGTTTGACAGACGCTTTGACTTTCATGCGTACCTGCCTTTCCATCTCATCCGCGGTAAACGATGCGCCCCTTGGTCAGATCGTAGGGACTCAGTTCAACCGTTACCGGATCACCAGGAAGAATCCTGATGAAGTGCATTCTCATTTTTCCGGACACATGGGCGATCACCGTGTGCCCGTTTTCCAGTTCCACTCGGAACACTGCGTTCGGCAGGGCCTCCTTGACCACTGCGGATACTCTAATTGGCTCTTCCTTGGCCATAGGTCCTCGTCAATCTACTGTTCAAGAACGAGCGCGCTTTCTCAGCGTTTCCTTCCTTTGGCCCACGAACTCGTTGCCCCCCCGCTCGTGAAGCCCTCGTAGTTCCTCATCAAGAGCTGGGAGTTCAACTTGTCCACGAGATCGAGGATTACACCCACCACGATCAGAATGCTCGTTCCGCCCAAGAAGACAGCCACGTAAGGGGGAATCTGCTTGAGCTGCTTGGTGATGAAGTGGGGCATCACCGCGATGATGGCCAGAAAGGTTGCACCGGCCAGGGTCACGCGATACATAACGTTTTCGAGATAGTCGGCAGTCCGCTTGCCAGGCCGAAGCCCCGGAACGAACCCGCCTGACTCTTTCAGGTTATTGGCGATCTCTGTCGGCTGAAACATCAGAGCCGTCCAGAAGAAGGAGAAGAAGTAGATCAAGCCGGTGTAGAAAATCACGTACCAGAAGCTGCCCCAGGCAAAGACTTCATCGAAGAAACGTTCGGCTCCGAAGATCTTTCCAAGAATCGGAGGCAAGATAAAGAGAGCCGACGCGAAGATGATCGGCATCACGCCCGCCTGGTTGACTTTGAGGGGCAGGTAGTGGCGCTGGCCGCCGTAGACCTTACGCCCCCGTGTGAGCTTGGCCTGCTGGATCGGAATCCGTCGTTGGCCCCGTGTCACGTAGACAATGCCGATGATGATCGCGATGTAGATTCCCATGAGAATCGCGAAGGTCGACATCCGGTCACCAGGATCGAGGTCGCGATAGAGCATCCGGAACTGGGACGGCATGCCGGCGATGATTCCGCCCATGATGATGAGCGAGATCCCATTGCCGATGCCGTGCTCGGTGATCTGTTCGCCGATCCACATGATAAAGATCGTGCCCGACGAGAAAGCGACGAGCAGCATCATCTTGTACCAGAACGAATCGAACAGTTCCGGCGCGATGAGGCCCGAACCAGCCTCGACCGATCCCTTGAGGTAACCCTGGATCACGAACATGCCCTGGATCACGCAGAAGAGGAGCGTTGTCCAGCGCGCGTACTTGTTGATCAGTTTCTGCCCCTGGGCGCCTTCCTTGGAGATCCTCTCCAGGGCGGGGACGACCTTGACGAGAAGGGAGAAGATGATCGACGCCGAGATGTAGGGCATGACGCCGAGCGAGAAGAGCGCGCACGAACCCATGGCGCCGCCCGACAGGGTGCTCATGATTCCAAAGATCATGCCCATGCCGCTCGACGCGTAGTCCTCAGCCATCTGCTTCATCAGATTGACGTTCACTCCCGGGACAGGGATGTGAAAGCCGATCCTGTAGACGATGAGAAGGCCGAGGGTCAGGAATATCTTGTTCCTGATCTCGGTGATCCTAAAGAGGTTCAAAATACCCGTGTTCATCGACTCTCCCCGATCGCATCTTCGACCGAACCGCCCGCCGCTTCGATCTTCTCGCGCGCTTTGGCCGAGAACTTCTGAGCCTTGACGGTCAGCTTCGTTTTGAGTTCCCCTCCGCCGAGGACCTTGACCCGCTTGGCGTTCTTCTTGATGAGGCCTTTCTCCTTGAGAAGGGCCAGATCGACGACGCTTCCCTCTTCGACCTCGCTGAGGGTGCCCACGTTGATGGCTGTGTAGGTCACCTTGAAGGGCGCGTTCGTGAATCCTCTCTTGGGCTGACGCCTGTAGAGTGGCATCTGGCCGCCTTCGAATCCGAGCTTTCCGCCCGAACCCGACCGCGCGCCGTATCCCTTGTTGCCCCGGCCGCTCGTCGTGCCTTTGCCTGATCCGGGGCCGCGGCCCACGCGCATCAGTTTCTTGCGCGCCGATCCCTTGCATTTGATATCTTTGAGATCAACCATCAGAACTTCACTCCTCTGAGGTCTTCCACCTCTTCCTGGGACCGGATCGCGGACAATCCTTCCAGTGCAGCCTTGGCGAGGTTCACAGCGTTTGTGGAGCCATAAGACTTGGTAAGGATGTCCTTGACTCCAGCCGCCTCGACAACAGCCCGGACCGTGGCGCCGGCGATGATGCCAGTTCCGGGAGCGGCCGGAATGAGGCGTACCCGGCTCGACCTGTAGCGGCCGGTCACGGCATGGGGGATGGTGGTTCCCTTCAAGTTGACCACCCTCAAAGTCTTGCGGGCGTCCTTGAAGCCCTTCTCGACCGCGCTGGGGACTTCCTTGGCCTTGCCGAAGCCGAGACCCACCCGGCTGGCTTTATTTCCCAGCACCACGAGGGCGCTGAATGAAAATCTTCGGCCGCCTTTGACCACCTTGGAGCAACGGTTCACCTTGATCACCGTCTCTTCCAGGATATTGGGGCCTGTCAACTCGACGTCGCTCTTGTTCAACGGGTTTCCTCCACGATCTGGTCCTTTCGACCAAGCAGGCACACTCTGCTAAAAAACGATTCCTCCCTCGCGGACCGCCTCGGCGAACGCCTTGATCCGGCCATGATACCGGTACCAGGCGCGGTCGAAGACGACACGCTCGATTCCCTTCTCCTTGAGCCGTTTGGCCATTTCGTTGCCGAGGACCTTGGCACGATCCGTTTTCGTTCCTTCCAGTTCGCTCCGCTGAGCGCTCTCCAGGGAAGAAACAAAAGCGATCGTGATGCCGGCCTGGTCGTCGATGGCCTGGCAGGCGAGATTCTTATTGCTTCTACTGACAGAAAGCCTCGGCTTTGACGATGAACCGCGCACCCGGCGACGGACACCGCGCTTCACTCGAAGCCTTTTCTTGTTTCTGTTTTTCTGTTGTCTGTCCATGGCTCGAATCGCCTTTTTTACCTTGTAAAACTTCTTACTGAAAAGAACTCGACGACCGTCAAAAATCGACGGTGCTTCTCAATCCCAGCACTCTACGCTCCCCGCGCCTCCATTATCCCGGGGTTACGCGCCGAGAGACTTGCCGACCTTGCGGCGGACGATCTCGCCCTCGTAGCGGATTCCCTTGCCCTTGTAGGGTTCGGGAGGACGCACGCGCCTGATCTCGGCAGCGAACTGTCCCACGAGCTGCTTGTCGGCTCCCTTCACATGAATCGATGTGGGATTGGGAATATCGAGATCGAGCCCGTCGGGAATGGGCAAATCCACCGGGTGGCAGAAACCGATCTGGAGAACGAGGCTCTTGCCTTTCAGCTGGGCGTTATACCCCACGCCGATGATGGTGAGCTTCTTCTCGAATCCCTTGGTCAGACCTTCGACCATGTTGGAAACGAGAACACGATAGAGCCCGTGAAGCCCCCTCGCTTTCCGCTCATCCGAAGCTCTCTCGAAACGGATTTCGTTGGCGTCGGTATCGATCGACACGTTAATCGCCGGATCGATCCACTGCTCCAGCTTTCCCTTACCCGTCTCGACGACGATGTTGCGGTCGTTCATGGCCACCTTCACGCCGTCGGGGATCTGGACTGGTACTTTTCCTACTCTCGACATGGTTCACTCTCTATCTGCAATCAGGTTCTGACACAGTCGTACTCAACAACAGCGACTGCATCACTTCACCGTGAGAAGCACCTCGCCGCCGATCTTCTTGTCGCGGCACTCGCGGTCGCTCAAAACCCCGGAGGTGGTGGAGTAGATCTCCGCACCAAATCCGTTGAGGACCTTTTTAATCTCCGTGGCGCCCCTGTAGACGCGGCACGACGGCTTGGAGACCCTCTTGATCTCGTTGATCACTTTCTCGCCGTCAGAGCCGTACTTCAGCGTGATCTCGATGTTGCCCTGAACGTGACCCGGAACAACCGTGAAATCCTTGATGAAGCCTTCCCGTTTCAACGCCGCCGCGATTCCAGCCTTGAGCTTGGATGCGGGAACGAGCACAGCTTTCCGGTTGACCGTGTTGCCGTTCCTGATTCTCGTCAACATATCCGCGATCGGATCTGTCATCGTCATGACTCATATACTCCAAAGCGAAGAGTCTTCTGTTCCGTCACTACCAGCTGGCTTTCCGTACGCCGGGGATCTGGCCCTTGAGCGCCAGGGTTCTGAAGCAAATCCGGCAGATCCCGAACTTGCGGTAATAAGCCCTCGGCCGCCCGCAGAGGCTGCAACGATTGTAGCGCCTCGAGCTGAACTTCGGTTTCCGCTTGCATTTGACGATCAAACAGATTTTTGCCACTTTAAGTCCTCTAAACAGATTCTCTGGTCTATTTCAATTCGTATTACTTCTTGAACGGCATCCCGAGTCCCTCGAGCAGGGCGACCGCTTTCGCGTCGTCGTCGGAACTCGTGACGACCGTGATGTTCATCCCCTGAACGAACTGGACGCTGTCCAGATCGATCTCAGGGAACACGGTCTGCTCGTTGAGACCCATCGAGTAATTGCCCCGGCCGTCAAACGCCTTCCGCGGCAGACCGCGAAAGTCGCGAATACGGGGAACGGCGATCGAGATGAGACGATCGAGAAACTCCCACATCCTCTCACCCCTGAGGGTGACCTTGCATCCGATCGGCATGCCTTCTCTCAGCCGGAATCCGGCGATCGAGTTGCGCGCCTTGGTCACGGCCGGCTTTTGGCCGGTGATCGAACCGAGGTCCTTCATGGCGGCGGTCAGCATCGCTTTGTTTTCGCGCGCACCGCCGACACCCATATTGACCACGATCTTCTCGATTCTGGGAATCTGATGCGGGTTCTGAAGATCAAACTCCGTCTTGAGCTTCGGAGCGACCTCTTTCCTGTATTTGTCGAGAAGTCTCGTTGTCTTTTTCTCTTGAGTCGTCGCTGTTTCCATTTTCGCTATCTTTCCCTATGGCTTCCTAAATTAAACGGGGAAAGGTTCCGCGCAGGCGGCGCACACTCTCTTCTTCAAGCCGTCCTGCTTCTCGAACTTGACCCGGACCCCCTTCTGGCACTTTTCGCAAAAGGGCATCACGTTGGAGATCGCGAAGGCGTTCTCCCGGCGTATCCGCCCGCCCTGTGGATTCTGCTGACTCCGCCGGACGTGCTTGAACACCATGTTGACTCCCTCGACCACGACCCGATCTCTTTCGTCATCGACGCGCAGGACCTTGCCGGTCTTGCCGCTGTCCACGCCGGCGATGACGATCACCTGGTCGTTTCTCTTAATCCGCCTCATCTCTCCTTGCTCCTGGAAAGCGCGGGCTCAACGGGTCGTCAGACGACCTCCGAAGCCAGCGAGATAATCTTCATGAACTTCTTCTGGCGCAGCTCGCGGGCCACCGCTCCGAAGATTCGGGTTCCCTTGGGATTGTTGTCCGCGTCGAGAATCACCACGGCGTTGCGGTCGAAGCGAACGTAAGAGCCGTCATCCCTGCGGATCTTCTTCTTGGTCCTCACGATCACGCCCTTGACGATCTGTTTCTTCTTGACCTCGGAGTTGGGCTGGGCCTTCTTGACCGAGCCCACGATGATGTCGCCGATGTCAGCGTGTCTCTTGCCCGACGAGCCCACCACGTTGATGCACATCACGATCTTCGCGCCCGTGTTGTCGGCTACATCAAGGAGGGTTTGCATCTGAATCATTTTTATTCACTTCCTCTCTCGAGAACGCGAGCCAGCCGCCAGAACTTGTTCTTGCTCATTGGGCGTGAATAGTAGACTTCAACGGTGTCACCCACGCGCGCCTCGTTTTTCTCGTCATGTGCCATGAGGCGTGTGAAGCGCTTGACGTATTTCCGGTAGCGCGGATGCTTGACGAGCCGCGTCAGCTTGACTGTGATGGTCTTCTCCATCGAATTGCTGACCACGGTTCCGATCTTGTGGGGTCTGTCTTTCATACTCTCGGTCATCAAGTTACCTCAGACTGTTCTTCGATAATTCCGTCGATCATTCCGACTGAGAAGCGGCTGAAGACTCTGCCTTCGCTCGCTCCTTGAGGATCGTCAATATCCTGGCCACGGTCTTCCTGATCTGGCCGATCCTCGATGGATTGGTCAGATTCTCGCTGGCCGACTGGAACCGCAAATCGAAGAGCTCTCTCTTGTAGTTCTTAAGATCGAACAGGAGCTCTTTGTTCTCTTTTGACCTCAGTTCCTTCGCTTTCATGCCTTCTGCCTCCTCTTGACGAAGCGGACCTTGATGGGCAGCTTGAAGGCGACCCGGTTGAAGGTCAGCACGGCGTGATCTTCGGTGACCCCGCCCACCTCATAGAGGATCGTGCCCGGTTTCACCGTTGCGACCCAGAACTCGGGTTCTCCCTTGCCCTTTCCCATACGGACCTCGGCCGGTTTCGAAGTCATCGGTTTGTGGGGAAAGATGCGGATGAAAATCTTCGCCTCACGTGCAGCGCGGGTTGCGGCGATACGTCCGGCCTCGATCTGACGGGCAGTGATGAAGCCCCCCTCGAGCGCCTGGAGTCCGTATTCGCCGAACTCGACTGAGTTGCCCCGGGTGGCAAGGCCGCGCATTTTGCGGCGCTGCTGTTTACGATACCGGGTTCTTTTAGGCATCATGGCCATGTCGGTCGCTCTCCCTAACCGTTTTCTCTATAACTGAACTTCTCGCCCCTGTAGATCCAGACCTTGATCCCGATCACACCCGCCGTTGTCCGCGCTTCGGCCGTGCCGTAGTTCACGTCGGCGGCCAGGGTCGACAGGGGAATCTTGCCGATGATCAACTTTTCCTTGCGCGCCATCTCCGCCCCGGCCAGACGGCCGGCGATCTTGATCTTGATGCCTTCCGCGCGAGCCTGCATGGTGGAGAGGGCGACCTTCTTGAGCACGCGGCGAAAAGCGGCGCGCTTCTGGAGTTGTTCGGCGATGCTATCGGCAACGAGCTGAGCGGACAGTTCGGGCTTGTCGATCTCCTTGAACTCGAGCATGACGCGCCGGCCGGCGATCTTCTCCAGATCCATGGAGATCGTGTCCGCCCGGGAGCCGCCCTTCCCGATCAGAATGCCGGGGCGGGCGGTCCAGACCTGGACCTTGACCGCCTCGCGCGTCCTTTCGATCTCGACGCGATCGATCGCGGCCGAATGGCACTCCTTCTTGAGGTAGCGCCTGATCTTCTGATCTTCCAGAAGGAGCCGAGGAAAGTCCCGCTTGTTGGCGTACCAGCGTGATTTCCAGTCTTCGGTGATCCCGAGTCTGAAACCGATCGGGTGAACTTTCTGACCCATTATGACTCCTTAGCTCACTACTCGCTTGCTTGATCCGCTTTCTCATCGGCGGTGGGCGCGGCGGCATCCGACTCAAGATCGTCTGCCTCGTCCGAACCGTCGCTGAGGGAAATCTTAATATGGCTCGTTCTCTTGAGGATGGGCACGGCCCGTCCCCGTGAGATGGGGCGCCAGCGGCCCCGACCGCCCAGAAGGGGCCCTTCATCCACGACAGCACGAGAGATCACGAGATCGTCGATGTCGACATCGACATTCTGTTCCGCGTTGGCCAGGGCGGATCGGATGACCTTCACCACCATCGGCTTGGCGCGTCGGTTGATGAATTTCAGGGTATCGAGGGCCTCGTTCACATTCAGGCCCCGAATGAGGTCAACCACATAGCGCGCTTTTCTCGCGGAGATCCGTGCGTGCATGTGACTCGCGCTGAATTCCATTGAAACATCTCCGTATGCAAGGCCAGGGCAGCCGCCCCGGCTCGAATCTACTTCCTCTTCTTATCCTTCTTGTCGCCGGCATGTCCTCTGAAGGTCCGCGACGGGGCGAACTCACCGAGTTTGTGCCCCACCATATCCTCGGTGACAAAGACCTTCATGAACGTCTTGCCGTTGTGAACGAGGAAGGTTTTGGAGATGAATTCCGGCGGAATCGTGCAGGCACGCGCCCAGGTTTTGATCGGCTCGAAGCTGCCCGTCGCCTCTCTCTCACGAACCTTCTTCATCACCTTCTCGTCGATGTAAGGACCTTTTTTGACACTTCTACTCATGGCTTTCCAATCACGTCTTCGGCCGTCATCGGCCGGCTCGGTCGTTCTACTTCCTTCTCCGCAAGATAAAAGCGTTGCTCGGCTTCTGGCGATTGCGCGTCCGGCCGCCCTTGGACAGCTTTCCCGTGGGTGAGCAGGGATGGCGTCCGCCGCCGGAACGTCCCTCGCCGCCGCCCATGGGGTGGGCCACTGGGTTCTGAGCCGTGCCTCTCACGTGGGGCCGGCGTCCGAGCCAGCGATTGCGGCCCGCCTTGCCGAGCGACACATGCTGATATTCGAGATTGCCCACCTGGCCGATCGTGGCGCGGCACGAAATCGACACGCGCCTGATCTCGCCCGAGGGCAGACGCAGGTTGGCGAAGCCGCCTTCGCGCGCCTGCAACTGAATCGCAGTGCCGGCGCCCCTGGCGAGCTGGCCGCCGTACCCGGCCTTGAGCTCCACGTTGTGCACGGTCAGGCCGAGAGGGATCGCTCCGAGGGGCATCGTGTTGCCCACCTTGGGCTCCACCTCTTTGCCCGACTCGACCCGATCGTCGACCTTGAGTCCTTGGGGAGCAAGGATGTAACGCTTCTCGCCGTCGGAATAATGGAGCAGGGCGATCCACGCCGAGCGGTTCGGATCGTACTCGATCGCCGCCACGCGCGCGGGCACGCCGTCCTTGTCCCGCTTGAAATCGATGATGCGGTAACGCCTCTTGTGTCCACCGCCTCGGAAACGCGATGTGGTGTGGCCATGGTGATTGCGGCCACCGGTCTTCTTGATCGGCCTCAGGAGACTCTTCTCGGGCTTCTTCTTGGTCAGGCCGGAAAAGTCGAGCACCGTGCCGAACCTACGGCCTGGCGATGTCGGTTTGTATTTCTTGATCGGCATCTCTTTCGTGCCCTCTCTATGAACAGCCGCGGCGCCTGCCGAGATCCCGGCATGGCACCGTACCGTTAGATAAACTCAATCGCTTCGCCTGCTTTCAACTTCACGACGGCCCGCTTCACGTTGGAACGGTTGTAGACGCGATGGCCACGCCCCATGCGCTTGCCCTTCCGGATCATGGTGTTGACCCTGAGGACATGAACATCGAAGAGCGTCTCGATGGCGCCGGCGATCTCTTTTCTGTTCGCCTTGGGATGCACCAGGAAGCTGTAGCAGTTGTTCTCCTCGGTCTGCACAGTTCCCTTCTCGGTGATCAGCGGCTTCAAGATAATCTTATAGGGGTTATCCATCTCCAAGACGCTCCTTCATCCCATCGAAAGCGTCGTTCAGGAAAACAACGTTTCTGTGGCGGATCATGTGGTCGGCGTTGACGTCGCTCACCGGCATGACCCTGACACCGGCGATGTTCCTGAAAGACCTGAAAAGAACCTCATCGACACCATTGGTCAGGATGAGGCTCTTACCGGACAGCTCGAGTTTCTGCAGCGCGCTCAATGCCTCCTTGGTGGACGGCGTCTCGAGGGTAAAGCTTGAAACGAAAAAGACCTCGCCGTCATTCAGCTTGGCCCAGAGGGAGTTCTTGAGCGCTTCTCTCTTGGCCTTGCGCGGCATCGCGTAGGAATAGTCGCGCGGCTTCGGGCCAAAGATCACTCCGCCGCCCCGCCGCAGGGGAGAACTAAAATCGCCGCAACGCGCCGATCCTGTTCCCTTCTGCTTGTAGGGTTTCCGCGTGGTGCGGTTGACCTCGGCCCTGGTCAACGTGGAATGCGTCCCCTGCCGTCTGCTCGCCTCGTACATGAGGATCGCGTCGTGGAGCAGGCGCTTTTTCAGCTTGTCACCGTACGAGGTCTCGTCCACCGTGGTGGTCGAAACCTTATCGCCGCTCTTGTCGTATGTTTTTATATCTACCATTATCGTTCCTCGCTCCTATCAGACCTTGGGAGCCTTGGAGACTTTCGATTTCGACAACCTGATTTTGAGAAGACCGTTGCGTGCCCCGGGCACGGCGCCTCTCACGAGGAGGAGATTCCGCTCCACGTCGACACCAACCACCTTGAGGCCCTTCACGGTGATCCTCGCGTCTCCGTAATGGCCGGGCATCTTCTTGCCCTTGAAGACGCGGGACGGATCGGAGTGCATGCCGATGGCGCCCACGCGCCGGTCGAACATGGCGCCGTGAGAGGCCGGTCCGCCGTGAAACCCCCAGCGTTTCATCACACCCGTGAACCCGCGGCCCTTGCTCTTCCCAACGACGTCGACAAAGTCGCCTTCGGCGAAGGTCTCGACAGTCAGGGTATCGCCCACCTCGTGTCCGGCCGGTTCGTCGCAACGGAACTCGGAGACGATCTTCACCGGCGCAACCCCGGCCTTCTTGAAGTGGCCCTTGAGCGGCTTGGACACGCGCTGGGGCTTCTGTTCCCGGAAACCGAGCTGCACCGCGTCGTACCCGTCGGTATCCGTGCTTTTAACCTGGATCACCCGGCAAGGTCCGGCTTCGATCACCGTGACTGGGATCTGGTTACCTTCGGAATCGAAGATCTGGGTCATCCCCTCTTTGCGGCCCAGGATATATTTGGAACTCACGATCTATCTCTCTCCAATGTCTGAATTCAGCCTCCCGATCTCGTCTTTCTCATCAGAGGCTCTCATCAGAGGCCAGGTATCGAGCAACGCAAATCTATGCCTTGACGCGAATATCCACTCCTGCCGGCAGATTCAGCCGGCTGATCGAATCCACGGTCTTGGCGGTCGGCTCGTGAATATAAATCAAACGCTTGTGGGTTCTGATCTCGAACTGCTCGCGCGATTTCTTGTCGATGTGGGGCGACCGGAGAACTGTATACCTCTCGATACGTGTGGGCAATGGGATCGGGCCAGCCACACGAGCTCCGGTACGCTTTGATGTCTCGACGATATCAGACGCCGATTGGTCCAGCGTCTCATGGTCATAGGCTTCAAGCCTGATTATGATTTTCTGGTTCATGTTTCAGCTCGACTCCGAATCCGCTTTGGTCAAAGCCTCTGGAATTCGTCCTTTACGCAGAAAAAAGCTATCGCGGCGCCTTTTTCGAACGGGCTCCGCGTGCCTTTGGCACCGACACCGACGAGGATGTAAAGGTCTTGAAATACCAGTAATTTAACAACAGACGTAAAGACCGCCGATTCTACCCTATGCGGGCATTGTGTCAACTCTATAATTGGAATTAAGAAAGAGCAAAAAACGCAACCGAACAGTTGTAACCAACTTCAGACAAACAGGTTGTCTGTCTGAAAATTTTTGTCCTTTTTTCATAAAAATCGCGACTGCTCCAGAAAGACAAGGACCGGACAGCGACGTTCGCCAAGGGATTTGTCAGGCTTCGGCGGAGACCTGAGAAAGCAGAGAGGATCTCAGCGATTGAGTGCATCAAACATGGATCGCACCTCGGAGGGCGGAACTGGTTGATATTCCAACGGTTCGAGTGAAAACGATGCCCGTCCCTGGGAGAGGGACCTCACTGTCGTGGAGTATCCGAAGACGTTGGCCAGAGGGACCGAGCCGCGGAGAACAGCGGGATCGGTATTGACATCGACCTCGAGGATCCGCGCCCTGCGGCCGTTGAGGTCGGACTGAATCCCGCTCAGGTACTCGAGGGGAGATTCGATCTCGAGGTTCATGATCGGTTCGAGCAGGACCGTGCCGCCTTTTTCCATGGCATCCTTGAAGGCCATCTCGGCCGCGACCCCAAATGCGATCTCACCTGAGCGGGAGGGATCGTAGCTTCCGCCCAGCACGGTGACCTTGACGTTCACCACCGCAAAGCCGAGGGATATTCCCGAGAGCGCCGTGCTCCGGATCGAATACTCGATCGACGACCAGAAGAGCTTGGGGATCTCGGTCTTGTCGAGACGGCTTTCGAAGATGATGCCCCGCTCGCCGGCGGCCGGTTCCACACGCAGCTCGATCTGCCCGAACAGCTCTTTCTCCCCCACGGTTTTGTGGAATTTCCCCGTTCCATCGGCAGCGTTTTTGATGGTCTGCTTGTACGCCACACGGGGCTTCCCGGTGCGCACATTGAGCTTGAATTCTTTGATCAGTCGGCCCTTGAGGATCTCCAGATGGAGCTCGCCCATACCGGAGATGATCATCTGACCCGTCTCTTCGTCGATGCGCCACGAGAAGGTTGGATCGTCTTTGGCCAGGATTTCGAGAGACGCCTCGAGATCATCCTTTTCGCTCAGACTTCCGGGTTCGATCGACAGGTCGATGACGCTCTCGGGAAAATCCATCCCCTCGAGAAGGATCTGCTTGTTTTTCGGACAGATCGTGTCGCCCGTACCGGTTCTCTTGAATCCCACGACCGCCACGATCTCGCCCGGGCCGGCCGACTCGACGGCGTGGCGCTCGTTGGCGTGCATCAAGTACAGGCGGGAGAGGCGCTCCACCTTCTCCTTGCGCGGATTGAACACGGCCGTGCCCTGCTTGAGCAGCCCCGAGTAGATCCGCAAAAAGGCGAGTTCGCCGTGGTGGTCGTGAATCGTTTTGAAGACGAGGGCACAGAGCGGCTCGTCAGCCGACGGACGGCGCTCGACTTCCTTTCCACCTCCCGTCGGACGGATTCCCTTGATGCTCTCCCTATCGAGCGGGGAAGGAAGGTAGTCGACAACCGCGTCGAGAACCTGCTGCACCCCCTTATTGCGGAATGCCGCGCCGCAGAGAGCAGGTACGATCTTGAAAGAGAGGACACCCTCGTGCAGGACCGCCTTGATCTCGTCGGCAGTGATCTCCTGGTCCTCGACGTACCTCTCCATGAACGAATCGGAGATCTCGGCAAGATGCTCGAAAAGAACCTGGCGATGCAGTTCGGCATCGTCGAGCAGTTCGTCGGGGATCTCCTCGAAGCGCACGGTCTGACCCTGATCCTCCTCGTCGGCGTAAATCGCCTTCATTTCGATCAGGTCGACAGTACCCTTGAACGCCTTCTCCTCTCCCACGGGAAGCTGGATCGGGACGACCGGTGCACCGAGCCTGCGACGACAGTCCTCGACCACATCGAGAAAGCGCGCGCCCACGCGATCGAGCTTGTTGACGAAAATAATTCGTGGGATCTCGTAGGAATCGGCCTGCCTCCAGACCGTCTCCGACTGAGCCTGAACCCCCGCAACGCCGTCGATGATGCCGATGGCGCCGTCGAGCACGCACAAGGACCGCTCCACCTCTGCCGTGAAATCGACGTGGCCCGGCGTGTCTATGATGTTGATGCGGTGATCCTTCCAGTAACAGGTGGTGGCGGCCGAAGTGATGGTGATGCCCCGATCCTGCTCCTCCGGGAGATAGTCCATCTTGGCTGTGCCTTCGTGCACCTCGCCCATCTTGTGCTCGATTCCGGTATAGAAGAGGATTCTCTCGGTGAGGGTCGTCTTTCCCGCATCGATGTGGGCGATGATGCCGATGTTACGAATCTTGCCAGAGTCGACCATGTTTCTCGCTATCACCTCAACCGAGCGCAGGGTGGCGCACCGCGTCACTTCCGCGAACAGCGTTTTTCCTACAAAAATTCCTACAAAAAACAGCCCGGACCAATCAATCTGGTTCGGGCTGTTGAATTTCGAGAAATGATCCCAGAGGGATCACCACGCGAAGTGGGCGAAGGCTTTGTTGGCTTCGGCCATCCTATGCGTGTTTTCGCGGACCGTCATGGAACTCCCCTGCTTGTTGAACGCATCGAGCAGTTCGGACGAGAGGCGTTCTGCCATGGGACGTCCTTTTTTCTTCCGAGACGCATCGAGGATCCAGCGGATGGCCAGGCTCTGCTGCCGTTGCTTCTTCACCTCGTGAGGGACCTGAAGTGTCGAACCGCCCACACGCTTGGAACGGACCTCGATCATGGGCTTCACATTGTTCACGGCGGTCACGAAGACTTCGAAGGGATCCTCGTCGGGCAGCTTGGCTTTGATGATGTCGAGCGATTTGTAGAAAATCCTCTGAGCCGTGGTCTTCTTACCATCCCACATGAGGTTGTTTACAAACTTCGAGACAAGCTTGCTGTTGAATTTCGGATCCGCTTTGAGATACTTTTCAGTCGACTCGTATTTACGTGGCATATCTGTTTATTCCACCGTCCTTGCTTTGATTCGAACCCCGCGTCACGCGAGGAGACTACTTCTTGGGTCTCTTGGTTCCGTAAAGAGAGCGTCCCTGCTTACGATCTTCCACTCCGGTCGCATCGAGGGTCCCGCGAATCACATGATACCGCACACCGGGAAGGTCTCGGACACGGCCGCCCCTGATGAGGACGATCGAGTGCTCCTGAAGGGAGTGCTTCTCGCCCGGGATGTAAACAGTCACCTCTTTGCCGTTGGACAACTTGACGCGCGCGATTTTTCGAAGCGCCGAGTTCGGTTTCTTCGGTGTCTGGATCTTGACCTGGGTGCAGACCCCTCTCTTCTGCGGGCAGCTCTCCAGGACAGGGGCCTTGGACTTCTTGATGATCTTTTTGCGGCCCTTGCGTATCAGCTGGTTGATGGTCGGCATCTATAACTCCGTCCAAATACTATGGTTGAACAGCCCCTGAGGGGTGCTCTTCCCGGGAAGCGGTCTTTTTCAACGTAAAAGGCCAAATAGTATAAGCCTTCTCTATATCCGATCAAGGAGATAATCTCCTCGACCCGCGGGATTTTTGTCTGTCAAAACCTGCGATCGATAGATCGCCCGATTTGCGATCGATAGATCGCCCGATTTGCGATCGCTAGATCGCCCGATTTGCGATCGCTAGATCGCTCCCCCGGCGCCTTTTTCCTCTTCCACGGTTTCCACGTCCGCATCGTTCCCTTTGGAGCTCAGATCGGAAGCGGCCTTGCCCACCTTGGTCATGTGGTAGCTCTTGAAACCGGTCCCTGTCGGCACCATGTGGCCGAGGATGACATTCTCCTTGAGACCGAGCAGGTTGTCGCGCTTGCCCGAGAGCGCCGCCTCGGTGAGAACCTTTGTCGTCTCCTGGAAGGAGGCGGCCGAGATCATCGAGTCGCTCTGCAGCGACGCCTTGGTGATACCGAGAAGAAGAGGTTCCGCCGTGGAGGGTTTCTTCTTCTGCTTGATCAGATCCTTGTTGATCTCGCGAAAAAGATGCTTGTTCACGGGCGAACCGGGCAGAAGATCGCTGTCGCCGGGGTCGTTGACGGTAATCTTCTTGAGCATCTGAGCCACGATGATCTCCACGTGCTTGTCGTCGAGGGTCACACCCTGGGACCGGTAAACGGTCTGCACCTCGCGGAGGAGATACTCCTCGAGCGCTTCCTCGCCGTTGATGCGCAGGATGTCATGGGGAATGAGCGGCCCTTCGATGAGCGGCGTGCCCGCCTTGACATAGTCGCCGCTCTGTACCCGGAGGTGGCGGCCGTGGGGAACGAGGTGCTCGTGCACCATGCCGCTCTCGTTCTTGACCAGAATGGTGCGCTTGCCCTTCTTCGGCTCGCGAACGAGCTCGACCACACCGTCGATCTCGGCCATGATGGCCGGTTCCTTCGGCTTGCGGGCCTCGAAGATCTCCGTCACCCTGGGCAGGCCGCCGGTAATATCCTGGGTTCCACCCATCTCGCGCGGTGTCTTGGCGACGAGCGTTCCGGCCTTGACATCCTCGCCGTCGTCAACCTCGATGTAAGCGCGTTCCGGGATCGGGTAGTAGATCAGGGGTGTGCCGTTCGAGTCCTCGATCACGATCTGGGGGTGAAGGTCTCCCTTGTGCTCGATGATCATCTTACGAATCACGCCGCCCTTGTCCTTTTCTTCCTTCATCGTCTTGCCGTCGACGATATCCTCGAATCGGATGATTCCGTTCCGGTCGGCGAAGATCGGAATGTTGTGAGGGTCCCAGCTTGCCAGAACCTGGTTCGGCTTGACCTTGGCGTCCTCCTTGACCTTGATGAGAGCGCCGAGAGGCACGGCGTAGTGGTCGATCTCGCGGCCTTTCTGGTCGACGAGAACGAGTTCGCCGTTCCGGTCGAGAACGACCAGTTCCTTGTCCCTGTTCTCGACCACCTTGAGCCTCGAGAACCGGACCCGTCCTTCGCGCTTGGCCACGATCTCGGAGACCTCGAGGGCGCGGCTCGCCGTGCCGCCGATGTGGAAGGTCCGCATCGTGAGCTGCGTGCCCGGCTCACCGATCGACTGGGCGCCGATGATGCCGACAGCGAGCCCGATCTCGACGAGCTTTCCGCGGGAGAGGTCCATGCCGTAGCACCTGGTGCAGCAGCCCATCGACGACTCGCATGTGAGCGGCGAGCGCACGCGGACCTTCTCGTAACCGAGGGACTCGATCTTCACGGCGATCTCTTTGGTGATCAGCTCGTTCTCGCGCACAACCACCTCATCGGTCACCACGTCGACGATCGAGTCACGCGCGATGCGCCCCGTGATCTGCTGCGAGAGCGGCACCTCCACCTTGTCGCGGAACATGACGGCGCTCTTGGGAATGCCGTTGATCGTGCCGCAGTCGGGCTCGGTGACGACCACGCTCTGGGCCACATCGGCGAGCTTCCTCGTCAAGTATCCCGAGTCGGCGGTCTTGAGAGCGGTATCGGCCAGCCCCTTGCGCGCGCCGTGTGTGGACGAGAAGTACTCGAGCACTTTGAGGCCTTCGCGAAAGTTGGCCTTGATGGGCGTTTCGATGATCTCGCCCGACGGCTTGGCCATGAGGCCGCGCATCCCGGCGAGCTGGCGAACCTGCTCGATCGAACCTCGCGCGCCCGAGACCTGCATGATGTAGATCGGGTTCAGGTATGGTCTGCCGTCCCGGATGTCGTTGGCCATGACCTCGAGCATGGCGTGCCCCACCTCTTCGCGCGCATGGGTCCAGAGGTCGATCACCTGGTTGTAGCGCTCGCCCTCGGTGATGATTCCCTTCTGGAAGAGTTTGCGGAGCTTTTCCACCTGAGCCTGGATCTTGTCGATGATCTCCTGCTTCTCTGGCGGAACGCTGAGGTCGGCCGACGAGAAGGACATTCCCGACCTGGTGGCCGAGGCGAATCCGAGATCCTTGAGCCTGTCGAGAAACTTCACGGTCTCCTGCCAGCCTTTCAGCTTGTAGTAGTCCATGATGATTCTGTTGAGCTCTTTCTTGTTCAGCATCAGGTTGTAGAAGGGCATCGTCTCTTCGAGAATATCATTGAACACGACGCGCCCCACCGTGGTGTCGATCGGCGTGTGGGACGACACCGTCTCACCCTCCTTGTGGACCACGGTCCGGCCCTCGGGCAGCCTGACGCGGATACGGGCATGGGCTCCCACCTTGCCGTCGTCGAAGGCGCGAAAGACCTCGACAGGTCCGGTGAAGCACATGCCGTTCCCCTTCTCGCCGTCCTTTTCCGTGGTCAGGTAGAAGCAGCCGAGCACGATGTCCTGCGACGGCGTGACCGACGGGTTTCCGTGGGCGGGCGAAAAGATATTGTTGGTGGCGAGCATCAGGGTCGACGCCTCGATCTGCGCCTCGAAGCTGAGGGGCAGATGGACCGCCATCTGGTCGCCGTCGAAGTCCGCATTGAAGGCCGAACAGACGAGAGGGTGAATCTTGATCGCGTTTCCCTCGATCAGAATCGGCTCGAAAGCCTGGATTCCCATCCTGTGAAGAGTGGGTGCGCGGTTGAGAAGGACCGGATGGTTCTGGATGACCTCTTCAAGAATGTCCCAGACCTCGTCGTCCTTCCTCTCGAGCATCTTCTTGGCGCTTTTGATCGTGTCGGCGTAGCCGAGCTCCTTGAGCCGCCTGATGATGAAAGGTTGAAAGAGCTCGAGGGCGACCTTCTTGGGAAGTCCGCACTGATGCAGCTTGAGCTCGGGCCCCACGACGATCACCGAGCGAGCCGAGTAGTCGACGCGCTTGCCGAGCAGGTTCTCGCGGAAGCGGCCCTGCTTGCCCTTGATCATGTCGGTGAGCGACTTGAGCGGCCTGTTCGACGCGCCGAGCACGGGGCGGCGGCAGCGGCCGTTGTCGAAGAGCGCGTCGACCGACTGCTGCAGCATGCGCTTCTCGTTGCGGATGATCACGTCGGGGGCGTTGAGGTCGAGGAGTTTTTTCAGGCGGTTGTTCCTGTTGATCAGCCTCCGGTAGAGGTCGTTGAGGTCGGAGGTGGCGAAGTTGCCGCTCTCGAGAAGAACGAGGGGCCGTAAATCGGGCGGGATCACGGGAATGACATCGAGAATCATCCATTCCGGATTGTTGGGCGACTCGATGAGCATCTCCACGGTCCGCAGCCGTTTGATGATGTCGCGCTTTCTCTGCTTGGAACGGGTCGTGGTGAGTTCCTCGCGGAGCTCGGCGGACACCTCATCGAGGTCCATGCTCGACAGGAGGATCTTGACCGCCTCGGCGCCCATCTCGGCCTCGAACTTGTATCCCTCCTGGTTGAGCTTGCGATACTCGTCCTCGGTGAGGAGTTGAAAGGGGTTCAGGGGCGAGTTCCCGATGTCGAGGACTATATATTCCTGAAAATAGACCACCTTGTCGAGAGACGACACCTTGATGTCGAGCAGGTTGCCGATACGAGAGGGCATCGCCTTGAAAAACCAGATGTGGGCCACCGACGCGGCAAGGTTTATGTGGCCCATCCTCTTGCGCCGGACCTTGGAGTGGGTCACCTGCACACCGCAGCGGTCGCAGACGATGTTCTTGTGCTTGATACCCTTGTATTTTCCGCAGAAACATTCCCAGTCCTTGGTGGGACCGAAAATTTTCTCGCAGAAGAGCCCGTCTTTTTCAGGCCGATAGGTGCGGTAGTTGATCGTCTCAGGCTTTTTGACCTCGCCGAAGGACCATCCGCGGATGTCCTCGGGCGAAGCGAGCCGGATCGTGACATAGGCGTAGTCGTTCAATCTACGGGTCATCGTATCCAGAACCATAAAAGCACTCCTGCGTGAAATCAGCTGACCGGTTCAGGGCGCGAGGCGGCCGACACGACCGACTCTGCGGGACAACCGTTGCGTCCCGAGCCGCACACCGGCCTAGAGCCTCTTTTTCTTGTGCAACTCCATGTTCAGGGCCAGCCCCTTGATCTCGTTGGTGAGCACGTCGAACGAGACCGGGGTTCCAGGCTCCAGCACATTGGTTCCCTTCACCATCGATTCGTAAATCTTGGTGCGTCCCTCCACATCGTCCGACTTGACAGTGAGGAGTTCCTGAAGAATGTTGGCCGCGCCGTACGCCTCGAGAGCCCAGACTTCCATCTCGCCGAAACGCTGGCCGCCGAAGCGCGCCTTGCCGCCGAGCGGCTGCTGGGTGATCAGGGAGTATGGGCCCGTGGCGCGGGCGTGCACCTTGTCGTCGACGAGGTGGTGGAGCTTGAGCATGTACATGTAACCGACGGTCACCGTCTGGTCGAAGGGTTCGCCGGTCCGTCCGTCGTGGAGAATCGCCTTGCCGTCAATGGGAAGCTGCGCTTCGACGAGGCAGTCGTGGATCTCCTCCTCCGTCGCCCCGTCGAAGACGGGCGTGACCGCCTGGAAGCCGAGTTTCTTGGCCGCCCAGCCGAGGTGGGCTTCGAAGATCTGGCCCACATTCATACGGGAGGGTACGCCGAGAGGATTGAGAAGGATATCGACAGGCAACCCGTCGGCGAGGAAGGGCATGTCCTCCTCGGGCAGGATCTTGGAGATCACACCCTTGTTACCGTGCCGTCCGGCCATCTTGTCGCCCACCGAGAGGGTCCGCTTGGTGGCGATGAAGACCTTGACCAGCTCGAGCACGCCCGTGGGGAGCTCGTCGCCCCTCGAGAGCTTGTTGACGAGTTTGTTCTTCTCGTTCTCGCGCATCTCGATCCGGTCGGCGTGATACTTGAACGCCTTGTAGAGCTTCTCGCCCTTACCCTTGCGATAGTTCTCCATGCACGCCTTGCGGATGATCTCGATCTGTCTCTTCAGCTCAGATGAGTCGGCCTCGGGATCGTGCTTGAGGATCCTGTTCGTCACGTCGTCCTTGATCTTTCCGTCATAGAGTTCGGCCACGACGGCAAAGAGCTTCTTTGTTTCGGTGCGAATGAATGAGACGTATTCCTTCTCGGCCTTGCGGATCGCCATCAGGTTCTTGGCGCTCTGCTCCTCGGACGTGTCGATGTTGCGCGAGAACTTCTGGGCATCGATCACGATTCCTTCCGTGCCGGAGGGCACTTCGAGAGAATCGTTTTTGACGTCCTCGCCCGCCTTGCCGAAGATGGCGTGGAGAAGCTTTTCTTCGGGGGTCAGTTCGCTCTTCGATTTGGGCGAGACCTTTCCCACGAGAATATCCCCGTGCGTGACCTTGGTGCCGATCTTGACGATTCCGTACTCGTCGAGATTCTGCAAAGCTTTCTCGGAAACGTTGGGAATGTCGCGTGTGAACTCCTCGCGGCCGAGCTTGGTCTCGCGGATCTCGATCTCGAACTGGTTGATGTGGATCGACGTGTAGGCGTCATCCTTGACGAGACGCTCGGACACGATCAGGGCATCCTCGAAGTTGTAGCCGTCCCAGATCATGAAGCCGGCGAACACGTTGCGTCCGAGGGCCAGCTCGCCCTGGTGCGTGGCGGCCCCGTCGGCGATAACGTCGCCCTTGTTGACCGTGTCACCGAGGGCGACGATCGGCTTCTGGTTGAGACAGGTCTTCTCGTTGAGTCCTGAGAATTTTCTCAGCCTGTGGACCTCGTCGTCGATGACGATCTGCGTGGCGTCGACGTGGGTCACCGCTCCGGAGTTCTGAGCTATCATGACCATGCCTGAGTTCCGGGCCACTTCCTTTTCCATTCCCGTGGCGACGATCGGCGGCTCGGTCTTGATCAGAGGGACAGCCTGGCGCTGCATGTTGGATCCCATGAGTGCCCGGTTGGCGTCGTCATGCTCGAGGAACGGAATGAGGCTTGCCGACACGCCCACCAGCTGCTGCGGGGCGATATCGAAGTATCCCACATCGGTGGGGCCGACCTCCGTGGTCTCGCCCTTCACGCGGGCGAGTACGATGTCTTCGGAGATCCGTTTTTTGTCGTCGATCGTTGTATCGGCCGGGGCGAGCACCTCGGAGTACTCCTCGTCGGCGCGCATGCACCGAATGCCCTCGGTGAGCTTTCCGGCTTTGACCTCGCGATAAGGTGTCACAAGGAAACCATACTCGTCGAGGGATGCGTAAATCGAAAGGGAAGCGATGAGTCCGATGTTGGTCCCTTCAGGGGTTTCGATCGGGCAGATCCGGCCGTAGTGGCTGATGTGCACGTCGCGCACCTCGAAACCGGCGCGCTTCCGGTTGAGACCGCCAGGGCCTAAAGCCGAGAGGCGGCGTTCGTGGGTGAGCTGCGACAGCGGGTTGGTCTGGTCGACCACCTGGGAGAGCTCGCCGCGGCCGAAGAAGTAGTCGATCGCCGACGAGATGGTTTTGGAATTGATCAGCGCCCGCGGCGTCATGGTCTGGATCTGCTCCAGGTTCATGCGCTCCTGGGCGGTGCGACGCAGCTTGAGGAATCCCTTTCTGAACTCGTCAGCCGCCAGTTCGCTGATCGTGCGCACGCGCCTGTTGCCGAGATGGTCGATGTCGTCCACTTCGCCGCTCCCCTGGCGCAGTTCGATGATGTATCTAATCGAATTGATAATGTCCTCGGGGGTGAGGGTCATGATCGATTCGGATACGTTTTGCTGGTATTTGCGGTTGATGCGGAAGCGCCCGACAGGTCCGAGACGGTAGCGGGCCGAGTCGAAAAACCGCTCCTCGAAGAGGGCGCGCGCTTTTTCGAGATGAGGCGGATTGCCCGGACGAAGCCTCTGGTAGATCCGGAGGAGGGCGTTCTCGTGGGAGTTCGTCTCGTCCTCCATGATCGTCTTGAGGATGAGAGGATCTTCCACCGATTCGATGATATTCACGTCCTTGATGCCCGCCTCGATGATGGTGGGAATGATCTCGGAAGTGATCAGGCCGCCCGAGGGCACAAGGATCTCACCCGTCTTGGTCTCGACCACATCGGAGACGCTGTGCTTGCCGGTGAGGGCATTCTCAGCGCTCTTGAGGCCGCGAATCTTGACCTTCTTCGTGCTGTAGAAAAGAGAAATCAGCGCCTCGTTGGTCGAGTATTTATCGGAAAGGGCGCGCACGAAAAGGATGGCCGGAAACTTTCCGCTCTGATCGATCTTGATCTGGAGAATGTCCTTCTTGGAGACGGAAAGCTCGATCCACGATCCCCGCTGGGGGATGATCCAGCAGGAATGCAGCTTTTTCTCGCTCGTGTGGATCTCGACGGAGAAGTCGACGCCCGGCGAGCGGTGAAGCTGGCTGACGATCACCCTCTCCGATCCGTTGATGATGAACTCGCCCCCGCCGATCATGATCGGCACCTCGCCGAGGAAAACCCATTCCTCGGCCGGATCGGGCTTGTCGAGCCTCACCAGGATCTTGAAGGGCATCCCGTAGGTCAAACCGAGGATCTTGCACTCCTCCGGAGTGTAGCGCGGATGACCCAGCTCATAGCCCATGTATTCGAGGGCCATGGTCTTGTCGTACGAATGAATCGGGAAGGTCTCCCTCAGAATCGCTTCCAGCCCCTGGTCGGCTCTCCGATTGAAAGGGAGATCGGGTTGGAGAAATTCTTCGTACGATTTGATCTGGATGTCAGTGAGGGAAGGAACCGGAACATTCGATAAAAAGGAACCGAAGTTTCTGATTTCCATAATGTTTCCCTAAACGGTCCTTATCAAAA
>CAYXGI010000069.1:0-24908 GCA_964464495.1 uncultured Phycisphaerales bacterium
CCGAGGAGAACGAGGACGAGGAGAAGGAGATCGGCGTCATCTACATCGACTCCAATTTCTCTCCCGTCAGCAGGGTGCGTTACGCCATCGAAGATACGCGGGTGGGAAAGATCACCAACTATGACAAGCTGACCCTCGAGCTCTGGACCGACGGAACGGTCACTCCCGAGGACGCTCTCGTGGAAGGATCGAAGATCTACCGCAAGCACCTCAATCCTTTCGTTCTCTATGACAGGATGAGCCGTGATATCCCCATTCCGGAGAAAACCGAGACCGAGGCCGAGGAGGAAGAAAAGAAGCACTCCAAGCTCATCGAGTGCCTTTCTCAGCCGATCGACGAACTTGATCTTTCCGTGCGGGCGCGGAACTGTCTCGACTCGATCAGTCTCGTCGCGGTTGCCGACCTGGTGGCCAACTCCGAGTCGGACCTGATGAAATTGAGAAACTTTGGAAAAACATCCCTGAAGGAAATCAAGAAGAAGCTTTCCGACCTCGGCTTGACCCTGGGGATGGATATAGCCGGCATCATGAAAGGTCAATAATGAGACATAAAGTACGCGGGCGCCGTCTCGGCAGAAACACGGCCCACAGGACCGCACTGAAAAGAAATCTGATCTCCGCCCTCTTCTTGCACGGCAGGATCGTGACCACCTTGGCGAAGGCCAAGGAGTACAGACCTTTCGCGGAGAAACTGATCACCCTCGCCAAGGTCAAGACTCTTCACAACGTGCGCAGAGCGGCCCGGGATATCCAGGACAAGACTCTCCTCAAGAAGCTCTTCGACGAGATCGGCCCGTCCTTCGCGGACCGCAACGGCGGCTACACGCGCATCCTGCGCCTCGGCACGAACAGGCTCGGAGACGACGGCAAGCGCGCCATCTTCGAACTGGTCACCTACAAGCCCCCTGTGGTGGAGACCGGCAAGAAGGAGAAAAAGAAGAAAAAGAAGGAGAAGGAGTAAGCGCCAAGAGTGGCGGCGCACCTCACTAAAAAATTAAAGCCCATCCCCTTGAGGAGATGGGCTTTTTTAATAAACCTTGCCGTCTCCGACCTGCAGTCTCTCAGCGAATCTCAACATTGTCCGGACCGACGACACGCTCCAGTTCGACAAGCGCGGCCAGAGTCGGCGCGATCCCGAACTGGTTGCCCGCCTGGATGGTGTAGCCCCGCCGTCCTTTCCCATTGAAGAAAAGCAAAAGATCGAAATCGCCCGGGTGAAGACGGCAGATCTCCCTGATCTCTTCGATCCGTTCGGGCACGATTTCGTCCGCGCTGCCGAGGCGCAGCAGGAATGCCGACCAGCGCCCCCTGAGCGCTTCGTCCATGGTCTGGATCTCGGAAACCTTGACGTTGGCCTGGTCGCGGGATTGGTCGACCGTGCCGGTGAAGAAAAGAACCCTGTCTTCCTGGATGAGGTGATCGTATTTTTCCTTGGCTTCCGAGAAGAGCACAGCGGACACAAAACCCCCGATGGTGCGAATCTTGAAAAGCGAGATGCTCTTGCCCGCGTTGCGTCCCTTCTTGACTGTAGTAACCCGGTGCTGTTCGAGGGTGCCGGCCAGGAGCGTTTGCGCTCCCTCGTCATATTTCGCCAGATCCTCTGGGCCGTAGGGTGCGAGCCGTCTCAAGAGGGGCGCATACTGTTTGAGCGGATTGGAAGAGAGCACAAAGCCGAGCGCTTCCTTTTCGCAGGCGAGCTTGAAAGTCTCGTCCCATTCATCGAGGGTCTGAGTGAAGGTGCCCAAGCCGTCATCGCTGCCGCCCCCCCCGAAGAGGGACGCTTGCCCATTGCGCCTGTCACGCTGCAATCCGACGGCCGTGGTCAGGAATTTCTCGACCGCATCGAAGTAGGACGCTCTGTTGATTTCGGTCGAGTCGAAGGCTCCCGATTTGATCAGCGTCTCCAGACCGAGCTTGTTCATCGTCGACAGGTCGACATGTTCGAGCATGTGGGCGAGGCTCTTGAAACCGCCCTCGGCCTTCCTGGCAACGACGATCGCCTCGGATGTTTTTTCGCCGAGCCCCTTGATCGCGTTCAGGCCGAACCGGATCGACTCCCCCGCGATGCTGAAGTCGGGCATGCTCTCGTTGAAATCGGGGATCAGAACCTTGATCCCCATGCGGTCGCACTCCTCGACAGACTCGGCGATCTTGTCCGAGTTGGACGTGTCGCACGACATGAGCGCCGACATGTATTGGAGGGGGTAGTTGGCTTTGAGATAGGCCGTACGGTAAGTGATGAGCGCATAGGCCGCCGAATGGGACTTGTTGAAGCCGTAGTCCGCGAAATACTCGATCTTATCGAAGATATCTCCGGCGTCCTTGCTCTTCACGCCGTTTGCAGTCGCGCCGTTGATGAAATCCTTGCGGAACTTGAGCATCACGTCGCGCTTCTTCTTGCCCATCGCTTTCCTGAGCATGTCGGCGTCGTTGAGGGAGAAATTGGCGAGCACGTTGGCGATGCGCATGACCTGTTCCTGATAGACGATGACGCCATAGGTCTCCTCGAGAATCTCGGAGAGCATGTCGTGAAGCATTTCCACATCTTGCCGGCCGTGCTTACGTTCCACGTAGAGATCGACCATGCCGCTGCCCAGGGGGCCGGGCCTGTAAAGCGCAAGGAGGGCGATGATGTCCTCGAAGCAGTCCGGCCCGAGCTTGACGAGCAGATTGCTCATACCCTCCGACGACTCGAGCTGGAAGATCCCCTTGGCCTTTCCCGACTGGAGAAGCTCGTACGTGTTGCGGTCGTCGAGGGGGAGCGTGTCGAGATCGAGCCGCTCTCCGGTCGTCTTTTCGATCGTGTCGAGCGCCTTGTCGATGACGGTGAGGTTCTTGAGCCCCAGGAAATCCATCTTGAGAAGGCCGATATCCTCGAGCTCGCCCATCTGGAACTGGGTGTTGATTTCGTCCTTCACGCGGCAGAGCGGCACGTATTCGGTGAGCGGTCTGTCGGTGATGACCACCCCGGCGGCGTGCGTCGATGGATGGCGATTCAGTCCTTCTATCTTGAGAGAGATATCGAACCACTTCTTGATCCGCTCCTCGTTGGCGTACATCTCCTTGAGTGTGGGATCCGCCTCGCGGGTGACTTCGAGAAGCGAGCGTTTTTCGCCGGGCGGCTTCATGGGGGGGATCTTCTTGGCCACCATGTCGACGGTGGGCAGATCGATATCGAGGACCCGCCCGGCGTCGCGCAGCGCGGCCTTGGCGGCCAGTGTTCCAAAGGTCACGATCTGGCAGACATTCTCGTGGCCGTACTTCTCGCGCACGTAGTCGACGACTTTTTCCCGCCCCTTGATGCAGAAGTCGATGTCGATGTCGGGCATCGACACCCTGGAGGAGTTCAGGAATCGCTCGAAGAGCAGGTCGTACCTCAACGGATCGAGCTGGGTGATATCGAGCGAGTAGGCGACCAGCGATCCGGCGGCCGAACCGCGTCCCGGCCCCACGGGAATGTCGTTCTCGCGGGCGAAGCGGATGAAGTCCCAGACGATCAGAAAGTAGGAGGCGAATCCCATCTGATTGATCACGCTCAGTTCCGACTCGAGCCGGTTCATGATGTCCGCGTCGAGAGCGTCGTATCGATCCTTGAGCCCTTTGAGACAGAGCCTCTCCAGCATGTCGCTCGGCGGTTCGCCATTGTCGGTCTCGAAATCGGGAATGTGATATTCACCGAATTCGAGTTCGCACGCACAGCGTTCGGCGATGAGGGCCGTGTTTTCCACCGCCTCGGGATAGTCCCCGAAGAGAGCGATCATCTCCTCTCCCGACCGGAAATAGAACTGGTCGGTCCCCATGCGCTGGCGTTTCTCGTCATCGAGCGTCTGGCCGCGCTGGATACAGACCAGCACCTCCTGGACCAGGGAATCGGCCTGCTCGAGATAATGCACGTCGTTCGTGGCCACCAGTGGCAGATCGAGGCGCCGCGCCAGGTCGATCAGCCTGGAGTTGGCCTTCTCCTGTTCGTCGAGGCCGTTCTTCATGATCTCGATGAAGAAATTTTCACTTCCAAGGATCTCGCGGCAGCGGACGCAGAATCGTTCGGCAGAATCGTCTTCCTCATAGAGAAGGGCGCGCGCCACACGGCCGCTGAGGCATCCTGACAGGGCGATCAAGCCCTCGGAATGATCGGCCAGGAGATCGAGATCGATGCGCGGTTTGCGGTAAAAACCGTCGATATGGCCTCCCGAGGAGAGCTTTATCAGGTTCTTGTAGCCCTTGTTGTTCCTGGCGAGGAGCGTCAGGTGGTAGATGCGCGACGGCCGTCCGTCGATCTGCTTGACCAGGCGCGACGTTTCAGCGAGGTAAGCTTCCATGCCGAGGATCGGTTTGATCGGGTCGTCGCCGGAATGCGCCGTGCGATAAAACTCGAGGAGGCCCGACAGGGTCCCGTGGTCGGTCAGCGCGAGAGCCTTCATGCCGTAGTCCCGGGCCTTCTTTACCAGGTTGGGCACGGTGATCGATCCATCGAGGGCCGAGTAGTGGCTGTGAACGTGGAGGTGGACGAAATCGTTGGGTTTCATGGACTATGATCCTGCCTGGAGGCGTTTTTAACGGCCTTTAAACTCGGAGTTCCGGCCGTACCGCGCTCACTCAGATTATACCAGGACGGGCGTCGGTGCAACGAGGCAGGCAAAAAAGGCGCGCGCCCCTTTAGAAGTTGAAGATCGGCAGCGATTCTGATTTCATTGTTTTGTCCCGGAGACATTTGAAATTGCAACAAAGCGCAGTGCGCTCCAGCACAATGCGCGGCAGGACAGACAAGTATGGAATGGAAAATCAATCCTGGGAAGGAACAGTGCGGTACCTGCGCCTATAGCTTCACGGCGGGAGATCCCTACTATTCGCTGCTGAAGCTCGATGAGGCCGAGGTCCTTCGCGACGATCTCTGCATCGAGTGTTTCAAACCGGAAGATCACGACGACGCGATCTTCTGGCGAACAAAAATGGTCGAGAAGGATCTGGAGAGCCGGAAGATCGTCGACTTCGGCGTGCTGCGCGAGCTTTTCTTCAAGATGGTCTCCCACGGGGGGGGGGCTTTCGTGTCGATGGCCTACCTGATCGGCCTCGTACTGATCCGCAAGCGCTACCTGCGCCTCGTTGATTTCGTCACTGTCGAAGACAGGGACGTGATGCGCGTCCAGCGCCGGCGGGGCGAGCCGACCTTCGACGTGGAAGTGCCGCTCCTCGATACGGAGAAGATCGCCTCGCTCAAGGAAAAACTGTCCACCCTGCTCAAAGCCGAACTCACTGACGACTTCGACCTGACCCGCCTCGAGAAAGATCTCGAGGAACCCGCCATTCCGGACGCGACCGGCACCGAAGCTTCCTTAGAAACACCTTGAAGAGACCTTGACTCTTTTCAGTGGCCTGGGTGTACAAAAAGCAGACTCTCGCCAAGGCGCAGAGACCGCCAAGCAAACCACCTCAATGCCATCTTTTCTCATCGCATGCGTATCTCGGAAAAACTCTCCTGAGGCTAAGGCAGGCTTCCGGCCTCTCTCTCCACATATCTTTTAGCCTAGAATCCTTCCTCAAACTTGGCGGTCTCTGCGCCTTGGCGAGAGAAAATTCATCCCGATCCTACTAGGCATCGCTCTTATCAGACGTCGACTCTGAGGGGGTGTTCGTGGGGAAAATTTCCCGATTGAATTCTGAGCCGGTTCGACCTTAGGTTTTTGTTATCAGTAATTACCGAAATTCAAACCATTATTTCCAAAATGGGGCGCATACTACTTGAAAAGTGGTCGAAAAGGTGATTAAGTGGGCACTCGAGGTTCAAATTGGGAAAAAGTGGTGTTGGTCATGTTTATCGGACAATGTCAAAGTAAGCTGGATGCCAAGTTTCGGATCAAGATTCCGAAGAAGATCTTGAAGCAGATCCAGCGCGTCAGCACCGCGGAAACCCTCCATATTACCCTCGGCCTCGAAAAATGTCTCTTTCTTTTCACCGTCGAGGGGTGGCTCGAAAGGGAACGCCGCATGGCGGACGTTCCCATCACGGCCGGAGCCAGAAAATTCGACCGCATCTTTTTCGGCAATGCCGAAGAAGTGGTGCCTGATTCAGTGGGTCGCTTTCTTATACCCGAGCACTTGAGACGCCGTTTCGGCGACGACAAGGACCTGGTCTTCGTGGGGGTCAAGAACAGGATCGAGATCTGGAGCGCCCGGGAGTGGCAGGCCTTCAACGACGACAATGAGCAGGACTACGAGTCCGTTGCAGAGGAAATACTGAGATAAGCCGTTCCCCTCGTGGGGATCTCTTTCAAAAAGCGCGTGGTACCTACGACCGTCCGGGGCATGATCCGTGAAGGATAGGAAAATTGACGTTCACCAGCCTGTTCTCGTCGACGAGGTTCTCGATAGCCTCGCGCCCCAGAGCGGCGGAGTCTACGTCGACCTCACGCTTGGCGCCGGCGGCCACGCAAAAGCCATCCTCGAGAAATCATCTCCCGATGGCATTCTCCTCGGACTGGATCAAGACCCTGAGATTCTGGAAATCGCGAAGGAGAATCTCTCCGCCTTCGGAGAGAGAATCTTCGTCGAGCAGGGGAATTTTGCCGACGCCGCCCACATTTTTGCGAGTCACGAAGGCCGCGTCGATGGAGTCCTCTTCGACCTGGGATTGTCGAGCCTGCAGCTCGATCGTCCCGAGCGCGGCTTTTCGATCAAGCATGACGGACCGCTCGATATGAGGATGAATCCGAACAGCGCTGTCACCGCCGAGGAGTTCGTCAACAAGGCGAACCGTGACGAGCTGATGCACGCTGTGAAAGTTCTGGGCGAAGAGCCCCGTGCCAAGGCGATCGTCAACGCGATCCTCGACGAGCGCCGGAAGCGCCCTCTGCTCAGTACCTCCGATCTCAGAGAGTTGATCGAGGGCGTCTACAAGCGGCGGGGTGGCAGGATTCATCCGGCGACCCGAGCTTTTCAGGGCGTGCGGATGCGGGTCAACGAGGAGTTGAAACGCCTCGGCGAGGGACTCGAGTCCGCTATGCGTCTCCTCAAGTGCGGAGGCCGGTTGGCGGTCGTGGCGTTCCACAGCGGCGAGGATCGCATTGTCAAAGAATTCCTCAAAGCGCGCAAGGCTGCGGGCGATCTGACCATCATCGGTGGGGGGATCATCAGACCCACGGCCGCCGAGGTCCGCCGTAACCGGCGGAGTCGCAGCGCGCGGATGAGAGTCGCCCGCAAGGGGCTGTTGAATGAGCCCGGCCAAGGGCCGGCAGAGCCCGGCGGACGATCTAAAAGGACTGGCTCATGAAAGCTCTGATGGCACTGGCATTGACAGCGCTCTGTCTCCTGGCCCTTCTAACGGTCAGGATGCGGAACAGCGAGGTGCGTCTGGGCTATGAAATCGCCAGGCTGGAGTGCGCGCAGCGGCGGCTCTCCGATCAGCTCCTGGCCTTTGATTCGGAGGTGGCACGCAAAACAGCGGCGTCCTACCTCTTGCGCAAGGCGATCGAGATGAAGATTGTCTTGCACCTGAACGGATTCGATCGGTCCCTCGTGGAACTGATTCCGGCAGCGGAGGATGAAAATGTCTTTGTTGAATAGTGCCGCGTTGCGCAGCACAGCCCTCACAGAGGATTTCACGATCATCTCTCCTTTCGATGCACATCTCGATGAAGAGACTCTTCGTGGAGGACTCATCGATGTTCCTGGTTGTTGGCCGCCGTTAACACGGCCTTAGCCCAAGGCGCGCCTTGGCCCAAGGCGCGCCCTGCCTCGCTGAGGCCTCGAGGATGAAAGACAATGTTACAAAGAGCCAGACTACTTGCATTCGTGATCTTGATCGCGATCCTGACCGCCTTTGCAATCCTCGAGGTTCGGTTGTTCTTTATCCAGGTCGTCGATGGCGACCACCACATCGAAGAAGCCAGGGGCTATCAGACCAAAACAGAAGAACTCGTCGCGCCGAGGGGACGGATCATCGACTGCGGCAACAAGGTGCTCAGCGCCTCGATCCCGTGCCTCGATGTCTATATCGCCACAAACGAATTAGAGAATCCTTACACGAAGATCCGGAGTGAGAAGTCGGAGACTATCGAGATCCTCTCGCTCCTCCTCGGTCTCGACAAGCAGCAGCTCTGCGATAGGATCGAACAGAATCCGGGCGCCTACCTCTGCATCAAACGGAAGATCGTCGATCAGGCCACGATCGAGAGATTCCATCAGTACAAGGACACCAGGAAGTTTCTTCGCGGCGTCCATCTCGAGGAGTCCTACACGAGGACCTACCCGCAGGGCCGGCTTCTCGGACACACCGTTGGCTGGGTCGACTTCGACGGCCGGGGTGAATACGGAATGGAGGCGGCTGCCGACTCCTTCCTTCGCGGTGAAAAGGGTTCGCGCCACTTTCGGCGGGACGGGATCCAGCAGGAGATCTTCTGCGAGACGTCCAAGACGTCGCGCTGCCGGCCCGGCGGGGATCTCAAGCTGACCGTCGATTCCACCTTCCAGCTCTTCGTCGAGATGGAACTGGAAAAAGTGGAGGAAAAGTACGATCCCAACTGGGCCGCCGCCGTGGTGCTCGAGGCCCGTACGGGCCGGATACTGGCGTCGGCGTCGATCCCCGCCATCGATCCGGGCGAGCGGAGCGTGGGAAAGCCGAATCGGTGGACCAACAACGCTTTCAAAGAGGAATACAATCCTGGCTCGAGCTTCAAACCGCTCATGATGGCTCTCGCCATCGATGCCGGTGTGGTCGATCGCAACGAGCAGATAGACTGTGAGAACGGCCGGTGGCGGGTCGGCCGCCGCACGGTGACCGACGACCACAGTTACGGACTCCTCTCGACGTCCGATGTCATCGCCAAGTCGTCGAACATCGGCATGTCCAAGATCGCTATGCGCATGGTGCCCGATGACGCGCCCCGCGGCAGCGACTCCTTCGTGCCCATCTTGAACCACTTCAAGCTCATGGGACTCGGCCGCAGGCCGGGTGTGATGCGTTTTTCCGAGGAGTCCCCCGGTATCGTGACGCCCCTGGAGAAGTGGAGCCGAACCTATACCCTCGTGTCGGTTTCTTTCGGCTACGAAGTGGCGGTCACGCCGATCCAGATGGCGGCAGCGTTTCTCACTCTTGCCAACGGAGGTATTTACATTCCGCCCCGTCTCATCGATTCCTACACCGATCCGGACGGCAACGTGATCGAAGCGCCCCGCACCCCGTCGTGCCGCGTCTTTACGGAGAGGGCCGCCCTCGATGTGACACGCATGCTCGAGCGGGTTGTCGAGGAGGGCACGGGCAAAAAAGCGCGGATCACAAACTGCCGGGTGGCGGGAAAAACGGGAACGGCTCAGAAAGACAGCGACCGTTCGAAGCACACGGCATCGTTTATCGGTTTCGCGCCGGCTGATCGGCCCGCGATCCTGACCCTCGTCGTGGTCGACGAACCCAAGGGCTCGATCTACGGCGGCACCGTGTCGGCGCCCGCTGTCGGTGCGATCCTCGAGAAAGGAATGGCCCATTTCGGGATCCGTTCCGACGAACTGGTCCTCGCCGACCAGAGGAGGGGCGGCGATGCTTGTCGCTGAGATTCCGGCCCTCAGGAGACTGTTGAGGAGTTTCGAGGTCACCATGAAACTGAATGAACTGGTCAACGGAGATCCGACGGCGCGAGTCGAGTCGCATGCCGATATCGAGGTGACCGGCCTCTCCACAGACTCGAGAACGACCTGCACGGGCGATCTCTTCTTCGCCGTCCGCGGCGAGAACGAAGATGGCAGCCACTACATCTCCGAGGCGATCGAGAGAGGAGCCGCGGCCGTGGTCGCGGACCGTGATCTCGAACTCGGCGAGACCGTGCCCTTCGTCCGGGTCGGCAACGAACGCAGGGCCAAGGGGCTGCTCGCGTCCTATTTCTACGGCCATCCCTCTCAGCGGCTCGACTGCGTGGGAATCACCGGCACCAACGGCAAGACCACGACGAGCTACATGGTCCGCGCGATCCTCGAGCAGGACGGGCGCTCCACGGGCCTTTTGGGAACGATCAGGCACCTCGTGGGCAACGAGTCGATCAGGGCGCACACGACCACACCAGACGCCGTCGATATCCAGAAGTTCCTCGCCCGCATGGTCGACGAGAACCAGGACGCGGCGGTGATCGAGGTTTCGTCGCACGCCCTCGTTCAGTCGCGGTGCGCTGCGGTCGGATTTCGTGTGGGGGTCTTTACAAACCTGAGCCGCGAGCACCTCGACTACCATCGCAACATGGAAGAGTACGCCAAGGCGAAGGCGCTTCTTTTCGCCTCTCTCGACGGGGCCGCCACGGCGGTGATCAACTGCGACGACGAGGCCGGCCCCTTCATGATCGAATCGAGCCCTTGCCCGGTACTGACCTACGGCCTCGACCACAGGGCCGATGTGAGGGGGACGATCAGGCGGCAGGACATCGACGGATTCTCCATGATCCTGCACACGCCGCAGGGCGAGATCGATGTCAGTTCGCGCTTGCTTGGACAGCACAACATCTACAATGCGCTGGCCGCGTCAGCGACGGCCCTTGCTCTCGGTGTGCCGCTTTCGTCGATCAAGGCCGGCCTGGAGGTTCTGAGAATGGTGGCCGGCCGCGTCGAATCGGTGGAGGCGGGCCAGGACTTTCGCGTGATCGTCGACTATGCGCACACCGACGACGCGCTCCGGAAACTGCTCGAGAATCTTCGTCCCCTGACCGCGGGCCGGCTGATCACCGTCTTCGGCTGCGGCGGCGACCGGGACACGTTCAAGCGGCCCCTCATGGCGCAGGCAGCCACGGCCCTGTCCGACCTGACCGTGATCACCTCGGACAATCCCCGCAGCGAGGACCCGGACAAGATCATCAGCCACATTCTGCAGGGGTGCGCCGAGGGCGCCGACGTGATCGTCGAATCCGACCGGCGCGAGGCGATCGAGATCGCCATCGGCCAGGCGCGCGGGGGCGACATCGTGGTCATTGCGGGCAAGGGCCACGAGGACTACCAGAAACTCAACACGGGAATCATCGACTTCGACGACAGAGAAGTCGCCAGAGAAATATTATGGAAACTCTCTCTCTAAAAGAAATAACTCAAGCCGTTCGGGGAAAACTTGGCGGTTGCGGCAAGAGTTCAGTCCGGGTGTCGGGATTGTCGTCCGACACCCGGACACTTTCCCCCGGCGACATCTACGTCGCCCTCAGGGGGGACAGGTACGACGGCCACGATTTCACCGACGAGGCGGTCCGCAAGGGGGCGGCCGCTCTCATGGTGGCCCGGTCGGCGCTCTGGGCGCAGACCGGCAAGGACTCGAACGGGTGCGATCCCCTGCCGATCGTGGCAGTGGACGACACGCAGGAAGCCCTGCTCGACCTGGCAGGGTGGTACAGGAGGCGCTTCGATCTCCCTCTCCTGGCGATCACCGGCTCCAACGGAAAGACCACGACCAAGGACCTGCTCGGCACGGTTCTCTCCTCGGCGGGGGAGACGGTCTTTTCCGAGCGCTCCTTCAACAACTTCGTGGGCGTGCCGCTCACACTTTTCAGGATCTCGCCTTCCACGCGCTTCGCGGCGGTCGAGATCGGCACGAACGCTCCGGGAGAAATCCGCACACTGACCGATGTGGCTCGTCCCCGGATCGGCGTGGTCACCAACATCTCACCGTCTCACCTGGCGGGACTCAACTCAGTCGAGGGGATCGCCCGCGAGAAAGGCGACCTCTTGCGCGGACTGAGCCGCGGCGGGACCGCGGTGATCAACAGCGACGATCCTTTTTGTGAAAAGATGCGCGCCGCGGCTCTCGAAGAGGGGGCGGCCGGCAAGGTGGTGACTTTCGGTTTCCGGAAAACAGCCGATATCTCGGCCTCGGCGATCACGGTCACTGTTCGGGGGATCTCCTTCAACGTTGACGGCCTGCCTGTCGAGCTGCCTCTCTTGGGGGTCCACAACGTGTACAACGGCCTGGCGGCCTTCGCGTCTGCTCTCGAACTCGGCCTCGATCCGGAGGCCATCACCGCGGCGATGAAGGAGTTCAGGGGAACGCCGATGCGGCTCGAACCGCGCCGCGTGGGATCTCTCCTCGTTGTCAACGACGCGTACAACGCCAATCCCGCCTCGGTGGCGGTGGCGATCAAGACCTTTGCCGATTACCCGACCACGGGACGCAAGATCGTTTTTCTCGGAGACATGCTCGAGCTCGGCAAGCGCACGCGCGAACTGCACCGCAGGACGGGTGCGCGGCTGGCGGCGGCCGGCTTCGATCTTGTCGTCGCCGTGGGTGACCGGGCGGGCGACTACGTGGAGGGCGCCCTCCGCAAGGGCGTCGACGCCTCCACGCTTCAGTCTTTCGATTCTCTTGGCAAGGCTCTCTCGTCCCTTCCGGCTCTCGTGAAGAAGGGCGATTCGATCCTCATCAAGGGATCGCGCGGTATGGGACTCGAGAGAGTCATGGAAAAACTGGCGCAGATGGAAAGAAACTCCGGCCGCGATGAGCGGCCGCAGCACTCGACGGGATCAGTCTCGTGATTTACCACCTTCTCTATCCCCTGAAAGAGTGGATTCCGCCCTTCAATGTCTTCCGGTACGTCTCCTTTCGGGCGGCACTGGCGGCGATCGTCGCCTTCGCGATCTGCCTTTTCGTCGGTCCGCGCATCATCGCTTTCCTGAAGGAGAGGGAGATCAAGGAGAAGGCCTCCAAATCCGATTCGCCCCAACTGCGCGACCTGCACCAGCACAAGGAAACGGTTCCCACAATGGGAGGATTCATCATCCTCATCGCCATCCTGGGTGCGTCGCTTCTCTGCGCGCGGCTCGACAATCCCTTCATCCAGCTCGGCATGCTGTGCACGGTGGGATTCGGTATCGTGGGATTCATCGACGATTTCATCAAGCTGACCTACACCGAGCGGCAGGGGCTGAGCTCGCGACGGAAGTTCGTTCTCCAGTTCGCCCTGTCGGCAGCGCTCTCCTTCGCGATTTTTCGGTTTCTCGTGGCCGCCACCGGCCCGGACGCGCTCAATCTCTACTTTCCCTTCTTCAAGAATCTCGTTCTCGACCTGAGCGTGATCGGCGGGGTGGGGGCCTTCCTGGTCACTCTCTTCGTCATGGTCGGATTTTCCAATGCCGTCAATCTCACCGACGGGCTTGACGGATTGGCCGCCGGGTGCGTGCTGATCGCCTCGGCCGCCATGGCCGTGGTCTGCTATCTCGTGGGGAACGTGAACTACGCCGAATACCTGAACCTCCTCTACGTCAAGGGGAGTTCGGAATTGACCATCTTTTGCGCCGCCATCGCGGGGGCATCGGCCGGATTCTTGTGGTTCAACTGCCATCCGGCCAAGGTCTTCATGGGAGACACCGGTTCCCTCGCCCTCGGCGGGCTGCTCGGTTTCATCGCCGTGGCCGCCAGGCAGGAGCTGATGCTCTTTATCGTGGGCGGTGTGTTCGTCATCGAGGTTCTGTCCGTGATCCTCCAGGTGGGCTCCTACAGGCTCCGGGGCGGCAAGCGGATCTTCGCCTGTGCGCCCTTGCACCACCATTTTCAGTTCAAGGGAGACCATGAGGCCAAGGTGACAGTGCGGTTTTGGATCGTGGCCGGAATCCTGGCGGTGATCGGCCTGGCAACGATCAAGCTGAGATAGTTTTAAGAAGAGGACCGACATGGACGCTTTTACATCAAGAGCCGATATGGACAAGTCGGCCAAGTATTTCTTCACCATCGTCATGGTCCTGCTCTGCGTCGGGCTGGTCATGGTCTATTCGACGACCGCGGTGAAGGGCAACCGGTCGGGGGCCGGCGAGGCGGGTATGCTCTTCATGCAGCTGGTCAAGATCGCCATCGCCCTGGCCGGCATGATTTTGATGATGAAGTTCGACTACAGGATTCTGGCCCGCCACCATAACAAGATCCTGATCCTCTTCGCGCTCCTGCTCGTGCTCGTCCTCTTGCCGATCCAGGGATTCTGTTGCACCCTGAACGGTGCCTCGCGCTGGTTTCGCGTGGGTGCCTTCATGGTTCAGCCCTCGGAGTTCGCCAAGCTCGGCCTGGTGATCGTCATCGCCAGCCTCGTTGTCCGATCGGGCGAGAAGATCCAGACCTTCTTTCACGGCTTTCTGCCGCCCGTGGCCGCCACGGCGCTGATCTGCCTCTTGATCCTTGTGGAACCCGATTTCGGGACCTGCGCGCTTCTCGGATCACTCGCAGTGCTTCTTCTCGTTGTGGGCGGCGCGCGGATTGTGCATTTCGCCGTTCTCGTGTCGGTGTGCGCGCCGCTGCTCTTTCTCTTCGCTTTCAACAACATGGACCACGTGCGCATCCGGTTCGTCAGCTTCTTCGAGCAGGGCGGTTCCGACCAGGTGACCCGGGGAATAACCGCCCTCGGATCGGGCGGCGTCCTCGGCACCGGTCTCGGCGCGGGCCTATCCAAGCTCTACTACGTGCCGCTCTGTGAGAGCGATTTCATCTTTTCGATCATCGGCGAGGAACTCGGCTTTCTCGGCGCCACGGGCGTGGTGGTTCTTTTTACCCTTCTGATCTATCACGGCATGAAGGTGCTTCTCGGCATCAAGAACCGTTTCGGGTTCATACTCGCCCTCGGAATCCTTCTGCTCATCTCGACCCAGGCGCTTGCCAACATCGCCGTGGTGCTCGGCGCCGCACCCGCAAAGGGTATCGCCCTCCCCTTCATCAGTTCGGGAGGCTCGTCGATGATGGCGCTCATGATGGGTGTGGGGCTATTCATGCGTATCGCGAGGTATCCTGATCTTCCGGTGCCTCGATTCGAAGAAGAGCCGATGCCTGCTCTCGTAAGGAACTCGGTGGAACGACTCAAAGATGTGTTGACCTGGGGAGGGAACAATGACCGATCTTGACCGTTATGGGCTTTTTGCGCTGGCTGTAGTGATTCTGTTGATCCTCTTCATCTCGATGGGAAACATGGAGTGCGACGAGGACAACGAAGGCTACGAATCCGTTTCGCTGATCACCGAGCTTCCAGTTCCCGAAGCGGTGGAAATCGATGATACGATTTCGGGGCTTTCGCCGGCGATTTCGGGGCTTTCCCCGGCGATTTCGGGGCTTTCCCCGGCGATTTCGGGGCTTTCGCCGCCCGGGTCCGCCCCGGTGCGCGACGACTTCAATTTCGACGAAGGGCCCGCGTCCTACCCCGGGAGCGAGGGAAATCCCAAGGTCCGCCGGCCCTCGACGCAGACGGTCCGCGGCGCCTACATCCTGCACAAGGTGCGCGAAGGTGAAAGCTATTCGTCGATCGCCAAGAAGTATTTCGGCTCGACCCTATTCTGGGACAGTGTTCAGAACGCGAATCCGGGAGTTACACCGAGAAGTCTCAAGGTGGGGCAGTTGATCCGCGTGCCCAAGAAGCCCAACCCCACCGTCGCGTCGGCCAAGGGCGCAAAGAAAACGACGAAGGAACAATCCAATCGGGCGGTCCGCCACAAGGTCAGAAAAAACGACACCCTGGCCGGAATTTCCAAGCGCTACTATGGCACCACTCGCAAGTGGCGCCTGATCTATGATGCGAACAGGACCAAGATCTCCAATCCCGATGTGCTTTCCGTGGGCGTCAATCTTTCGATTCCGCAATAGGATTCAGTGCCAGAAGGAGTGCTTGAAATGAATGACGAACAGAAAGCCGGCACTTCGGGTCGACAGAATCACGGCCGCCGAACGGCCGCCACCACCATCGAAGAGAAAGAACCGAGAGGAGTCGACCTCGTCGAGATCGCCCTGAAAGGAAGTGCCCACGAACTTCTCGACCGAGCCCAGCGACTGCGAGAAAGATCGTTCCGCTCGTCGTCCAGCGACGGAAGCTGAGAGTGCTCGTTGTACGGAAACGATCGGCTTTGGACGATTCCTTCTTGCGTGGAATCTCAACGCCCGTAGAATGATCTCGTGATTCAACCGTTCCTACCGAGGGCCTTTCTCAGATGAGGATTCTCTTTGCTGCTGGCGGAACAGGCGGCCACCTCAGCCCTGCGCTCAATCTCGCGAATGCCCTGAAGAAACAGGAGCACGACTGCGAGGTCTGCTTCCTCACGTCGGGCCGCAAGATCGAGGACGACTTTCTCGATGCCTCCGGTTTCAGAGCCGCCCCCCTCTTTCCCGATGAAAAATCGAGACCCTCTCTCCTCAAACCGCTCCGCTGGATGAAAGCGGTGCGCGGAGCGCGGCGTTTCATCAAGGAGTTCAAACCCCATGTCCTCGTGGGCACGGGAGGGTACGTCACCCTCGTTGCCGTGCTGGCAGGGCTGCGCTCGGGTGTGCGCGTCTACCTGCTCGAGCAGAATGCGGTCCCGGGCCGCGCCACGCGAACGACCAAATATTTTGCGCGCCACATCTTCTGCCATTACGACGAGGCCGCGGCCGGCCTCGGCCGGCGTGCGTCCGCACCGGGAAGCCCGCTCTCCGAGTCGATTCGAGGACAGAAGAGCGTGGCGCTCGACGCGCGCGAGCACTTCGGGCTCGAACCTGATCGGCCCACCCTGCTCGTCTTCGGCGGCAGTCTCGGCGCGTTCAGGCTCAACATGTTCGTTCTGGACAATGTCGACGCGCTGCACGAGGAGGTCCAGATCCTTCACATCGCGGGCGCGAACGATTTCGAGGAGGTCAGCAGCCTCTATGCCGACAAGGGCGTGTCGGCGCGGGTGCTTCCCTTCTGCCACGAGATGGACAAGGCCTATCGAGCCGCCGATCTGCTTCTCTGCCGCGCCGGGGGAATGACCGTGGCGGAGGCGTGCGCCAGCGGCCTGCCGGCCGTGATGGTTCCCTACCAGCACAGGGACGATCACCAGTACAGAAACGCGCGGCTCATGGAAAAAGCAGGCGCCGGCGTGATCGTCAAGGAGCAGGATGCCGGAGAGGATACTTTTCGTCGGAGTGTGGGCGATCTGCTCAGCGACAAGCAGCGGCTCAAGACCATGGGGGACACGTCGCGCGGGCTGGGAAAACTCCAGGCGACGAGCGCGATCATCGAACGGATCGAACAGGATCTCGAGGGGAGAGGGATTTGATGCAAACGCAAGGATTGCGCGTTCACATGGTCGGCATCGGTGGCGCGGGAATGAGCTCCCTGGCCAGATACCTGCGCGACGGGCAGGCCCTGGTAACCGGTTCGGACTCGCGGCGATCGTCGATCTTCGATTCTCTGGCGCGGGAGGGATTTCGGATCGCCGCCCATCAAGATTCGAGCAACGTCGATCAAGGCGCCGATGTGGCGGTTCACACGGCCGCGGTGAGCACGCAGAATCCCGAGATGCGCGCCTGCGTCGAGCGGGGGATCCCCTTGCTCAAATACTCGGAAATGCTCGGCCGCATCATGGAGAATCATCTGGGGATCGCGGTGGCCGGCACACACGGCAAGACCACGGTGGCGGCCATGACGGCCTTTCTTCTCAGGCAGTGTGGTCTCGATCCGTCCTTCGTGATCGGTGGAGACGCGTCCTGTCTGGGCGATGTGGGGGGCGCCCGCGGGACGGGAGAACACCTCGTGGTCGAAGCGTGCGAGTTCTCCAGGTCCTTTCTCGATCTCGACCCCTCCATGGCCATCATCACAAACATCGAGGAAGATCATCTCGACTATTACCGCGATCTCGACGATCTCAGGGACGCTTTCGGAGATTTCGTCGGCCGTTGCCGTGAGGGGAGCGACCTGATCGCCTGCGACTCCATCCCCGATCTCGATCGACTCGCCAAGAGTTTTACCGGTGAAATCCTGACATTCGGATTCAGCCCCAAGGCGGTCTACAGGGCGGTCGATCTCAGGTTCGATCGCGACGGATCGACGTTTGATCTTCAGATTCGGGGCGACTCGGTCGGTTCTCTCCGGATCAGCCGTCCCGGGCGGCACAACGTGCTCAATGCACTGGCTGCCGTGACAGCCGCTCTCCGCGCGGGATGCGCGCTCGAGCAGATCCGCGGCACGCTTCCGGCTTTTGAAGGAGTTGCGCGCCGGATGGAAATGCGGGGCCGCTTCGGATCGATCACCCTCTACAGCGACTATGCTCATCATCCGAGCGAGATCGCCTGTGTCTCGGAGTCGCTCCGGCTCGTTCACCCCGGGCAGCGCCTGGTCACTGTCTATCAGGCCCATCAGCGGACGCGCACAGCGCACTTTCTCGATGGCCTTGCCGCCACGCTCTCCGCGTTCGATCTCGCCCTTGTGGTGGAGACCTTTTCCGTGCGCGAAAAGAACGTCGCTCACCTCCCCGGCGGCCGGGAGCTGAGCGACGCGGTCACGGAGCGCAATGGCCGGTCGTTTTTCGTCGGGCCCAAGGAAAATGCGCAGGAGAGGATCCTTTCTTTTCTGAAGAAAGACGATGTGCTGGTTCTCATGGGGGCGGGAGATATCGATGAGATTACCCAGTCACTTGGCGAGGCTCTGCGCTGTCTCTGAGCGGCCGCTTCTTTCTTCGCTCACCACTGCCGGTGTGGGCGGTGCCGCGGCCAACGGCCTCGTGGCGCCCGAAGACAGGGCCGCTCTGCGCGCGCTGATCTCCTTCTTTCGCGGTGCTTCGATCTCGTGGCGTGTGATCGGCGCAGGATCGAATATTCTCGCCCCCGATTCGGGCATCGACACCGCGCTCGTTTCACTGCGCCCCATGAATCGGATTTCCCGTCCTCGCGACAGCTCTTCCTGTCTGACTGTTGGCGCTGGGGCAAGCCTGCCGCGCCTCGTCTCTTTCTGCTGCGAAGCGGCGCTCTCGGGCGCCGAGTGCCTGGCAGGCATCCCGGGAACGGTGGGCGGAGCCGTGAAGATGAACGCCGGCGGACGCCACGGCGATCTGGGGCGTCTTCTCGAAGAGGTCCATGTGATGGACTGCGACGGGAGCGTCGAGTCGAAACCAGCTCATGAGTGCGGTCTCGTCTACCGAGGTTCCGCTCTCAAAGACCTGACGGTGACCGAGGTCACACTCCGGCTCACCAGGAGCACTTCTCACTCTGTTCGCGAGACAACCCAGAGAATTGTGGAAGAGAAAAAAAAGACGCAACCCCTCTCGGACAGAAGCTGTGGTTGCGTCTTCAAGAATCCACCCGACAGCCACGCGGGAAAGCTCCTCGATCGCGCCGGCATCAAGGGCTTGCGCTGCGGGGGCGCCCGGATCTCACCCAAGCACGCCGCTTTCATCATCAACGAAGGCGGCGCCACGCGCGAAGACTACGACACCCTGATCGACAGGGCGCGCACCAGGGTCGAGGAGCGCTTCGGCGTCGCTCTCGAACTCGAAGTCGAGCGGTGGTAGTAGTCGAACCTGGAGCCTGCAGGATTGGCTATCCGATAAGGAGGGTTTCAGGTCGGAGGTGGTGAGGCTTTTTTCGGCCTCAGGCATTCTGTCCCGTCCTGATTCGGAGTGGGGTACTTGGCCACTCGAGACAGAATGAAGTCGGCCGCAAAAAGCCTCACCACCTCCGACCGCGCGGACCGCTATGCCGAATTTCGAGTTTGCCAGACTCCTTCGATTACGCGATCGTGATACTTCCCCCTGATCAGCCCCCTATCAAGCGATATAGCCCTGTCACATTGTACGTAAGGCAGACCAGCTCTCACTCGGCATTGACTTTGGCAAGCGCTCGTAACAGAAAACCCGGCACATGCTTGATGATTCCGAAAACCGGCTCGACTGTCCGCTTTCGCTTGGCGTACTTTTCTCGGGCAGCTTCAGCACGTGCAGTCAGAATGAGGATGAGCGGGCAACGACGGTCAACGAAAATGTAATTTGCGCTCAAAGTACGCGTATGAGACCAAATGAATGGTCGATGGCTGAATCCGAGAAGAGTCTTGAAGACTCTCGGCCTTGAAAAGCAGAGAGATGGTCCGCGCGGTCGGAGGGGGTGAGATTTTTTGCGGCCGACTTCAGTCTGTCCGAGTTTTGAAATGCCCGACGCCATTCTAAAACGAAACAGAATGCGGAGGCCGCAAAAAGTCTCACCACCTCCGACCTGAGACCCTCCTTTGCGGATACCAAGTCCGACAGGCTTTAATTCTCGATTTTAATGTCTTTGACGTGAAGCTCGATAGACATGCGCCCGTTGAAGAAATTCATCCGCGGCGTGTGAGCGAGAGAGACCTTCCGGGCTTGGCTCAGTTCGTCCCTGTCCCTGCCGCGCCCAAAGGCGATCGCCTTGAACTCCGTGCTTCCCTGCCGCACCCTGAAGATGAGGTGATTCTGGTTCCGTCCCACCGCCTGGGGATGGGCTGCCAGATCGAGATTGCTCGAGACGAAGACCGGCACCGGATTGCCCTCGCCAAAAGGTCTGAGGCAATCGAGCTCGGAGAGCAGGTTTCGTGAGACTGACGAGAGAAAAAGCTCCCCATCGATGTTGATTGTCGGGCGGGAATCGAGGTTTTCCAGATCTGCGGCAATGAATGCGGAGATCTTTTCCCTGAAGGGATCGATGTTGTCTTCCTTGATCTGGAAACCGCCCGCGAGAGCGTGGCCTCCATGAGCCTCCAACAGATCGGAGCAGTGGGTGAGAGCCTTGTATATATCGAGTCCTTGCAGCGAGCGGCACGAACCCTTGCCCACACCTCGATCGAGAGAGATCAGGATCGCCGGTTTGCTGAACTCCTCGACGAGGCGGGACGCCACGATTCCGATCACGCCCGGATGCCACGCTTCATCGGCGAGGACGATCAGTTTTTGGCTCGATCCCTCGACACGTTCCTTGGCGCCCCGGAAGATGTCCTTCTCGATCGCCTGCCGGTCGCGGTTGAGTTCGTCGAGAGTCTTGGCCAGTCTCTCCGCCTCCTCGCCGCTTTCAGCCAGAAAGAGATCGACCGCCTTTTCGACCTGTCCCATCCGGCCGGCGGCATTGATCCGGGGACCGATTCTGAAGGAGATGTCCTCGGCAGTGAGTTGAACACTGTCACTGCGCGTGATCTCGTAGATGGCCTGGAGTCCCTTGTTGGCCGAGTTGTGTATCGCCGGGATACCGAACTTGGCCAGAAGCCGGTTTTCCTTCACGAGAGGGACGAGGTCGGTCACTGTTCCCAGAGCCACCCAGGCGAGGGCGTCGAGCAGGAATGTTCGGAGTTCGGGTTTGACTCTCTTCTTCGATCTGGAGAACTCCTGGGCCACTGCCCAGGCGAACTTGAACGCCACGCCCACTCCGGCGAGCTGCTTGAACGGATAGGGGCAGTTTTTCTGCTTGGGATCGATGATCACGTTCGCCGGGGGCAGGATCTCGGGCGGTTCGTGATGGTCGGTGACGATCACGTCGACACCGTTTTCTCTCAGGTACTTGATCTGTTCGAGCGAGCTGATCCCGTTGTCGACGGAGATCAGGAGATCGATCTTCCGATCGAGCACCGAGGCCATTCCCTGATCGGTGAAGGAATAACCCTCGGACACGCGATTGGGTATGTAGTAGTCGACATCGATGTTGAGTAGACGGAAGAGCTTGAGGAGAAGAACGGTGCTGGACACACCGTCCACGTCGTAGTCACCGTAAACCAGGAACTTCTTCTTCTGTTCAGCCGCTTTCCGGACTAATGCAACAGCAGCGTCCATGCCGCGCATGAGAAAGGGGTCGCAGAGATCTTTGAGCTGAGGATTCAGGAAGGAGTGAATTTTTTCGTAAGATCCGACCCGATTCACCAGAAGCCTGGACAGCATATCTGAAATTCCCAGTTCCGACGACAACCTGGATTGCAACTCCAAATTGTCAGGAAGGAAATTCCAGAATTTAGCTATCATCGAATATTAGAATCACCTTCATAGTTTTTTGCCTTTTGGAATGACTCTATCTATCTACGTTGAAAACGATTATAACTCGTTGATTTCTAACGATTAATAGTTATCATAAGCCGATCGCTCTTGTCAAAGAAAAATTAAATGAGCTTCGGCGTTCTGCGATTCTCGATGCGCCGGTGGAGAGAAGATGGTGTCTGTGAGTGACCAAACAGCGTCTTTGGCACAATTCGGCTACATGCGCGTGGTCAATGGGACCGGCATAATTCTCCATACCGGCCTGGGGCGTGCTCCCTTTTCAAAGGAAGTCGTCGACGAACTGGGAGACGCGCTCAGCGGATACACGATCGTTGAAATCAATCCCGAAACCGGTGCGCGCGACCGCCGAGAAAAAGTCGTGGTCGACCTCCTCAAGGCCAGGACCGGCGCGGAAAGCGGCCTGGTCGTGAACAACAACGCCGCCGCCGTGCTCCTTTCGCTTACGACCCTGGCACGGGGCGGGGAAGTGATCATCTCCAGGGGCGAACTCGTGGAGATCGGAGGAGGATTCAGAGTGCCTGATGTCCTCGCCGCATCAGGAGCGCGCCTCTGCGAGGTGGGATCGACCAATCGCACCAGGATCAGCGACTATGCCGATGCTGTTACATCCGACACGCGGCTTCTCATGCGCGTTCACGCCTCGAATTACAGGATCGTTGGAGAAAAGGAAGGTGTGACGCGCGAAGAGCTCGTGGCCCTTGGCCGTGAGACGTCGCTCCCCGTGGTGGAAGATCTTGGTGGAGGGCTGCTTCGCAGGTACGGCGTCGATGCGCTCGCCGCGGAACCGACCGTTGACGGGGCGCTGGAAGCGGGTGTCGATCTGGTGACCTTCAGCGGCGACAAACTGCTCGGCGGACCGCAGAGCGGTTTGCTCTTAGGGCGCGCGGCGATCGTGGACGCGATGCGCGCCGCGCCACTTTTTCGCGCTGTGCGGCCCGACAAGATGACCCTCGCTCTCCTCGAGCGGGTGCTGCACCGATTCCCGGACAGGGCCGGTGAACTGCCCGATCTCCCCTTTTTCAAGGCGATCACCCGGAGCAATGACGCCCTGCGTCGCCGCGCGGACGCTATTTGTCAATTGCTCGCCGGCGTCTGTCCTGCGCTGCGGTTTACCGTTGTTGCATCGGAAGCGTTTGCCGGCTCAGGAGCGGTTCCGGTCGTCCCGATCCCGTCATTTGCGGTTGTCGTCAAGGCTCCCAAGATGAAAGCGGCAGCGATTGCCGCTCGGCTGCGTCAGTCCGATCCACCAGTCTGGGGCACGGTCAAGGGTGATGCGCTTCGTCTCGACGTGATGGCCTTGTTGCCAGGTGACGAGGCTGCTCTGGAGACTTCCTTCAAAGAAGCATTCTGCTTAGACGCCCGCTAGTGTCCTGTCGGACTTAGCCATCGACCATTCATTTGTTATCATGCGCGCACAATGAGCGCAAAATACATTTCGGTAGACCGTCGTCGCCCGTTCCTCCTTCCCCCTGACCTTCAAGACTGGGTGTTAGAAGACGACATGGTGCACTTCGTCATCGAGGCGGTGGAAGGCCTTTCAATGAAGCACTTCAAGGTGAATCAGCGCGGTACAGGCTCTGCGCAGTATCCACCGAGGATGCTGCCGTCGTTGCTGATTTACTGTTGTGCCATTAGTGTCTTTTCGCCGGTTTCTGTTACGAGAGCTTGCCAAAGTCAATGCCGAATGGAGCTGGTCTGCCTGGCGCACAGTGTGAAAAAGGCTGCATCGTTTGAAAAGCGGCTGATCGGGGGGAAGTGTCATTATCGCGAAATCGAAGAAGTCCGGCAGACTCGAAAAACGACTATACAGTCCGCGCGGTCGGAGGTTGTGAGGCTTTTTGCGGCCTTCGCATTCTGTCACGCCCTATCTTGGAGTCGGGCATATTATTATTCGGACAGACTGAAGTCGGCCGCAAAAAGCCTCACAACCTCCGACCTGAGACCCTCCTTTTCGGATGTCCAAGTTCGACCGGCTCATCGCTTCAGGCGATGAGAAGAAAGTCTTTCTCTTCTTCATATCCCATGGAGCGAAGCGCTTCGCGGATCTCGTAGCGTGCGCCGCGCTTACCGACGCATCCCAGAACCAGTGGCCGGTGTTGTTCGAGGAATGACGGTGCGTGAACCGTCCGGTCGCGGACGATTCTGCCGATCTTCTTGGGATCGATGTCGATGAAACCGTCCACGGAGATCTTCTCCTGTCGCAGCGCGGTGACCGTCTTTCGCCCGAGCGGCCCGGCGCCCCAGATGAAGACGTTTCGCCGGTGGGCCAGAGGTCCGCGCGCCAGATGATGGCACCGGCAGCGGATGAAGGCGCGCTGGTCGTAGGCTGGATCGACGCGGCAGAGCCGATCAGGGTGTTCGCGCCAGAAGTGGAGGACGCCATCGGCCTTTTCCATGCGCGCTCCGATTCCGTGTGCCCTGAGGATCAGGTCCCAGTCCTCGGGCCAGCCCATGTCGCGATAGCCATCGATCCTGTCGAAGAGCGCACGGGTCATCATGAGCGACGGATGGGGGATCGGATTCTCGACGAAGATCTCCCGCGTCATTGCCGCGTGAGTGGCCAGGCTGTTGATCCACGCTTCATAGGTGAGAAATCCCCCTTGAACCGCAGACCGTGGAAAGTACCGCGTCAGAGTCCCCACGAGGTCGGCGCGTGACTCGGTCAGGCACTCGAGCTGCGCACTGAGTCGCATCGGATGGTAGATGTCGTCACCGTCAGCGCGGGCCAGAATGGTTCCCTCTGCTCTGAGTACACCTGAGTTGATGGCTTGAACCAGGCCGACACCGCCGGTGGCCACGTACAGTGCCCGGTCGAACAAGGGGGCGAGTTCGTGAAATATCTCGGCCGACCGATCAGTTGACCCATCGTCGATTCCGATCAGTTCGAAACGCACTCTTTTCTGTCGCGCCAGGGAAAGGAGGCACGCTCGCAAGTAAGCGTCCTCGTTCTTGAAGGGCAGAATCACCGAGATAAGGGAATGACGATTCGTGGTTCTCACTATCAGGTCCTCATATCGCACGACACCGCGCACGCTGAGAGCGTTCAGCCGGAATCTATGTCATCTATTTGTGCCGGCAGTAAAAAAAAGCGGGACTGAATGTTGTTCCTGCATCGAAGCTAACTATAATAACCCAACACTCGCGAAAGCGGGAGTGGATAGGTGCTGGTGTGCCTCCTGGACTTCAAATCCAGTGTGGGGCTA
>CAYXGI010000070.1:0-24285 GCA_964464495.1 uncultured Phycisphaerales bacterium
CTGTTGTAAAGACGCTGTCAAATTGACCAACACAAAGGACAGGAGAGGCGAAAAAACTGGCTCTTCGCCGGCAGCGAAAAGGGAGGAACCAGCGCGGCCTTGTTTCTTGGCTTGATCGAGTCCTGCCGGAAAAACGAGGTCAATCCCTTGGAATACCTGACCGATATCTTCCGCCGAATCATGTCCCACTCGGCTAGCCGGCTCCGCGAACTCTTGCCCGATCAATGGAAGGCCAGAGGCTGAGCCGAAAAGACTTCATGTCGTAAATTCCGGATCAGAGAAAAATCGCCCGCGACGACCCCACTGGGTCAACAGGACGCTTACGCAGTTCGAGCCCCATCCCGACTCATTCAGCGACTCCTTCGTCGTCGAGGGCCTTGCCACGGGCCTTACCGAGATCGAGAGCGGCGCTCCGCTCCACATATGGTGCGCCGTCTACGCGCGTCACGGCCGTCTTCCCGGGCTCTGGGACCTGCGTTGTACCTTTCCCGAGGGAGCGCCCGCCGGGGTCCACCCCTACCATGTGGCCGGTTCCTTCGTGCGCTTCCTGATCGAGAACCACGGAATCGACAAGGTCAAGCGCTGGTACGTCAACGCCCTCGAGGCCGAGGCGGTCTTCGGCCGCAATTTCGTCGGCCTCGAGCGGGACTGGCTCGCCATGCTTTCGGCGCTCGAAGTCGCCGCCGCCCACGAGCAGGTCGTCTTGAAGAGGATCTTGCCCGACCGGCAGGCACTTCCCGAAAGCCTCGCCAAGGCGAAAGGCAAGGAGCTCTTCAATCACAAATCGCTCAAAGGCTGGAAATCCGATCAGCCCGACGAGTGGACAGTGGAGGACACTCTCCTCGTCGGCCGCCGCAAAGGGCCGTGGAGCGTGCTGCGCCGGCCGGTCGACAAGGGGACGCGTGTCGGGCTCCGCGTCCGCTTCCGGCTCGTCGAGGGGCGCGCCTTCAAGATCGGACTCTTCGATCCCGACGGAAAACTCAACGAGGCGATCTTCGCCTCCTACTCGAGCTTCATGAGCGCCGGCGAGGGCTTCGTGGGCGACGAGAACCTCAAGATCAAGGAAGGCTTCTGGAACGAGGCGCTCTTCGTGAACGAGAATGGCCGGGGAAGGGTCTATCTCAACGGATCGTTGCTCTTCGACATGAACGATGTCTTTTCTCCGCAGACCGTCGCCGTCGGTCTCGGCATCGAGGAGGGCGCGGTCGAGGTTGCCTCTGTCAAACTCCTGCGCCCTCGGCCTGTTCACGGCAAATAATCCAGGATGGACGAATTAAGACGTGGCTTTCAGCGCCGTCTTCCGATCCCAAATATGTTGACCACGAGAGAGAGCCTTTATAAGCTCGAAGAAAACGGTGTGCCGTGGAGTTTCGACCGATCGAATGCCATGTCGAGACCGCGGGGCGCGCACACAAAGAACTCTAGACGGAATCTGGAGTTGACTACCATGGAGAGACACAGGATCGATTCGTTGTCCAATTTTCTGTTCTTTGTACTTGCCGCACTGGGATTGTTTTCGTGCGCGGCTCCGGAGCAGCACGCGGCTGATGATCAATCGGTCAGGCCTCTTCTCGTCGACACCGACATGGGCCTCGACGACGTGCGCGCTCTCTTCGCACTTCTCATCGCCCATGAGGTCGACATCTGCGGTATCGTAACCGTGGAAGGATCTGCATCGATCGGCAAGGGAACGGACAATGTCATCGGCCTGCTAGAGACGCTCCACTTGGAGACCGTTCCCGTGTACAGGGGCGTGGTCAGCGCTGGACTGCAGCCACCGGCCTGGCGCAGGACAGCCAACACGCTTGGAGGTGCGCCCTTCGCACCCCCGCGCGGCATGCGTGCCGTCGACGACGCGACGTCGAAGCTCGAGACGATCTTTTCCAGAGAACAGCAGGAGATCGAGTACCTTGCCCTTGGTCCGCTCGGAAATCTGGCCCGCCTCGAAAAGAGCAGTCCGGGAACACTCGCCTTTTTGAAAACCCTGTGGATCCCGGTTCGGTCGACATCCCGCGGCGCGGTGACCGAGTGGAATCTCCTCTGCGACAGGGCCTCGACAGAGACGGTCTTTGCCGCCGCGAACAACATCGTTCTCATCGATCTCTCCGCGGCGAACAGCCTCGACGCGCAAAAGCTGTTCAGCCGGATGACGCCCGTCTCGGACGCGGGCCGTTGGATCGGCCGGACGCTCTCGGGCGGTGCCGGAGACAGACCGCATCTCATGGTTTTTGACGAACTCGCCGCCGCAGTTCTGATCGAGCCTGGACTGCTCACCATCGACCGAAACAGATGGCACCTCGACACGGTCACCAGCGACGCGGTCGAGCTGGCGCCCGATCGAGACGGCAATATCTCCGTGGCGCGTCTGACCGATCCTGAAGCTGCGGCCGCCATCCTCCTCGATCACTGGACAGAGTGTCCCCATCAAGATCACTCGTCGTCGCACGAGCATCGATCGAGGGAGGAATCGTCGGTGAATTTGTCGACCGGAGATCTTCTCAGGGCTTTTCACGGGCACCTCGGGCCGTACGTGGTGCTCGGCTACCGCATGGGGCGCCTCGCCCTCGAAAAGACGAACTGCGACGGTTACTTCGACGTTTCCGTCGAGATCCACTCCATTCTCGAACCCCCCGTATCGTGCCTCATCGACGGGGTGCAGCTCGGCAGCGGATGCACAATGGGCAAGAGGAACATCACGCTCGAAGCGCACAGCGGCCCCGCTTACGGTGTTTTTCGCACTGATGGGGGAGAGACGATCACGATCCACCTCAGACCTGAAATCCCCGGGCAGATCAGCAGCATGGTCGACGACCGGGGTGTAGAGCCCGTGGGAGAGTTCTATCTCGAGGCTGACATCGAAACGCTTTTCATCGTGGAGTGAGGGAGGAAAAAAATCATGAGCCGAACTGCGCACCTCTTCTTCGCGGCGGTTTTCGTCTGGACCTTTCTCGGTGTGCTTGCCGTGGCGGAATCCTCGTCCGACGAGTGCACACTCGACGAGGTGATCTTCGGCGAGCAACTCCTCGGCCCGGCCATCACGGAGGACGACTGCCGCGGCCGGGTCACGGTCTTCTTCACCTGGGGGATCACATGACCGATCTCGACCGGGAGTTTCCCGGCAATGAACGAGATCCACGCGCGTTACGCCGACAGGGGATTACTCGTCGTGGGCGTTCACATTACACGCCAGCCGCGGATCAGAAAAAACAACATTGTCTATGCTCTCGAAAAACTCCAGCCCCACTTCCCCGTGGTGAACACGGCCTGGGTGGGCGCCATGCCGGTCTCGCACCTTCCCTGGGTGGCGGTCTTCGATCACGAGGGCGACCGGATCTATGCCGGCACCGTCCAGGGAATCGGGCAGGTTATCGAGAACGCCTTGACGCGCGCGCCGCACTATATCGTGGGCGGACCCTACGATCAGCTCACCGAACGCGCTGCCGAGATCGCCGCTGACAGCGCCCGTCTCGGCCGGCATGTGAAGAAGCTCCGGCGGCGGATCGCCGCGGGCCGGGACGAGGTCGCCGTCCTCGACGAAGCACGCGCTTTGCTTGGCTCCATCGAGACCTATGCCTACGGACGCGCGGAGAAGATCATCGAAGAGGTTTCCAATCCTGCAGAAGCGGCTCCGGCTCTCAGAAAACTCGCGGCGCAATTCAAAGGAGACGTCCTCGGTGAACTGGTCGCCCTGATCGCCGATTCGATCGAGTCCGCTCCCGGATTCAAAAAGGAACAGACCGCTCTCGGAGCGCTGGCCGGAGCGAAGGCCCTGTTCCGCAAACTGCCGCCGGAGGGAACATATGCCTATAACCTCGACTACACCGAGATCACCGACGAGAAGAGACTCGCCGAAAGAGAACGAGTGATCGCCCGATACTGCCAATCGCTCGAGAAGATCACGAAGTCTCACCCGGCCACGTGCGCGGCCGCGACGGCGTCGGACCTGCTCGAAGAAATATCCTCCCGCACCGTGGAGGAGGAGATCGACAGGGATCTGGTCGACGCGGCCAAAGAGATCATGAATGAGATCTACGACGTTGGAAGTGGATTGAGCCGCACAAAGGCAAAAGAGCTCGGCGCCCGGCTCAGCGAGATCGCACGCAAGGTGGATGCGCCGAGCAGCCTGGCGCGCGAGATCGGCACTTTCATGCGCGACGTGGAGTGGAGCTTCGCAGGTCGTGCCATGCCCGATTTCCTGGTCGACGCGGCCCACGAGGGAACGGGCATCAGCCTGCGCATCGTCTTCGAGTTTGGTTGTTCCTCGCAGGCCGGCCTCGAGACAGGGGACGTGATCATCGGTGGCGACGGAGAGACGATCGAGGACTTTCGCAGTTTCTACAAGCACCTCGCGAACTGCAGGCCCGGACAGAGCGTCAATCTCTCTGTTCAGAAGAGCTCGGGCGTAGAACCTGAAAAAGTGGAGCTCATTCTCGGCCGCCGGCTCCGATAATCGTGGTGCGGCGGCACCTTGCCGGACGCGGCGCCTTTCCTGTTCAGAATTCCCGTAGAAACTCAGCCGCACTTCGTGTATTTACAGATGGAGAGACCAGGAGATCCGCCTCGAAAGAAAACAAGGATTTCAGATGATCCAACAGATAATCGCCCCTCTCGTAATCGCTATCCTTCTCATTTTTCCATCGACAAGACTCGAAGCCGCGGACCTCGAAGCCGGCCTCGTGCTCAACGAACCGGCGGCGTTCGGCGGATACACGCTCTTCGCACCGATCGGCAGCACCACCACCTATCTCATCGACATGGAGGGCCGCATCGTCAACCAGTGGGAGAGCGAGTTCAGGCCGGGCCACTCGGCCTACCTTCTCGAGGACGGACATCTCCTCAGAGCGGGTGCGGTGGGGGGGCGGAACCGGAACTTTCACGGCGGCGGCGCGGGCGGCCGCATCCAGGAATTCTCCTGGGAGGGCGAACTCCTCTGGGATTATGAATACTCGGGCCCGTGCTATCTCCAGCACCACGACTTCGAACGTCTTCCCAACGGCAATATCCTCCTCATCGCCTGGGAAGCCCGCCGGCGCGACGAGGCCGTGGCCGCGGGACGGAATCCCGACACGGTCGCATCCGAGGGCCTCTGGGCCGACCACATCGTCGAGGTCAAGCCGACAGGCAGGACAACGGGCGAGATCGTCTGGGAATGGCACGTGTGGGACCACCTCGTTCAGGAATACGATCCAGAGCAGGCCAACCATGGTGTCGTGGCCGATCACCCGGAACTGATCAACGTCAACCCCCTCGACTGGATCGCCGATCTGGCGCCGAAAGAACGGCGGAAACTCGAGGCGCTCGGCTACCTGGGCGCACCGTCGCAGCGCGGCAAACGGGGAGCCAACCCGGACTGGAACCACATCAATTCGATTGCCTATAACGCCGCCCTCGACCAGATCGTACTCAGTGTTCTCAACTTCAGCGAGATCTGGATCATCGATCACTCGACCACCACCGAGGAAGCCGCCGGCCACAAGGGAGGTCGGAGCCGAAAGGGCGGAGATCTTCTCTATCGCTGGGGCAACTCGTCGTCCTATCACCGGGGAACGGCCGAGGATCAACAGCTCTTTGCCCAGCACGACGCGCACTGGATCCCCGACGGCCTGAACGGGGCCGGCCGCATCCTGATATTCAACAACGGCCGCGGACGGCTCGACGGCAACTATTCCTCGGTCGACGAAATCGCCCTGCCCGTCGATGAGACCGGCAGGTACCGCCGAAACGCGAAGAGCGCCTTCGGCCCCGACTCGGCGGCGTGGTCCTACACCGGCACACCGAAGAGAGATTTCTATTCGGGACACATCTCGGGCGCCCAGCGGCTGCCCAATGGAAACACCCTGATCTGTTCCGGCGAGACGGGTAGTTTCATCGAGGTGACCGAGAAAAAGCAAGTGGTGTGGCGCTACGTCAATCCCGTGCGAAGCGTCGAGCGACCCAGGCCGGGAAGATCCGGGCCGGGGGCGCGTCCCCCTGATGGAAAGAGGTCACCTGTCGGCCGGAGACAGCTTCCGGCCCGACCCGCGGGCCGGGGCGGTTCCGCGCGGGGGCAGCCGGGCGGGAGACCGGAGCACGGACCGCAGAACAATGTCTTCAGAGCCTATCGCTACGGACCCGACTATGCCGGTCTCGCCGGAAAGGACCTGACACCTGGAGCGACCGTCGAGGAGACTCTGCCCCCTGACCGATCGACGGCCCATCCCAACGACGCCGCCGCGGGCCGTGGCGAGTTCCTCCAGGAAGTACCCGAGGAAAATCTGGGCTTCGTGATCGAGGACCCCAAGGAGTTCGCACGTATCGTCCCGGCAGAAGGGCGGATCAAAAAACTCGCCGGCGACATGAAGTTCATCGAGGGGCCGGTCTGGGTTCCCGATGGCGGCTATCTTCTCTTCAGCGACATCCCGGCGGACGAGATCAAGAAGTGGCACGAGGGCGCACTCAGTGTCTTTCGAAAGCCGAGCCGGAACGCCAACGGCAACCTGCTCGACGGAAAGGGACGGCTCCTCACCTGCGAGCACGGCTCGCGCACGGTCACGCGCACGGCCAAGGACGGCGCCATCGAGACCCTCATCGAGAAGTACGGTGGAAAAAAATTCAACTCGCCCAACGATCTCGCCGTCCGTTCCGACGGAACGATCTGGTTCACCGACCCGCCCTACGGCCTCAAGAGGCGCGCCAAGGAGCAGAGGGGAAACAATGTCTTCTGCTTTCACCCGGCGACGGGGCAGGTGGAGATCGTGGTGGGCGATTTCGACAAGCCCAATGGCATCTGCCTCTCGCCCGACGAGACCAGGATTTACATCGCCGATTCGGGCCAGCCGCGCCATATCCGAGTCTTCGAGGTCTCTGCCGACGGGACGCTCTCCGAGGGGAAAATATTCTGCACCATAGACAGGGGTGCTCCCGACGGGATCCGGTGCGACGAGGCGGGACGCGTCTTTGCCAGTTCTGCCGACGGGGTGCAGATCTTCTCTCCTCGCGGAAAGCTGATCGGCAAGATCCTCGTTGACGAGGTCCCTGCCAATCTCTGCTTCGGCGGCGCCGATGGGAAAACTCTTTTCATCACGGCGCGCACCTCCTTATATTGCATCGAGCTCAAAGTCGCCGGCGTCGCCCACCGAGGAGATCGCGGAGGAGGCAAAAAAGAGTGACCGAGTGCGAATTGAATCAGTCGCAGGCCTGGACACCGCGAAAGCGTCTGTTGACCGCCTTTCGCGGCGGCGTGGCCGACCGGATTCCGGTCAATACCTACGAGCTTGCCGGGTTCGACAGCCGCGACTGGTACAACGACCAGCCCGCCTATGCACGGCTCATGGAACACATCCGCAAGGACACTGACTGTATCACCAACTGGAATCCAGCAATTCGAGCACCCGATGGCGTTGCGGAAGCATCGGTCGAATCGGGCACAGCCTATCTCGATCACGCTCTCGCCGAGTCAGGCGCACCAGTGCCGGTGGAGAGAAGAGTCGAGCGCGACGGGACTCGCAAGAGGATCACGGAGGTTGCCCACACGCCTCGGGGCCCAGTGCAGCGTGTCATTCAGATCGAGGAGGGGGTCAACACGATCTGGCAGGTAGAGCACTGGTGTAAGAGCCTGGACGATGTCGATCGCGTTCTGAGCATTCCCTTCGAGCCGCTGCGCTACGATGGGGCCGACCTCGTTCGCGTGCGCGACGAGCTGGGCGACCGCGGCCTCGTCATGGCGTCGCTCAGCGACCCGGCCTACATCGCGGCCGATCTCATGTCGATGGAAGACTTTCTCGTCTGGGCCTTCAGCGAACAGGATCATTTCGCGCACGCCGTCGCTCTCTTCAGCGAAAGGGTCATGGAGAATCTCAAAGGCCAGCTTGCCACGTGCGTGGTTGATGCTTATCGCATCTGCGGGCCCGAGTACTTCACGCCTCCCTACCATCCACCCGAGATGTTCGAGCGTTTTGTTCTGCCTCACGTCACGCGCATGGTGCGAAGCATTCACGATGCGGGCGCCCTCGCCCGGGTGCACTGCCACGGAAGGATCGCCCAGGTGCTCGACATGATCATCGCCACCGGGTGCGACGGCATCGATCCCTGCGAGGCGCCGCCGGCGGGTGACATCACTCTCGGCGCGGTCAAGCAGCGCTGCCGGCCCGCCGCGGTGAGCGTGTGGGGTACGATGCAACTCGAGATGCTCGAGTTTGCCGACGCCGCGGATGTCCGGCACCATGTGGCGGCATGCATGGAGCAGGCCAAGGCCTGGGGTGGATACGTTTTCGTGCCCTGCGCGGCGCCGATCAACAGCGATCTCTCGGCGCGCACCGCATCGAATTACATGACCATGATCGATGCGGCGCTCGAGTTCGGCGGCTATGAGTAATCGAGTAACCAACCGATTCCTGAGACAACAAAAACTCTTGGCGCCCCCTGCGGCTATCGGGAACCGATCGTCTTGAGGGTCGGTCCGTCGCGGGTCGTGGCGATCTCCAAATCGCAGCGGGCGAACTCCGAGACGGCATCGGGTCCGCCATCGCGCCGGGTCAGCCTGTCCCAGAAGGGGGCCAGGTCGAAGTCGGCAAACTCGCTGAGTGAGTCGAGAATCGCTCGCATGGTCAGGTCCTCCGCCCCGGTCACCCGCGCGGTGAAGTGCGCTTTGTGGGCAAAGAGCCGCGCCTTCCGCGCGAAGAGCTCTGCCATGAAAGCCTCGAGTCCTTTCTGCTCGCCCGCGAGCCGCAAGAGGAGCTTGTCGAGAAAGAAGGCCACGGCGAATTCCCGGGTCGCGCCATTCCCAGTTCCACTGTCCATCTGAGCGATGAGGTACTCGGCCGCGCGGGAGAGGTACCATTTGTCGCGGCGCGTCTTGGTGCCGGCCGCGGCGCGCAGCGCCATGAGTCGGTGGGCGCCGTTGAGAAAGGCCCCGGCCTCGCCGTCAGCCGGCCGGGGCCCGAAGAAGGTCGCGAACTCGTAGGCGACCAGTTCGACGAGGGCTGCCTGCTGCTCCTTGTCCGGCTTGGTCGGATCGAAGCCGGTCGGCGCCAGGAAGAGAAGCGAGTCCTCGCCGCGCACCGCACGCCAGCCTTCTGAAACACCCAGGTCGCCGCGATTTGCCGAGAGCCTCTCCGAGTTGTAGTCGGCAGCCACGAGAATCACTCGGCCCGAGGGGAACTCGACCATCCCGCCCACGGCAGTGAGCAATTTGTTGAACAGAGAATTCAGGTTCCGGCCGTTCGGTTCGAGGCGTGTTGCGACCGCGGTTCTGAGAAGAACGTGGCACGTCAGCGATTCGCGCACGGCCCAGTCGCCGAGGCAGATGAAGTTCCGTTCCATCGACGCCATCGACGGGATACGCCACGACTCTGCCTGGTCGATCCACGGCACGGCGAGACACCAGTCCTTGGGCAGGGTGACGGTGAGATCGATATCGCCCGTTCTGAGCCCCCGGAGGTCGAAAAAGAGATCGCCCGAATTCACGATCACCGTACGGTTCCGCTCCTGTCCGGCTGCGGCCGCGCCGGCCACGGCCTTCTTCCAGGACAAGCTGAAGCGTTCGACCTTTCGAGCGTCGACCTCGCTACCCCCCTTGGGCAAGGGCCTGATCTCGAGAGGACGGTCGTGGTTGTCGAGGGCGCTCGCGGTCTCGGCCGCGCCAAGGCGCACGCCCACGTTCAGCGGCGCGTCAAAGGGTGTGAAGCGCACCGTGTCCGCGGGACGGTTGTGCACCGCGCCGGTGCAATCGAATCCGTTGAACCGTCCAAGCTTGAAGAGGGGTACGGCGCTCAGAAAGAGGTCGATCGCCGGGGGCGGCTTGGGCGGTGCGGCTTTGACGTGAACCTTCCAGTGCACCATCTGAGTCAGGTTTCCCTCGGGGTCCTTGAGCACCCACTGCTTGCCCTTGACCTTGGCCCGGTCGGTGACGCGCGCGAAGACCTTGAAGCGTCCAACGCCGATCTTGCGGCGCGCCTTGAGGCTCTGGATCTCCACGAAATAGCGCTGCACCTTGTCGACCGTGTTCCTGTCTCCCTTGATCGGAGTGCCCGGCATGGCGCCCTGCCATCGCTCGGAGAAATGCTTGTCATAGTCGACGTCGCCCTCGGCCACCACGCTCCACTCCACGTCGAGCCTGTGCGACTTGGGTTTGATCGGAAAGACGTAGAGGTGCGTCCTCTCACCGCCGACCGCCGCTTCCACCATCTTTTGAGTGTCGAGCATCGAGTCGATGGGACGCACGTAGGAGTAGATCCTGCGAACGATCGCCTCGCGGCAGATCGGGCAGAAGTCGTGGGCCGCGCGCATGACGCAGCCGTCCGGGGTGGGGCGCCAGACGCCCTTGTACACGCCGGCGCCACCCTCGTGAGCCTTGTACTTGCCTGGATACTTCTTGTGCCAGTGGCTCCATGGCGCCTCGCGCGGATCGGGCGAATTGGAGACGTTGGGTCCCCGCGTGGGCGTACCCGGCGGGCTCGCCTCGCGCGAGTATTCGTCGGCCAGATCCGCAAACGCATGGCCCCACTCGTGGATTACCACCGTGCCCATGTCCTTGCCCACGGTGGCCACGCCGCCTCCGCCCGTGCCGAGTCCGCCTTCGCGCACAGCGGCAAAGGAGAGCCGGTCGTTCCATTCGAAGGCGCTGAGATAGTGCATGACGCGACCGCGGTCGACGGCGATGTGGCGGTCGTCGCCGAGTTTCCGTCCGTTCAGCGCCGTGTCGTACTGGCGCTTCCTGTAGTCGACGCGGTCGTCGACCGACGCGAGGGTGACCTTGTAAAAGTTGAAGTAGTCGGCGTACTCGGCCAGGACCTCGCTCTGGAAGAAGTGGCGCAGCAGATCGTCGCAGATCCGGTTGAAAGCCTTCTTGTCGGCATAAGTGTCCTTGAATCCATCGCCCATGATGGCCACGTCGATCCTGTTCGTGCGCGGACCGTTCTCGGTGAGCTGCTCCACGGCGGCGATCCTGTTGGGGCCGATCCAGCCCTGGGCACGACTCGCCCAGGGCGAACTCGGGAATCGGTTCACGATCTCCTCGAAGAGGGCGGCGCTCCGTTTTGGTTTGTCGATCGCCACGGCCACTGCATCGCGATAGAGCCTGCGGGCGAGGATTTCGTCTTCGGGATCGTCTGCGGCGTATATTTCGGCCGGGACGCTGCCGAAGGCGCAGAGGGCGAGCGTCAGAAATGCGGTCAAGCGGGTGAGTGTTCCAATCATTGCAACTCTCTCTTTATGGATTTGAAGTCCACTTCACGGAATCGAATAAAAAGCCTCTTCGAACTCGGGTCTCCGCCGGTACTTGCCCATCAATAATCCGGGAAATCGGTCGAGGTTCTTGAAGATTCCCTCGCTCACGGCGATACCCGCCGTGCGCAGCGCGCGAAAGGCGTCCTTGGGGTCGGCCGGGCATCCCTCGATCTTAATCGCTTCGCCGATGAGAGGGTTGTTTTCGTGACGTGTGCACATGCACTGCCCGAGAAGAATCGTCTTTTTCTTGCCCGGCGTGGGCTCCATCGTCTTGCCGGTCAATACCTCCACGTCGTCCCACGGCACGCCCTTCCACGCGTAGGCGATCGCCGTGAGAATGGCGCCGTTGATGTGGGAACAGTAGGTGCAGAGGGAGAGGTCGAAATTCCTGTACGCGAGCCCCTTGATCCCGGCCATCACCATTGGCAGAGGAAGGGTGCCTTCCTTGTTGTAGGGAAACGAGTAGGGGTGGGGGGCGCGCACGCTCTCCAGGCTTTCGCCCCTGATCTGCACGTCGGAGAGGTCGAGAGGACGGCCGGCGCGGTTGGCGCAATGGGCGAGATGGGGCACCGTCGCGGGCGGGTGTCCGAGAATGAAGGCGCCCGCCATGTCGGCCGAGAGCGTGTCGGCCGAGGCGACGATGATGTTGCTCCGCCGCGCGCTTCCATAGAAGGAGGGTCCCCGTTCGAGCGAGTAGATCCCGTCGATCACCGTCGCCGATGGCGGCAGCCGGTCGGGAATGAACGAGACCATGGCGTGGAGGTCGCACGCCGGATCGGCGCTGTGGCACTTCTTGCGCGAGGGGCGGTCGATCAGACCCTTGAGGTTCTTGATACCGAGGCTTACCACGGTCTGGGCGTGGGTCTTGAGCGGCGGCACGGAAACGATGAAATCGCTTTCCAGCGCATGGGTGCTGAGATTGAGCGTCACACCGTCGGCGACGGCGACCTTTTTGAAGGGGCCCTCCATGATATTGACCACGGCCGCGCCATAGCGCGCGGCGAGCGTGTTGTAGCCGAGGCTCTCGAAGGCCCCCTTGGGTGTCTCCCTGTCATCGGGCCGGAAGGTGACGATCCCCTCGCCGATCGTGATCGATCGGGCGCCCTTGTCCCTGAGCGCGGCAACCACCGCCTCGAGAACGGTCGATGTGGTGATCACACCCCATTTGGGAAAGGTCGATTTTGTGGTCCAGAAGACCACGTTCGGCTTGACGAAAACACGCGAGCCCGGACCGACGCGGTCAAAAGCGCCGGCAAGATCAATGGCGGCGCGCACCGATCGAGGATCATTGGTAAAGCGTGCAACAGCAACGGCGTGACCGGTCATGGTCGGACTCTCCCGTTCCGGAAAATTATGTCTCCCAGGATTTTATCAAAGTTTGACCCACATTGGCTTCTCTGAGTTATCAAGTATCTTTCCGATATTGGCGATGAATGGGATCGGATCTTAGCTTTATTTTGACCGAATCGAAGGTTGATCGGGGATGAAACCAATGAAGCGATTGAGCGCTTTGTGTCTCGTCTGTCTCGCCCTCTCTGCCTGTTCGTACAACTCCGAGGTCCCTCTGGCCAACGATGGAGACGCCGCCGCCATGTGCAAACTGGGGCTGCTCTACCTCAACGGCGAGGGAGTGCCACAGGACTACGTGATCGCCGCCAAGTGGTTTCTCAAGGCGGCCGATCAGGGCCTAGCCGAGGCGCAGTACAATCTCGGAGTGGCCTACGCCACGGGCCAGGGCGTATCGCAGGACTTTGCCACTGCCCACGTGTGGACACGGAAAGCCGCTCTCCAGGGCTTGGAAAAGGCGCAGCACAATTTAGGTGTCGCCTACGCCGTGGGCCAGGGTGTCGACCGCAACATGTCGGAAGCGGTGAAATGGTTCGCCAAGGCGGCCGAGCAGGGTAATGCCGACGCCCAGTACTCGATTGGCGTCATCCTCCTCAACGGCGACGGCGTCAAGGAAAACAGTGCCGAAGCTCTGCGGTTCTTCGTCGCCGCCGCCGGGCGGGGGCACGTGCTCGCTCAGAGCCAGGCAGGCGTCATGTACGTCAACGGCGTCGGCACTGAGATGGACTTTCTCGAGGCGATCCGGTGGTTCCGCCAGGCGGCCGAGCAGGGACACGCCTCGGCCCAGAGCAACCTGGGAATCTCCTATGCCACGGGGCGCGGCGTGCCGCAGAACTTTATCGAAGCGGTCCAGTGGACACGGCGGGCGGCCGAGCAGGGACTGGCGCGCGCCCAGTTCAATCTCGGAATCGCCTACGTTCAGGCGCAGGGCGTCGACAAGAACCTCGACGAGGCGCGAAAGTGGTTCACGATGGCGGCGAGCCAGGACCATGCCGAGGCGCAGAAAGCGCTCCGCCAACTCTCCGCGACAGGAGCCGCAGCCGACTGAGATATTCTGAAACCGTACTTTTCAGTTTCCAAGTCCGAGTGACTTCTAGGGCGGATCGAGAGACAGGGTCTTGGTCGCCTCTTTTCCCGATTCGATCGTGACCGTCGCCTCGCGCAGGATTTTTTTGTTCTCTTTGATCCTGATGGTCAATCGTTCCGCCGGCAGGCGGCCGAGCCTGTAGCTGTGCCAGCCGAGCCATTCCCAGGTGCATCCCTTTTCGCCCCAGGGCAGAATCTGCCAGCGGCTGGGAAGTCCGAGGTCTTTGAGCACCTCGATCTCGACGCGCTGCTCAAAGGGTTGGCCCGCTCCATCGGTGAGCGTCAGGAGAAGAGAACCGAAATCATCCTGTCCGGCGATTTCGATCTCGCCCAGATCGAGATCCTGTCCCGCCGCCAGGGTGAAGGGCGCAGAGATGAAATCGACGTACTCCCTGGCGCGTACCTCGATCTGATGCCGCCCCGGGGGGACGCACGCGACATTGAAAGCGCTCCCGAATCGATTGCCGTGGTCGGCGATGACCTCCCCCGTGGCGCAGTCCCTGATTACGATGAACCAGCGGGTGTAGTCTGTCTCGAAAGGCATCCGGGTGGTCTGATCGCAGAGCGTTCCGCTCACCGATCCCCTGTGAACGACGAGGTCGAGGGGATAGGGATTTTGCGATTCGAGAGGAATCTCGATGTCGTGAAAGAAGGGCGTCGATCCATCCGCGAGGTAGGCCCTGAGCCGCCAGGTGCCAGGCACGAGATCGAGGGGTTGGAACTTCCCCTTCTCGTCGGTGACGCACTTCGAAGTCTCGCACTGCTTCTTCTTGTAACCAGGTTCGTGAATCGGATTGTCTTCGAATCCTTCCCCGAAGAGAGAGCGTGCCGAAAAGACGAGTTCCGCTCCGACGACGGGGACGCCGTTGGTGTAGCTCATGCTCCCGGCGATCACCAGCGCGGGGACGATCTCCTGCCTGTGAAGCTCGATGCGCGTGGTGCGGCCCGAGACAATTGTCAGATCGGTCTCGAACCGCTGGTTGCCGATGCCGGCGATCAGCGACCACAATCCTGGTTCGAGGTCCCACGCCGCCGTCCACATGCCGTCGGGATCGACCGATCCGCTTCGGCCCATGTCGCCTTTCGACTGGCGAACTATGGCCCGCTCCCCGGTCTCCTGCTCGACGTCCGCCCAGCTCAATTGAGATCTCCTCTTCCAGAAGACCTCGGACGCCGTGCGCGTGGCGCAGACCAGCGTCGTGGCCAGGTCGCTGTAGTCATTCTTTTCGAAGGCGCGGCAGACGAGCTCGAGTTGTCCCTTGGGCTCTAGGCGGATGTCGAGGCCGGTCAGACCTTCCGTCGGAGAGATGGAGAGATTTTCCAGCACGAAGATCACGTGATCCCATTGTTCCAGTACGAGGTTGTACCGCCTGTCGCCGCGCAGCGGGAGAGGCTCGACCGGTATGGCGAATTCGCCCTCGTCGTTACACCAGATCTGCTCGACCTCGATCTTTTCGACCGGTCCCGATCCCCGGCTCCCCTCCCAGAGCTCGATGCGGTGGACGCCTGGCGCAGGCTTTCCGGTGAGCCGGTCGGTCAAGGTTCCGGAGATGACCGGCCCATCGGGTCGGGCCCGGTTCGACTCCTCCCTGCGTGTTGGTAGATCCTTCCGTAGCGGGCTCGAATCCTCGGTTGTCAGATCGCTCACCATCGATTCGGTCGAGGCTCTCGCCGGATGCGTCGGACGGTTCACGTCGCCCGTCGATTCTGCGAAGGGATCGAGGAGAAAAAAGACGGCCATGACCGCGATGGCGAGAACGAGGACCGTCATGAACAGGACCGTGAACCGCATGGCGCCTCCCAGATCGAATTCCCAGGGCCTGGCAATAGGATAAGGGATGAGGGATCGTTTTTGTCGTTTTTTTTGAACCGCCTTTCTCAGTTGACGTTAGGAGACCGAAATGTTGTTCTTCTGCGTTGATTTCGCCGTTTTCTCCACGCCGATGGAGTTTGTCGATGTTCTCCGATCTGGGACCGAATCTCTGTCTGCTGCTCATCCTTGCAAGCCTCTCACCTCTGTGCGTTGCTCAAGATGCTGATCTCGTGGACGCCCTGCCTGTCAACGATGTCAGCGGTACTGCCGAGGAGGAGGACGACCGGCCGCCACCCGAGATCATCGTCACCGCCCTGCGCCGCGAGGCGGAAGAGTGGCGCGTTCCCTACTCGGTCTCCACCGAGAGCGGCGAGAAAGCGATCGAACGCGGCACGCGCAGCATGGCCGACGCGGTCCAGGTCTTCCCCTCGGTCATGGCCCAGAAGACCGGCTATGGACAGGGATCTCCCTATATCCGGGGCTTCACCGGTTTTCACAGCCTCTACCTCATCGACGGCATCCGGCTCAACAACTCGGTCTTCCGCTCGGGGCCCAACCAGTACTTCAACACCATCGATCCCCTCATGGTCGGCCGGATCGAGCTCGTGCGCGGTCCGTCGTCGGTCCTCTACGGGAGCGATGCTGTGGGCGGGGTGATCAATGTTTTTTCGAGGAAGCGCAAGGATTACGAGACGGGCACTCACTGGTCCGGTTCCGTCTATTCCCGGTACGCGAGCGCCGAGAGGTCCTTTGTCGAACGGATCGAGGTGGAGCACAATGCGGGGAGCCGCGTCGGTTTCGTCGGCGGCGTCACACACAAGAATTTCGGCGATCTGCGCGGCGGCAGGGACACGGGTGTACAGGCGAACACAGCGTACAAGGAGATCGACGGCGATTTTCGTTTGGATGTCTCGCTGCGCGATGATATTTGGCTGACCGTGGCCTGGCAGCATGTGGCCCAGGACGACGTGCCCCGCACGCACAAGACGATCTACAGCGTACCCTTCCACGGGACCGACGTGGGATCGGAGCTGCGCCGCGACCTCGACCAGACGCGCGATCTGGGATGGACCCGTCTGTCGATCGACGACTTCGCGGGATTTTTCGACCGCGCCGACGTCACCCTCTCCACGCAGCGCCAGGACCAGGAGCGCGACCGGTTGCGCACCGGCGCGCGGCGGGATATCTCCGGATTCACGGTCAACACCTTCGGCGCCCTGGCCGAGTTTGAGAAGGATGGCGGCGGCGCGGGCGTGTGGACCTTCGGCGCCGAGTACTACAGGGACAATGTGGACAGCTTTCGCAAGGACTTCGTGGGTGGAACTCTGACTCTCGAAGAGATCCAGGGACCGGTGGGCGACCGGGCCGAGTACGGGCTTCTCGGCACCTACGTCCAGAACGAGCTGAAATTCGGCGACTTCGATCTGGTCACCGGCGTGCGCTACACGCGCGCCTCGGCCCATGCCGACGAGGTGGACAATCCCCAGGTGGGGGGCAGCGACCCGACCACGCCGGGCAATGTCCTCGCCATCAGCGAACGGTTCAGCGCCACCGTGGGCAGTCTGCGCGGGATCTATCATTTCGACGACGGCTGGAATGTTTTCGGTGGCCTCTCCCAGGGATTCCGCGCGCCCAATCTCTCCGACCTCACCTCCTTCGACGCCACGAGCGCCGTCGAGGTGCCGTCGCCCGGTCTCGATCCCGAATATTTTCTCGCCTTCGAGGTCGGCGCCCGCGGCCGATACGACGGAGTCGACGCACAGGTCGCCCTCTGGAAAACCCTGATCGACGACATGATCGTCCAGTCGCCCACGGGCGCCATGCTCGGCGGGACCCCGGTGGTACGCAAGCATAATGCCGGCGACGGGTACATCCACGGCGTGGAGGGCGAGATCTCGTTGGCGCTGACCGAGACGTGGACCGCCATGGTCGGCGCGAGCTGGATGGAGGGGCGTGTCGACCAGTTCATCCTCCCCGGCGGTTTCAAGGTCTCCCGTCCGGTGAGCCGCCTGCAGCCGTTGACCGGACGGCTCGGCCTGCTCTACGAGCCTGCCGCGAAGGACTGCTGGCTGCTCTTCGAAACAGTGGCCGCCGACAACCAGGACAAGCTCGCCTTGCGCGATGAGACCGACAGTTCGCGCATCCCGGTGGGGGGGACCCCGGGTTATACCGTGTTCAATGTGCGGGCCGGAATCGACGTGACCGACGACCTGACCGTCACCGCGGCCGTGGAAAATATCACCGACAAGGATTACCGGATTCACGGATCGGGCGTCAACGAGGCCGGCACCAATTTCATCACTTCCCTGCGCTACAGTTTCTGACCGGGCCCCTTCTTTTAAGGAACCGGAAAAAAGGCGCTTTTCGACTCTCCATTCCGCTTGCAAAGGGGGTATCTATGTGGCATTACTCCACAGTTTGAGGACCGTGTGGCCGATAAACGAGGTGAGGTGATGCTTATGAAGACACTCACGAAATCGATACTATTTGCGGCACTCATTGCCTTGACCGTTCTTCTCGTCTCCTGCGTGTCGAGCCACGTGGGGCCTGAAGAAGAGGCCTATGCCACTGCGCGGGGCGGACTGCCCGAACCCTACCAGCCGGCCACCGCGCCCCCGCTGATCCTCGGTCCCGAGGATGTGCTCGATGTGGAGATCTGGCGGCAGGACGACATGAAGCGTGTGGTGACCGCCGACCGCCAGGGCAACATCCACTTGCCGCTCATCGGCCGGCTCAACATTGCCGGGCAGAATCTCGACTGGGTCAGGTTCACCCTGGCCGACCGATTCGAGAGGTATTACAACGAGCCCGATGTGCTCGTGTCGCTCAAGGAATCTCCGCTCCAGAAGGCCTTCGTTCTCGGCGAGGTGGCGCAGCCCGGATCGTACAAGATCACCGGAACCACCACCGTGCTCGAGCTCATCACGGAGGCGGGCGGGTTCAGCGATGACGCCGACAAGAATGGCGTCGTTCTCATACGGGGCCATATCGACACGCCGCGGATCGTTCCGCTCGATCTCGAAGCGGCTCTCAACGGCGATCTGCGCGAGGACTGGTATCTGCTGCGCGGCGACATCGTCTACGTGAACCGAACCCTCATTGCCGACATCGAGCAGTTTGCGCGCCGGATCACGAACATTATCACAGCTCCCTATCTTTTCGAGAGATCGCTCATCATCGGCGCCGCGGTGCCCGATGCGGTTCTCCACGGAGATGTGACTACACGGATTTCGATCGACTGATCGACAGATCGACAGATCGAATCCGGAATCCTTCAAAACACAGGACGAGAATCATGGCACAGGAACTCCTCGAACTCATTCCAGAGTTCAACCTCATTTCAGACGGTGATCTTCGGGAAAAGACGATCGACGTTTTTCAGCGCGCCATGGACAAGGGCGGCTGGCAGCCGGCCGATCTTACTCGCATGCCGTTCACCCTTCTCATCGATCCCTGCCCGGCCAACATGGTCGAACATGTGCGCGGCGTGGTGCGCGTGGCGCGGGGCGGCGCCAAGGAAATGGCCGAGATCTACGGCGATCGGATGCCGATCGACATGGATCTCCTCACCTCGGGCGCGCTTCTCCACGACGTGGGCAAGCTGGTCGAGTACCGCGAGGAGGGGGGCAAGTTCGTCAAGAGCCACCACGGAAAGATGCTGCGCCATCCCTTCTCGGGCGTGGGGCTCGGCTACGACTCCGGTCTGCCCGACGAGGTCTTGCACATGATCGCCGTGCACGCCAAGGAAGGCACGGGCGCGCGCGTCCTCGCCGAGGCGATGATCATCCACCATGCCGACTTCATGAATTTCGAACCCCTCCACCTTTGAGGCGAGATCATGGGAAAAACATTCGCAGAAAAGATCCTGTCGACCAAGGTGCGCCGCGATGTGCGGGCGGGAGAGATCGTCACCGTCACGCCCGATGTGGTGCTCTCCCACGACAACACGGCCGCCATCTCCGACCATTTCAAGAAGATCGGCGTGGACAAGATCTTCGATCCCGCCATGCCGGTGGTGATCCTCGACCACTGCGTGCCGGCCGCTGACGAGAAGTACGCGCGCAACCACCAGATCATTCGCGAGTTCGTTGCCGCGCAAAAAATAGAAAACTTCTACGACATGAACACCGGCGTCTGCCACCAGGTCCTTCCCGAGAAGGGTCACGCCCTGCCCGGCCGCCTCGTTCTCGGATCGGACTCGCACACCACCTCGTACGGCGCGTTCGGCGCCTTCGCCGCCGGGGTGGGCCGTACCGAGATGGCCGTGATCTGGGCCACCGGTGAGATCTGGCTCCGCGTGCCCGAGACCTTTCGCGTGCGCGTCGACGGCGCGTTTGGAGAGATGGTCACACCCAAGGACCTGATCCTCAAGGTGATCGGCGATGTGGGCGCTGACGGCGGCCTCTACCGGGCGGTCGAGTACTGCGGCGCGGCGGTGGAAGAGATGTCGGTGGCCGGCCGCATGGTGCTCTGCAACATGGCCGTCGAGATGGGGTGCAAGATCGGCTACGTGGCGCCTGACGAGAAGACCCGCGCCTGGCTGAGGGAGCGGACCAAGGCCGAGTTCAACGAGGTCGTCTCTGACCCGGATGCCGAATTCTCCGAGGAGCTCACTTATGATGTGAGCACGCTCGAACCGCAGGTGGCCTGTCCTCACACGGTGGACAACGTGAAGCCGCTGAGCGCCGTGAAGGGGACTAAAATCGACCAGGCCCTGCTCGGCACGTGCACCAACGGCCGGCTCGAGGATCTGCGGCTCGCCGCCTCGATCTTGCGCGGCCGTACTGTGGCGGCCGGAACGCGGCTTCTCGTCTTCCCTGCGTCGATGGAGGTCTATCTCCACGCGCTTCGCGAAGGGCTGATCGAGTCCTTCGTCGAGGCGGGCGCGGTGGTCATGAACCCGGGGTGCGGTCCGTGTCTCGGCGCCCACGAGGGCGCTCTCGCACCGGGCGAGGTCTGCGTGTCCACGTCGAACAGGAACTTCCAGGGCCGCATGGGGTGTCGCGAGGCAGAGGTCTACCTGGCGAGCCCAGCCACCGTGGCTGCATCGGCTCTGGCCGGCGCCATCGCCGACCCCCGCACCGTCGATTAGGAAATCGAAACCGTCGATTGAGAAATCGGTTGATTGAGGAGTCGATCGGGGAGAACTCTCCCCGTCGCGCAAAGGAGAATTCGATGAAGGTCAAGGGAAAGGTTTTCAAGTACGGCCACGACGTGAACACCGACGTCATCTTTCCCGGCAAGTACACGTATACGGTCAAGGATCCCCAGGAGATGGCGCAGCATGCGCTCGAGGATCTCGATCCTGATTTCGCCAAGACCGTCGCGCCCGGCGACGTGGTCGTGGGGGGGCGCAACTTCGGATGCGGCTCGTCGCGCGAGCAGGCTGCCACCTGCCTCAAGTTTGCCGGCGTGGGCGCCGTCGTGGCGTCGTCCTTCTCGCGGCTCTATTTTCGCAACGCGATCAACGCCGGCCTGCCCCTCGTGCAGAACGAGAAGGCGATCGAGTGGATCGAGGCGGGCGAGGAGATCGAAATAGATTTCGAGAAAGGCACGCTCACCTGCGCCAAGGGCACGCTCGAATTTCCGCCCTTGCCCGAGGAGATCGTGGGCATCATGGACGCGGGCGGGCTCGTGCCCTACACGCGCCGCAAACTGGGATTGGACAAGTAACCCCTAGCCCAGTCCCCTGGGCCGCGCAGGGCCTGGGCGGCCCAGGGGACTGGACAGGATAAGGCATAAGCAAGAGAGGATTTTCAAATGGCCAAGTACAAGATCGCATGGCTCCCGGGCGACGGGATCGGAACGGAAGTGATGGAAGCGGCCCGTATGGTGCTCGACCACCTCGGGCTCGACGCCGAATACATTCACGGAGACATCGGCTGGGAATTCTGGAAGGCCGAGGGCGATCCCCTGCCCACGCGCACCGTGGAGATGCTCAAGACCACCGACTGTGCGCTCTTCGGCGCGATCACGTCCAAGCCGAAGGAAGAGGCCGCTGCCGAGCTTGCACCCGCGCTCAAGGACAAGGGGCTCGTCTACCGGAGTCCGATCGTGCGGCTCAGGCAGGAGTTCAACCTGCACACCAATCTGCGCCCCTGCAAGGCGTTCGAGGGAAATCCGCTGAACTTTCGCGACGGCATCGACCTTGTCGTTTTCAGGGAGAACACGGAAGGCCTCTACTCGGGAGTCGAGTTCCACCCCCTGCCCGACGAGGTGCGCGCGTCGCTCGAAAAGAACAATCCCAACATGAAGAAGTTCGCCGCCACGGCGGGCGAAGACATTGCGATCTCGTGCCGCGTGTTCACGCGCGCCGGGTGCCGGAGCATCGCGACGCAGGCCTTCGAGTACGCCGCCAAGTTCGGCTACAAGACGGTCACCGTCGTGGAGAAGCCGAACGTGATCCGCGAGACGTCGGGCCTCATGGTGCGCACGGCGCGCGAGGTGGCCAAGGACTACCCGAGCATCGAGCTCTGGGAGACCAACATCGACGCCATGTGCATGTGGCTCATCAAGAATCCCCAGGACTATGGTGTGCTCGTGGCGACCAACATGTTCGGCGACATCGTCTCAGACCTCTGCGCCCAGCTCGTCGGCGGTCTCGGATTCGCCTGCTCGGGCAACATCGGTGACGACTATGCCGTGTTCGAGCCGACCCACGGTTCGGCGCCCAAGTACGCGGGCCAGTACAAGGTCAATCCCATGGCGATGCTGCTCACCGCCAAGATGATGCTCGACCATCTGGGAGAGACCGACATGGCGAACAAGCTCCAAAGCGCCGTCGCCGCGGTGCTCAAGGAAGGTGCGGCCAAAACATACGACATGGGCGGCGCGGCCGGCACCCTCGACATGGCCAAGGCCGTGGTCGAGCGGATCTGATCCGGAGGCCGACATGGGTAAAACAATCATCGAAAAAATCCTTGGCGCCCACGCCGACAGTGTCGGCGCCCACGCCGACACCGAGGGTGCCGTCAAGCCTGGCGAGATCGTCTGGATCGATCTCGACGTGCGTAGCGCGCGCGACTTCGGCGGCGCCAACGTGGTCAAGAACTTCGAGCGCGAGTACCCGGGCGAAAAAGTTCACGACCGGAGGTTGACCTTTTTCACCTTCGACTGCAACGCGCCCGCCAACACGATTCCCTATGCCAACAACCAGCAGATCTGCCGCGACTTCGGCCGCGCACAGGGTGTGCGCGTCTTTGACGTGGACGCCGGCATCGGCAGCCATGTGCTCATCGAGCAGGCGCTCTGTGTTCCGGGCACCACCGTGGTCGGTACGGACAGCCACATGAACATTCTCGGCGCCGTGGGCGCTTTCGGCCAGGGTATGGGCGATCAGGATATTGCCTATGCCTTCCGGTGGGGGCGGACCTGGTTCGAGGTGCCGCCGAGCATGAAGGTCGTTCTCGACGGGACCCCCGGCCCCGATGCGACAGCCAAGGACCTGACTCTTGCCGTGCTGAAGAAGCTCGGTTCGCGGGGTGGCCTCGGCCGTGCGATCGAGTTCTCGGGTGCGGCCGTGGAAAGCCTCGATCTCGCCGGCCGCATCACACTGGCGAGCATGGCGACCGAGATGGGCGCCATCGTCGGACTGATCGTTCCCGATGAGCGGGTTGAGGCGTTCTGCCGCGGAAGAGGAGAGAAGGGCATCGCTTTCACCGTGCATGAACCCGATGGCGATGCGCACTATGTGGAGGAGGTAGTGATCGACGTGAACGGCCTCGGGCCGATGGTGGCCCGGCCGGGAAGCCCCGCTGACGTGGTGCCCGTGGCCGAGGCAGCGGGCAGAGATGTCTCGTCTGTCTTCATCGGATCGTGCACCAATGGCCGGTTCGAGGATTTCAAGGCCGCTGCCGACGTACTCGAGGGCCGGCGCATCAAGGAAGGCGTGATGATGCGCCTCGCGCCCGCCACGCGCGAAGTTTTCGGTCGTTTGCTCGAGGAGGGCGTGATCGAGACCTTTTTCAAGGCGGGCGCAATCATGTCCCACCAGGGGTGCGGCGGATGTGCTTCGGGCCAGCTCGGCATGACGGGCGCCGGCGAGGTGCAGGTTTCCACGTCGAATCGGAACTTCAAGGGCAAGCAGGGCGACGGCGAAACCTACCTCGCATCGCCTGCCACCGCGGCCGCGTCAGCCGTGGCCGGGTGTCTGACCACAGCGCGCGATCTTTGAGAAGGGAGTGGAAGAGATGAGCAAGAATTCAGCAGAAACCCATCTCAAGGGCGCGGTCCACGTGGTGCGCGACACAGCCGGCAAATCGATCGACAACATCGACACGGACATGATCTTCCACAACGCCCACCTGGCCATCACCGAGATCGACAAGATGGGCGTCTACTCCTTCGGCAACCTCGAAGGGTGGGAGAACTTTCCGGAGCGCGCCAAGCCCGGTGATATCCTGGTGGTGGGCGAGAACTTCGGGGCCGGGTCGTCGCGCCAGCAGGCGGTAGACTGTTTTCGCGCCCTCGGGATCACGGCGATCATCGGCGAGAGTTTCGGCGCCATCTATTTCCGGAACGCCATCAATTCGGGCATGCCGATCCTGATCGTGCCCGGGATCATGGCCACGGCCCTGAGCTCGGGCGACGAGATCGTCATCGACCTCGAGAAGAGTACACTCGACGCGCAAGGGGGCAACCTCAAACTGCCCGCGCCCAAACCCTTCAGCCGGGTGCAGCTCGACATCTACAAGGCCGGCTCGCTCTTCAAGGTCTGAAAGCGTTTGAAAGCGGGCGGGTCACCAAAATTGCATTTCGGCCCTAGGGCCGAAATGCAAATTTGGTGTCCCGCCCCCAAGAAAAGAGAAAATATAGCGCCGGGGGATGTAAAGCCG
>CAYXGI010000071.1:0-1417 GCA_964464495.1 uncultured Phycisphaerales bacterium
TTAAACCGCCTTTTTCAGCACGGCAGGTGTTTCACTTTTCAACCGGCGTTTACAGAATCGAGGTTTCTCCAACGTCCCCCTCTATCAACTTCTGTACCATGAGCGACCGGCCGTCAGTCATTTCCCGCCAGCCGTGCTCCAGATCATTCTCGGTTCGCCCCCCGATCGAGTTTGAGCACGACTGGGTAGCCGATCTCCGTCGCCGCGTTTCGCGCCTCGTCGAGGCCGCACACGATCCGGAAAGGAGGGACCGGAATGTCGGTCCGGACGGCTGCGTTCATCAATGCCAGATTCGAGGCGGCGTTGGCTGATCGAGCGCTGTCGAGCGGAATGGGAAACCACCCTTCCATCCAGGTTTTATCCGGCTCGTCGACCAGCTCCCAGAGCATGGATTCGTCCCCGATGATGATCGACTGGTACGGTTGATCTACCTGACCGAGATGGATGCGCAATGCCTCCATGAGTGAACCGGCGTCGTCGGGCCACCCGATGTGACGATCGACGAACCGCGAGCGGTGGGCGGCCAGTCCTTTCTGCGCAATCAGCGAAACCCTGCATCCCGCCCGTTTCAGGAGCCGGGGCATCTGGCCGATCGAGGTTACGTCGATATTGACGACAAGCAGGACGTCGAGTTTTTTTTCGCTACATGCCTTGTTCGAGGATTTCATCGAGATCGTTTCCAGGAACTCCTTGATAAACACATTCATCAGCAGAATGTTTTTACCTCGCACGATGTGAGAGTTTTTCCTACATCTGTGTCGTGTAATCCCGTACCCGAATCTGAGCCTTTTTTGCTTTTTTGGCGCGCACCATTGCCGCCGTCCTGTACCTGTCCGCCGAAGGGGATGGTCTCGGCTCTTTCTTTTGCTCGATGCGATGTTCCAACATGGCGAGCTGGCTTTCTGCGGCGAGGAGCCTTGCAGCGGGTGGGCTTTGGGCGATAAAAGACCAAAGATTGACGTCAGGGCATATTTGTGGGTCTGGAATACAGTCAGGAGAGTGTATAGGCAGGCCAGATTCAGTCGAGTAATGGTCTTCATCGAGGGATGATATCAAGAATCAGGGATTTAATGAAGACCGGCGTAAATCCTTGATGTATAAGGCGGACGGATTTTATCGAAGGGACAACCAAAAAAGTAACAAGGGCTCGGGACGATTCCCGGGCCCTTGTTTTCTTGATATCGGTGATTCACCCGCTTCAATCGTTACGCCACAGCGCGTCCGCCTCGTCGTAATTGCCTTCCACGCAGTCGAGGTCGCCGTCCGAGTCGACGTCGGCAACGTCGATCGAGTAGGTGTCACCTGAGCCGAGGCTCGCGCCCGAATCGGTGAAGGTGCCTGATCCGTTGTTGAGCCACACCTTGTTCGGCTCTCCGGCGTTGTTGCCCGCCACGAGATCGAGGTCGCCGTCGCCGTC
>CAYXGI010000071.1:1517-2668 GCA_964464495.1 uncultured Phycisphaerales bacterium
ATCGAGGTCGCCGTCGCCGTCCACGTCGCCCAGGGCGAGGCTCATGGTGTCGGCCGTGCCGCCCAGGGACTGGCCCGTGTCAGTGAAACTTCCGCCTCCGTTATTCTTGTAGACCTTGTTCGGCTGGCTTTCACATCCGGCGAGGAGGTCGATGTCGCCGTCGCTGTCGATATCGCCCATGACGAAGCTCCGCACGCCGGGGATGTTGATCGCGCCCACATAGGTGAACGAGCCGCTCCCATCGTTGAAGAAGAGGTTCGACCAGGCGCCCTCGTTGCCGCACCAGAGGTCGAGGTCGCCGTCGCCTTCCGCGTCGCCGAGCGCGAGCGTTCGCGTGTCATACTGGCCGAGCGCCTCGGAAATGGTGAAGGTTCCCGATCCGTCGTTCAGATATGAGTCGTTGGAAGAGGTGCCGCCGCCTCCAACGAAGAAATCGAGGTCGCCGTCACTGTCCAGGTCACCGAAGACCACGCTGGTCGAGTCGGTCACACCCACTTGCTGTCCCGAGTCAGTGAAGGCGCCCGAACCATTGTTGAGCCAGACCGTGTCCACGCCGTCCCAGATCGCAACGACCATGTCGAGATCGCCGTCGCCATCCACGTCGCCCAGGCCGATGTCCCTGGTCTTCTCGCCGTCGAGGGCCTGGCCCGAATCGGTGAGTGTCGCCGAACCCCAGGTGCCGCAGAGCGAGCCGAGCCAGACGCGGTTCGCATCGCCGCTGATGCCGTCGGCGTTGACGCACCCCTCGACGAAGTCGAGGTCGCCGTCGGAGTCCACGTCGGCCAGGACGCCGTCCATGCTGTCGGCGCCGTCGAGTTCCTGACCCGACGCGGTGAAGGTCCCCGATCCGTCGTTGATCCACACATAACAGGGATCGCCGGTGACGCCCGAGTCGGGGATGTCGACGAAGTCGATGTCGCCGTCGCAGTCGATGTCGCCCATGGCGACGTTGTAGGTCGACTCGTCGCCGAGTTCCTGGCTCGATTCGGTGAATGTGCCGCTTCCGTTGTTGAACCAGATCCGGTTCGGCTGGGTGTAGCCTCCTTCGACGAGGTCGAGGTCGCCGTCGTTGTCGAGGTCGCCGATCTTGAGGTCGGATGTCTGGTAGGTGCCGAGAGTCTGCCCCGAGTCGGTGAAGGTCCCGCTCCCGT
>CAYXGI010000071.1:2768-24069 GCA_964464495.1 uncultured Phycisphaerales bacterium
GATGTCTGGTAGGTGCCGAGAGTCTGCCCCGAGTCGGTGAAGGTCCCGCTCCCGTCGTTGAGCAAGACAAGGTTCGCCTTCAGGAAAAAACCCAGGGCAGCGTCGAGGTCTCCGTCGCTGTCCACGTCGCCGAGCACCACCGAGCTGGCCGAATCAACGCCAAAGGTCTGCCCCGAGTCGGTGAAGGTCCCGCTCCCGTTGTTGAGCCACAACTTGCTCACCGAGGTGTAGTTGGCCACGAAGGCGTCGACGTCTCCGTCAGCGTCCACGTCGCCGAGCGAGACGTAGTAGGACGTCCCGTTGTCGAGGCTCTGGCCCGAGTCGACGAACGTTCCGGAGCCGTTGTTGAGCCAGACCTTGTTCGTGCCGACATTGCCGGAGAAGACATCGATGTCGCCGTCCCCGTCGAGGTCGCCCATCGCGATATCGGCGGTCGGGGTGCTTCCCAAAGATTGCCCCGAGTCGGTGAAGGTTCCGCTCCCGTTGTTGAGCCAGATCTTGATACCCGACGTTGACCTGTCAGGATCGATCATGTCGAGATCGCCGTCTCCGTCCACGTCAGCGACCTCGACATCCATCGACCAGGCCGAACCGAGCGACTGGCTCGAATCGACAAAGGCGGGAGTGATGTCGATCGGTGTGGAGGGTTCGGCGTCGCGTCCGGCCACGGCGGTCTCGATCGCGTTGGGCGTCATGGTCAATCTCACGTCTATTCCGGAAGGGTTGTTGGCCGTTCTCGAGCCTCCGCCATAGCTCTGGCGGCTCTTCAGAACGAAGGGCCCCGTGCCGAGGGTGATCGTGACCTCGTTCGACTCGGGCCCGGACGTGATGGTGGCGCCCGTTCCGAGGGAGTCGCCCGTCACGGGCAGGCGGAAATCGCTCTCGTCGGCGGCGTTGACGGTCACGTCCCTGTTGAAGGGGACCACGATCTTGTCGCCCGTGTCGCAGACGGCGTTCTTGTTCTCGTCGGTGAAGCGCGCAGAGCCGCTCACCGTGAGAAAGGGCTGAGACGCGGTTGCCTTCTTGCCGCTGCTGCCTCCGCTTCCGCAATCGGGAAGGAGGAGCAGGAGGCCGAGGAGAAAAACGGTGGTCAACAGAAATCTGCAGCGCATGTTTACCATGTCACCTCTCCGTAAAAGAATCCGGGATGGAGCCCGATTTCCCCTGACACGCCGAAAAGCCGTGCTGACCTCTGGCCCAGGCAGCGGTTTCGGCTGGTTGATCCGGCTCTTCCCGAACGGATTGTTTTCCTTCCCTGTTTTTTCGACGGGCGGGAGCTGGATACTTTAGGTTCTTATTAATATGCTCCGGTATGCATACAGGATCGAAGGGTCACTCCAGACCGAGGGGATCGTATCCGACGATCTTGAAGGGAGGCACGCGCCAGAAACTGGCCACGCCGTCGAAGTAGGGCTCGACGATGGCCATCTTGATCAGCTCCTCGTCAGTCGCGGCCGGGTCGTAGATGATGCGGACCTTCGCGGTGACCGGTGTGGGCCACGCCTCGATCCTCATGTAACCGGGCACCTCGAGCAGATCGTCGCGCTCGAGAAAATAGACGAGGAGCGTGGCATTACCACGGCATTTGAGGTTTTCCATCTCGATGTTCAGAGCCGCAGTCTGCTCGGGACGCACACCGTGTTCCTTGACGTACGAGGGCAGGGGGAAGAGGAGCGCTGCGCCGACCGACGATGCGAGACAGGCGACCATGACAACGATGACCGCGGCTCGAGTCAGCCCCGAGCGCGGTGCGCCGGACGCTGCGGCGGTCTTCCACGGTCCGCCGGCGAGAAGCGCTCCCTCGGCCCGCTCGGGGCAGGCGTCCACGCAGTCGAGGCACGCCGTGCATCGCGCCTCCTTGACCTGATCGTGCTGCGCCACGGGAATCGCCATGGGGCAGGCGGTGGAGCAGAGGCCGCAGTCGACGCAGGCCTCCTTGTCGCGGCGGACGCGCACCAGGCCGAACCGCGAGAGCGGATTCAGCACCGCCGCCAAGGGACAGAGCCAGCGGCAGAAGGGGACCTTCACGAACAGGCTGCCCGCCGCCACTCCAACGAGCACCGCGTACGACCAGAAGGTGATGTCCTCGCCATGGCGGCTGATCAGCGCGTAGCAGGGATCGAATCCGCGGAAGAGAAGCTCGCCCGCGCGCCAGGTGATGTAGAGGATCAGGCCGAGCAGCGGATACTTGAGGAGCGACAGGACGCGGTCGACAGTGTCAGGGACGCGCCATGCCTTGATCCCGATCCGCCGCGCGCCTCCCTGCAGGAATTCGGAGATCGCACCGATGGGGCACGCATACCCGCAGAACGCTCTCCGCACGAGGAGCACCATGACGAGGATCCCGCCGAGTATGAAGAAGTTGCTCACGCCGAGAGAGCAGGTCATGCTCCCCTCGTCGAGGTAGGTGTAGATCGCTTCCACACCGCCGAAGGGGCACCACCTTTCGGCGTCGGCACCGACCAGAAAAACTGCGGCGAGCACAAAGAGGAGAAACGCACTCTGAACGGCTTGGCGTGTCATTTCTTGAAGAGGTCCCAAAATGTTCGTTTCACGGCTCGCTCCATCCATGCACCTGGCGCGGTAGATCGCCAAGGCGGTTCTGATTCAGGCGATGATTCTTGCAGACCGATGCATGGATGCCCAATCAAATCCAGAAGGACATCGGTTGTTGGCCGAACAGATCGGTAGTAGAATAGACATCAAAAGACTGCCAGCGAAGAAAAGGCCCTGATATGAACCATCCTCCCTTTCCCGACTTCCGTTTCAAAGGCACGCTGAGACCCTCCCAGGAACAGGCAGTGGCTGTCGTGGAGCGCTGTCTGGCCGGGGGCGACAGGCGCTTGCACATCGTGGCGCCGCCCGGATCGGGCAAGACCGTGCTCGGCCTCTATGTCTGGGCGCACTGCGTGCGATCGCCCGCTCTCGTACTCAGTCCCAATTCGGCCATTCAGGCCCAGTGGGCGGCGCGTCTCGATCTCTTCGACCTCGATGGTCGCACGCGGGGCGATCTCGCCAGTCTCGACCCGCAGCGCCCGGGGCTCATCACGTCGCTCACCTATCAGGCCGTGACCTTGCCGGCGCGCGGCGACGCCGAGACCAATGCCCAGGCGATCGATATCTGGAAGGAGAGACTCATAGAGAAGGATCAGGCCCACGATCCCGACGAGGCTGATTTCTGGATTGCCGATCTCGAGCGGAACAATCCAGACTATTACAAGGACCGGGTGAGCCACTACCGGCGCCAGCTGCGCGAGCTCGTTTCGCTCGGCGGGGAGTCGCTGTCAACGCTGCACGCTTCGTCAAAGGCGACCCTCGCCCGGCTCAAGGAGGCGGGTGTCGGTCTGATCATCCTTGACGAATGCCACCATCTCCTCGGCCACTGGGGCCGGGTGCTCGAGGACGCCCGCGACCTTCTCGACGCGCCGATCGTTCTCGGCCTCACCGCCACGCCTCCCGATCTCGGCGGGCGCCGTCCCGAGGATGTCAAGCGCTACAGCGCCTTCTTCGGACCTGTCGATTTCGAGGTGCCCATCCCCGCCCTGGTCAAGGAGCGGAACCTGGCGCCCTATCAAGACCTCGCCTATTTCATTCGTCCCTCGGACAAGGAGGTGCACTACATCGCCGAGGCGGATCGGCAGTTTCACGACATAGTGGCCGAACTCTGCGCGCCGCCGGCGAGCGAGAATCCCGATCGGATCGACGCCTTGCCCGACTGGGTGGTGAGAGTTCTCTCGGGCTTCGAACTGCCCACGGGCCGGGTCAAGGACTGGGTCGCCTTCGAGCGGCGCGACAAGACATTTGCCGACGCGGCGCGGCTTTTCCTGGAGAGCCGCGATATTGTCCTGCCCGAGAACGTTCCTCCTCTATCGCAGAGCCTTTTACTCGAGAATCGCACGGAGCTTTCCGTTCTGGTTCCCGTGCTCGACCGCTACATCCGCCACGGACTGAGGCGTTCGGCGGATCAAAAGGACCACAAACGCGCCGACGAGACGATCGCGCGGCTGCGCATGCTGGGCATGCAGGTCACCGAGACTGGCACCCAGCCCTGCGCATCGCCCGTGGGAAGGGTCATGGCCTACTCACGCACGAAGGTCAGCGCATTGCTTAAGATCCTCAAGGCCGAGTCGCGTGTTCTCGGCGACCGCATCCGGGCCATCGTGGTGACCGATTTCGAGAAGACGTCGGCGACCAAGGCCGAGGTCGAGGATCTGATGGACGAGGAGGTGGGCGGAGCGATCGCCGCTTTCCGCGCCCTGCTCACCGACGAGGAGACCGACGCCCTCGATCCGATCCTGCTCACCGCGTCGACCCTGCTCGTCGACGACGACCTCGTGGAACGATTCAAGGATCGGGCCGGGGAATGGCTGCGCGAGCGGGGCCACGACATCGAGCTGACCGCTGTCGAGCGCGAAGGATTTTATCGCATTCACGGCCAGGGCGCCGACTGGTGTCCGCGCGTCTACGTGCAGATGATCACCGATCTGTTTCAAGAAGGCGTGACCCGCTGTCTCGTCGGCACGCGCGGCCTCCTCGGCGAGGGATGGGACGCCAACCGCGTCAACGTGCTCGTCGACCTCACCACGGTGACCACGTCGATGGCGGTGAACCAGCTCCGCGGCCGCTCGGTGCGGCTCGACCCCGACGATCCGAACAAACTCTCCGACAACTGGGACGTTGTCTGCGTGGCGGGCGAGTTCTCCAAGGGGCTCGACGATTACACGCGGTTCATGTCGAAGCACAAGACGCTCTTTGGCGTGAGCGACGACGGCGTGGTAGAGAAGGGCGTGGGCCACGTGCACGCCGCCTTCACCGAGATGAAACCGGAGGGCATCGAGGGAACGCTCAACCTTCTCAACGACGAGATGCTCAAGAGGGCCGAGGTGCGCGAGAAGTGCCGCGACCTCTGGCAGCTCGGGGAGTCCTTCGACGCCGAGCCGCTCGCCGCGCTCGAGTTCAAGGGCGGATTCAACGGCGCGGGATTTCAGCCCTTCAAGGGTGGGTTGAAGAAGTGGTCGAGCGAGTCGCTCACCCAGGCGATCGCCAAGGCGGTCTGGTTCTCGCTCAAGGACGCCGAACTGATCGATCTCGGCGGAACACTCTACCACGCCATGCGCGCCGGCGGCTACGCGCGGATGTACCTCAAGGGCACGAAGAAGAAAGACAGCGAGCTCCTCACCCAGTCGCTGCGCGAGGTGCTCGGTCCCCTCGATCGGCCGCGCTACGTCATTCCGCGCTACGTCAAGGATCTCGAGCAGACCTGGCTGTCGTGGATCTTTCCCGAGGTGATCTCCAAGTATCTGCGCAGGAAGGTTCAGCGCATCGAGATGCTTCACACCGTTCCGTCCGCCCTGTCGGCCAACAAGGAGAGAGTACTCATCTTCCAGAACAGGTGGAACGAGTTCGTCAGTCCCGGCGAGGCGATCTATGCGCACCACGGCAAGGGCGAGGACCTCGTCTCCGAGGCGCGCACTCTGGGCCAGGTTCCCGAATCGCAGGAGTTCGGAGCTTCGATTCACGAGAAGGAAGTTTTTGTCTGATTCTTTTCGGATCAGGGACGATCAGCCGGTAGGGTACATCCCCTTCTTGATTCCCTCGAGCCGTTCGAGCATCTGGTCGTGCTTGGTCTCGTCGGCGAGGAGGTACTCGAGGAGATATTCCTGCAGGACCATATTCTTTCCCTTGATGGCGTCGAGCGCGCCATTGGCGAACTCGAGGGTTTTCTTCTCGATCTTGTTGTGCTCCTCGATGATATCCCACACAGCTTCCAGGTCGTCAGTGCTCAGCGTGACCGTTTCTCTGAGGCTGTCGATGATCAACTGCTGGACGCGATGGTGCATCAGCGAATCGCGCTGAATGATCTCCATGACGGTGCGAATGACGGGATTGGTGGTTGCGGCAAAGGCGTTGCCTGTCGACGCCATGGAAGCGTCTTCCACGCGCTGCCAGAGGGACATGTTCTCAACGATCTTTTCCTGGATTTCTTTTGTCGACATCGGGATGGTCTCCTTTTTATTTTTGTCGCTGTTTGGATAGAGTCAAAACCTTGATTTGTCTGCTCACTTGATCTCGAATCTGTTTCTATGGTGATCGTTCCTTCTAGTTTTCGCGAAGAACCTTCTCGTCGTATTCGATTTCGAACCTCAGCTTGTGCTTGGCCTCTTCCTGAGCGAGAGCGAGAAAGGTGCTTTGCAGGTTGCTGTCGCTCGTCGACGCTGCCAGGTCGCTGTAGAGCTTGAAGGCCGCCTTCTCCTTTTTCATGGCGAGGATGAGAGCGTCCTGGTAGCCCATCGTGGGGCTCGACTCTTCCTTGACGAGGTAATTGGAGAGCTTGAGATCGAGGACCTCTTTCTCCGAGGATTCGAGCTGCTTGCCCTCCTTGATGGCGCGGAGCTTGGCCTCGTGGCCTTTCTCCTCCTGGGCGTAACCCTCGAAGGTTTTGCGGGTCGTGTCATTGTCCATCCTGGCCGCCAGATCGTTGTAGAAACCGAATGCTTCCTGCTCGTTCTTGATGGCGAAGTCGAGAACGTCATTCACTGATTCAAATTGCATTGCTTCCTCCTTGAACAACTCTGTATCGTTAATTTTTTTCTTATCAATCTTCCCGGGGCGGGAAAGTCCCTTCACTCCCAGGTTCCTTTTGCGATATGAGAATCCCGTTCTTTTTCCGCTTCGCGCCGAATCCGGTAGGCGCAGTCCCGTATGATGCCATAGAGGAGCACGCAAGTGTCGTCCCCTGCGCAGGCTTCTCCCTCGTCGGCGAGTATGATCAGCCTGCGGGTTAGCTCCAGAGCTTCGAGAAGATGTTCGTTGCATCTGTGCTTCATAGGATTTGCCACGCCCTGTTTCTGTTTCAAGTCAATACCTCGAGTACGGGTCAGGCATCGAGTGCCTGATCCATTTTTCTGTTTCAATCAGTAGCCTCCTTGCGCAACCGCGGTGCCAAGAAAGTAAAAATGGATGATTCCTTGGGCCACTAGCCAGATTCTGAAGCAGTGATTTGCCAGAGACTGGCCATCCTCCTCGATAATCAGCCAGAATCTCGACTCGGGGCGTAAAGCGGAAGACGATAAAAAAACAGCCGCCCACGAGGCTTCACTCCCTCTAATATTGTTTTTGCAACTGTCTCGTTATTTTTATATCGAGACACCTACTGTCTCTATAGGGCATCGAGCAATGAGGTAGTTGTTCTGCAACGTGGTTAATGAGAACTGTTTGCGGATTGTATGATTGTTGAGATAGGACAATTCAATGTCTCGAAAGTATTAATGATACACTCTCGACTGAGACGCTTTGTTGAGACACTCTGCCCTTAGGCTCTCTGCTGTCGGCCTGTTTTCAGTGGTGGCGAGCCGCGAAAAACAACGAAATCGATCGATCGTGCAGGAGCCGAAGGTTCAACGGCACAAGGTTTGCCTCAGACTCCATCACTTTTGACAATCGATCAGGGCCTGCCTTCTGATCAGCCTCGCGCGCTGCTCGGGCGGCCCTTCCGATGATCTCATCTTTTTAGAGGAGGTTGGAACCGTGACCGAGTGGCTCACCCAGATGCTCAATGACGCTGTAGAGTCAGGATCAGTCCTGATCTACTTCTTCGTGTTTGCCGGCGGCGTGCTGGCGAGTTTTACTCCCTGCACCTATCCGGTCCTGCCCCTGACAGTTGGCTATATCGGTAACATGTCTGGGGGCAGCAAGTTCCGCGGTTTTCTCTTGAGCGTGACCCTTGTGTGCGGCATGGCGCTCGTCTACGCCGTCTTCGGGACCATCTTCGCCACTCTGGGGATGCAGTTCGGTGCGATCTGGGCCAATGGCTGGGCGGTCTTCGCCATCGCGTGGTTCTTTATCCTCATGAGTCTCTTCCTTCTCGATATCTTCACGTTTCCCACACCCAAGTTTTTCTACAACCTTCAAGCCAAGGTGGGTGGAAAGAAGCGCGAGGGATTCGTCGGGGCCCTTCTCGTGGGAGCCGTAAGCGGCCTCGTTGTCGGGCCTTGCACCGGGCCGATCCTGGCGATCGTGATCGTGGCCGCGTCGACCACTCTTCAAGAGGCCGAGGGCGTGGCGTTCGCCTACCAGGCGCTCGCGGGCGGTTTGAAGCTCTTTCTTTTCGGATTCGGTCAGGGTGCGATCATTCTGCTGGCCGGCACCTTTGTCGGTTTCATGACCCATATGCCCAAATCAGGCCAGTGGATGGTGACCATCAAGAAGGCGTTCGCTGTGCTGATCATCGCAGGTGCAAGTCTCTTGCTGGTTTACGTCGGTCAGGCTACTGATTTTCCTGAGCTGACAGAGCTGATCAGCAGCGACGGCACCGCTGTCGAAAGCTCAGACGAACCATTGCCGCAGAGTCCCGAGCCCCATTATGGGGGGGACGAGTTCCTCGATGGCTAACACAATTATTTCCAAAGCAATGAACCAACTCATAAGAGGAGACAAATCATGCGTTCGATAAAAGCACTCGTTCTCATTCTGATTGTGGCCCTTTCCGCTCAATTCGCGTTGGCCCAGGATGCCGCACCGGTTCAGGTCAAGAAGTCAGTGACAGAGAAGGTGGAAAAAAAAGCGCCCATGGCGCCTGATTTCACCCTCAAGACCCATGACGGCAAGTCTCTGACATTGAGCAAGTTGCGTGGAAAGCGCGGCGCGCTGCTCGTCTTCTTCGCCACCTGGTGCCCTCACTGCATGACCGAGGTGCCCCACATCAAGGAGTTCGTGAAGAAGTCCAAGGACGCCGGCGTTCTCGTTTTCGGTGTCAACATCAAGCAGCCCAAGCGCGTCGTCGACAAGTTCGTCAAGGACAAGGACGTGAACTACAGAATCCTGCTCGACGACGAGGGCAAAGTGGCAAAGGCCTTCAATGTGAGCGGTATTCCGGCGATTTTCGGGATCGATGCCAGCGGTGCGATCCGCTTCAGCGGCCACCAATTGCCCAAGGACGAGGCGGCTCTGATCAAGTCCCTGGCTGCTCCGGCACCTGCAGGCGTGAAGAAGGTCGACCTCAAAACCCTCGCCAAATGGGTCAAGAGCGGCCGGAAGCCGGTCGTGCTCGATGCGCGCGGCGCCGAATCGTACACCGCGAGCCATATCAAGGGTGCGATCAACCTTCCCGTCGATCGGATGGCTGACAAGAAGTCGCTCGCCAAGGTCGGCAAGGACTCCACGATCGTGACCTATTGCAGCGGACCCAAGTGCAACGCTTCGGTCAAGGCGGCCGAGACGCTCTTCTCCCTCGGTTTTTCCAAGGTCTTCGTCTTTGCCGGCGGTATCAAGGAATGGAACGAGGCAGGACTTCCCCTCGAAGGAAATTCAGCTAAAAAGGATTCCTCGGAAGGCTAATTCCCCCCGGATCATTTTGATCCGAGGAATCGATAGAGAGTGGCGCGGCCGACCTCGAGGAGCCGCGCCGCTTTCGCTTTGTTGCCCCCTGCCTGTGCAAGCGCCTCTTCAACAGCACTTTGTGTTAATTTCGCCTTGCGTCCGCGACCGGCATTTTGGGTCCGTGCGGGCGCTGGAATTACACGGTCTTGTTCGAGCGCTCTGATGATGTTGGGCGGCAGATGTCTCAGCTCGATGAGCGCCTTTCGGCTCTTGACCAGGGCGAACTGCAAGGCGTTTTGTAGTTCCCTCACGTTTCCGGGCCACTCGTGAGACAGAAGCGCATCCATGGCCTCCGGTGTCAGGTTCAATGACTCCCGGCCCGCGTCAGACGCCATGCGGCGCAGGAAATGATTCACCAATAGAGGGATGTCGGCGCGCCGATCGCGCAGAGGGGGCAGCAGAATGGGAACCACACAGAGGCGGTAATAAAGGTCTTCTCTGAAACGACCTGCGGCGATCTCCTCCTTAAGGACCTTGTTGGTGGCGCTGATGACGCGCGCGTTGACCTGGATCGTCTTGGTGCTGCCCACCCGCTCGAATGTTCCCTCCTGCAGCACGCGAAGCAGCTTGACCTGCATGGCGAGGGAGATGTCGCCGATCTCGTCGAGAAAGATCGTGCCGCCATGGGCGAGTTCGAAACGGCCTTTCTTGTCCCGCACGGCGCCGGTGAACGCGCCGCGCACATGGCCGAAGAGCTCGCTTTCGAGGAGACCCTCAGGGAGGGCGCCGCAATTGACGGGAACAAAGAGTTTGTTGTTCCGAGGGCTTTCGTTGTGTATCGCCGCGGCCACAAGCTCTTTTCCGGTACCGCTTTCGCCCTGAATCAGGGCCGAAACGCTTGATTCGGCCACGCTGCGAATCAGGTCAAAAACCTCCTGCATCGAACTGTCCCGCCCGATTATGCCGCTGAACTGCTCGATTTCGCCCAGCCGCCGCGCAAGGGTTTTCTCCCGCGTCGAATCCCGGAATGACGCGATCACGCCGACGATTTCCTTTTCACGGTCGACGATCGACTGGATAGAGAAATCGAGCTGGCGTTCCTCGCCACCCTTGGTGTGAAAGTCAAGGGGATAGGATTTCTGATCGAAGTGGGGCGGAGTGCTGTCGCAAAAGCCGCACTTCTTGCCGCAGAAATTCTGGGGAAAAATATTGTGGCAGTCCTGGCCGACCACTTCGCGGCGCGCGTAACCGGTTATCGATTCGGCCGCTGTGTTGAAATAGATGATCCGGCGGTCGAGGTCGTGGACCAGGATGCCCTCGGAGAGGCTGTCGAGGACAAAAAGAGCCTGCTCCCTGGCCTTGATGAGTGTCTCGAGGTAACCGCGGCCGATCAGATCCTTGACCAGCCGCTCGATCTCGTCTCGACAGGAACGGTAATGTTCGAGGAGACTCTCCCCGCTGCTCTCGAGTTTACCAGGATCGGGAAGATTCCAGGAGACGAGCGCCGGATGTCCCGGAAGACGGGGCCTGCTCTGTTCGCTGATCGCGCCGCAGAGATCCACGGCAGCATCGATGTTGTGCAACTCGATATCAGATAGTGCTTTGGGTTTTTGATTCGCAACGTCGATTCCCACCTCATTCATCACGGTCACCATTTCGTCGGTGACCGTGTCTGCAGGATTGATTCCAGCGCTCATGACTCGCAGGTCAGGCGGAACAATCGATCGTCCAAAGGCTTCGGCCATCTGGCTCAGGTCGGCGTTGCGGGAGCAGACGAAAAGGAGAGTTTTCATGGCGCTCTCAGCTCGGTGGTAAACCGGTCCGTGGTTTCCTCAATTAGGACAAGTCTTTGGCCGGAATTCAAGATCCCACACAGTTCGAGGCCTGTCGGAAAGAGCGCCATTTCTCTCTTTGAGCCTTGGCATACGAATTGCTGATCTACAGAGTGTTCGTTCTAACCCAATGAAATAAAAGAGTTTCGACTTCTCGATACCGGGGGGATCATGAAATTATCAGAGGTAAAAAGAATCGTCAGCGCCGCACACGAAAAGGGTGAGCTTTCCATCGACAATCTCGACGCCATTCTCGAGGAGGCCAAGAGCTACGACAGGAACGTCGATCGTTTGATCAAGATGCTCGGCGTTTTGCCGATCGAGCAGAGCGGGAATCGGACCGATGAGCCGAGCGACAGTGGTGTTCTTTCCAGGAGCGCACGATACGCGAGCGACGCTCACAATCGTCTCTTCGACTATCTCAAGGAGATCAACAGCCACCCGCGCATGGCGAGGGAGGACGAGTCGCGTTTTTCGAGACGTCTCGAGTTCTTCAAGCGCCGCCTGCTCGGGATCGCGCGGAACAAGTCGATCCCGGCCGAGATCCGGAAGAATCTCGATGACCTCGAAGGCTGCACGAATCAATCCGAGCACGGAACGATCACCCCGATCTGCCGCGACCTGGGCGACTGCCCCAAGGGCATCTCGGGATACCTCAAGCACTGCTGCGCTTCGTACAACAGCCTCCGGGCCGAGTTCGTTGAACGAAATCTGGGTCTCGTGGTGAGCCTCGCCATGCCGTACCGGACTTATGGTATTCCGCTCATGGACCTGATCCAGGAAGGGAATATGGTCCTCATCCGTGCGGTGGAGAAGTTCGACTGGCGCAAGGAGGTCCGGTTCCAGACCTATGCCACTTTCTGGATCAGGCAGGCGATCGAGCGGTTCATCGGCGCCAACAACAGCATCGTGCGGGTGCCCAACTATCTCCAGCAGAAGATGCGGCGCTTCAAGCGGGAAGGTCTCTTGCCCAAGGATGGCGCCGCGGTCACCGCCAACGACGTGTCGAAGAATTTCCGGCTCTCGTCGAAGGTCGCCGGCCGTCTTCTCGAGACATCGCGCAAGCACATCTCGCTCGACAGTCCTTTCAGTGATGGCGAAAACGGCTCTCTCTCGGATCTCGTGGCCGAGGAGCAGGAAGAAACCCTCTCTCACGGCGAGCAGAGCCATCTGAAACTGCGCATCAAGGAAGTTCTCAAAGGCTTGAGCGATGACGAAAGATTCATTCTTCATCATCGTTTCGGCCTCGAAGGCAAGAAAACAAAAACTCTGGAAGAGATCGGCAAGGTGCTCAAGGTTTCGCGGGAGCGGATCAGGCAGCTTCAGAACGGGGCGATCAAGAAGTTGAAAAAGCCGTCGTTCGAGAGGCATCTCGTTCCCTTCCTCGTCTGAGACCGAGCCCGTGCTCGACGCGGTGGAGGCATAGACTCATCTTGAGGATAAGAATGACCGATGAGCGTGACGTGACGGCCGAGAAGCACCGGAACAGGCTCGCCGAATCGAGCAGCCCCTATCTCAGGCAGCATGCGTCGAATCCCGTGGACTGGTACCCGTGGGGTGAAGAAGCCTTCGCCAAGGCGCGCAAAGAGAACAAGCCGATTTTTCTCTCCGTCGGATACTCCACCTGCCACTGGTGCCATGTGATGGCCCACGAGTCCTTCGAAGATCCCGAGGTGGCGCGGCTCATGAACGATCTCTTCGTGTCGATCAAGGTCGATCGCGAGGAGCGGCCCGACGTCGACGGAATCTACATGACCGTCTGCCACATGCTGACCGGCCGGGGAGGATGGCCGCTGACCATCATCATGACGCCTGAAAAGAAACCCTTCTTTGCCGCGACCTTTATCCCAAGGAAAAACCGGTTCGGCCAGACGGGGATGCTCGAGCTCATCCCCAGGGTCAAAGAGATCTGGAACGCGCGGCCCGACGAGATCACATCGTCAGCGGAAAGGATCTGCGCGGCGCTCGAGCAGGAAGTGTCCCGCACCGCTCGGGGGGAACTCGACGAGACCGTTCTGCACAAAGCCTACGAGCAGCTCTCCCAGTCCTTTGACGAGACTCACGCCGGATTCGGCGGCGCTCCCAAGTTTCCCTCCCCGCACAATCTTCTCTTTCTTCTGCGCTACTGGAAGCGGACCGGTGAGCAAAGAGCGCTCGATCTGGTGGAGCGGACTCTCGACGCCATGGGGCGCGGCGGTATCTACGATCACCTCGGTTTCGGCTTTCACCGCTACGCGACCGATGCCGGGTGGCTCGTACCCCACTTCGAGAAGATGCTCTACGATCAGGCCATGATGACCCTCGTCTACGGCGAGGTTTTTCGCGCCACCGGCGATGGCCGTTACGAGCGCAAGGCGGCCGAGGTCTTTTCTTATATCCTCAACGACCTGACAGCGCCCGAGGGAGGTTTTTTCTGCGCCGAGGATGCGGACAGCGACGGCGAGGAGGGAAAGTTCTACATCTGGGACGCCGGCGAAATCGAGGAGATCCTCGGAGAGGACGACGCGCGCCTCTTTGCCAGGGTTTTCAACGTCAAGAAGGATGGAAACTACGAAGAAGCGACCGGCCGGAAGACAGGCGCCAACATCCTTCACCGAAAAACCTCCCTCCATGCGATCGCCGACAGTGTCGACATGCCTCTCGATCGTCTGAGTCGGAAGATCGAGCGATCGAGATGCAGCCTCCTCGCGGCGCGCGCAATGCGCATCCGTCCGCACCGGGACGACAAGATCCTCACCGATTGGAACGGCCTCATGATCGCCGCCCTCGCCAGGGGCGCCGCTGCCTTCGGCGAACCGGCTTATGCCGATGGGGCGCGCCGTGCGGCCGCCTTCGTTCTCGACAAGCTTCGCGCTTCCGATGGCAGGCTGCTTCACAGCTACTTCGAAGGCGGCGCCCGGTTCAGCGCGACCGTCGATGACTATGCCTTCTTCATCTTCGGCCTCATCGCGCTCTACGAGGCGACCCACGAGGTGCAGTGGATCGAGACCGCTCTCGATCTGCAAAAGGAGATGGACGCGAGTTTCTGGGACGAGGCCGCGGGCGGTTTCTTTTTCACCGAGAGCAACGCCGAAGACATGATTGTGCGGCGAAAGGAAATAGACGACAGCGCTTATCCGTCGGGAAATTCAGTGGCCATGTCGAATCTTCTCTGGCTGGCGCGCTTCACCGGCGATGGGCGCCTGGAGGAAATGGCGGCTCGAACGGGGGCTGCCTTCGGCGGCAAGATCAACCAGTGGCCTCACATTTATACCTATCTTCTCACAGCGTTGGATAGTGCCACTCAGCCGTCGCGCGAGGTGGTTGTTGTCGGTGATCGCGATGCGCCTGACACGGCGGCGCTGTTGAGTGCCCTGGCGAGGAGCTATTTCCCGAATCTGGTTGTTGTCTTCAAGCCGGTCGAAGGCGGCCCCGCAGGGGGCGACGAGGAGTCCGGGATCGTGCGCATCGCGCCCCATGTCAAGGATCATATGGCCGTCGACGGAAAGGCCACGGCCTATGTGTGCGCTGATTTCGTCTGCTCCGAGCCGACAACCGATCCTGATAGGATGCTCGAAATTCTCCGCGGCCGATGAGACCGGCCGCGACGGGCCGGGTCTTCTTGACACGACCTCGATCAGGGCTAACAGAATGTCTCGATTCGATAGGACAATCCTCCGGGGAATCCACCGAGGATCGACGCAGGCAGAACGAAAGGCAGAAACCAAAGGCGTAACAAAAGGAATCCCGAATGCCGACCAAAGAGATTGAAACGTTTGGAGTGTCCTATCTCCAGATACTCGATGAGAATGGAAGTGTCGATGCGAGCCTTGAGCCCGCCCTCGACGACAAGGAACTGATCCGGCTCTATCGGGCGATGATGCTCGCCCGCGAAGGCGACCAGCGCATGCTCAAGCTGCAGCGCCAGGGGCGGATCGGCACCTTCGGCCCCTGCACCGGACAGGAGGCGTCAGTCTGCGGGCCCACGCTGGCCATGACCGACAAGGACTGGTTCGTCGGCGCCTTCCGCGAACTGGGCGGCCGCCTGATGCGGGGAGATTCCTTCACCGACTATCTCCTCTTTCACAACGGCTTCGAAGAGGGCAGCACGCTCAGCGCCGAATCGCGCACCCTACCCTTTTCGATTATCGTCGGGTCGCAGACTCTCCATGCTGTCGGCCTCGGCTATGCGATGAAGTACCGGGGCGAGACCGACTCCGCGGTGGTGACCTTCTTCGGCGACGGCGCCACGTCAGAGGGCGACTTTCACGAGGCGATGAACTTCGCCGCTGTGTGGCAGGCTCCGGTCGTCTTCATCTGCCAGAACAACCAGTGGGCGATTTCCATTCCGAGAGAAAACCAGACGCGGTCCGAAACCCTTGCCCAGAAGGCGATCGCCTACGGCATGCCGGGCATCCAGGTCGACGGCAACGACGCGCTCGCCACCTACGCGGCGACCAAATCCGCGCTCGACCGCGCCAAGAGCGGCGGCGGCCCCACGCTGATCGAGGCGGTCACCTACCGCATGATGATGCACACCACGGCCGACGATCCGACCAAGTACCGTTCCGACGACGAGGTCGACGGCTGGCGCGCGCGCGATCCGCTCACCCGCTTCAAGACCTACATCGAGAACAAGGGGATCTGGAACGACGATATCGAGGCCGGGATGCTGGCCGAGATCAAGGCCGAGATCAACGCCGCGGTGGACGCCTTCGAGGCGCGGACCGAGTTCAGGCCCGATGTCTCCTTCGACCATGTCTACGGCACGAGCCATCCCGAGATCGACAGGCAGCGGGCCGAGTTCCTCGATGAATTGCAGAAGGAGAAACCCAATGCCTAAGTTGAACATGGTGCAGGCGATCCAGTTCGCACTCGACCAGGAGATGGCGCGCGATGAAAGCGTCGTCGTCCTGGGAGAAGATGTGGGCGTTGACGGCGGCGTCTTCAGAGCCACCGAGGGACTCTTCGAAAAGTACGGCGCCGCCCGGGTCATCGACACGCCCCTGGCCGAATCAGGCATTGCGGGCACATCGATCGGTATGGCGCTGGCCGGAATGAAGCCGGTGGCCGAGATGCAGTTTTCCGGTTTCTCCTACCTCATCGTGCACCAGATGGAAGGCCACGCGTCGCGGTTCCGCGCCCGCTCCCTGGGCGAATGGACCGTTCCCATGGTGGTCCGCATGCCCTATGGCGGCGGGGTGCGCGCGCTCGAGCACCATTCGGAGAGCCGCGAGGCGCTCTACGGACACCTGCCCGGCCTCAAGGTGGTCATCCCCTCGGGCCCGCGCAATGCGCGCGCTCTTCTCGTCGCGTCGATCCGCGATCCCGATCCGGTCATCTTCATGGAGCCGAAGCGGTCGTACCGCGCCTTCCGCGAGGAAGTTCCCGAGGAGGAGGAAGTCCTCGAGATCGGCAAGGCCCGGATCGTCCACGAAGGAGAGGACTTGACCCTCGTCGCCTGGGGCGCAATGATGCGTCCGACCTTGCAGGCGGCCGAGGCTGTCAGGGAGCGGAGAGGGACCACTATCGAGGTGATCGATCTGCTCACGATCAAGCCGCTCGACGGGGACGCCATCGCCGACTCGGTCAAGAAGACCGGCCGCTGCGTGATCGTTCAGGAAGCGCCCCGAACGATGAGCGTCGCCTCCGAGCTCATTGCGATCCTCAACGAGAGATCCTTTCTCTATCTCGAAGCGCCGGTGAAGCGGGTGGCCAACTACGATGTGGTCACTCCCTATTTCGGGCGCGAGATGATGTACATGCCCGGCGCGGAACGGATCGAGCGGGCGATTCACGAAACGCTCGATTATTAGGAGACAGGCCTGTGTACGAGTTCAAGTTACCCGACCTTGGCGAGGGCATTCACGAGGGCGAGATCCTCAAGTGGTACGTGTCGCAAGGCGAAGAGGTCAAGGAGGACGAGTCTCTCGTCGACGTGGAGACGGACAAGGCCGCCGTGACGATCCCGTCGCCCAAGGGCGGCAAGGTGGTTGTCCGGAATGGCGCCGTGGGTGACACGGTCTACGTGGGGAACGTGATCGCCGTGATCGAAACCAATGGCGAGTCAACGGCGACTGCCGATGCAGAGGCCACGGCGGAAGCCGACGCACCGGCACCGGCCGCTCCTGCCGCGGAGGCGCCCGTCGCGCCCGACGCATCCACCGCGCCCTCCGCACCCGCGACGCCGACCAGGGGTCCGATCCCCGCTGCGCCCGCCACACGACGGCTCGCCCGCGAACTCGGCGTGGACATCGGTCTCGTTCCGCCCACCGGCCCCGGCGGCCGTGTCACTCCCGAGGATGTGAAACACTTTGCCGAGGGCGGCGCGCCGGGAGCTGAGCCGGCTGTGCTCCCAGCGGCTGCTCCCGTGACCGAGTACGCCGCCCATGCGGCATCGGCCATCCCCTTCCTCGATATCGAGCCTCTCCCCGACTTCGCGCAGTGGGGGCCGGTCGACAAGGAACCCTTGCGATCGATCCGGCGGAAGGTGGCGCACAAGATGGTCACCTCCATGACGCTCGTGCCCCACGTGGCTCACATGGACGAGGCGGACGTGACCCTTCTCGACGATTTTCGCCGGCGCGAGAAGAAGCGGCGCGCCGGCCAGGCGGGCGGAAGCCTCACCATGCTCGCCTTCGTGGTCAAGGCGGTCACGGCCGGGCTCAGGGCGGCGCCCTCCTTCAACGCGAGCCTCGATCCCTTCCGCGAGGAGATCGTCTACAAGAAGTACTACAACTGCGGCATCGCCGTTGACACGGGCAAGGGGCTCATCGTTCCCGTGATCAAGAACACCGATCGCAAGAGCATCATCGAGATCGCCGCCGACATCGAGGCCGTGGCCAGCCGGGCGCGTGAGGGCAAGCTCGATGTCTCCGATCTGCGCGGCGGTACCTTCACGATCACCAATGTGGGGCCCCTCGGCGGCACGGCCCTGATCCCCACGATCAACTATCCAGAGGTGGCCATACTCGGAATGGGCCGCATTCAGCAGAAGCCCGTCGTCGTCGACGGGGAGATCAAGATCCGCAACATACTGCCCCTCACCCTCGCCTTCGACCACCGCATCGCCGACGGTGCTGACGCGGCGCGCTTCGTGAGCGAGCTGGTCAGGCAGCTTTCCGATCCCAATCTGCTGCTTCTCGAGTCCTAAGGAGTGAAGGAGGCGCAATCATGGTAATGGGAAGCCTGAGTCAAGAAGGGGACGTGGTTGTCATTGGCGGGGGGCCGGGCGGTTACGTGGCCGCGATCCGCGCCGCCGACCTGGGAAAGGAAGTGACCCTCATCGAGGAGCGGAACCGCCTCGGCGGTACGTGTCTCCTCGAGGGGTGCATCCCGTCGAAAACGCTCATCCACGCCGTCGAGCTGGCTGACAGTGTGCGCCGCGCCGATGAGATCGGATTCAGCTTCGACGGTTTCAGCCTCGACGAGAACGCTCTGCGCAAGTGGACCGACTCGGTGGTGGCGAACCTGTCGAAGGGCGTGGACGGTCTCCTCGATCGCAGGGGGATCGAGGTGATCCACGGCCGGGCGCGCTTCGAGAGCAACCGCAAGCTGACCATCGAGGGGGCCGACGTTTCGGCCATCGAATTCAAGCACTGCATCATCGCCACCGGTTCGAGCATCAACACGATCCCCGAGGCCTTCGATGTGCCGGTCTGGTCGTCGGCGGAGGCTCTCAAGATTCCCGAGATCCCCGAGCGGCTTCTCGTGGTGGGCGGGGGCTACATCGGTCTCGAGATGGGTCTCGTCTACGCCGGCCTCGGCTCCAGGGTCTCCATGGTCGAGTTCTTTCCCAGACTCCTCATGGGCGCCGATCCCGATCTGGTCAACGTGGTCGTCAAGAACTGCAAGAGCCGCTTCGAGCAGATCCTCGTCGATTCGAAGGTGACCGGCATCGAGAAGAGAGCGGCCGGTTTCAGCGTGGCGATCGAACACGAGGGCGAGACTGACACGCAGGACTTTACCCACGTCCTCGTCGCCGTGGGACGCAAACCGAACACGGCCGACCTCGGCCTCGAGAACACGAAGATCGTTGTCAACGAACAGGGCGTGATCGACGTCAACGACGAGATGCGCACCGCCGAGAAAAACATCTTCGCCATCGGCGATGTGGCGCCGGGACCGATGCTCGCCCACAAGGCGAGCCGCGAGGGCAAGGTGGCCGCTGAGGTCATTGCCGGCCGGCCGTCGGCTTTCGACAACCGCGCCGTGCCCGCCGTGATCTTCACCGATCCCGAGATCTCCTGGGCGGGACTCACCGAGACCGAGGCCAAGGAGAAGGGGATCGCGATCAAGGTGGGCCGCTTTCCGCTCCGCGCGCTCGGACGGGCGTGGACTCTCGGACGGACAGAGGGTTTCGTCAAGATCCTCTGCGATCCAGAGAACGAACAGGTTCTGGGCGTCGGCATGGTGGGGCCGCTGGCGTCGGAGCTGATCAGCGAGGGGGCGCTCGCCATCGAGATGGGAGCGACTCTCGAGGACCTCATGGTCACGATCCATCCCCATCCGACCCTGTCCGAGGCGATCCAGGAGGCGGCCGAGGTCGCTGCCGGAAGCGCCACCCATATCGATCCGCGCAAGAAGTAATGAACGCGCTGCGTTCACAGACGGGGTGAGCGTCATGACTCTCAACGAGCTTGGCATCGGCACATACGATCTCGACGACGATCTCATAGCGACCACCCGTGCCGACCGGATGCCGCGCGCCCGCGTTGTGTGCGCCGCGAACACTGCGGTGGTCATCGGCAGAGGGAGCAAACCCGATGTCGAGCTGAATGTCGGCGCCTGTCTCGACGACGCGGTCCCCGTTCTCAAGCGGCACGGAGGCGGGTGCTCGGTCGTACTCGACCCGGGCAATCTCATCGTCTCCCTTGTTCTGCCCGTGCGGGGATTCAGGGATCATCGCAGGAATTTCACCCATATCACAGGCTGGCTCATCGAGGGGCTTGCCACCGTGGGTGTCGCGGGCGTTTATCACGACGGCATCTCCGACCTGGTCATTGACGACCGCAAGATCGGCGGGTCCTGCCTCTACTGCTCCAAGAACCTCCTCTATTACTCGTCGACCCTTCTCGTCGATCCTGATATCGAGAGTGTCGGCCGCTATCTGAAACATCCCCCCCGCGAGCCCGCCTACAGGCGTGGCCGATCGCACACCGACTTCATGGGCCGGCTCAGTCCTCCTTTCCGGTCGGGTGACATTGCGGGATTGGAGGACGCGCTCAGGCGCACGCTCCTTCCGGGAGACGCCATGCGACGCGTCGATGGCCGGTCTCATCACTCCTGATCGTCAGGAAATAGCGGGCAGTCCACACCGGGACACTCCCGGTTCTGGCCGAACTGGTCGCACGTTGGCCCGTCTGCCGCATGCAGCGTGATGGGGAGGTACTTGGGCGAGAGTTCGGCTGCCGCGGTCAGGACGATGTTGCATTCCCTCCGGCAACACCGGGCTGCTTCGAGATCGGCGATCCTGTTCAGAATCTGCGCCGTGATCTTCTGGCTCAGACTCCGTGGCACCGGCCGGAGCGGCGTGCTCCCGAGTATCGTGGCGAAAGCGATCCCCGCGCCAAGTGCGGCCGCACAGCTTCCCATGTAGCCGCACGCTCCACCGGGGAGAAGAGCGCCCCTGTCGATGGCGGCCGCGATCTGCGCTCGATCGATCTTGCCGCCCAGGTTCCGGTAGGTGGTGAGGATCACGCCTGGAACAAGAGAGTGGTGTTCGGGGCCGTGCATCGCAAAGCAGGGGTGGGCGCGAATCTCGTTCATCAGGCGGACCATGTCGGTCTCGGTCGACGTGGCGCAGATCGTCCGAATCACCTCGAGGGGATCTTTTTTGTGGCAGAGATCGCAGACGAAGTGTCCGCGCGTGCACCGGGCATCGGCAGACACCCTGCGGCCGCACTGCGAGCAGGTTTGTTCCTCCGGGAGGTCGAGGTATTCAAGACGCGCACCGCAGACGAGACAGCCCGAACCTTGTCCGGCCGGATCATTGGGATTTTCATGGTTCCGTCCGCGGTCCTTTGCCATGAGTGATGTCCTTCGTTTCAACGAGATACGCAGGGCGCGATGGATCAGAGCCTCAAGTAGATAATATAACCACACTAATATCAATAGATTAGGGTGCAATTTTCTCTCTACGCACATTCAGGCTGCTTTCGATAACTGATACT
>CAYXGI010000072.1:0-23928 GCA_964464495.1 uncultured Phycisphaerales bacterium
AAAAAACTGCATGTCGGCGAAATTAAATCCCTCACCTACCAGACGGAACAAACCTATTCGCGGAGTGGGGATTTCGACGTCCTGAGATTCGCCTTCGACCACGACGATCTTCCAGGTCTGGCCGTTTTCATCCAGGACATCATATCGCAGCAAGTCGATCAGACCGTCGCCACCAGCGAGTCGGAGTTCGCACTTGATGAAGTATTCTCCCGGCGGAATATCGACGAAACAGAATTCGCCGGCACTATCGAGACTGATTGTTATCGTTGTAGAATGAGAAATACCCTCTTCGAGTCGAACCAGTTCTATGAAACCACCCACCACCATCGCGTCGGACAGCTCATTGTTGACGCGGCCGGTAATGGAGCCGCCTTTGACATGGAAGTCTTGTTCGAAAACGCCGGGATTTTCTAAGTGGATCGTATCGACACCTTCCATGGATTGACTCGAAGGGAAGTCGACACCCACGTCATAACCGCCGGGAAGGACTTTCTTGAACTCGTATCGCCCCTCCGAATCGCAGGCGGACTTGAAAATCGGCTGAGCACTCCCGCTTTTCTGAGACTTGAGGTAGACCGAGGCCCCGGTCGTACAGAAACCGGTCGTCACGATGAGCTGGCCAGTCAATGTGCAGTGCTCGTTCGAGAGCCCAAAATCGATGTTTTCCACGTCGCTCTCGGTGACAAAAACGTATTGGCGTTCGGGAGTGAAGGAGTTGTTCGATTTTCGAGGATAGACCTGGAGTCGAACGCGCCCGGAGCGCACGGCGGGGGTCTGGTAAAAACCGGTTTCGTCGACATCAACCAACCGGGTGAGATGCGGTTTGCCCTCCTCTGTGAGCAGCATGCGGACATCGCCCGTTCCTGCGCCGTAGTCATCGTTGATCCGGCCTGAGATTAGATACCCTCTCTTCAGGCTGACTCTGAGACTATTGTCCTGCGGGCTTGCAAGGAAAACCTCGTGACCGTAGTCGCGATGTGCGGCAAAGAGGCTGATTCTGTTTCCCGACAGGGTGAGCCCGCCCAATTCGAAGTATCCCGCGCTGTCGGTTTTGGTCCATCCCCAAATTTGGCCATTTTCCATGTTGAGAAAAATCCGGCTCCCGAGAGTGCTCGGCGCCACGACCGCACCGTCGACGCCGGAGCCTTCCTCGTCGATGATCCAGCCGCTGATCGTCACTCCCGGATCGAGAGGGATTTCGAAATCGGGCAGTCCTTCAGAGGGGGATACGTAAATCCAGCCGCTCTCCAATTCACAGTAAGAAGGAGAGCGAACCTTCAACCGGTATGTTCCACCATCGGGGAGGGACGTTGAAAAATACCCGTCAGGATCTTGCACATCCTCTTCGATCTCGTACTTTTCAGGGTCGCCCGGACTGGACAGCCGTTTCAAAAAGAGGTGGTAGGAGGTCACCGCTCGATCAGGATCGAGGCGGTCGACGACAAACATGGAGAAGGGAATCTGCCCTGATTGGAGAGGGACTCGGGTCTGTTTTCCCATCTCATTCAGTCCATCCGAGTCTCCAGAGCCAGGTCGATCGACTGGCGCGTTCTCCGGACGACCTGGGCCGATGGGTGACAGTTCGTCACCGTCCGTTAGAAGGGGAGCGTCGGCATTGTCCCGCCGATCAGACTGAACGAAGTGCAGCACGGTGAGCGACAGACCAATAATGAGTGCCAGTGCGGCCGCACCTTTGAGCCAAAGGGCGACTCCCGCGCCCTTGGCAGCCAGAGACGCTGCGATGAAGGCGCTCTCCGCGGCAGCGACTTCGGAGAGACCGATTCCGGCGATCGGAGCGATGGCGAGCTTCCAGCTCCTCCCGTCGCCGCCATGTTCCCTGTCGAGCCGGCGGCTCAGCTTGTGGAGGCTCCGGTTGATGCGCCGCTGGACGGTTTTCTCTGCAACGTTGGTTCTCTCGGCGATCTGACCGATCGTCAGCTTGTCGTAGTAGCGGAAGAGGATGGCCGATCGTTCGGGATCATCGAGCGAAAGAACAGCATCGATCACCCGTTTTCGTTCCGATTCCTGCTGGACCACGATATCGGGCGGAAAGTTGCTGCCGGCGAGCGAATACTGCGCCGCGATCGACTCGCGCCGCACGCGTCGGGAATCGGTCCGCGCTCCAAAAAGGTGGAGCTTTTTCATGACGCCCGTGATCCAGGCTCTGAAAGGAATTTCTGGATTGGGGGGTTTCTCCAGGGCGGCGAGCATCGCTTCCTGGAACAGATCATCGGCCTTGTTTTCATCACCCCCCACGATGGCGCGAGCAATGGGTTTCATAAAGCCAGTATAAGAAAGAAGTTCCGACGGGTCGAGTGCGTGTGATGGGTCAGGCACGGCAGGAACCACTCCACAATTCAGATATCGTCAATCCCATGATAATGATATTTTCATCAATCCTATAATATATTGCCGTCCAGCACTGATTCGAGTCAGGGATTATTGGGATATATTATAGGTAGAAAGGTAAATTCAGGGCCCTACATCTTCCCGAGACACCTCGGCCGGGCAGGACCGGACCATGGGGCGAACCTGGCCGAGCCTCGTGATATCGATGACCCTAAATACCGCCATTGAGACGAATTACGGTTTGAGGTGATAAGCCATCATTCCGGCCCTCTTTTTTACATGGATAAATATGCAAGTCAGGTTTTATCTGACCTTGACAAATATACAATCTACTGGTCAAATAACCCTTGTTTTTCTGCATTTGGAGATCGGCATTGTACCGCAAAATAGGCATCCACCTCAATCAATGGAAAGAAGATCCAAACCGCAAATCATTGTTATTACGCGGCGCCCGCCAAGTGGGGAAGACCTATTCGATCCGCGAATTGGGGCAGAGCTTCGATCATTTTCTGGAAGTAAACTTCGAGGAAGACAAACCTGTTTGCTCCTTCTTTTCCCAGTCACTCAATCCAAAAGATCTCTGCGAGAAACTTTCTGCGTATTTCGATATTCCAATCATCCCGGGCAAGACACTTTTGTTTCTCGATGAGATTCAAGCCTGTCCCGATGCTTTGCGTTCCTTGAGGTTCTTTCACGAAAAGATGTCGAACCTCCATGTGGCGGCGGCGGGTTCCTTAATAGAATTTGCTTTGAACGAGATCCCTTCCTTCGGAGTGGGCCGCATCACGACCTTGCACATGTATCCCATGACCTTTGAAGAGTTTCTCATTGCTTCCGGCTCTGAAACACTCGTCGAGCTCACAAGAAAAGCCGGTTTCGAAAATCCAATGGATCAGGTGCTGCATGACAAGCTGATAGAGAAGGTGCGTATTTATCAGATGATTGGCGGTATGCCTTCAGTGGTCAGCGCTTATACGTCAGACAGTAATATCAAGTCATGCCAGCTGATCCTGGATGAGCTTCTCTCCTCCATACGCATGGATTTTGCGAAATACAGGAAGCGTGTCCCCGCCATTCGTTTACAGGAAGTTTTGAATTCTGCGGCCTTTCAGGCGGGGAGCAAGTTCAAGTATTCCAGCGTGGGACTGGAAACCGATGCGCGCGCCTGCAAGGCTTGCCTCGAGCTTCTTGTCCAGGCCGGCCTCGTGTACAAGGTCTATCACACTTCTGCACGGGGTTTGCCGTTGGGCGCACAGATCAATATCCGGAAATTCAAGACCCTGCTTTTTGATATCGGCATTCATCAACGACTCATGGGACTGAACCTGGCTCAGCATCTGGTAAAGAACAAGATTGAGCTGATCAACAAGGGAAACCTGGCAGAAGTCCTTTCCGGACTCGAGTTGAAGGCTGGAAGCTCTCCGTTTGTATCGGATCCGCTGTACTACTGGCACAGGGAAAAGCGATCGAGTAGCGCTGAAGTGGACTATGTCATCCAAAGAGGAGGAAACATCTTACCCGTCGAAGTCAAAGCCGGAACAAAGGGAACGATGAAAAGCCTCTACATCTTCCTTGACGAACGGAATCTCGACACAGGCATCCGCATTTCGAGTGAGAACTTTTCCAGGTATGACCGGATTGAAACGCTTCCGATTTATGCTGTGGGTCGCCTTGTGTGACTGGCGGAGTCAGGGCAAGCGCGCAAGGGATACGGCAACGGTTTCAAACCTGTGGGATTGCCTTCCGAGTTGTTCAGTCAACGGTGATGTCGCGGCTGGACGCAAGATACGCTCATCATAGTAATTCTGAGACGTTCTATACTGGATAATCTGGAATTCGACGTCGGCAGGGAGAGTTTTTGACGCAAGTGAGACAACGTCGGATCCCGGCGCGGGAGTGGAATTGCATGGGACCATGAAAAAGTTTTGCGCCATCCAAACGGAGACACTACTACCGGTTGCATTTGCCGTGGCGGTGGTGGGAGTGACGTTACGCAAGAAGAGCCGTCCGCCAGTGCGAACGGGGGGCAGACTGCAGGGAGCGAGCTGGAGTTTGGGCTGGTGGAAGACGATGCGCTCGCCTCAGATGAAGAGCCGGAACGGATCGTCGTCGGTTCGAACGCTGCCAAGGGGATTGAAGATGATCGCGTGGGTAAACTCGACACGACGATAAAGATGCGGTTTCTCGATCCATTGCGAAACCCACTCTCCGGAGTTTCCGTGACGACCAGACACTCCAGCTCCTCGGGTGGAATCATGAGCGGACCATCGGGAACGGTGGAACTGGTCATCCCTGTCGAGGAAAACAGAGATTCAATTTATGTCTCCATTAATGCGTCTCTCCAGTGGCATGTCTCGTACCGCAATCATTTGCGTGTGCAGGCGGGCGACCTGCACGACCTTGGAGAAATCGTGCTCGAACCGGCTGGGGCGGTCTCGGGGAGGGTAATCGACAGGGCGGGCTTTCCGGTTGCTGGTAGCGCGATTTTTTACACCGACGGCGATATCGACAACCTGGACAAGGAGAGAGCCCGTCGTGAAGGTCTGCGATTCAACAGCGAAGATCGCGTCAGGTGTGAAAGTGCAGGCGATGACGGCACATTCAGGGCTTCGGCGGTGGAGGCTGGCCAGAAGCGGATCTGGGCGGGTGGGAACAAATATCTCTACTCCTACTCCGATCCAGTCAACGTCGTGGCAGGAGCGGAAACCTATGGTGTCGAGATCATCCTCGACGCAAGGTCAGAGGAAAAGCAGATCGAGTGCGTCGTCCTTGATCCCGATGGGAAGCCCGTTGAGGGTGCGATGGTTAAGGTATTTGCGAAGAATGGCGCGCACGGCTCGTCGACCAACCATAGCGGTCGTTTCAAGCGTGTTCTGAAGCGGGAGGGGCCATACGTTCTGGAAGCGACAGATCCCAAGGGACGTTACGAGAAAGTACGGCTCGAGGATGTCGAGCCGGGAACGCCCGATCTTATTCTTCAATTTCTGACGACGAAAGAAAAACTCAGACTCCTTGTGTCCTCGAGGGAGGGCGAGAGCCCGGGTGAATTCTCCGTGGGGATTTGTAGCAGAGGTCACCGCTCATTCATTACAAGCAAGGAAAAATTGAAACGCATGGCCGGACTTATAGGTTTAGGTGAGTGCTATTACGAAGAATTCAAGTCGAGCGATTGTGCTGAGAATTCGACCGTCTCCGTCGCCTTCCCGGAAGACGACTTCTTCGTGACTGTCTGGGCAAAGGGGTATATTACCGCTGAACTTGGGCCGTTCAACGGAAACGCGGTCTCTGCGATGGTTAGGATGGAAGATCGGATCTGTTCGGGGAGGTTAGGCCAGAGTTCGGCAAGGTGGGCGAGGTCCTCGGGCAGGTCCCGCGCTCGTTTGGCGCTCGTTGCCGAACGATCCCGGTGGTTGTCTTTGGATGCCGGTGGAGTTGATCCGTCTTGAGGGGGAGACGTGGTCTCTTGAGATAAAGAACCACCGGTGCAGGACTTCGGATGTCCCTGGACACCGGTGGAGTCAGAATTCTTGGTACGCCCAGCAGGGCTCGAACCTGCGGCCTTCGGTTTAGGAAACCGACGCTCTATCCGACTGAGCTATGGGCGCGTTGGTTTTTCAGGGAGGGTAATATAACGCGGGTCCTGGTCCTGTGGAACAAAAATTCAACAGCGATCCTACTTTCTCACTCGACCGCCAGAATCCTTCACTCGACGCAGCCGAGCCAGTTCCGCGAATCGCCCTCGATGTTCCCCGTGCCCGTATAGCCACTCCTCACGTCGCAACAGGTCACGGCGGGATTGGAAGAGGAATCGGCATCAATCTCATCGTCGCCGTTCTCGTTGCGGTTGTTCCAGACGATCGTATTCGTGACGGACGGTGTGGCGTATTCGATGCAGTAGATCCCGCTCCTCATTTCACGGTCAGAATATGCAGATTCGTCAGCGCCGCAAATCCGACGAAGACGGACAGAAGCAGTGCAATCTTCATGATTGTCCTACGCGGCGCGTTGAGATCGTTACGGCTCTCACGGCGTCACGGTCAGCGTGCACCAGTCATAGTACCAGAGCTTGGGCCTGTTGAACTGACCGTTCGGAGTCAGGTCGACGGCGAGCCATCCGCGGTAGTGGCCGGGATCGAGATAGGCATCGGTCACCGTGTCGGAGAGGTCGGTCAGGCCGCCCGAAAGGTAGGGGTGGCACCAGCCGAGCCACCAGCGGCCGTTCTGGTAGCACGCGGGCACGTTGTTCTCGTCGACGATGAACACCCACACCTCGGCCGGAAAGCCGGTGTAGTCGTGGCTCTTCACCGTGATGGTGACGGTGACCTTGTCGGCCTGGCTCACGACCACGTCCCTGTCCTGGCCGTTGCACTTGATGTCGAGGAACGGATAGGGTCCGCCGTCTTCGATGTAGTACTCATCGGCGCCGATGTCGACCGCCTCCTCGCTGATCCGAGGCTGGCCCTCGAAATCATCAACGGTCACCTCGGGTGCGAAGAGATCGCCCGCGTTGCGGCAAGGCGACTTCCAGGTGATGTGGAAATCATCCTGATCAGGATCGACAAACAGCGGATCATCGTCGATCATGCCCTCCCCCCAGTCGAGGGTGCAGCCAGTGTAGATGTGGATTCCAGCCTGGCCGCCCTTGACCAGAGAATCGCTGATCGACAGGGTCGATGCGTGGGCGAGAATCGCCTGGGGCCCTTTCGGCCCCTCGTTGTCGCAGAGGATCGTGTTGTAGACGATCGGCGTGCTCTCCCGGCAGTAGATCCCGCCACCGCCGAAGACGGTCGTGTTCTGCACGATCGTGTTGTTGGTGATCACCGGCGCCGCCGCGTACTTGCAGTAAATCCCGCCGCCGCAGTAGGCGCTGTTGGCGGCGATCAGGTTGTTGACCATCACCGGCGCGGACGCCTCCCAGCAGAAGAGGCCGCCGCCCTTGCCGTAGGTGCCCGACGCCTCGTTGCGCACGATCCTGTTCGATGCGATCCGGGCCGTGACGCTCGCGCCGCAGTAGATGCCGCCGCCGCGCTTGGCGCGTCCGTTGGTGAGGGTGAATCCCTCGATCACCGAAGCCGAACCTTCGCCCATGCAAAAGGTGACCACACTGCCCATCCGGCAACCGTCGATGATCGTGACCGCCGCACCGTCGGTGCTCCGGAGTGTGATCGCCTTCCCGTAAAAATCGATCGTCTCCGGATAAGTCCCGGGCCTGACCAGGACAGTGTCGCCGTCAGCGGCATTGAGGAGGGCGCTCTGGATCGTGGCATGATCGTCGGGAACGAAAAGGGTGGCGCTCTGAAGCGTGGAAGTAATGAGGAGGACACAGACTATAAGCGGAATCGGGGTGCTACGGGACATGGTTCGATCTCCAAAGGCTGGGGGAATAAGGCTCCAATCTTTGATCTCTGGCTTTATCGGCTTTTTGGATCTCTAATGATAACTTTCAGAAGAAGTTAGGCCAATATTAAATTCCCGAAAGTTGATACGTGCTCCCCTCCGAGAACCTGGACATCGCGCTGCGAAAGAAGGCGCAGGATCGAGTCCGGCCGGAGCGAGCGCGTTTCTAAATCATTTGTCTCGTGGATCGCGATGGTGATTGCAACGTGCCGTGGAAAGAAAAAATTCTCACTCCACAACGACGATCATCAAGTTCGTGAGGATCGATGAGGGATCGCCCCAGGCCCCGAGCAAAGCCTGATAGGGGTACTCTTCTCCCGGAATCCAGGCCGACGGCACCGTCGTGGGAAAGACCAGAATCCCGCTGGAAGGGATGTCGCCCAGGGGCAGGTAGTTCACGATCGGCCAGATGTACAGGAAGCCGTAAGGAGATTCGAAAGGCGGATCGTGGATTTTGCCGCCGAGCGCCTGCACGACGGGCAGGCCGGGCTCGCCCACGACGCAGACATCGACACTCGCCCCGGGCGCGGCAGCGCCGATCTTGTAGAGATGGGGATGGATCTCGTCGGCGCCCATTTCGACGGTGTCACTCGCGATGCGCGGGTCGCCCTCGTTGTCGCGATCGGGTAAGCCCGCCACGCTGTTGTCGCCGGAGTCCCTGCACGGTGAATTCCAGGTGAGGTGCAGGTCCAAGCCGGTCGCGTCGGCAAAAAGCGGATCGGCGTCGATGTTGCCCGTGCCGGTCCAGCCGCCGATAACGTTGCTGTAAGTCACCGAGAGCAGGCCCATGTTTCGGATCTCGGGATCGTTGGGAGCCTGGTTCCGGCGGATGATCGAGTTGGACACGCTCGGTGTCGAGGCGGGGGCGCAGTAGATTCCGCCGCCTCTTTCTCCGGCGCTGTTCTCGAACACCGTGTTGTTGACGAAGACCGTCTGGGACGCCGCGCCGAAGTAGATCCCGCCGCCCAGTCCGATCGCGCTGTTGTTCACGAAGATCGTGTTGGTGATCTGCGGCGACGATGCGGTGCAGAATATTCCCGCGCCCGAGTAGGCGCTGTTGTCGCTGATCACGTTGGCGTCGAGCCGCGGCGTTGCGCCATTGGCAACGATGATGCCCCCGCCCAGGTTTCCCGACTGCGTCATGTACGATCCCGTGCCGTTACGAATCGTGAATCCCTGAAGGAGTGCGCCCGAGCCCTCGCCGCTGGCAAAGGTGACCACGCTTCCGGCCTGCTGCCCGTCGATCACTGTTTCGCGTGCGCCCCCATCGCTCCGGACGATGAGGTCCTTGCCCGCGAAGTTGATCTGCTCGTCGTAGACGCCGGCCGCCACACGGATCGTGCTCCCCGATGGAGCCGCGTCGATCGCGTCCTGGATCAGGGTGAAGTCGCCCGTCCCATCGGCGTTGACCACGTATTCAGAGGGTGTCTCGCCCAGAAAGAGCGTCTCGCCCAGGTTCTGCGGCTCCGAGCAGTACTGGGGTGTCTCGTTCTCGTCGTCCTCGCTTTCGGCGTAGACAAAGGCCTCGTGGATCGAGACCGCGCCGTCGCCGTCGAGGTCGGCGTCGACGGCTGTTCCGTAGGCGTCCTCGCCTCTCACCGCGGCGGTCCAGTAAAAGACATACGCGTCGTATTCGTAGTTGGGCGGCAGGGCCCACGAATACTCGTCATGGGCGCAGGCCGACGAAAAAACACGCTCAGAGGTGTCGCAGAGGTCGTCCTCGAATCCACCGCTGAAGCACTGCTCCAGGGTGAAGATCATGTCGCACTGCGGCAGGGCGTCGACCATGTCGGCAAGCTGCTCGTCAGTGAGATAATCATAGTTCCAGAGGTTTATGTAGGCGTCCCAGCCGGTGATCCTGTTTCCATGATCGGTGGTGAAGACGAAGAGCTGATCCTCGGGCTGGATCGTGTATTTGAACCAGTAGAAGAAATAGTCGATGCTGGCGAAGTCGCAGGGAAAGTCGATGTCGGCGTCGCCATCGCCGTCGAGGTCGGGATCCGAGTTGGTTCCGTCCGACTGATCGGGCGCCGGATCGAGCCCGTCCGAGCAGAAGACGGTGATCTTGTCCTCGTCGTAGCCGTAAACGTCGACGAGGGTCGAATAGATGTTGGCCAGGTCGTTCCAGTAACGGGGATAGTTGTAGGGTTGAATGTACCCGCCGCTGATAAGAACCGCGTAGAGTTCGCCCCCCCCGTTGCTCGTGCGCGGCGGGGACTTGATTGCCGCGCGCCGGGGGCGGACGTTCTTGACCCGCGAGAGCCGCGCCCACGCCTCCGTCTCCATCTCGATCCATTCGGTGGGATCGAGGGGCGGCGTCAGGGCGTTGACGATCGTCATGCCGCCTGTTTCACGATCGACGAAGACGTACCGGCAGGGATGGGCGAAGTTGGCATAGGCGAGATCGTCGACGAACACGACATAGCCCGCCGACGGGGTGGTGAGCGCCGGACCGCGCCACGAGACGATCGTTGCGCCCGGCTCGAGCAGGTCGGGATGGACCGAGAGCCGTCTGCCGCCGGTCTGTCCCTCGAGAAGCCGGTCGGCAACGAGGCTGAGAGCGTCGGTCGGGTTTTCTATTTCAGTGCTGAAAAGGTTCGAGGCTGTGCAAAGAAACAACAGGGAGCCTATCAGGAAAACCTTTTCCCTTGTCAATGTTGAACTCCTTCAGAATGCCGGAAAGGGTTTTGTTGTTGCGTTCTTCAGAGTGATTCTGTCTCGAGTTGATGTGCCTTCAATCACAGGTTTTTGCCGCACCGCTACGAGAGATTCCGGCGTCTCAAATTTGCCTTCTACTCTGATCTCACATGGGTGACGCATCCCGTCGACTCAGCATGCAGTGCACCCGGCTTGGAACATAGGTTACTGATAATTTAATGTGCTATCGTGATTGTGAACAGGGCAAATATATCAAAAAACCATTGAGATAAGCAATGATCCATCAGTGAAATTGCTTATTATTTTTTGTTGTTCCTATCGGCGCGCGGCAAGGAACTCCTCGACCTCTTCCTTCGACGGCACATTCTGGGCGCCCGGCCGCGTGCAGGTGAGCGCGGCCGCGGCCTGGCCGAAGCGGACCGGATCGTCGACGGTGCGCGCCAGGGCCGCGGCGTAGGCGCCGACGAACGCGTCGCCGGCACCGACCGTGTCGATCCCATCGACGGCGAAGGCCGGTTTGAGCTCCCCGTCCCATACGCCCTTCTCGCCGAGAGTGATGATCGCTCTTTGCGCGCCCATCCGTTCGAGGGCGCGCGCCGCGTCAGCCGGGTCGGCGCAACCCGTGAGCTGCTCGGCCTCGATCTCGTTGGGAATCACCACGTCGACGCCGTTGTCGAGGAGGTTGCGCCGCGCCGTGCGGCCGTACTCGTCGTCGCCCACGCAGCCGACGAACTCCGTGTGTGCTCCGAGCCGCGCGGCGGCCACGGCCTGGTTGGCGCCCTTGCCGCCGGGCGTGACGCGAAATGTCTTTCCCAGGACCGTCTCGCCCGCGCGCGGCAAGGCGTCCATCTCGACGACGAGGTCGATGTTCACGCTGCCCACGACGGTGATCGTCCGCTCGCCCTTCATGACCCGGTCCCAAAATCGTCGAGGAGCATGGAGGCGTAGGCGCTTCCCGATGCATTGAAGTAACAGTTGCCGTTGAAAAAGCTCGCCTTCCGGGCACCGTCGTCGTGGATCAAGTGAGCCTGGCCGAAGGGCCCCTCGCGCGTCGTCTCCTGCAGCCGCCGCAGCCAGGCCTCTGCCTTCGGCCGCTCGCCGAAGCGCAGCAGCACCGAGGCGGCCCGGCCCGGCCATCCGTCATAGGACCCCGTCGCCTGGTGATCGGCGCGGAAGGTCTGGAAAGAGGGGAGGAACCGCGTGGTCGCGTCAGGATCCTCGAGCGACAGGGCGCGCAGCCAGTCACTGGTCTGCAGTTCCTTCTCGAAGAAGGCGACCATTCCCTTTTTCACCGGATCGGGCAGGTCGGCCGTCATGCACCGGCCTACATAGACGAAATCGAGAATGGTGCGCGCCACGCGGCGCGATCCATCGGGCTGGACGCACGCGAAGGGCCCGCCCTCGTAGAGGTCGACAACCGCCGCGGCCAGTTCATCCGCCTCGCGCGCCAGCGATCGATCACCGAGCAGTTCGGCCACGAAGCGCATCCCCTGCACGTTGAGCGCGTTGAAGGAGGCGATCGCGTGCTCGTAGGTGCTCACGCATTCGAGCACGTTCTCGTAAGCGCCGTAGTCGGTCAACCCGGGCCGGCAGCAGCTCCGGAGATAGTCGGAATGTTTGAGCGCCCACTCCCGATCGCCCGTGATGCGCACGTAGTCGGCCACGCACGAGAGAAACCCGCCGGGATTGATGCCGTACTCCATTCCGGCGCCCTGGCCGCTCACTGTTTCCACACCCCAGTGCGCGTGGAGGTCGACGCGGATCATCGTCTCCATCTGGGCGCGCAGAACAGCCGGGTCGAGGCGCGCCAGGAGCGGCGCCTGGAATTCGAGCTCCCAGAGGAAGAGCGTTGTCATTCCCCCCTCGGGCCCACCCCAGACGTAAGCGCGCTCCAGAGGTTTCATGTCGCCCCCGTTCCAGATGCACTGGCCGCCCGTGCCGATCTTCGAACGCCGCGTCGGCGCGGGCACGATGCGGCGGCACTGGAGCAGGGAGAGGACCGACATCGAGTAGAGCCGTTCGAACTCGCCCGCGAACTCGGGCAGATGTCCCGAGAAATGTCGATTGCGGGGACTGAACGCGGCCTGCCAAACCTCGTCCCAGTGTGCGCGGCCGGTCTCCCACTCTGCCGCAAGATCGAGGCGCGGCAAGGTCTCCTCGCAGCCCTGCACCGCTCCCCAGAGAATTTCTTCGCCGGCGCGCGCATTGATTTCGACCACGCCCACCCGGCCTTGGTCGCAGGGCGGGGCATCGTCGAGCCACGATTCAAGATCGGCGAAGACCTGCCCCTTGCCGGGAATGAAGAACTCGGCCCTGCCAAAGGTCTTGGTGTCGTCGAGGAGAAAACCCTGGTCCGTCTTCGCCACGTTCATCATGGGCACGTCATAGGGCGGAAGGTTCCAGTAGTGGATGAAACGCCAGGTGCGCGGCAGTCCGTGGACGACGAGATAATACGTTCCATCCCGCTCGAAACGGATCTTTTCCTCCACGGCAGGCAGACCCGCCGGCATCCGGAGAACGGACGAGATCTCGTCATTGCTCCGTTCGATCTCGTACGCTTTCCACCTGTAGCGCGCCGCGCGCGAGACGGGACGGGTCGCGCCGTTCCGGCGGACGTAAAGCGCGGCCGTGGGTGTGGCCATGCCGGTGGGCGGGCAGATCCAGTTGCGGATCCCGGTGACGCCCCACGCTGCCTGCACCATGCCGTGGAAATTGGTGATCGCCGGCAGACTGAAATTCTCCTCCTGATCGGGAGAGAGCCAGTCACCGGCCAGTTCGTCGAGATTCATCATCGGTTGCGGCCTCCGGCTTGCCCGGCTTCGGGCACGCTGCCCGAATGCGTGCGGTCACGAGGCGTTATACCCGATCCCACGGGGCCTGAGTAATTATTTCAGAGCGGCTTTTTGCTTGAGAATAAAGACCGGTTTTGATATGTTGGCCAAGTTGGCCTGAAGCCATTCTGTCCGGATCGAAGCCTATTCAGGGTACACGGAAATGAATCCTCGACGAGGTCTCTTGCTCCCGATCTTTTTTGTGCTGGCCGCGAGCCTGTTCGCACTGCCGGCAGGATCGCTCTGGGGCGCCACGATCAGCGTTCCCTTTGATTACTCCACGATCCAGGAAGCGATCGATGCGGCATTGCCGGGCGACGAGATTCTCGTCGAGCCGGGGACCTTTGTGGAGAACCTCGATTTCAAGGGCAAGGCGATCAGCGTGCGCAGCCGCCACGGCGCGGCGGACACGATCATCGACGGCGCTCAGTTAGGAAGCGTGGTCTCTTTCACTTCGGGCGAAGGGGCCGACAGCGTGCTCGATGGATTCAGTCTGATCAACGGAACAGGAACCGAGGGCCTGTGGAGCAACTACCTCGGCGGGGGAATCTACTGCGTCGATTCCTCTCCCACGATCAGTGGCTGCATCCTGACCGCCAATACGGCCAATGTGGGCGGCGCCATCTTTTGCGGCAACGGATCACCCACGATCGTGGGGAACGGGATCGTCGAAAACTCGGCCTTCAAGGGCGGAGCGATCTACCTCAACGATCATGCCGACGCAACGATTCAGAACAACATGATCGCCGGCAACGAGGCGTCGGGCCATGGCGGCGGGATCTGCTGCTGGAACAACGTGTCGGCCACGATTACCAACAACACGCTGATCAACAACTCCTCCACCGACGGCGGCGGGATCTATTGCGTGATCAACTGTTCGCTCGAGGTGACGAACACGATTCTCTGGGACAACATGGCGTTCGAGGGGCCGGAGATCTGGGTCGGCCATGCATCGAGCGCGTCGACCCTGTCGATCAGCTACTCCGACGTGCGGCAAGGCCTGGCGGGGACCTGGGTCGATCTCGGCTGCACACTCGACTGGGGCGACGGCATGATCGACGCCGATCCTCTCGTGGCCGATCCCGTGGGAGGCGATCTTCATCTCACCGGCGGTTCGCCCTGCGTCGATGCCGGCACGAACAGCGCACCCTCTTTGCCCGACAGCGATTTCGACGGCGATCCGCGGATCATGAACGGCACGATCGACATGGGCGGCGACGAGCTGGCCCCGGTGGCGTTCATCGTGCCCGACGACCTTCCCGCGATCCAGGACGCGATCGATGCCGCGACCGACGGCGACGTGATCGTTGTCAAGCCGGGGAATTACGCCGAGAACATCGATTTTGCCGGAAAGGCGATTACCCTGCGGAGCAGTAACGGGCCCGAGGCGACGATCATCGACGGCACCCAATCGGGCAGCGTGGTCACCTTCTCGAACGGTGAAGGAACGGGTTCCGTGCTGGAGGGATTCCGGCTCATCAACGGCAGCGGCACCAAGGGGATGTGGAACAACACCTACCTCGGCGGCGGCATCTACTGCGACGACGCATCGCCCACGATCGAGCGCAACTCGATCGAGAGCTGCTCGGCCATGATGGGCGGCGGTCTCTTCTGCCGGAACGGATCTCCCCGCATCGCGCGCAACACGATCGAGGGCAACTCCGTCTTCAAGGGGGGCGGGATCTACGTCTGCGATTTTTCGAATCCAACGATCGTGAACAACATGATCTTCGGCAACGATGCCTACGGCCACGGCGGCGCGATCTGCTGCTGGAACAATTCCGCGCCGGCGATTACCAACAATACTCTCTTCGACAACTCGGCGGGCGATGGCGGAGGGATCTACTGCGCCGTGGGCTGCGCATTGCGAGTGACAAACACGATTTTCTGGGGCAACAAGGGAATCAAGGGGCGCCAGATATGGATCGGTATCGGCGCCCACCCGTCGGTCATGGCGATCAGCCATTCCGATGTGGAGGGCGGCTTCGATCTGGTTCATGTCGAACCGGGATGCACGCTCGATTGGGGAGCGGGCATGATCTCCCTCAACCCGACCTTTGTCGACCCCGACGGGGGCGATTTGACCCTCAAGCGGGGATCGCCCTGCCGCAATTGCGGCGACAACAGCGCCCCCGCCCTGCCTGGCGAAGACCATGGCGGGGGTGTCCGCATCGCCTATGGGACAGCCGATATCGGCGCCGACGAGTACTACGCGGGCGAGACGCTGCTCGTTCCCGCCGGGTATGCCACGATCCAGGGCGCGATCGATGCGGCTGTGGCGGGCGACGAGGTTGTCGTGTCCGCCGGGACCTATCTGGAAAAGATCAACTTCAGGCGCAAGGCGATCAAGGTCCTCTCCGACGACGGTCCGGGCGTGACCTTCATCGACGGGGGATTCATTGGCAGCACGATCACCTTCATCAACGGCGAGGGCGCTGATTCGTGGATCGAGGGGTTCACGATTATCAATGGGCGCTCCTCCCATGGCGCGGGAATCTACTGCGTCGACTCGTCACCCACGATCAGGCGCAACGAGATCAGGCTCAACGAGGCCGATTCGATGGGCGGCGGCCTCTTCTGCGCCGGCATCGCGTCGCCCACGGTGGAGCAGAATCTGTTCAAGGGTAACAAGGCCGTGCGCGGCGGCGCCATCGCCTGCTACGGCTCCACGCCCGACATCGTGGGCAACGACATTTCGGCCAACGGCATCACCACCTACGGCGGCGGCATCTGGTGCGGCCAGAACGCCGCGCCCCTGATCAGGACCAACAAGATCAAGGGGAACCAGAACAGCGGGATCTGGAGCGAGAACTCGGCGCCGATCATCACGGGCAACATCATTGCCAACAACACCCATTTCGGGAACGGCGGAGGGATCTACGTGGAGAACTCGACCGCGCAGATCATTCACAACGCGATCGCCGGCAATGCGGCCTATTTCGGCGGAGGTCTCTACTGCATCGACTGCAGCCCGGTCATGACTGGAAACACCCTGGCCGACAACTGGGCATTCACCGCTGGCGGGGGACTCTACTGCTCCAATGCCTCCCCGGCGATCGCCAACTCGATCTTCTGGGGTGACAGCGCCTCGTTGGGTCCGGAGATCCACGTCGAGTCGGGAGCGCCGCAGGTTACCTACAGCGACGTGCAAGGAGGCTGGGGGGGACTGGGCAACATCGACGTCGACCCGCTTCTGGCCGATGTGCCCGGGGGCGACTTCCACATCGTCTGGGGATCGCCGTGCAAGAATGCCGGCAACAACCTCGCCCTGGGGATATCGTCGGAAGACTTCGACCTCGATCCGCGCATCGTGGACGGAACCGTCGATATGGGCGCTGACGAATTCCACCTCCATCTCTACTACACTGGCAATGCCGTCCCTGACGGCCATATCGATGTCAGAATCGCCGGCCAGCCCTACACGTCGCCGGTCACCCTCTATCTCGGCAAGCGTGTGGCAAACAACCCGATAGAGACGCAGTACGGGATACTCTATCTCCGGTGGCCGCCGCTTTCAGAGTACAGTCTCGGGCAGATTCCCGCGGACGGCATCTTGGTCTTTTCCACCGACCTTCCCGCGAGTTGGGCGGCTGGGGAGGTCTACCCCTTTCAGGCGCTCGCCGGGCCCCTGGGCAATCCGGCGTCAGAGCTGACAAACCTGATGGAAATCTTCATCCGCGAATGAGAGTGGCGGTCATGGGTCGCGAACTGGATGTTGTTGTCGCCGGTAGTCTCTGCCTCGACATCACTCCAGGTCTCGAACACTTCGATTCCCCCAATCGGGCTGACTTTTTTACACCCGGCAAAGTACTCAATGTGGGACCTGTTTCCTTGAGCACGGGCGGCGCCGTGAGCAACACGGGCTTGAACATGGTACGCCTCGGCAACCGGGTCGCGCTCATGGGCAAGGTGGGCGACGATCCGCTCGGCAAACTGGTGCGCGATCTGCTCGACCGGCATGGGGGGGGCGGTGCGGACCTGATCGTCGCCGAGGGGGCCGCGACCGGTTATTCGGTAATCGTCGCGCCGGGCCGGTTCGATCGAATGATTCTCCACTTTCCCGGGGCGAGCGACACATTCGGCGCCGACGATGTCGACTACGATCTCGTTGATCGCGCGCGGCTCTTTCACCTCGGTTACCCACCCGTCATGGCCCGCATGCAGGCGGCCGGCGGAGAGGAGCTACGTACGCTCTTCGAACGGGCCAAGACCGGAGGCGCCACGACCTCGCTCGACATGTCTCTTCCCGATCCCGCGTCCACGGCCGGCAGCGTCGACTGGGTCGTCTTGCTCGCTGCGGTACTGCCTCACGTCGACCTCTTTCTGCCGAGTATCGAGGAGGTTCTGTTCATGCTCGACCGGGCGCGGTTCGAGGAATTTCGCAGACGCGGGCCCGAGGATGGAGTCTCCTTTTTCAGCGGTGACGATCTTCACAAATTCGGTTCCACTCTTCTCGATCTCGGTGCTAAGGTGGTGGCGATCAAGTGCGGCTGCCGCGGAATCTATTTACGCACTGCGCCCGTTCTCGAAAACCTCGGCCGCGCGGCGTCCGGCTATTTCGGACGCACAGCGTCCGGCGGATTGATCCGCTGGGCGGGCCGTGAATTCTGGATTCCGGCGTTTCGTGTGGACGAGCCGGTCAATGCCACGGGCAGCGGCGACGCGGCGATCGCCGGTTTCTTGACGGCCTTTCTCAAAGGACTCGCCGCGCGCGGTTCGCTGGAGAGCGCGGCCGCGGCGGGCGCAGCCAACCTGACCGCGGCGGACACGCTTTCGGGCATGATATCGTGGGACGCGCTGCGCACCGCGGTCGATGACCGCTGGCAGACCGAGCCGCTCGACGTCGACGGAAAAGGATGGCGCCGACAGGGTGCGCACTGGATCGGACCGGCCGAATCTTGACGGAACAAGGAGGAGACGATGACCACCCCCGAACAGGCCGACCTGGCGCGCCGCCGCACTGTGGCCATGCTCGAAGATGCAGGCATTGCCATCACCGGGGCGGAGAAGGCCGCCATCGAGGTGGCTGATCTCGGCTTGAACGAGCTCGAGCGGACCGGCGTGCAGATCGTGGTCTACGAGAACAACGATCGTTATTGCGCCAAGGAACTGGTCCTCTTCCCGAGGCAAACCTGCCCCGAGCACCGGCACCCACCCGTGGGCGGCGATCCAGGCAAGCAGGAGACATTCCGGCTGCGAAAAGGCAAGGTCTGGCTCTACGTGGAGGGGGACGCAACACAAAAGATCCAGGCTCGCGTTCCCGAAAGAAGCGAAGCCTACTACACCGTCTTTCACGAGATCGAACTCGATCCCGGCGACCAGTACACCCTGGCGCCCAACAGCCTGCACTGGTTTCAGTCCGGCGACGAGGGCGCGATCCTCTCCGAGTTCTCGACCACCAGCCGGGACGAGACCGATCTCTTCACCGATCCGCGCATTCGGCGCTCTTAAGGCACAACCTCCACCGAAACAGGATTCGACTGGAAGTCGTAAGGCCCCGTTCGGCAATAAAAAAAGAGGACAGGATATCCTGTCCTCTTTTTTATTGCTTGCACGCCCTATGTCAGGGTGTGATGTCGAGCGGAATCGGGTTCGAAACAAAGTCGTTGGGATACTCGGTTGCGTAGACGAAGTCGAGCGTCTTTCCAGCCATGCCCGAGGGCAGCCATCCGGCAGGCACATCGAAGGTCGCCGCGGCATCGCCGTTGACATCGAGGAAGCCGCGGAAGTCGACGAAAATCGAGTTGTTGTAGTTGTGGAGAATGTGGACGCCCACGTTGTCCCAGTTGAGAGCGAGCTTGGACGTGCTCCCCGGAATGATGAAGCCGGGGAAGGTCCCGTCGGCGCTCGCCAGGAGGAAGTACATCCTGCCGTCATACTCGGACGAGATGAAAAGGTCGAAGGCGATCGTGCCGCCTGCCGCGGCCGAAACAAAGGTCGCGTCGGCGAGGAGCGCCTCGCGCGGGTACTCGTAGACACCCATGTCGGGGAAGCCGTTGAAATCCCTCGCCACGCCATCGAAGTCGTAGTCGGGCAGCACGGGCGCGAAGTTCGATCCGCCGTTGAAACAGGGCGAGTCGATGGTGATGTGGAAATCGTTGTTGGCCTCATCGACGAAGAGCGGATCGCTGTCGATGTTGTGGCCGCCATCGCCCGCCCAGCCGCCCTGCACGTCGCTGTAACGCACGTTGGGCAAGCCGCCGTCGACGTAGATGCCGGCTCCGTCAGGCGCCGTGTTGTTCCAGATGATCGAGTTACGGATCACGGGGTTCGAGTTGTAGACGTCGATGCCGCCGCCCGTGTAGGCCGACGAGTTCTTGCAGATCGTGCAGTTGACGATCTTGGGATTCGACTCTCCCCAGCACGAGAGGCCGCCGCCCTGGCCGAAAGGCGTGTTGACCATGTTGTCCACGATGATGTTGTTGACGATGATCGGGTTTGCATAGAGCCAGCAGCAGATGCCGCCGCCGGAGAAATCAGTCTCGTTGCTGCTGACGATGTTGTTGGTGATCGTGGGAGATGAGAAATTGCAGATGATTCCACCGCCGAAGGGATCCTTCCCATTGGTGATAGTGAAACCCTCGATGATCGCGTCAGGCCCTTCGCCCGTGATGAAGGAGACAACGCTGCCCGACTGCGTTCCGTCGATGGAGGTCACGGCCGGTCCCAACTGGCTCATCAGGTGGATCGCCTTGCCCATGAAGTTGATGTTCTCCTGGTAGTTGCCCGGGGCGCAGATGATCGTGTCCCCGCTGTTCACGGCGTCGATCGCCTCCTGGATCGACGCGAAATCACCGGGAAGATTCCACGTTTCGGCGCTGGCCGTGAGACAGCAGGCCAAGCAAAAGACTCCTATAAAAGTGATTTTCCTCATGAGAGCTCCTCCTAATACAAAAGACATTTTAAAAGAATACTCTTAAGCCGAGTTGTCAATTTCAGTGAATTTTCAACGCATTTATGACACGTCAAGCGGAACTCCTGCAAAAAACGCGCTGGTCATGATGTGGTATTCAGCAAGAGTCCGTCTGTCGCATATTGCTTTCCCAAGCTTTATCCTATCTGTAGAGAAAAATCAGATCAAAGCAAATGTCTACAAATACGCGAAAATATTTGACAAAACCTATCAAAAAGGAGGACTTTGATCAGAGTCAGAGATTGGCGTCGGGAGCCTGAGAATGGGGCGCGGGCTCAAAAACAACCGCCATCCCTGCAGGCGGGGATGGCGGTTGTTATCAATAAATATTTATTCGATTCTTCTGGTGGGCTCTTACTTGTTGAAATCCCACCAGGGCGAGACGCTGACGATCTGGCCGTTGCTGTCGAGAGCGCCGGCGCGCCACTTGTAAGATCCGGGCGGGATAGTGCCCCACGCCGATTGATTGGGATAGAAGAAGTTGTACTGCAGGTTCATGACCGTCACCGTGCCGCCCCAGGGCACCTGGAACTGCACCGCGTAGGACGCGGCGCTGGCCACGCGCGACCAGCCGAAGCCGAAAGGCGTGCCGCCCGAGTTGAGCGTGCCGCCATCGCCGGGCTGAAAGAGCGCCACCTGATCGGGATCGGGCACCGCCGTGGTGAGAGCGCCGAGCGCGTCAATCCTGCCATCGCCGAAGTTGGGATCCCATCCCGTCGCGCCGAGGTCGTCGGCTCCGTTGCGCACCATCTGGCGCACCTGGGCCGCCGTGGCCGTCGGAAACTGGGACTTGACCAGAGCGCAGACTCCAGCCGCGTGGGGGCACGCCATCGACGTGCCGTCCATCTTCTGATAGCCGGCCCCCAGGGTTGTACTCAGGATGTTTTGCCCTGGCGCGCCGACGTCGATATTGGCCCCGCGCGTCGAGAAACTGGCGAGCCCATCGACCGATGTGGTGGCGCTCACCGCCATCACCGTGGGATAGCCCGCGGGGTAGTTCATCTCCGTGTTGCCGCCGTTGCCTGCCGCGGCCACGACGAGGACATCGTTGTTTTCGGCGTAGACCGCCGCGGTCAATTCAGCCGTGGAGAAGGCTGTGGAACCGAGGCTCATGCTGATTACGTGCGCGCCGTTGTCGGTCGCGTAGAATATGGCGTTGATGATGTCCGACGAGTAGCCCATGCCGAAGATCGTACCCAGGGCGCGAACCACCATCACGCGGCAGCCCGAGGCGGTCCCGGCCACGCCGGTCAAGTTGTCGGTCGCTGCAGCAACGGTTCCCGATGTGTGGGACCCGTGCCCATGATCATCCTCGGGGTCATTGTCCTCGGCCGCCTCTCCAGGCGGGATGATGCCGAACAGCGCGTTCCCGAAGAAGTCGTAGCCGAAGCGGTCGTCCACATAGCCGTTGTTGTCGTCGTCGACATCATTACCGGCGATCTCGTCGGTGTTGATCCACCGCTGGTTGGTCAGATCGGGATGGTCCTGGTCCATTCCGGTGTCGATCACCGCCACGATCACGTCGCTGCTTCCGAGCGTGATGTCCCATGCGGCCGGCGCGTTGATCTTGGGAAAACCCCACTGCTCGCCGTACCTGGGATCGTTGGGAACAAACAATGTGCGGCGGATGTAGTTCGGTTCGGCGAAGGCCACCTCGGGGAAGACACCCAGCGCGTCGACCGTGTTCAGCACCTGGTCGACGGGAATCCTGTAGACGCCCACGTCGATCTGTTCGAAAAAGCGGACTCGCTTCATCTCCAAGGTGCGCGTGATGGCATCGACGGCGCTCTGGGCCGCTTCGGGCTTGAACTGGACCAGGATCGTGTCGGGCGCGTACCCGTTCTCCAAGATGCGCTCCACGTCAACAGAGCGATCTTGCGCCGAAGCGAGAGGCTGGGCGGCGCAAAAGAACAGGATCAACAGCACGGACAGGGCAGGGATGAATCGGCTCATGTTTTCCTCCTCTTTAATTTAATAGGGTGCCCGCCGCTCCTCGGTCCCTGCGAGAGCAGCGCATCTTCATGGAGTAAATAATAAAGATTTTTTATTATTTCACAAGCGGGAACTCGGGATATTCAGGTCCCGGTCAGAATGTGAGGCCGGCCCAGACAGCCACCTGGGTCTGGGTTTCGTTGTCGCCGCCATAGTACTTCTTGGCCGCGCCGCCCGGTGCGGCCGCCCCCAACAGACAGCCGACGAATCCATGGTCGCACGGCACCCAGTCGACGACGAGGTTGAGTTCGTTGCTCCACTGCGGGCTGCCCGAGAAGTCCATCTTCTGGTCGAGGCTGATGTCGTAGTAGAGGATCTTGCAGATCACGTCGGCGAGGACTTCCATGCCGTACTCGAGAGTGATGACCCTCTTGTTCGAGTTGGGATAGTAGTAGGACGAGATGTCGCCCAGGTTCCACATTCCATAGTCATAGTAGGGCGCGGGGAAGAAGGGATCGAAGGCTTCGACAGCCGACGTGGTGTTCGAGTCGCCCTGGAAATGGCTCCACCGCGCGCGCATGTAGGGTGAATTGTTCTCATCGGTGAATTCATACTTGAGCGCGAGCTGGCCGCCAAAAGCGCTCCGCGAGTGGCGCTTGCCCACGAGGGAGTGTTCCACAACCTTGGTGCGTCCCCACTGCTTGACCACCTCACCGGTGAAGGTGACCCGCTCGCAGGGTTCGGGAAACCCGAGATCGGCGAGGCTGATCGCATCGCGAAAACTCAGCGCCCACGTGTTCGAATTGGTGTCGCGGCCGAGAGGATCGTCGTTCTCAGCGTTGTCGTCCTTGTAAAAGAGCCCCACGTCGACATCGCCCAGACCGCTGGCCACCACGTTGAGATTGATGCCCGAGAGCTGGCCGCCGCCCTCGACCACGGCCCTGTCGCCGAACCAGGCCTCGTAGTTCAAATGGTCGTCGTGGATGACAGCGGTGAAGAGATCGAGGGTGTAGCCCTCGGTTACGCCCAGCGACCATCTGACGCCCGGGAAGGAGCGGATCGCGTTCGAATAGATCGCCCTCTTTTCCGAATAGCCGTCATAGACGAGCAGGCCGTCGCCGAAACCGATTTCCTGAACACCGACGGTTACCGTCGAGTCCATGCCGCCGATCGACGACGCGATGCTCAGGTTGGCCAGATCGAGGCGGTTGTGCCAGTCGTCACGGCGCGGCATGGTCCACCTGTCCGGTCTCTTGTGCACGTCGGTGCCCACCATGCGGATCTGGGCCGAGACGTTCGAACCGTACCGGAATTCAGCGCCGAGACGGGCGACGGTTTCGACAAAAGCCGCGTTGTGCGTGCTGAAATTGACGTTGTTTTCCCAGACCGAGTAGGTCCAGAGGTCGCCCCAGAGAGTCATCTCCAGTTCGAATCCGAGAGACTCATAGAAGTTGAACTCGTTGAATGCAGGTTCTTCGTAAACGATATCAGGGAGTGTGGTGGTCGCGGGCTCTGAATCGTCCGCGATCGGCGCAGACGCCTCGTCGGCTCCCATTGCGCTGAGTGATAGAGCGGCAACGAGCAAAAGGCTCAGGCTCGGAAAGAGATGAGACTTTTCCATGCCACATTCTCCTTTTCGTTTTATATATTGAGAATCAAATTGGTGCCGGTTCAACCACAACCGCCGTTCGAGGTACCGCGCGACATCCTGGATGTTTGAATTCTGGCACAAACCAAAGGTGAATACAACAAGACATTTTCCTGTTTTGAGCAGTACTTTGGTAAAAACGTCCCACACTAACCGGCTTTGCTATGAATCCTCGCAGATTTGATTTTCATTTTCTTCGC
>CAYXGI010000073.1:0-23443 GCA_964464495.1 uncultured Phycisphaerales bacterium
GGACATCATGATCCAGTTCCTCACCGAGACCGTGGCGATCGCCGCGGTGGGCGGGTTGCTTGGCGCGCTTTTTGGTGTGGTCGCCATCCTGGGGATCGTCGAGTTCACCCAGTGGAAGGCGTTGATCGAGCCGCACTACATCATCATTTCGCTGGGCATTTCGTGCACGGTGGGTATTCTGTTCGGCATCTTCCCCGCCCGCCGCGCTGCGTTCATGGATCCGATTGCCGCGCTCCGGCATGAGTGAGTAAGCTCCCGGAACGATTCCTCCATTTGTCGTTCCGGGAACAATTGTTCCATGGAATCAATCCTACCTGATGCCATGGAGGAATTGTTCCGGGAGCGTTTTTTCCATATTCGTGTATGATGATGAGGCGAGATACGAACAACTCGTCTGGAGATATTCCGCTATGCCCGTCTACGCTTTCGTCTGCACCAAATGCGACAAGTGCTTCGAGTCTTTCGTGCACTCCCTGGAAAAAACCAAAGACGTGACCTGTCCCGAATGCGGGGGCAAGAAACTCAAACGGCTGCTTTCCAACTTCAGTTGCCCGTCTGGTGGTGAATCGACCGGCGCCGGGCCCGCGAACCAGGCTCCTGGATGAGCCTGCGGCACACCGCACTGAGGCGTGTCCTCGAATCAATGGGGAATAAACGGGAACCCCCCCCTTATTGGGGTTCCAGAAGCCTTGGCATCCATCCGGAGGTTGCGTGCCGAATTGCAACGAAGGGGCGGAACGTACCAGATCAGGGGATCGGTTTCTAATCAAAAAGTAAGTAATTACCGTTAACTCGGCTCTGGGTGATGGTATCGATCTCGTGACATATTAAACACAAATCAAATACAATTGATCTGAAGAGGAAAAATTTCTCAACTTAGAAGCTTTTTTCATCTGATTTCGGGGGAATGGGGGGAGTGCCAGCGGCGGTTGAATTTGCTGTCGAATTCGGGATCGATCCATTATGCTGAAATCAGGCGGAGATGCGATCGGAGGCGGTGTATTCAGAGTCGCTGTGCGCAACCCGCCCCGTCGCGCCGAGCGCTGCCGGGCAAGTATCATTTCTCACGACAAAAAGGAATCAGGCACAGGGCGCTCCTGTCCGATCAAAGAGATGAACCGACCCAATCCAGACAGCTTCAACTCCCGCGCCTCAATGACGATTGGAAAGAAGGTGTTCGAGATCTACCGCCTCGACGCTCTCGAGAAACGTTTCGATATCGGCCGCCTCCCCTACACTCACAAGATCCTTCTCGAAAACCTGCTGCGCTGCGAAGATGGCGAGACCGTGACCGCCGACCAGATCGAGGCGCTCGCGGCGTGGGATCCCAAGGCTGAACCGACGCACGAGATTTTCTTTCGGCCGAGCCGCATTCTGCTCCAGGATTACACCGGTGTGCCCGCCCTCGTCGATCTTGCCGCCATGCGCGAGGCGGCGCAGCGCATGGGGGGCGATGCCGAACTGATCAACCCGGTCCAGCCCGTCGAGCTCGTCATCGATCATTCGCTCCAGGTCGACGCGGCGGGCCGTTACGGCGTGGCCGAGTTCAACGCAGACATGGATGCCAAGCGCAACCGCGAGCGTTACGCGTTCCTTCGATGGAGCCAGCAGGCCTTCTCCAACCTCAAGATCGTGCCCCCGTCGAAGGGCATCGTCCACCAGGTCAACCTCGAGCACCTGGCGCGCGTCGTCTTCGCCGAGGACTCAGGCGATTTCGCCCAAAGGGCGGACGATTTCGCCCAAAGGGCGGACGGGACGTTGCGCGCCTTCCCCGATACGGTGGTGGGCACTGACTCGCACACGACCATGATCAACGGCCTCGGCGTCCTCGGCTGGGGCGTGGGTGGGATCGAAGCCGAAACCGCCATGCTCGGCGAGCCGCTCTCCATGCTGATTCCCCAGGTCATCGGGTTTTGTCTGCACGGCCGTCTCGGGCCGCGCGCCACCGCCACCGACCTCGTTCTCACGGTGACCGAGATGCTGCGCGCCAAGGGTGTGGTCGGCCAGTTCGTCGAGTTCTTCGGCGACGGTCTCGACCACCTTCCGATCGCCGACCGGGCCACGATCTCGAACATGTCGCCCGAGTTCGGCGCCACGTGCAGCGTCTTTCCCATCGATGCGGAGACGCTCCGCTACCTCGAGTTTACGGGACGCGACCGGAGCCAGGTCGTGCTTGTCGAGGCCTATGCGCGCGAACAGGGCCTCTTCAGAAAGTTGGGCTCCCCGAACGACGTGGAGTACTCGGAGACGATCGAGCTCGACCTCGGCGACGTGGAGCCGTGCCTTGCGGGCCCCAAACACCCGCATGTCCGCATCCCGCTGCACCGGGCGCGCGCCCTCTTCGAGATCGATCTCGAACAGGCTCTGACCGAAAGCCCGGTAAGTTCCGCCCGCTCAGCGAGAATAAACCTCGATGGCGCCGAACTCGAGCTGAACAACGGCGCCGTGGTGATCGCGGCGATCACGAGCTGCACAAACACCTCCAATCCCGCCGTCATGGTCGGCGCCGGGCTTCTCGCGCGCAAGGCGTGCGAGAAGGGCCTCGCTGTCCGACCGTGGGTCAAGACGAGCCTCGCGCCCGGCTCGCGCGTGGTGACCGACTACCTCGCCGACGCCGGCGTGCTTCCCGACCTCGAGGCGCTCGGCTTCCACGTGGTCGGCTACGGCTGCACAACGTGCATCGGCAACTCGGGCCCTCTGCCCGAGCCGATCGTGAAGGCGATCGTTGACAAGGGGCTTAACGTCTGCTCCGTTCTCTCGGGGAACCGCAACTCGGAAGGGCGCATTCACCCCGACGTGCGCATGAACTATCTCGCCTCCCCGCCCCTGGTCGTGGCCTACGCCCTGGCGGGCCGCATGAACATCGATTTCGCCACCGAGCCTGTCGGCGAGGACGCTGACGGCCGGCCGGTGCTTCTCGACGAGATCTGGCCCTCGGAGGAAGAGATCTCCCTGGTCATGACCGACACGATCCACACCGGTCTCTTCGAGAAAGGTTACCGCGACGTCTTCTCAGGCGACGAGTCGTGGAACAGCCTCGAAGTTCCCGACGGCCGGCTCTTCGCCTGGGACCAGGACTCGACCTATATCCGCTACCCGCCCTATTTCCGCACCATGGGGCGTGAGCCCGACGCGGTCGGTGATATCCGCAACGCGCGGGTGCTCGCCCTGCTCGGCGACGGCGTGACCACCGACCACATCGCGCCGGCCGGAATGATCATGGCGCCGAGCCCCGCGGGGCGCTACCTCGTGAAACGCGGCATCGAACCACGCGATTTCAATTCCTACGGCGCGCGGCGCGGCAACCACGAGGTGATGATGCGCGGCACCTTCGCCAACGTGCGCCTGCGCAACCAGCTCGTGCCCGGCACCGAAGGCTGCTGGACGCCCCTCCAGCCCACGGGCGAGGTCATCTTCATCTACGACGCCGCCATGCAGTACGCTTATGAACACACGCCTCTCATCGTGATCGCGGGCAAGGACTACGGCTTCGGCTCCTCACTCGACTGGGCGGCCAAGGGGCCGCGCCTCTTAGGGGTCAAGGCGGTGATCGCCGAGAGTTTCGAACGGATTCATCGCTCCAACCTGGTGGGTATGGGTATTCTGCCGCTGCAGTTCGCTGACGGTGAGAGCGCCGCTTCGCTCGGCCTCACGGGCAGGGAGATCTATGGGATCAGTGGTGTGGCCGACTTTTCCGGTCGCGTCGAGGTGACGGCCGCTCCCGAGGACGGGGGAGAGCCGATCCGTTTCGACGCCCTGGTCCGCATCGAAACAGAGCGGGAGAAAGACTACTACCGCCACGGCGGCAACCTGCACTATGTGCTGCGGCAGTTGCTCTAGTCAGCTGTATTCTTCGTGCCGCAACCAAAAAGAATTTTTGAGGACGCAACCCTTGAAGGCGCCGGCAGGGTGCGCCATGATGCCCGTTTCAAACGAAACCTGAAGTAGCCTCTCCTGGAGAGGTCGTTTCCCAAGGATCCTCATGATCGACCAACACATCTCCGTCGTCGCGAACGAACTCGAACTGAATACCACACAAGTCGAGGCCACAGCGTTTCTCCTCCAGGAGTCGGCCACCGTGCCCTTCATCTCCCGCTACCGCAAGGAGGTGACCGGTTCGCTCGACGAGGTCGCCATCACCGCGATCCGCGACCGCCTCGACCAGCTCGCCGAACTCGACAAGCGGCGCGACGCGGTTCTCAAGTCGCTCATCGAGCGAGACCTGCTCACCGATGAGCTCAAAGGTCAGGTCAACACGGCCCGGAATCTCGCCAAGCTCGAAGACGTCTACCTCCCCTTCCGGCCGAAGCGCCGCACGCGGGCGACCATGGCGCGCGAGAAGGGGCTCGAACCGCTCGCCGCCCTGCTCCTGGCGCAGACCTCGGACCCGCCCATCGATCCCGAGGATTCGGCGAAAGAGTACATCGACGGCGAAAAGGGAGTGGCCACCGCTGACGACGCCCTGGCCGGAGCGCGCGACATCATCGCCGAGATGGTGAGCGAAGACGAAAAGGCCCGCGACCGCATGCGGAGGCTCTTCGTTCAGAAGGCCACGATCCGGTCGAAGCTCATCAAGGGCAAGGAAGAGGAGGGCGCCAAGTTCAAGGACTGGTTCGACTGGGAAGAGCCCGCGGCGCGCGCGCCCTCACACCGCGTGCTCGCCATGCGGCGCGGCGAGAAGGAACGCTGTCTCTCCCTACGCGTGGTGCCGCCCGAGGAGGAGGCGCTCAGTCTGCTTCAGGGCCTCTTCGTGCGCGGCGGTTCGCCCGCCGCCCAGCAGGTGGCGCTCGCCGTGCAGGACTCATACAAGCGGCTTCTCGGTTCGTCGATGGAAGCCGAGCTCAGGCTGGAGATGAAGAACCGCGCCGACGAGGAAGCGATCCGCGTCTTTGGCTCCAACCTGCGCGAGCTGCTACTCGCTCCGGCCCTCGGGCGCAAGCGCGTGCTGGCTCTCGATCCCGGATTTCGTACGGGGTGCAAGCTTGCCTGCCTCGATCCCCAGGGCAAGCTGCTCGAATACGACACGGTCTTTCCCCACAGCGGACAGCGCCAGGCGGCGGCGGCCGCATCGCGCGTGGCCGGGCTGGTCAAGCAGCACGCCATCGAGGCGATCGCCATCGGCAACGGAACGGCGAGCCGCGAGACCGAATCCTTCGTGCGCAGTCTCGGACTCGACGCCGGCGTCTCGGTGATCATGGTCAACGAATCGGGCGCGTCGGTCTACTCGGCGTCGGCCACGGCGCGCGACGAATTTCCCGACCACGACGTGACCGTGCGCGGCACCGTGTCGATCGGCCGGCGGCTCATGGATCCACTTGCAGAGCTGGTCAAGATCGATCCCAAGTCGATCGGCGTGGGCCAGTACCAGCACGATGTCGACCAGGCCGCGCTTAAAAGTCGGCTCGACGACGAGGTCATGAGCTGCGTCAACGCCGTGGGCGTGGAGGTCAACACCGCCTCGAAGCAGCTCCTCTCCTACGTGTCGGGCCTTGGCCCGCAGCTCGCCGGCAACATTGTCGCCTTCCGCGACGAAAACGGCCCTTTCGGCTCGCGCGCCCAGCTCAAGAAGGTGCCGCGCCTCGGACCCAAGGCGTTCGAGCAGGCGGCCGGATTTCTGCGCATCCGCGGCGGCCGCAACCCGCTCGACGCGAGCGCCGTTCACCCCGAGAGCTACGGCGTGGTCAAGACGATGGCGGGCGATCTCGACTGCACCGTCGACGCCCTCATGAGCCGGACCGACCTGCGGGGCGGTATCGAGCTGAGCGGCTACGTGACGGACAGCGTGGGACTCCCCACGCTCAAGGACATCGTCGCCGAGCTCGCCCGGCCGGGCCGCGACCCGCGCGAGAACTTCGAGATCTTCGCCTTCGCCGCCGGTGTGGACAAGATGGAGGACCTCTCTCCCGGGATGAAGCTTCCCGGCGTGGTGACCAATGTGACCGCCTTCGGCGCCTTCGTCGACGTGGGCGTGCACCAGGACGGCCTCGTTCACATCTCACAGCTCGCCGACCGCTTCGTGCGCGACCCGGCCGAGGAGGTCAAGGTGCAGCAGAAGGTTGAAGTAACCGTCCTGTCCGTCGACATCAACCGCAAGCGCATTTCGCTCTCCATGAAGAAGCGGCCCGTGATCGAGACCGCTGATGAGCGCGGCTGATCGCGAATCCGGGCGCTGAACCTTGCACGAGGCACGATCGATCGTGTATCCTGTGACGCGTTCCGGCTTTTCTGACAGAAGCGAGATTCAACCATGCCCGAGGTTCTCCATTTCGACGATCTGAAACCGTACCTTCTCTTGAAGAACGGCAACTATCTCTACAAGGTTCCATTCCGCGAGGGGTGGGCGGTGCTCAAGGTTTATTACGGCGACCGTTCCCTGCCCGAGTACGTGCGCAAGTCGCTGGGCAACATCCTGGTCTGCAATCAGACCTCGTTCATGCCCAAGGGCCGGCTGCGTACCGAGGCCGAGTGCCTGCAGCTCTGGCGCGACGCGGGATTCCGTGTCTTCGACACCTATGATGACGTGGTCGTCGAGGGGGTGCCCCATCAGGCTCCCGAAGGCGGCTACAAGCTCTTCGAGTATGTCGACAAGCCGCGCTTCGTCGAGTACTTTGCCGACAAGAACGTGCCCCTCGAGGAGCGGCTCGATATGTGGCGGCGCTTCCTGCCGGTCTGGTGCCGGCGCCACACCCTCGCCATCGAACGCGCCGATCCGCGCCTCGTGCACGAGAACGGCGACCTCAAGCATGTGATGATCATGGACGATGGGCAGTTTCTCTTCTTCGATTTCGAGATGGTCTTCCGTTCGCGGAGCCGGGTCAGGGAGTTCGTGGGCCGCGAGATCCTCGCCTACCTCAAGTCGCTCGGAAAGACGGTGGGTCCCAACCTGTGGGACCGCTTCCTGAAGGAGACGGTCGAACACTACCCCGACCGCACTCTGCTCGACTACACCTACACATTCGCCTTCGAGAATCCGAATCCGATCCTGCGCGCGGCGCGGTGGATCGACCGCACCATGCGGCCGCGGGCGGGCAAACCCTTCTCCAAGTACAATGCAGCCGAGAAGCTGCACGAAATAATGTCGGCGAGCTGAGATTTCATGGCAATCTCCACGGACAGACCCGGTGCAAAACTCCACGGTCGCGATTCAGCGCGAGGCGGTGGAACGCACACGGTCGAGGAGCTGGCCGTGAGCCGCCGCGGCGACGGCGCCCACCGCGTGCTCAAGGCCGACGTCGACGGGCGGACCGTGGTGATCAAGATCTACGGTCTCAAACGGAGCCGGCTCGAGGCGATCCTGCGCCAGTTCGGAAGCCTTGTCGTCGTGGGGAAATCGTCGATCAGCGCGGCGGGGCGGTGCCGCACCGAGCGCGCAACCCTGGAGCTCTGGCGGCAGGAGGGTTTCGATGTGCCGGCGGTGGCCGCCATCGATGAGGCGGCTCTGGCCGCGGCGGGTGTGACGGGCCGCAACCCGTGGCTCGCACTCGAATGGGTGCCCGGTCCGGCCCTGGGCAAGATGGTCATGCGCGATGATCTTGCTCTTCGCCGCAAGGAGGAGATCGTCGCTGATTTTGCGCGGGCCTGCGCGGCGCGCCATGCGCGCGCCGTCGCACTCGACGAGCCCCGCCTCCTCTGCGAGCATCCCACCTTCGAGCATGTGATCGTCTCGGACGGGCGCTTCGTCTTTTTCGACTTCGAGATCGTTTTCACGGGACGGTGCAGCCTCGAAACCCTGATCGCGCGCGAGTTGGCCGGATTCGTGCGCTCCCTGCTCCGCATGGCGGGCAGCCACTTTGCGCCCCTCGTTGGCGCACTGGTCGCGGCCTATCCGGAGCCGGGCCGGTTCGTGCGGGTGAGGAATGATTTCGAGCGCTTCGGCGCCGTGCCCGTCTTCGACTGGATCGGTGCGCTGCCGCTGGCCGGAACCTTGGCCCGGCTCGTTCGGGGAGCCAAGCACGATCTGCGGCAGAAGATCGTGAGTGAACTCGACCGCGCGCTCGAATCGCGAGCCGATTGATTTTTTGTCTCAAGGGGGAGCGGAGAGTCTGATGCCCGTCTACGAGTTCTACTGTTCCGATTGCCACAGGATATTCAATTTCCTCGCGCGGCGGGTCGACACGCGCAAGAAACCCGATTGCCCCAAGTGCGGCAGGAAGAAGCTGGAGCGGAAGCTCTCCGTCTTTTCGGTGTCGCGCGGACTCGATGAGAAGGAAGACGATCTCTTCCCCGATTGCGACATCGACGAGGCGCGCATGGAGCGGATCATGGAGGACCTGGCGCGCGAGGCGGAAAATGTCGACGACGACGATCCGCGCCAGGCGGGGCGCCTCATGCGCAAGCTCTTCGACGCGACCGGCGTCGATCCGGGCTCGGCCATGAACGAGGCGATCCGCCGCATGGAGTCGGGCGAGGACCCCGATCAGGTCGAGGCGGATATGGGCGACCTCCTCGAGCAGGAGGATTTCTTCGCGGGCACGAAGAAAAAAGGCGGCAAGATGGACCTGAAGAAACTGCGACGCAAATTCCTGCCCCCTTCAGTGGACGAAATCCTTTACGATCTGTGAGCGCCGTGCGCTGAAAGGAGATGACTTTCATGAAGACCTTTCTGTTTCTTGCGCCTCTCCTGCTGCTGATTGCCTGCTCGGGCTGCGCGCTCTTTGGCGCGAAGCGGGTCCCGATCAAGGTCGGTCTGGTCACGGGCGGCCACAACTTTGACGAGGCGGCGCTCCTGGGGCTCTTCGACGATCTTCCCGATGCGGTGATCGTTCACGTTCCCCTCGAGGACGAGAGCGAGATCTTCGAGAATATCAGCGCCTGGGACTTTGATGTGCTCTTTCTCTACAACATGACCCAGAAGATCTCGGACAGGCGGCGCGCCAACTTTCTCGCTCTCCTCGAAGAGGGGCTCGGACTGGTGGTGGTGCACCACGCGATCGCGGCTTTTCAGGACTGGCCCGAGTACGAGAGGATAATCGGCGCCAAGTACCTGCTGAAAGACGAGGCCGATCAGAAGGCATCGGGATACGAGCACGATGTGGAATTCATGGTGCAGATCGCCGATCCCTTTCATCCGATCACGCGGAACCTTGCCTCCTTCACTGTTCATGACGAGACGTACAGAAACTGCCGCTTCGCGGGCGACAACCACCTGCTCTGCACCACCGGCCACGGCTCGAGCGATCAGGCCCTCGCCTGGGTGCGCACCTACCGCAATGGGCGGGTCTGTTTCATCCAGATGGGACACGGGCCGAGCATCTTCGACCAGGCTCCTTACCGGCGTCTGATCGGCGGGGCGATCGGGTGGACCGCGGGCCGGCTCGATTGATCCGGGGGGAGCCGTCATCATGCCCGAGCGCACCATGACCGCGCGCGAGCGATTCAACAGGGTGATGCACCGGCAGAAGCCCGACCGTGTGCCCGACATGGAATTCGGTTACTGGGACGAGACCATCGCGGCCTGGCACGCCGACGGCCTGCCGCGCCATGTGCGCACCAATGAGGATGTGGAGCGCCACCTCGGTCTCGAGGGAGTGTCGACCATCGGGCGGCTGCCGATCGCCGAGTGGCTCTATCCGCCTTTCGATATCGAGGTGCTCGAGACGAGAGGCGACCACAAGATCATCCGCGACGCCGAGGGCAATCTGTGCAAGGTGTCCGACCGGATCACCTCGATCCCGCAATATCTGGAGTACGGTCTCGCCACGCGCGCCGACTGGGAGAGGTACAAGGCGGAACGACTCGACTTCACGCGGCCCGACCGGATCGGCGATGTCAAAGCCGCGGTTCACGCGGCTCACGCGGCCGGTAAGCCGGTGCGTATCGACGCCGGCTCGCTCTACGGACTGCTCCGGAACTGGATGGGAGTGGAGAACCTTTCCGTCGCGCTTCTCACCGACCGGGAATGGGTGGAAGAGATGGTGGAGCACCTTACCGAGGGGGCGCTTCATGTCATCCACACGGCTCTCGCCGGCGTCGATGTGGACGTGGCCTGGTGGTGGGAAGATATGTGCTACAACATGGGGCCGCTCCTTTCGCCGCGGCTCTTCGAGGAGCTGCTCGTGCCGCGATACAAGCGGATCACCGCGGCGCTCGCCACACACGGCGTGGACGTGAACGTCCTCGATTGCGACGGGTGCATCTACGAGCTCGTTCCCGGCTGGCTCGAGGCGGGCATCAACTGCATGTTTCCCGTCGAGAAGATCCACACCGATCCCTTCCGGCTTCGCGACGAGTATGGAGACAGGGTGCTGCTCATCGGCGGGGTCGACAAGTTCGCCCTCGCTCGCGGCAAGGAGGCGATCGATCGCGAGGTGGACGCGCTCGGTCCGTTGATCGACAGGGGAGGCTACATTCCCACCGTCGATCACCGCGTGCCGGCCGATGTCTCTTTTGAAAACTACCTCTACTATCTCGAGAGCAAGCGGCGATTGCTTTGAGACGCGAATTTCCCGCGGCGGCGTCGACCATGGCGGTGAGAGGCTTTTTGATCGTCACGTCGGACTTTTCCCGAATGGCTTCCACGAATCGTATTGAGAATTTACGAAAAACGTTGGTTTTCAAATTTTACGTACGACCCCCTAACATGGCCGTGATCGTGTTGTTATCGACCGATTAGAGCGCTCGAAAGCCGGTCGAGAAGACACTCGGGGGGGGCGCGGCAGTTTATTCAATTGCGAACTGAATGAAGTTGCTATATATTTATGTATGCAATACTTATTGCTGTCGGCGATGAATGGTCGCTGCCGCGAGTGTTGCTGAAAATAAGCCGTCTTTCTTCGACACGATAAGTCTCGACAGGAGGAAGCCAGAATCCTCCTGGTTCGTTGTTGTTTTGTTGCGACGCGCCTTGCGCGCGCAAGAGTTCATTTGGAGGAAATCCATGAAATCTCTCCCGATCCTTCTCGTTCTTCTCCTTGGCTTGGCAGGCTGGGCTGTTGCCGCGGGCGACAGCGACAGCATCTTTGCTGAAAAACCGGGCGTTCTCGAATTTTCGGGCCGCATGATCGTGCGTCCCCTGCAGGATGAGGCGCTTTCGGCGCAGGGGTTGGCGCCCTTTCAGATCAGCCAGCAGCATCTCCGCGCAGCGGCGCGTCTCGACGCGATCAGGATCCGTCACGAAGCCGACGTGGACGAGCACATCGTCCTCGTTCCAACCGGTCATGATGAGAATTCCTTTGCCGCGCAGTTGATGAGTACGGGCGACTATGAGTATGTGGTGCCCGACTGGACCTGCTATCCGATCGCGACCCATCCCAACGACCCGAAATACAACCAGCAGTGGCACCATGACAACATGGAATCAGCCAACGCATGGGATATCTTTACCGGAACGTCGTCTCACATCGCGGCTTTCGTCGACACGGGCGTCAAGAAGACCCACGCCGACCTGAGCGGCCATCTCGTGTCGGGTTACAACTCGGCCGACCGCATCCCCGAGAGCCAGGGCGGCAATGTCAACGACGTCAACGGCCACGGCACCGCGGTGGCGGGCTGCATCGGCGCCATCGGCAACAACGGCACCGGCGTGGCAGGGGTTTGCTGGACAGTGAGCCTCATGCCGATCCGCGCCACCAACAGCTCGAGCGGCGGCGCCTACCTTTCGGACCTCACACACGGCGCTCGCTGGGCGGCCCAGAACGGCGCCAAGACTGTGAGCGTTTCCTACTCGGGCGTGTCGAACAGCACTGTCCAGAGCGCCGGTTCCAACGTCAAAGCGAACGGCGGCCTGCTGATCTGGGCGGCCGGAAACGACGGCACGACGCTCAACTCCTTCGACCATGCCGACGTGATCGTGGTCGGCGCCACCACGCAGAGCGACAACAAGGCGTCCTTCTCGAACTACGGTCTTGCCATCGATGTGATGGCGCCCGGCGTCGACATCATGACCACCAACATCAGCGGCGGCTACAGCGCCGTGAGTGGAACGAGCTTTTCGGCTCCGCTCACCAACGGCCTGTGCGCCTTGATCTGGGGCTACGGACCGGCCTCGTTGCCTGACGATGTGGAAAACTTTCTCTTCGACGGCTGCGACAGCATGGGTTCGAGTTCGAACTACGGCCACGGCCGGATCAATGTCTACGAGTCGATCCTGCTCGTGGGCGGCGGCGGCGCTCCGCCCATGCCCGACGCCAAGGTCAACGGCGCCGACGGCCCGCTCACCCTCTTCCAGGGGCAGCAGATCAACTTCACTGTTTCCCTCGATCCGGGCGGACATGCCGGGACAGCGTTCGACTGGTGGGTGTTCGCCGAGCACAACCCTCCGTCGATCACGGCCTGGTACTGGAAGTACCCCGGCTCCTGGCAGTCGAGCTTCACGCCGATCCGCGCCTACAACGGCGGCTTGATCAGCATCAACGACTACCTTGTCGGTTCTTCGTCCAACCTGCAATCAGGCGACTGGGAGTTCACCTTCGCCGTGGACGATCTCAACAATGCCTATGAAGGGACCTACGAGGACGTGGTCGAAGTGACCATACTCTGATCTCTACTCTCTTCGGAGATGTGCCGGCCGGCTCTGTATGCGCAGAGCGGGCCGGTGCTTTTTTTTGGGGCGCCAGCCCTTTCCTGTTTCGATGTAGCAGCCGATGAACGCACATATTACCATACTCTCAGCGTGTTGGCCCGCTGAGAAGAGGGCGCGGGATCGATACAGGACCGCTCTCGAGATCCTTTTGAGGGAGACGGAATGCGGCAGAAGAAAGATCGCGAATCAACCATCACCGAATCCTTGGCCATTCTCGCCGTGGCGCTCGTGCTTGCCGCCGGTCTGCCCACCCCGTGGGCGCAGGCGAGGGAGATTCCCGAAGAAGAGGGGCGCGAGCAGCTCGAACAATTCGCCGCAACCTACGCGACCGTTGCCGAGTGGGAGGAACGCGCCGCACGCGTCCGCTTCGGCATCCTCGAAGGAGCGCGGCTCGTGCCGTTGCCCGAACGGACGCCTCTCAATGCGGTCGTTCACGGCCGCCGCGCGTTCGACGGATACAGCGTGGAGAATGTTTTCTTCGAGAGCTTTCCCGGCTTTTTCGTCACGGGGAATCTCTACCGGCCCGCACCCTCGGAAGAGGGTGGCGATACAAAACACCCAGCCATCCTCTGTCCGCACGGCCACTTGAAAGATGGTCGATTCAGCGACAGGGTTCAGTCTCGGTGCGCGTCGCTGGCGCGGATGGGCGCAGTCGTCTTTGCCTACGACATGGTTGGCTGGAACGAGTCGACCCAGGTCGACCATCGCCGCGACCCGAATACCACGACCTACCAGATCTGGAACAGCATGCGGGCCGTCGACTTCGTCCTCTCCCTGACCGGCGTCGATCCCGGGAGGATCGGCTGCACGGGCGCGTCGGGCGGCGGCACGCAGACCTTTCTGCTCACCGCCCTCGACGGCCGGATCAAGGTGTCGGCGCCGGTGGTGATGGTGTCGGCCCATTTCTTCGGCGGGTGCAACTGCGAGAGCGGCATGCCGATCCACGAGGGCCTGCGCCACAAGACCAACAATGCCGACATCGCCGCACTCGGCGCACCCCGGCCCTTGTTGCTCGTCTCGTGCGGCAAGGACTGGACACACAACACGCCCGACGTGGAGTACCCCTACATCCGCAACGTGTACAGGCTCTATGACGCCGAGGCCGATGTGGAGAACGTGCACCTCGCCGCCGAGGGCCACGACTATGGCCCCACCAAGCGGGCGCCCATGTACAGGTTCATGGCCGGGCACCTCGGTCTCGACCTGGCAGCGGTGACGGGCGCTGACGGCGCCCTCGACGAATCCGCTGTAGAGATCCTCGACAAGGAGAAATTGTCCGTCTTCGACGACGAACACCCGCGGCCGAGCCGTGCGCTCGAGGGCGCGGCCGCCATCCGTGCCGCGCTGCGCCGACACCAGACACCGCAGTGTGCGGGTTTCGGCGCACTGCGCGAGCAGACCGAACTTCCCGACGCGCTCACCATGTTCGACGGCACACCGGTGACCTCGCCGCGGCAGTGGTACGAGGAGCGCCGTCTCGAGCTGATGCGCCTCTTTCAGCACTACGTGTACGGCTACATGCCCGATCCGCCGGGAATCACGGCGACGGTGACCAAGACCGTCCCCGACCTCTTCGATCGCAAGGCGACGCTGAAGGAAGTGGCGATCCGCTTCAATGATATAGCCGACGAGGAAGGACCGGTCATTCACCTCGCCCTTTTCGTGCCCAACGATCGAAAGGGGCCGGCGCCTGTTTTTCTCGCCCTGAACAAGTGCGGCAACCAGTGCGTGACCACTCACGAAGAGGTGACGGTCTTCGCCGATGCCTGGCGCCACGAGAGCGCGAAGGAGACGGGCACCGCGCGCGGCGCGCGCGCAGAGCGCGGGGAGCGCGCCGACTTCTGGTGTGTCGAGTCTCTCATCGACCGCGGCTGGGCGTTCGCCACGTTTCACGAAAGCGACATCGATCCGGACAAACACGACTTCACCGATGGTGTCCACCCGCACTACGCCGATCTCCCCGGTCCGGCCGCGACGCGGTGGGGGACACTCGCCGCGTGGGCGTGGGGGCTGCACCGCGCTGTCGATTACCTGGTCGCCGACCGGGACATCGATCGGCACGCGATCTGTGTGACCGGCCACTCGAGGCGGGGCAAGACGGCACTCCTCGCGGCAGCGTTCGACGAGCGGATCAGCCTCGTCGTTCCCCACCAGTCAGGCACGGGGGGCGCGGCGCTCTGCCGCGGCAACGACCAGGAAACGGTGGAGAGGATCAACCGCGTTTTTCCCCACTGGTTCAACGATCTCTTTTGCCGCTTCGGCCGGAGAGAAGCGAAGCTTCCCGTGGACCAGCATCTTCTCATGGCGCTCGTTGCGCCGCGCCCTCTGCTCGATACGGCCGGGCTGCAGGATACCTGGGCCAATTTCGAGAGCGCCCGGCGCGCAATGGCGGCGGCCGATAAGGTCTACGAGTTTTTGGGAGTTGCGGGGATCAAGGGGACGGGCATCGTCGAGGGAGACGAGCCGATCGAAGCCAGGGGCTGCGGCCGGCTGGCCCAGTACCGCCGCGACACGGGCCACACTCTGAACAGGGATTACTGGAAGGCGATCCTCGATTTCGCTGAACTTCATCTGAGGCCGGAGAGCCGATCGGGACCGAACCGATGAGCGGTGATGGTGCGGCGACACAGGAACGGACGTGGGTCGATGCGGTGCTTGGCCTGTCGATCGTGGCGATCATGTGCGCTTTCCTGTTGCAGGGAGCGATGGCCGGTGGAAACGTATCGGAAGGAGAATAACACCGATGACCGACAAACTGAAACGCCGCGATTTTCTCAAGGCGGTTGGTGCCGGTTCGGCGGCGCTCGCACTGCCCGGCTGCCTGGCGACGCGGGCCGACAGGGTGCGCAAACCGAACATCATCTACATCCTCGCCGACGATCTCGGCTACGGCGACCTCGGCTGCTACGGTCAGGAGAGGATCGAGACGCCCAACATCGACCGCCTCGCGGCGGGCGGCATGCGGTTCACCGACCACTATGCGGGGAGCACGGTGTGCGCGCCGTCGCGGTGCACGCTCATGACCGGCCTCCATACGGGCCACTGCCGCATCCGGGGCAATGCGCGGCTGCCGCTCGAGCCGGGCGACGTGACCGTGGCCGAGGTGCTGAAGAGGTCGGGCTACACCACCGCGCTGATCGGCAAGTGGGGGCTCGGCGAGGAGGCGACCGCGGGCGTGCCCAATCGCCAGGGTTTCGATTACTTCTTCGGTTATCTCAACCAGTGCCACGCCCACAACTACTATCCCGAGTTCCTCTACCGCAACGAGGAGAGAGTCCGGCTCAAGAACAAGGTGTCCAAGCCGGGCAAGTACGGCCAGGGTGTGGCCGAGGAGAAGATCGAGTACAGCCACGATCTCTTTGCCGACGAGGCGCTCCGCTTCGTGGAGACGAATCAGGACAAGCCCTTTTTTCTCTATCTCGCTCTGACCATTCCCCATGCCAACAACGAGGCGCGCCGCGAGGGGATGGAGGTTCCCTCGTACGAACCCTACACCAACGAGGACTGGCCCGACGCCCAGAAGGGCCACGCCGCCATGATCACCCGCATGGACGCCGACATCGGCCGGCTCCTCGACAAGCTCGAGACGCTCGGTCTCGAAGACGACACGCTCGTACTCTTCTCGAGCGACAACGGCCCGCACCGCGAGGGAGGGGCCGATCCCGACTTCTTCGACAGCAACGGGCCGCTCCGGGGGATCAAGCGCGACCTCTACGAGGGCGGCGTGCGCGTGCCGTTCATTGCCCGCTGGCCGAGCGTGATCGAGCCGGGTTCGGTGAGCGGTCATGTTTCCGCCTTCTGGGACCTGTTGCCCACCCTGACTGAAGTGGCCGGTGGGCGGCCGCCCGAGGGGCTCGACGGGATTTCCTTTTTACCCACGCTTCGCGGGCGGGGGGCCGAGCAGCGGCCGCACGATTATCTCTACTGGGAATTCCACGAGCGCGGTTCGAAGCAGGCGGTGCGGCTGGGAGACTGGAAAGGGGTGCGGTTCGTCAAGGACGACCGTTTCGAGCTCTACGATTTGAAAGCGGATCGGAGCGAGACCATTGATGTCTCCGACGCCCACGCCGATGTGGTGGGCCGCATCGACTCGATTCTCGCGCGGGCGCGCACCGAGAGTCAGCACTGGTCGCTGAAGAGGGAATAGCGAGTGCCACAGGGCTCGACCGTCAAAACAGTCTTTGCAAAGGGAAGGGTTGAGATGATCAAGATTATGGGTTGCCTTGGACTGATCGTTCTCGCGGCGTGCGCAACAGGTGAGCGCATCGCGGATCAACCGACCTTTTCCCGGCTGGTGCGCGCGGCAACCTCCGGCATCGTGCTCTCGAACGGCTCCACGATCGTGCCCGACGGACTCGAGCTCCTTCGCGAGTGGGAGGGCGATCTCTGCCGGCTGCGCCTCGTCAATAACTGCCGCCACGCGGTGAGCGTCGGCGAGGTGGTGGTCTTCGACGTGGCCCATTCGCTCCCGGCAACGACCCGTTTTTATGGCGAGGGGTTCACCATGCTGAGCCAGACGGGCGGTTCGCTCGCAGAGCTCGTCGACCTCGGCGCCTACACCGACCGCCGCCACTACCGGATCCCCGAGCCCGAGGGCGCGCGCGCCGTCTACGGCATGATCACCCTGTCGCCGCCGGGCGGCACCCGCTACCTGCTCGGTTTCACCTCGTGTCGCCGCTTTATCGGCAAGTTCTACATCGGGCCGAATCGCATCGAGGTCGTTGTCGATCTGGAGAACAGGATCATCGGGCCGGGCGAGACGTGGGAGCTCGAGGAGTTCACATTGAGCTGCGGCCCCGACCGCGCCGCGCTGCTCGATGGGCTCGCGGCGAGGATCTGCCATCACCATCCGCCGATCTTCGAGCGGCCCGTGGCCACGGGGTGGTGCTCGTGGTACTGCTTCGGCCCGGGTGTGACTGCCGACAATGTGATGGACAACCTCGGTCTGATCGCCGACAAGATCCCTGAGCTGCGGTACATCCAGATCGACGACGGGTACCAGCCCCACATGGGCGACTGGCTCGACACGGGACCCTCCTTCGGCGGCAAGGTACAAGACGTTCTCAAGAAGATCAGCGCCGCCGGATTCGAGCCCGCCATCTGGGTGGCGCCCTTCGTGGCGGGCGAAAAGTCGCGCCTCTTTCGCGAGCACCCCGACTGGTTCGTCAAGGACGAAGAGGGAAAGCCGCTCCGCTCCGACCGCGTCACCTTCGGCGGGTGGCGGCTCGGGCCGTGGTACGTGCTCGACGGCACCCATCCCGAGGCGTGCGCCCACCTGGAGCATGTTTTCAAGACGATGCGCACCGAGTGGGAGTGCACCTACTTCAAGCTCGACGCCACCTTCTGGGGGGCGATCCACGGCGGAAGGTTCCACGATCTCAGGGCGACGCGGATCGAGGCCTATCGCCGCGGCATGGAGGCGATCCGCCGCGGCGCGGGTGATGGGTTCATCCTCGGGTGCAACCATCCGGTCTGGCCCTCCTTCGGCCTGATCCACGGATCGCGCAGCTCGATGGACATCAACCGACGCTGGGCGTCGATCGCGAGTACGGGCCGCGAGAACCTGATGCGCAACTGGCAAAACGGCACTCTCTGGTGGAACGACCCCGACTGCGTGCTGCTCATGGGCGATCTTCCAGAGAACGAGGTTCTGTTTCACGTCGCGGTGATGGACGCCACGGGAGGCATGATCCTGAGCGGCGACGATCTGACGAAGATCTCGCCGGAGCGGCTCGAGTGGTTGCGGCGGCTCGTGCCATCGTCGGGCGATCCGGTTCGATTCGACGATGAGACACTGCAGGTGGGGTGGAGAGGCGGTTCGGACCGGGCCGAATTGCTGCTCTTCAACTGGGGCGACGAACCGACCGACTTGCCGGTGCCGCTGGAAAGGTGGCCGAAGGGCATGAAGCTCCGGATCCGCGATTCGCGGACCGGAGAGGATCTCGGAACTCACGAGGGCGAATTCGTGTACCGCGCCATTCCGGGCCGAACGGTTCGAGAACTCATGGTCGAACCCGTTATCGTTGGGGAGTAGGAGGCGGGGCCGAGGAATCTCGATGAATTTGTCGAGTTATTCTCCGCCTCCGATCAGATCGTCCGCTTCTTCGAAGAGCAACGAGATGTGCTTTTGCGACCAGTGGTTCGGCAGTTCGATTTTGAAGCGGTAATTGTCGATGTCGACACGGGTTTCATCGGTCCGGCCGAGTTGATGCAGGGCCATCGCCCGAAGTAGCAGTGCGTGGGACTGAGAAAAATTGTCGGACCTCTCCGATGGAGCAAAAGGAGAGAGTGTGTCGAGCGCCTTTTCGTACTGGCAGAGGCGATACTCGGCCATCGCCTGGGCGCAGAGATAGCTTTTGTTGTTCGGTTCGCGGCGACAGATCGCTTTCGCAATCTGAAGCGCCCGGCGGTATGCGCTCTCCGTCTGATCCGGGCGAAGCGCTGCAAAATAACATTTCAGGTAGAGATCGGCCGCCGGGACCTTTCGCAGATTTGCGAATCTCAATGCCGCAGCCAACAGATCGCGATCGAGGTTCTCCATGGCGTTCAGTTCTTCGATAACGTTCTCGGAGACGGCGAGCCGCGCAAAAAGCTCGTCCACAATCCTGATCGCTTCCCCTTCCTTTCCATTCCAGACTTGATAGGTCCGTTTTTCCTCGATCGACAGGTCGCGCGGTTTGATCCGGCGAGCGGTCCGGGCAGGATCGGCGGGCCATACGGTGACCCTCCCGTTCAGGCTCGCTGTTATCACTCTGCTTCCGTCGCCGGAATATTGCGCCGTCAGCATCTCGCCGGCCTGGTCCGCGAAGCGGAAGATCTCCTCGCCTGTGCGCGTGTCCCTGACGCAGGCCGAACCATCCTTCGAAGCCGTGATCAGCATCCGGGAGTCCGGGCTGAATCGAGCGACGTTGAATCTGCTGATGCCGTCGGTAATCGAGAAGAGCTCGGCGCCGTCCACCGTGCTCCAGACTCGTACGGCGACCTGTTCACGTCCGCAGGGACCGGGAATGGAGGCGCTGGTGGCGACCATTGTTCCATCAGGACTGAAGAGAGCGTCGTAAACGCACTCCTCCTTGCCGGAAAAGGAGAAGAGTTTCCGCCCCGTCATGGAGTCCCAGATGATCGTCAAGCCGTCTTTGCAGCCGGCCGTGACCACACGCATTCCATCGGGGCTGAACCTGGCGTCGCAGAGAGAGCCGGCGTGCCCGCCGAGAGTGAGGAGAGGCTTGCCTGTCCAGGCATCCCAGATCCGCGCGCCGCCCGATCCCAGTGCGGTGAGAATCCTCCGTCCTTCGGGGCCGAATCGGGCGGTGAGAATCAAGACTCCATCTTCGCGGAGAGTGGTTATCTTCTCCCCCGTCGAAGCGTTCCACACGTCAGCCGACATGGAGTTCACCTTGGCGAAACGTTTTCGCCTGCCGGCGTCCGCCACAAACTGGAACAGCCCCGACGTGACGACCTTGCTCCCGTCACTGCTGAAGGCCGCCGTCCTCACGGAGTTGTGATACGCGATGCAGGGACCATCAAAGAAGCACCCCAACCTCCGGTCCAAATTGAACATTTCCCGCAGGGAGAACGCTGAGAGAGTCAGGGTCGATCCGCCCAGGGTTCGAATGAGTTCTCCCGTTTCGGAATCCCAGATCCGCGCCGTCCTCTTCTTGGAATCGGCGGTGACGATCATTTTCCCATCGGAGCTGAACGCGGCGTCACAGACGAAACCGTCCCCCGTGGCGAGAGTGGCGACTTCCTCTCCCGTCGCCAGGTCCCAGATCCGGGCCGGCCGGTCTTTCGAAACCGTGAGAAGCCTGGTTCCATCGGGGTTGGTCCGGACGATCTGGTAGCGGATGCGGAAGTCGCCTCCCAGGGGTGAAAGAAGGTCCCGTTCCATGATCGCGACTTCTCCTTTCGGAGATTCGCTTTCGCCAAGAGCGATGATGGCCCCCCGAGCCGCCGCGCGCCAGATTCGGACGGTGCCGTCGTTGGAGGCGGTAAACACCTTTTTTCCGTCCGGCCCGAAGAGAGCGGAGTTGACCCCCTGCGTGTGTCCCCTGAGGGAGGTGAGCTCGTCGCCCGTGGCAGCGTTCCAGATCCGTGCGGTACCATCGCTCGAGGCGGTTACGACGAGGTTGCCGTCAGGGCTGAACCGGGCGCAGTTGACCGAGTCGCCATGGCCGGAGAGGATGGCCAGGCACTTGCCGTCACCGGCGTTCCAGATCCGCGCGGTATTGTCGGCCGAAGCGGTGACCACGCGGTGACCCCGGCGGTCGAAGGCCGCGAAAAGCGTCTCCTCTTCATGCCCCTCGAGCATGGCGACGATGCCGCCCGTGGCCACGCTGTTGATCCGTACCGTGCCATCTATGAAACCGGACAGGACCACAAGGCTCCCATCGGGACAGAATCGAACCGTTCCCTGGCTGGGATCCACGCCAACGAGAGAGAGAGTCTCCGTCTTCCTTTCGAAATCCCAGATCTGGGCGTTGCCGAAGGTGCGCAGGGTGAGAAGGCTCTGACCGTCCGGCGCAAGCCGGGCGTCGACAAAACGTTCCTTTTCCGGATCGGTGAAACGGGACAGTTCCTTCCCGCTCAGGGCATCCCAGAAAACGACGTCGCTGCTTGACGATGCGGTAATCACTTTCCCGCCGTCGGGACTGAAAGAGACCGCGGTGTCGGACATGCGTCCCTCTCCGAGAACACCGGTTGTTTCTCCCGTGGCCGCATCGATGATCCACGTACGCTCCATCGTGGCGACGACCAGCCTTTTGCCGTCGGGGCTGAGGGCGATTTTCGAAACCGCTCCGCCGCAGTTGAAGGTTCTCTCCTCGCGGCATTCACGGAGCGCGTCGAGGAGGGCCGTGTTCGCGAAAATACCGGGAGTCCGCGCCGCGCTCTCTATTGCGAGGAGCAGGGCGAGCCCGGGATCCTCGTCGAGCAGGAGTGACGAACTGGCCGCCAGACGCATTCCTTCCGACAGAATTAGGGCCGCCTCCTTCGCGCCAAGAGCATCCTCCTTCTCGACGAGGGCCTGCTCCGCCGTGTCCCTTTTCGCCGTGATCTGCACGATGTGCCAGGGTACGGCGCCCAGAAGGGTGGCGACGGCGATGAAAGCGACGGCCGCGGCCGCGCTGAACGCCGGGTTCCGCCGCAGGCGCTTCATGAAACGTGTCGCAAGCCCGGCGGGCCGGGCGAGGATCACGTCTCCCGAGAGAAACCGACGCAGGTCGTCGGCAAAATCGTTCATCGTCTGGTAACGGCGCGAAGGGTCCTTTTCCATCGCCTTGAGGCAGATGACGGCGAGGTCGCGCGGCACGCCCTCGTTGATCCTGCGCGGATCGGGAGGCTCGTTGAGCAGGATTTTCCTGAGAACCTCCTGGGAGGATTTTCCCTGAAAAGGGCGCGTCAGGGTCAGCATTTCGTAAAAGGTCGCGCCAAGGGAAAAGATGTCGGTGCGGCGATCGATGCCGATCCGGTTGCTCGCCGCCTGCTCGGGCGACATGTAGTAAGGCGTTCCGGCAAAATCTCCCGTACGTGAAAGCGCCAGGGCGTCCTCGACCTTGGCGAGCCCGAAGTCGGTGACTTTCGGGTCGCCGTCGGGTGTGATGAGGATGTTCGAAGGTTTCACATCGCGGTGGATCACTCCTGCGTCGTGGGCGTGCTGCAGGGCATCCGCCACCTCGGCGGCGAGTTGCGCCGCCTCGCGGAAATAGCCCCGGAGAAGGTCACCCTCGGCGCGGATCTCTTCCATCCTGTCGGTAAGAGTCGAGCCCCCCTCGACCAGCTCCTGGGCGATGTAGTGGATTCCCTTCTGCTCCCCCACGGCGTGAACGGCGACGATCGCCTGGTGGCTCTGCCGGCCGCCCGCCTCGGCTTCGCGCCGGAATTTGAGGATCGCATCATCGGAGAGGCTGAGGTGGGGCGGAAGGATCTTGAGCGCCACGCGCCGGTTCAGCGAGATCTGTTCCGCCTCGTAGACCGTGCCCATTCCTCCCTTTCCGATCTCGCGCAGAATCCTGAAGTCATCGAGCACACCTGGAATGTCCCCGCCGCCGTCCGGGCCGGGGCTGTTGTCGGGATTCCTGCGGACGCGGCTGAAGATCGCGCGCAACTCCCCCTCGATCTCTGAAAGAACGCGGCTTTTTTCCTCGTCGCTCATTCCTCTCCTCCTTCCGGCCCGCTCTCCTTGTGCATCAGCTCGTTGACTTTTATCAAAGCCCTGTGGTGAAGCTGGCGCACGGCGCCCGCCGACCGGCCCATAACCTTTGCAATCTCCTCGAACCTCATGTTGTCTCGCGTTCTGAGCACCAGGGCCTGGCGCAGCGGGTCGGGGAGGTGTCCGAGGAGCCGCATGAGACGGTTGAGCTCCTCATCGGCCATTGCGGCCTGGCTCGGCGAGGGATCCCCGGCGCTCCGGGCAGCGGCGTGCCCCGGGCTGTCGACGTCGCCGGGAATCTCCCTTTTCACGTCCCTTCTGCCGGCGGCAAAGTAGCGTCCCTTGTCGGTAATCTTTCGGAGAATACGGAAAGAGAGCCACTTGAAGAAGGAATCCGACCCCTTGTAGTCGAAATCCTTCATGTCGGAAAGTACGTCCTTCCACACCGACTGTATCAGATCCTCGCTTTCTATTTTGGAGCGGAGGCGATCACACAGATTCCGTTTGACGGTCCCCCGCAACCTCTCCGCGTAGAGCCTGTAAAGATCGTTGACAGCCTCCTGATCCCCTTCACGGGCGCGCGCCACCATGTTCAGCGTCCTGTCGTCCCTGTTCGTCTTGTCGTCTGGTTCAGACATCTTGGCTCCGATCCCATCGTTTTTTCAGCTGCCCGGATTCGCATGATCAGGCGCGAAGGGCGTGGTTTCCGTACAGCATTATATTGTAATAATTTAGCCAAGTGAAGTGGGCAGTCATAAGTCCGTTTACGGTCAGGG
>CAYXGI010000074.1:0-22433 GCA_964464495.1 uncultured Phycisphaerales bacterium
CTTCAAGGGTATTTCGAGATAGTCGCAAACCATGTTGAGCTTCGTCGGATAGATATCCCAAGTTGATCTTGCAACCTGTACAGTACATTGCCAGGGCAACAGCGGCGGATCGATGCTTGCGGCCCCACAGCATTTATTCAGGACGCTGCGATCGAATGACGCATTGTGAGCAGCAAGGAAGTCGACCCCTGCGACTAAAGAGGCGACTTCGCGCCACACCTCGGCAAAGGCAGGCTCATCGCGGCACATGGACCAGTCGATCCCATGAAGGTACGTGAAAACGAACTTGGACCGAGGGGGGCGAATCAAGCGATGCACCTGATCAACGATGGCTCTGTCCTCGACCCTAACTAGGGCAATACTGCACGCGCTGTCGCGATAGTAGTCCGCCGTTTCGAAGTCGATTGCCGTGAACTTCACTCTTCGGCCTCCGAGCCCATTCTGGTTTCCAGGACGGAGTGGAGGATGCCCAGGCATTCGACTTCGTCAGTGTCATCGATCGAAACGATGTAGGGCGGTGAAGATTCGGCAACAGCGCTGAGCTTCATCCGGGTGTGGCCCCATTCTTCGTCATCCGCGGTGTGCTCTTCAAAGGACACGTGTCGAACCGTCCAGTCACCACCGGTCAAGGGATCCATCACGCCGGCATGCTGCACGAGGGCGATCTGGCCTGCGACATCCTCCTTGTCGCCCTTCTGCCGAAAGAGGCAGTAGGAGTCGGCAGGTACGTCGGGCTCGAGGTTCGCGCCCATGATCCTTGCAACAAACATCCCTTTCTCGAATTCGGGATGGTCAATCCAGGTGATCAACTCGGTATCCCATGTTCCGGCATCAATCGTCGACTGGTTGTCCCTGTGCCGACGGAGGACGGTGCGCAGGGTTGTCAGGGGCACACAGTCGCGCCATAGCCGGTCCGCAGCTTTGTCCACTACCTCAAACGGGTAACCCTCGAATGCTCCTACGTGGTTGTTCAGGATTGTTCTCAGCTGATTTGCATCGAATTGAGACCCTTTCCCTTCGCAAATCTCGTATACCCAATCACCATAACGGCCAAGATTGGAAACGGCTGCACACCACTTCTTCGCTGCGGCATTCTTCGCATATACTTTGTTGGGGTCATGGACCTTACCCTTACCCCCCTTAATTTCGAGCATGATCGTCTTGCCGCCAACAAGACAAACCACAAAGTCCGGCTCATATATCTTGGTCTGGCCGTCATAGTCGTAGGGGACTGTCAGGCCAACCTGTCTGTCGTTTGGGGTGTAGTAAAGAACTCCGGTCAGATCCTCCAAAACCTCAATAGCCTGCTCTTCCCAGCCATTCTGTGTCATTGCCCTGTTGAGATGGCTCTTGGTCAGATCCACGACCGTTCGCGATGTATGGTAGTTGACCTGTTTTGTGGAATTAAAGGGGTTGAACCTGTTGATCACCGGTATGAGCTTGCTCTCCTTGGCGACGGCAGGGAGGATATTGTCGCGGATTCGCTCCACCAATTGACGGGCATAGCGCTCCAAGCCGAGCTCGCGAGCATCAAGCCCCGGTTGGAGCTCTACCTTCTTCTTGATGTACTGTTGAATGATCCCGACGATTTCGGGAAAGAGATGTTGTCGGGATCGGAGACGAAGTTCCGCTTTCTTGGGGTCGGTTTCCTCTCGATCACCTGACATAAGGTCATCCAGGACCATCTGGGCGAAACGGAAGACGAGTTGCTGGGGCCGGATGGATTGATAGTACTCTTCACGCGTTTGTGTGACATAGTCACCAACGTCCCGCGGGGCTACTTCTTCATCATGATAGCCACGGGTGGGGCGCAGCCAAACTTGCCCCGGCGCTTGGTCGATCACGATGGGCTCTAGGCTGTCGATGTCACATGTGATTCCCTGGTCCTTCAGTTCGTAGACATACCCCTCGACATTCGGTAGCCGGATTTCAAAATCAGCCCGCTCTTCTACTGCGTGAATCGTACGATACACGGGGTCGGGTTTGTCCGGATCATCCTTGGATTTGCCCTTGTACGGGACCAAGGAGAACGGGATGCCGTAAACATCGGCATATTCCGCAGGCAGTCGTCCGGTTTCCGGGTCGATTTCATAGGACATACGACGTAGGCCACGGCCCACAACCTGCTCACACAGCAACTGCGATCCGAAGGCCCGCACACCGAGAATATGTGAAACGTTGTTTGCATCCCAACCTTCGGTCAGCATGGAAACGGATACTACGCAACGGATCTGTTCTCCGAGACCACCGCGCTTCCCCACGGTATCAATGATCTCTCGGAGGCGAAGAGCCGCCTGATCCTTGGATTCGCCATCTTCCTTTTCGACCTTATCCAGAAGCTTCGAGTCGATCCGGATCGTCCGCTGGCAGTCTTCCGTATTGCTTAAAAGACTCGGGAAAACGTCTCCACTGCCGTATCTTTTGACCGTGATGGTCTTACCGGGTTTTTCAGGATTCGGGATGTCCTCCTCGGTCTCACCGGCAATCTTCTCGTAAAACAACTGGGCGACATCCGTATTGTCACAAACCACGATCATCACAGGGGGAATGAACGGTTTGCCGCCGGATCGTCGATCAGATTCGTCAAACTGGATCTTCCACTGAGAAGCCAGGGTGACTAATGCGTCTTGGGAGTATTTATAGATCGCTTCCGGCTTCGGAGTATTGCGGATCTTCTCTGAGGCCTGGCATTCGTCCTTAATTTTCTCCCACAATCGGAAGTACTTTGGATCCGGCCGGCCAGCGTCATCGGTATCTCCGCTGTCGTCACCCACAGGCAGGCGGGGCACCTTAGTGATTCCGCATTCGATCGCATCGACGAGGCCAAAATCCGAGACGAGCCATGGGAAGGGACTGCCTTCGGGGTACCCGCTGTTCCCCAGATAGAATGGCGTGGCGGAGAGATCGATACAGGCCAGAATACCGGGTTTAGGGCTGCCTGATTCCTCGTGACCCAACATTCCACAGTTGTTTATTTTATCCAAGCCCGCCAGCCAGACTCGGGCCTCTTCGGCTGCATCCTTGCGGACAGCCTTTTCATCCTTATTCAGTTCTTTCTCGATAGCCTTGATCGATTTGTCGATTTCTGTCTTTTCGATTTCCGTTGCAGCTGGCCTTGGCCGCCAGCAGTGGTGCCCCTCGTCATTCAGGACCAGGATTGGCATGTGGTCAGCTAGTTCACCAAGTCGGTCCAGCGTAAAGGCGTCCGTTGTTTCCTTGCCCTTGTCCACAACGCGGTAGCTCTTGCCGTCCTCGACATGCTCGGATTTCGGTGCAAATTTATGCCAGTTCGAGACAAGGACCTTCCCTTTGCTCATATATGCGCGGTATTTGGGTGGCACGATCTCGAAGGCATCGTAGTAGTTGTCCGGGTCCTCGGGTTTCAGGACGGATAGTCGCTTGCGAACGGTCAAGTTCGGAGCGCAGATCAGCACGGCCGACGGAAACTGGGTGCTCTGTTGATTCTGCCCTCGATTACAGAAGGCCCAGGCGATCAGCATGGCCATGACGATGGTCTTGCCCGAGCCGGTTGCCATCTTGCAGCCGAGTCGTCGCAGGGGAATCATGTCGTCGTCGATTGGGAAATCGACCAATCGCGGGAAGAAGCTGCTGTCTACAAGCGATTCGAAATCCGGCTTCTCTCCTTTGAGGAGCTTGGATACGTTGTCTGCATCGACCTGAAAGTTCCTGAAACCTGAGGTGTTCAGTCGTCCGGGGATGGCCAGCTCGAGGAGATAGATGAAAGTTTCCACGGATTCGCGTTGGCAGAAGAATAGCCTGCGGGCCCGGTCATCTCGCATCCAATAACGCAGAAGTTCTTTCGTGACGCCCGTAGCTCCCTTATATCCTGAAGTGCGCCATCGTTTGACGTCATCTCTCAAGGCATTGATCAGGGGGAGATCTTCTTCCTGCTCATCCTGGAATAGCGTCTGTTGGGCTGAGCCGACCCGTTTATTTTTGAAATAATAACGTGCTGGACGACGGCCCTGCATTTTGGTTGGTATACCGTCCCTATATTGCCAATAGGCCTGAGGCTCTTCATAGGGCTTGTTGATGACCGGATCGTCAACGGCTTGGGTCGGTTGCCATTCCTTCGGAGGGGGAGCTTGTTTTGAGCTGGCCAATTTACTTACCCCCTTCAAGGCTGCGGATCGCCATGACTTCGTTACCTCGCGGATCAATCACCTTGACGGCGATTCGCCGGTGCTTACCAGGGGCAAACGGGATGGAAACAGTACCCTTATAGGCATCGAATGCCTCCGTGTCTGCCGTCGACCCCAGGGCCTTGGCGATCTTGTCCCAAGCTTTCTGGTTAGGGAAGAAGGCCTGTGTGACACAAAAGCAGCGGCTATCGTAGTCTGAATCCAGGAACCAGGCGGCGACCTTGGATGCGCCTGCGGAACGAACCTCACCTGTTAGTGGCGAATAGATATCGACACCTAGCAACTCGACCTCGACCTCTCCGTCATCATTTGTGCTGACCTCGATCTCCGGTTGGCCGAATACCGTGAAGAGCTGCGAATTGGGAGTGTCCTTCAATAGGCCATCCATGCCGGGCGAAACATCAGGACGAATATGGGCCATGTGGATCTTGAGACGAGGGTTGGATGATTCTTGGATGATCTCCTGGGACGGTCCGTCGAAACTAAAAGCGGCGATCACGAGTTCGTCATACCGGCGGGAGGCTCTGACTAGATCCTCGACCTGCTCGGCCGTTACCGGGCCGTATTGCGGTCCGAAAGCGATGGCAACGTCGCAGGCGGTGTCTTCGCTTTTTGCGGCATTATCGACTTCCCAGATCCCCTCAGCATGCAGGGCGAACTCCGATTCATAAAGTGATTCGATGCGGGCGAAACTTCGGTGTTCGTTGTTGGGGAAGGTCACGCCGTCTTTTCTCAATAACTGAAGCATTCTGTCTAGATAGGCAGATGCATTTTGGCCGTCTTCATCCCAATCATTGGGGGTAGGGTCGAAAAGCTCCCCGTCTTCGTTGATAGAAAGCTCTTCGGGACGAACGCCTTCCACAGTGAATGGCCCTGTTACCCGGACGACACTCTTCACCACCTCTGGTTGGTCGACCAAGGTTTCATGGTCCGTGTTGGCGCCGATGCACTTGTTGACTTCGTCCATTTTGGACCGCCAGATCCTTCGATACTCGGTTACCGCGTCTGCAACGGACCTAGGCCAGTCAGTGTCCGTATCAAAGGGCACATGCCAATGTTCGAATTTGCCTTTGGATGGAACTGCGTCGAATGCGACTTGGACGTGATTGGCCTTGAGCTTACTCCTGCTTGTGAATGTGGTCTTAATCTGTGCCTTAGTCGTGCAAGGCAGCAGCCATCGTCTTCGGTCGGCATCAGTGGCCGCTCTGACGCCATCGGCCTGCATTTTATCAGCAAGCTTAGCAACAAGTTTTGCGCGCATTATATCGTTAACTTCGCTCAAGGATTGATTAAGTGCGGCCAGATTCTCGTCGAGTAGCGGTGCGTACTTTTCAAAAATAGGGTCCAAGTTAGTGTTGCGAGCAATCGACCCGAGAGTAATATGTGGTACTTTCTTGTAAACGAAATTAGCCCGCGGGTCGACACCCGTGCTAACGTCTCCTTGTACGTGCTCACTCTCGCCCTGAACCCGATAGCGATCGTATTTAGCCGTAAGCAGACGCTGTCGAGCAAGTGACAGGGCAACACGGCTGCTGTCGATTGTAATCCAGCGTCGCCCCCATTGTTCGGCGAGATATGCAGTTGTTCCGGAACCGCAGGTAGGGTCTAGAACAAGATCTCCCGGGTCCGTGGTCATCATCATACAACGCTGGATTACTTTTTCAGACGTTTGCACTACATAGGTTTTGCCCGTGGCGCCCTGTGTGTCATCCCAGAGGTTGGACAGCTCCCCGACTGGATAGTCCGCGTGCATAAAAATATATCCGGGCATCCGACCGGGCGCAGCGATTCTTTCGGCTGCAATTAAGCGAGCCATTCCCTCTGGGTTTGTCTTCCAGCTCTGATTCCCCGATGGCTTGAATGAACGACCGAGATGGTTAAATTCGAACACGCAACTCTCTGTCCTGCCACTGGAATTCAGATCAGTCAGCCTAAATGAATCGCATTCATCTGATATGGACGATGTATCGGTTCTCTCTAGTCGGTCCATGCTCCTAACTTCACCATTTGGAAACCGAAGTAGAGTGAACTGCGTGTCTGCGCCTAACGCTCTTTTGTCAAAGAGCTTACGATACTTCATCTGTGAAATGTCAAATGAATACCAAAGCAGGTAGTCGGATATGCCAGCGAGGTATTTCGTGCCGAGTGGGATCTTGGTGCGAAATGTCACCATACTCATGAAATTCTCTGCGCCAAATACTTCATCCATGAGTTGCCGTACTCGGTGGACATTCTCGGCACTAATTTGGAGAAATATTGATCCGGTACTCGAGAGCATTTGGCGGGCGATAACCAAACGATCCCGCAGATAACTCAAATAGGAGTGAACTCCTAGGTGCCATGTGTCCCGGTATGCTTTTACCATCTCAGGTTCGCGAGTTAAGCCTGAGTCATTGTCCTTCACGATGGTATTCTTGATGCCCGGCTGAAAGTTACTTCCATAACTAATACCATAAGGTGGGTCCATGTAGATCATTTGCACTTTGCCGGCCAAGTTTTCCCTGCGGGATAGGGACGACATGACATCAAGGCTGTCCCCGAGGATTAATCGATTTGCCCAGTCAACATCGTACTTATAGAACTGCACGGCCTCGCCATATTCCTGTTCCGGGTCAGCAAAAAGGTCCCTTTGCACGTCTTCACGCATGGCCGCCCTGACAATCGCGTTAGAGGAAACCCGCTCATGGATATGCAGAGCGACGGGGTCCACCTCCAGCCCACATCGGTTGTTCTCTTCCATCTTGCTTGACCATTCCAGCCATGGCTGTTCGGCATTCCTGGCGAGTGCTCGTAGGACCTTTCGTTCGCTTGTGGATAGAGTTTGTCCAGCGCAGGCCTTCTCGACAATGGATGCGAGGCGATCAGCACTGCCAGTTGAGTCGAAGCGTATATCCGGAGTGAGGTGGGGAGAATAGGAATAAACAGCCTTTTTCGTCTTCGGAATCTTGCCTTCGCCAGCAATCTTTGCCGGCGGTATATTCTTGCGGCTTGAACCATTGTGGCTGTAGTTATCGACTTCGACGCGTTTCGTTGTCTTTTTCCGTGCCATGACCAACCATTTCCTTTATGTGCTTAATTCAACTAATCCACTGACAGTGTGTGCGTACAAACGAGCTTGAAATCACAGCCATCGCATTTCTTCGTCTTTGCACGATGGGGATAGGACCCCGACCGTATTTCGGCCACGCGGCCGGCTGCCCATGTGGTTGCCGTATTCGTATCCGGGATATCCGAATCGATGGTCGTTCGTTGACTCGATTTCAGCTCGTGGACATAACAGGCATCGATCTCCAAACCCTCCTGACGGCCGGCGGCCGCATACACCTGCAACTGCCGGGCATATCGATCATCGCGGTCGGTGTCAGTCGACGTCTTATAATCCACGATGGCCAGATGATCGGCTTTTCCGTTTTCCTGATCCAGGATGATATCCGCCCGTCCGATCAGGATACCACCGTCGAAATGGATCTCGAAGGGTCGTTCGGTTTCCCAGACGCGGTGCAGATCGGGTTCCCAATCTGTGACGTATTTCTGGGTGAGACTTTTCACGTTCTTCAACATATTTGCTAGGGTCGCCTTCTTGGCGAAGGGGACATAGAACTCGTTTTGAAGGATCTCTTCGATCTCCGAGTCGCCAGGCGTTTTTCCGGTGGCTCTGGCGGATTCGGCAATATGACGCAGGACATGGTGGACTGCCTTCCCATACCCTAGCTCTTGGGCCAGTTCCCGTTCGAACCCGAAGATACGGGATAGCCTGTAGCCATATCCACAGTCCTCGTAATCCGCCAGATCGGAATATCCGAGCTCGAGTGGAGGGGGGGCATCTTGGTCACCAGGTTCCGGAGGTGCTGGCAACGGCAAGCTACTCATATCCGGGATATGGCCCGGATTTAGACCAATAGCCTCGGCCAGTTCCTCCAGATATCTGGAGCTACCGACGCGGCGAGTGATTTTCTTGAACGTCGACGCATAGACAATATCCTTGGCACGCGTCATCGCGACATAGAACAAACGCCGCTCGTCTGCATCGGAACCTTCATAACGGATCCGTTTGTCATCCGGAAATGATGCTTCAGGAATCGCCCAGTTCTGGGAACGACCACACATCGTAGAGGGGAATCTCTTGTTCGTGAGCGCCGGCAGGAAGAGGATGGGCCATTCCAAACCTTTGGCCTGGTGCACGGTCAGGATGGATACGGCATCCAGATCATGAATCTCTTCTCCGGAGAAATCCTCATATGATTCCTTGGCATAGTGCACCAGATAATTTGCCAGTCCTTGCCAGAACCACTGCCCGCGGTTAAGCCCCGATCGATAGACAAGCTCGCCTTCATCACCGGTGACCCAACGCCCGCGCATCGTGACGTGTTCGTAGTCGGCCAAGATCTTGGAGAAGCGGGCGTAGGCGCCCAATCGGGTCGATCCTTCCGGGGTATCAGGATCGATTTTGGCAATCCCAAGTATCTTGAGATGTTTGTAGAAATCACCGACCAGGCTTACGGGGCGGTTGCTCTTGTCATGATAGGACTTCCAATCCTCGAAATACGAGACGAGTTCAGGTTGCTCGGCATCGGGTAGCCCGAACACATCAGCCAGGCCGGCGACGACCTGGTTGACGTCGGCATCACGGGCCGGTCCGTATTTCTCGTCTTTCCAGGAGAACCCTGACATCCAGGCAAAGAGTTCACCGAAATGATTAATCTCGGGGTGGGCAAACAGCCCAGTTCGCCCACCGCAATTGAAGGGGATTCCACGATCGGTGAGCGCCTGGACCATCGGCGGTGCCGATGTGCGGACTGAACGAAACAGGACGGCTATGTCGCGATATCGCCAGCCTTCACGGTGGAGGTTGGCAATGTGCTCGGCGATGACTTCGGCTTCATCCGGCGCCGTTTCAGCCTTCCAGAGCACGATCTCGTCAGTCCCTGCCTTCCGCTCCGGCAACATGGCTTTGGGGAGTCGGCCGTTGATTGACTGGGCAAACACGTTTGCCGTTTCCACGATCGTGGGACGCGAGCGATAGTTTGACTCGAGTTTGTGGGTGGATGCTCCATTATAGCGGGCGGCGAATTTCACGATATTGTTGACGTCGGATCCTCGCCACTGGTAGATCGCCTGGTCATCGTCACCGACAACACAAAGCTGCACGGGGGCTACTGCGAGCAATTCAATGAGTTTTTCTTGAGCGGGGTTGATGTCCTGATATTCATCAACAATCAAGTGCCGCAATGGACCGTGCACGCGCTCGAAAATGGCGGGATCCGTTTCGAGAGCCTCGACTGCTTGGGCTATAATTTGGCTGAAGGTCAGAAACCGGAATCGGTCAAGGGTCTCACGATATTCCTTATAGCAGTCCTCGATCTCATGTCCGGCGAGTTCCTTTTCTGTCAGCATCTCATTTCCAATGACGTCCGCTGCTCGTAGAAAGAGATCAATCGATTCCCAGTGTCGGTGGGCCAGGGAATCAAGCCCCAGTTGCCTTCGAAGCCGACTCACGAATCCGGTATGCTGATGTTCGTCTAAGACATCGTAGTTGCCGTATTTGGGGACGTGATCCTGTAGTAGGTGAAAACAGTAACCATGAATAGTGCCCACGTACATCGGACCAAGTCGTCCAAGGAAATCCTCACCCATGACCTGTTTTACATAACCGTAGATCCGCTCTTTGAGCTCGGCGGCGGCCTTCTCGGTAAACGTAAAAGCGATGATTGATTCTGGGGCGGCACCCTCGCGGATAAGATCAGTCACACGTGCTGCAATAGATCGAGTTTTTCCTGACCCCGCACAGGCGATGACCTGCAATCGGGCACCGCGGTCAGAAACGATTTTCTGTTGCCCCGGCGTGAGGGAGATCGGTAGTGATACTGGGGGCTGTTGGGAGGCCATAAAACCCTTCTCTTGATCTGTTGAACACTGGTGACCGCATCAGCGATCTTTGATTCTAATCCCTTATTCAGTCTGCGTCGAACTTCACTTTGATCCGGTGGATAACGCTGGCCGGAGTCTCGAAGATCTCTCGGGCCGGGAAGCGGAGCACTGTAAATCCACGGGCGATCAGGTAGGCGTCCCTGGCCTTGTCCTGTTGCTGTCGATCATCGTGAAATTCTTTGCCATCGACCTCGATCGCAAGCTTTTCCCCAGAGGGGGCGATCAGAATGAAGTCGACCTCGATGTCCCCAGTCGGGACGTGGACATCAGGACTCCATCCTTCCACGCACATCCAGCTGAACAGCTCCAGCTCAGCGGGGCTGGTTTCCCTGAGGGATTGGATCGTTCGGCAATAGCGGGCCATATGCTTCAGAATGCCGTCCTGTCGGGAACAGAACTCCAGGTCAGCCACGACGAACAGGGCCTCACGGGCCCGCGTGACAGCCACGTTGATGAGGTTGGGAGGACTCTCCACCCATTTCGCAGAATTCTCGGGAATCCCGCGAGCGACAACAGGGCTGAACACCATGATGTCGCGTTCATCGCCCTGGAATTGATGAGCCGTACCGACAAGGACGTTCCGGGAAGCTTGCCGCTTGTCGAGTTCCTCGATGATCATCTCCACCTGGGCCCGGAAGGGCGCAACGACGCCAATACTCAGGCCGCCGTCTTCCTTGTTCCGCAGGCCGGCAATGAGATCCGCTACTGCAGCTGCTTCGGTCGGGTTGCGCCAGCTCCTTCCCTTGGGCCCACGAACAGTCTGACCGGATACCTCTTGGACATGAACGCCGCTGCCGGCCTGAAGGGCGCGTCGGCCTTTCGGGTCCCGCAGCAGGCGCAGTTCCCGCTGGTAGATCTGATTGTTGGAGAACCCGATGATCTGTGGATGGCTGCGATAGTGGTTGGTCAGCATGACCACATCCGCACGCCGGCGTGGCAAGGACTGGGCCGCTGTACTGTAGACGTCGTTCTCGTCGTGCCCGATGAACTCGAGCAGGTCCTCGACCCCGAATTTCTTGGCGAGAGCCCGTTCCTCTGTGCCACGGATCGTGGGAATCGCCGGCAACTGGTGGCCATCACCGATCACTGCGAGACGCTTGCCGCGATAGACCAGCGGCAGAAGGTTGGTCAGCGTGCACTGTGTCGCTTCGTCGATGATGACGATGTCGAAGAGGTCGGGCTCGAGGGGGATTGATTGGGGGGCCTGTGCGGTCGTGATCCAGATGGGGACGGCGCCCAACGACTTGCGGAACAGGTCGTGTTGACCAGCGGCAATCTGCCCCTTTGACTTTCGCAGGCTTTTTTCGAGGCTATCTACAGCCCGCACGGTGTCGTCGTCGGCAAGCAACCTTTCCAGCCAATCGGTCTTGGCCTTCTCGAAGGAGGATTTCTCCAGCTCAACCTCGATAGTCTCGATCTTGGCCTTGAGGCGTTCGGGACTGAATGCGGCGGTGACCTCCCGAATGTCGGCGATGGGCCAATCCTGCTCGGAATCCTTGTTGATGGCGCCGATAATTGCTTGAAGCTGGGCTTTCTCTTCGGTCTCCGGCAATGCTTCCAGCGCCCCATCCAGTTTGTCGAGGGCCCAGTTCAATTCCTGGTTGGCTTCGTCGGTCCGCTCCGGTCTCCAGGTGTCCTTGAACTCGATCCATCCGTTGTTCCACTCCCGGACGGTATCCAAAGAAGCTGACAACGCAGCGCGTTGAGGGAGATCGGCCGGAACTTCTGGCAGGACGATGTTGGAGCCGGGTCCGTCCTCCCACCAATCTTGGATGCGGCTTTGCTTGTTCGGAATAGAGGCTAGGGCCTGCTCCGTATGACCGATCTTCCGCTGAGTTTCCTGGAGGCTCTCCCAAGCCTGAGCGAAGCGATCGAGACTTCCGGTGTAGAGCTGTGTTCGCAACTCTTGGAGCCGATCCAGATTCGTCTCTTTCCTGAGGTTGCTGATGGCCTCCATGAAGTCGCTGCCCGGCCCCGCCGCCCAGGCGTCCTTCAAGGGGTAGCCGCTTGCGAAGTCGAAGAATTCCCTGGAAACGCCCTGAAGCTGGGCCTGAATTCCCTCTCGTGTGGTTCGCCGCTGCCAGACCTCTGCTGCCTCACGGGCCAAGCTCCCATCCGAAATCACAAGTTCGCGGAACCGGAGCCACTCGGGCATGTCCTGAGAGTCGGGGACTTCCTGAAACCCCAACTCGCCGCCCTTTTTGCGCATGTCCAGAAGTCGGGCTTCAATCGCTCGAATCGTTTCCTGGGCCTCTTCCCACTGCTGACGGATCTCGATCCACAGGCGGGTAACCTCGACGACTCCCGCCAGCACCTCACGTCCTTCAGCATTCAGCGACCCGACAGCCCTCCACACCGGAAGAGGAAAAGCCTGGCGCATGGTCGATTCCAAGCGTTTCAGCTCTCGCAAATACCTAGCGTGGGCGGACCAAGGGAAGATGTCAGTCCACTTCTTCTCGTGCGTCACGATTTGGCTGTAAACGGCGGACCACTGATCCAGATGTTGGGGATCGATCTTGATGGACTCAGGGACGTCCTTCTCCACAATGGATTCACGGCGTTCGGCCAGGACGGCCGACTGCTTTTCGAGCTCTTTGAGCTTGGGGGATAGCTCGTTTACCAGGGAAAGGATTCCTTGTGTGAAACCATCGGCTTCATCGGCCCAGTGGCTTGCCTCGTCAGAGCCCTTCCACCGTTCGTATTCGGGTTTCCAGGGATGTTGCTCGAGCTGGGAATTGACAACGCCTTCGACAACGCGTTTCAGGTCCTCCACCATTTTGGCCATGGCGGATGCATCGGGCCCATTCAGAAGCCAGGCAGCATCATCCTCGGCCGCGATTTGCATTCCAGTTCCGGTTGCGGTCTCGCTGCGTTGTTCGAGGAGTTTGCGAAGCTGCCTTTCCGTGTCGGCCCTCTTGGTCTTGTCTTCGTCGATCAGAGTGCGACAGTTGGTAAGGTCTTCAATCCATTTCCCGTAGGCCGCAAGCAGGCCTGTGACATTATCCGCTCGGATTGCCGCAGGAAGTTGGAGCTTCTCGAACGCCCGGAGGAAATCGAGCCGTCTGATCTCGATTTCCTGCAGGATTTGTTGCCGATTGCTGTAGCTCTTCAACGAGGATTCGATTGCCTCGTTGATCCTCTGGGGAAGACCCGTTTCGAGGGTGGTCTCTATCCCCTTCTTCTGCTTGAGAAGCTTGGATTGGCGGGCTTTGACCTTTTCCGGATCGATTCCTTTTGTGTCTCCTCGTTTGACTCGGGCCACCAGGTTGATGACTCGACGCAGGACTTCCTCGATCTGGGCTTTTTTTCGATTTCCTGCTCGGACAGCGATCGGGTTTTCCTGTTCAAATCGCTCCAGTCGCTCCCGAACGACATCGACGGCCTTGTTGTTATTGCTGGCGAACAGGACTTTGAGACCGTGGGCCCAGGCATTCAGGAGAAGGGACACGACAACCTGGCTTTTGCCGCAGCCCGGAGGGCCGCTGATCACCGTGAGTGGTCCACCTTGCAGAATGGCATCCACGGCTCTCTTCTGTGCATCGTCCAAGGGAACGACCGGAATCGTCTCGTGGTCCAGCTCTTCGGTTCCCGAAGTAGATTCATCCAGTATGGACAAGCCACCAATTCGTGCAGGGGATTTGCTCAGGATTGTATCAAGGCTTTCATAGTCCCGAAGAAGATGACGTGTCAGCGCAGAAAACTGGCTGGTCGGTGCAAAGAGGACCCAAGGTGTTGCAGGAGAGTCGAACGGGTTGTTGGACTCGTGGCGTTTCAGCTCTGGTTCGGTGTCCTGAAATTCGGCGCAGAACGCATCGGTGATGGCTTGGGCCATGGATTTGGTGCCGCCCTCACGCCTTCGCATGGACAATTCCATCATCCGGGCAGCAAATGCGTCCGAATCTTCCGGTAGCGCCAGCGATTTTCGATCGAGCAACGCGAAGAACAGGGGCGAGACGTTCCACTCGCCCTGCGCTGGGACAAGCCTCAGTCCTTCATCGTGTTCCTCAACGACAACCTCGCGGTAAAACAGGGGTTGCCAGCGGGGATAGAATTTTCCGAATGAGGCTTCCCAACCAACAAACCCGGGGCCGCCGATATACAGCGCTTCGTGTTCTCCGGCCTCGATAGCCTGACGAAAAGGCCGGCTCGAAATAGAGTCAGTGGGGATTGTCCATGGGCCCGCCAATTCATTGGGATCGAAACCTTCCAAGCATGACCATCGATTGTTGAGGCGGTCATTCCCGTTCAGCGCGTAAAATCCGCTCTCAGCTCGCTTGACGATCTCCTTGTGGAACTGTACTACCTGCAGCCAAGGAATATCTCGCCCCCTGGTTTCGACTTCTTTAATTGCTCGACTCATGGCCCGACCTTCTTGATTGGGATATCGATGGCTTCAGCTCCGAACGCCTTTAACAGCTGCAAAGTGCTTGGTATATGAAATACCCATGACCTAGGACTCTCCAATCCACTCATCGTAAAAACTCTCAGGCAACTGACGACGAACTATCGCGTCGAACCCATCTGGACTACCCGGAAGATCAGCAATATCCTCGAACGCCATGAGTCGCGCATGTTCTCCCAATATTGGTGGATCTTCTCGCCAACTTTCCGCGACCTTGCGATGAGTAACTACTACCCAACTACGATGTACCTCAATCGGTTCAGATCCGACTACGCTCGCGTACAGGTTTGTCTCAGGATCTTGTATACGGCGATCCAGAATCGCCATCATATTGCCTGACCACCGCGCCTGATCGTGACTAGGACGACACTCCTGTAGCCACTCCTCTTTAACTCGCTTTCTGGACAGTCTCGTTTTTCCGAGTTTCAACTCAAATGCGACACCAAGTCGAGACTGAACGCGAACTAGACAGTCGATTCGGCTGGCTCCATCAAATATTTTATCTCGGTATTGATTGAGTGGTACTTCAGCGTGGGCCACGACTGGCTCATGCCCAAAGAAGGTTGGATCCACGAGATTCTCAATACCTGCAAGGGCCGCAAACTTATGCCTGTGGCTATTGATAATGTCAGCGAAAAGCGCCTCAGCAATATGAGTAAGGCGGAATATCATTCTGCCCCTATCCATCTAGCTAGTTTTCTGTACTGTCATCGTCCACCGACCAGTGCTCAGGGGTGAGTTGTGATATGAACTCCGATGCACTGGTGTCGGGGTAGGTTACGATCAGCCTTCTCATGGCCCTAGACAGCGCGACATGAAATAGCCGTCGCTCCGTATTTCGGTGCTCGAAGGCATCATCTTGGTCCTGGGCCTTGAAGCAGGGGAGTGGCATGAGCCCTCTTCGAATACCTGCGACCGCAACCATGGGGAACTCTAAGCCCTTGGCTGAATGCATGGTCATGATTTTGATGTTCGCATCGGCCAAATCGAAGTTCTTGGAGTCAACCCACCGAGCGGGAAGGTCGAGTCTCTTGAACTCATCCACGAACTTTTTTCCTTCGTTTTTTGAGCGCACGAGTACGGCGCCAGTGTGAACTGGCAATTGGATCTCTTTGGCCCATTTGCGGAATGTACTGGAAATTACGACAGCTTCATTCTTGGCGCATGAGCAGCGGACCGGTTTGGGCCCGGCTTTGACAGCTTGAGTAATCTGTTCCTTATCCTCAAGTTCGTAGGCCTCTAGGAAGGCAGATGCAGCAGCCTGAATTTGTTCTGTGCTGCGATAATTGTTGCGCAGTATGATGCTGCGACCTCTTAGGTCGAGATCGTCGCTGACTTTCTTCCAGCTGTATCCGCGTCCGTATATGCTCTGAGATTGGTCTGCTGTCATGTAGAAGCCAGTTAGTGAGCGGCACAGTGCCATGGCTAGCCGGATACCCACTGGCTTGAGGTCTTGGGCTTCGTCAACAAGCACGATATCGTACTTCTCTTCTTCTGACATGTTCTCTGCAGCCAATCGTGCATCACTTTGGATTGCCACAAATGTTGTCTCACCTTTATCAGAAATGTGCTCAGACCAATAATTGTGGAAATACCAAACAGCAGTCCTGGTCTCCTTGTCGAATCTCGTTCCGCGTCCCGATCTGCTTTCGTTCAGATAAGCTTCAAGGTCTGGAAGTTCTCTGCCATCGATGACCCACTCGAATTCATCTGACATGTATTCGGGCTGGATCGACTTAAGTATCACTTTGTGGGACTCATCGACGTCTTCTAAGTCAATATAACGGTCGAGTGATTCCTTGAGTTCATCGACCATCCATTTGCCGGCAATCGGTGATTCTGTATAGCCGGCTTGGGAATAGATATCCCTCGCGATTCCATCCAGGGTTTCGACCCGGACATGATCTTCGAAGCCTTCTCCGAGGAGGTGAAGTAGCAGTTGCCGGGATGCGTTAGTCAGAGCCCGCGTAAACGTGACCAACAGAACACTGGGTGGCCGATTTTCGAAGAGTTCGGTTTGAGCTTTCTCCTCAAACAGATTGCGGATGCGGTAGAGCGCTACGACTGATTTCCCAGTTCCAGGACTACCCTTGACCATCATAGGGCCCTTGGCCTTACGAGATGCGGCTCTCTTCTGCTCGTCATCCAGGCGGAGGAGGAAGCCAGGCAGAGTGCCTTGGAGGTAGTCCTCAATTTCTTCCTTGCCCTGAAGTGCAAAGGTTGGTTGTTCGACCACATTCTCCAAGGGCGGAGGTGCGTCGATGTGGAGCAAGACACTTAAGAGCTCGTCCGGCAGCCCCGCATCTACCAACTGGTCAAGGTCGTCGCATTCGATGATGAGATTTTGGTGCTCTTGGGAGACATTCCAGCACTCAAGGATGTCTTGGAGAAGGGTTGCTTTTGTTTCTTCTGTGTCCTCAGGGTCTATGTTTGTCGCATCATCGCTTCCTCTTGGCCATTCATGTGGGAGTGGGTCGTCGGGTGTTGTTGGAACAATATCAGGATCCGGGATGGCTTCGGCTAAAAGAACGTCTCCTTCTAGATGACCTTTTCTCTTCGTGCGCTCGTAAATGTCTTTTCTAAGGCCTACCATCAAGAGGCTGAGAACCTTGGACCCGAGCGCGAAAATGATCCGGATATCCCGCCCGATCTTGAATCGGTATAGGTTCTTGTAGTCACCCTCATGGATTTTCTTGCAGTTGCCTGCGAAGGGATCGCGGTTTAGAATATCGAGGTGCTTCAGGACCTTCGTTCGCGCTCGGTCGTCTAATGCGAGGAGGTCGCGCCAGAAGCTAGGCTTTTGCACAAGTTCATAGGACATCAATAAGCCCTCACAAATTTCAGCCAGGATATGATATCGTAGTGTTTCAAAATAGGTTATAGCATTTCTCGCGTGCTCATTCAACTGCAAATCGTGCAGAATGATGATGGCCGAGTTCAAGTCATGAAAGTTTGAATTGTATGCGGAAAATCTTGAGTCGTATTCTCCAGAATACTGAGCAACAAGATATTGCTGTTCCGGATAGGCAGGATATTCCGATACGGGTTATCAACCTAGGGAGTGGCAGTAAAGGCAATGCGTCGATTATCTGCTACGGCGGCAAAATTCTGATGGTCGATTGTGGTTTCTCCCGAAGGCAAATCTTCCTGAGAATGAACTCACTGGGACTCGACCCAAACAACGTCTGTGGGATCCTGATTTCTCATGAGCATGGGGATCACGTTAAGGGCGCACAGAGGTGCAGCAGGGATTTTGATGCTCCCATTTTAGCAACCAAAGGCACTTTGTTGGGTAGCGGCTTGAATCGGACTGGGGCGAGAACTCTCGCCTACAGTACAGCGTCAGAACATGATGGGTTTGTCGTCACACCTGTGCGGATATCACATGACACCTTGGAGCCCTGTGCCTTCTTGGTGGAAGTAGCTGGTATCAGATCTCTGTTCGCCACAGATATCGGGGATCCGGAAAGCGTGGATGTTGGGCAGCTCGGGAGACTGGACCTGTTGTACATCGAAGCGAATCACGATGAAGGAATGTTGAGGAATGGCCCGTATCCGGCATTTCTTAAGAGCAGAATTTCAGGAGATGGCGGGCATCTCAACAACCAGCAGAGTGGAAAGTTGATCAAGTCGCTAGCGGCGCAATCTCCAAATCTTCGGACCGTTGTTTTGGGGCACCTGAGCGACAAGAACAACGATTCGGGGAAAGCACTGAAGACTGCCATGAAGTACGCGGGGAAGTTGCCCGGTGTCAGCTGGCAAATCGCCAGTCAAGACCAGCCTCTGGTATTCGATTAGAGGATTCTTTCATCTTCGGGTTATAGAGTTTGTAATTAACTGTACTTTGGTGACATTTCTTTAAATGCTAAGCCATCCTGCTCTTCACGAACCATTCCGTCTGCTTATTCAAGAAGGTTACGTAGCAGCCCTTCAGCCCCCGCGTTAAAAGAACCCTGTAGGTGTTTTTGACGAGGTCGATGAACTGGTCTCCGCTCCTTTTAACCATCGTATCATGGGATTGCTGTTTGTTGCCGACCCACTTCTGTTGGTCCTGGTCGTAGGTCAGATCCTCGCCGATGATGACGCCCACATAGTCGAATTCGAATCCTTGTGCTGTGTAGACGCAACCGACCTGGTCGATGCCCCCGGGTTCTCTTGCCCACAAAGGCGCCTTGGGGATTCCCTTGGCAAGCCTAGTAGCCTCCGGTCGCGCATTCCACGACCGCTCGTAACCATCGATGACTATGTCCGCCGCCAGGGATCCATCAGCAAGGGGCTTCTTCGACCATGGCCAGCAGAAGCCGGCGACCATCCGGGCTGTGTTTCCCTCTGATGCCTTGTCCCTGATTAGAGTTTCGACGGCCTCAGGGGACTCGAGGATCCGGAAGTCGAATAGTTCATCGCCCTCCCACAATACATTGGCAGTCCTGTGGACATCCAGGGTGTTGTCGATCCAGTTAACGAATGCGCTGGAGCCCGAACACCGGAATTGGGCCTCAAGCTTGTACTCATGGACTGTCGCGCCAGCCTTCTCCGCGGCGCTACGGATGAGGTCCGAGGAGCCGACTTCGCCCGGACGCACGACCTGGGCATCATCGATGAAGAACACGCCGAGCTTGGCTGTTGAGATAAGTTCGTCGACCTGGGGGCGATCGGTCCGGTCAGCTTTTGGGGTGTACATGCTCCAGCTTGCTTTGCGGATCCGGTGGGCCTCGTCGCAGACCAGGACATCCAAGCTGTCAGGGTCCATGTCCTGATAAGAGTTGAAGTACATGAATTGCCCGGACGCTCGACGGCCAATTACCTTCCTAAGGGTTTCGGTAAATGCCTTTGAGCCAGTAGCGTAGTTGACGCTCCGCCCATCCCGCAGCAGTCGCCCCATGAGATTTATGGCTATGACGGACTTTCCAGTGCCTGGTCCGCCGTGAATGATCAGGGTGTGTTTTGTGCCGGAAGAGACACCGGACTTGGCACAAGCGAGGACTTTGTCGAAGACGATGAGCTGCTCGTCGAGAAGGACATACTCGGGCTGCCCCTCGATCATGGAAGCAACGTGATCCATGAGCTTCTTGCTCGGGCGGAGCTCGCCACCTTCCAGCTGATTCAGGACCTGCATCCCGTCTCCGAACTGAATTCGTTCAGCAAGGAAGGTGGTCAGGGGATCGAAGTCGCTCTTGGTGAAAACCGGAGCAGCCTCGATAAGGTGGCTGTACTTGGGGTCGAAAAGGACGTCCTGTGGGTCATAAGGATAGTTGTGGAGGTAGCTGCAAGCGGCAAGACCTATGGGGTCCGGCTTCGTATAGAAAGCTGAGTGCATGTCCCTGAGGTACATCTGGTACTGGCCAACCTGGGCAGCGGGGTGCAGGACCTCGCGTTCTCCGCCACCGACCCAGGTTAAAACGTGATCGCCGTCCGCCGCTTCACAAGATTCCCACTGCTTCAATTCGATGATCACAGCGTTGGGTGCTCCGGACTTTGTGTGGCCGGTAAGCATGCAGTCCAGCCTCTTGGAGGACAGGGGCAGTTGGTATTCGAGCAGGACTCCTGTGTTCTCCAGCTCGCCTTCTGTGATAACTCCGGACATGGCACGTAACGAATTCCGCCACGAGCGCACCTCGCTCTCGGCCGGCTTGTATCGGAAATGGGCGAAAAATTGATCAGACAGCTTGTCGGCGATCTCGTTGCGATTTGTATCTTGTAGGAACTCACCAGCTGACCCTGAATACAGTTTCATTAATCCAGCTCCGTATACTTCTTGGCATTGCCCTTGGACTTGGCTACGGGATATTTCTCGGAATTCTTATCGAGTTTCCGGCTGGCTGCTTGGATCAAGTCGATATCAAAGTGGTCGGCCAACAGGATGGCGTAGATCAAAACGTCAGCGAGTTCGTCTGCGATTGCCTCCACATCCCCCGACTGATCAGTCATTGCATCGATCTTGGGTTCGTCCTTCCAGAGGAACAGCTCTGATAGTTCGGATGCTTCAATCCCCAGGGCGAGGGCGAGGTCCTTGGGCTTGTGGAACTGTTTCCAGTCTCGTTCTTCCCTGAAGGCCAGAATTCGGGCCTTCAGTTCGTCCATATTTTTAGTCATTTCGGCCATCCTTGAGGAATTGACCCTCGGTACAACTAATTGTGATTAGTTATTCTATGAGCTGGGACGGCCATTGTAAATGCCCATGGTCATCCACTCGCCGTACCCGTGCTGTTGCCCATCTAGGGGGAGACCAGAATCACGAGAGCCTGAGGCTTTCGAAAACCTCCGAAGGTATATGAAAGGAGATGTCGACTTCTGACCATACCTAAGGAGAAAACAGCATGATGACTTACAAAGAACGGACTGTCTGGCAGATCCCACAAAAAGGTGATTCGGGGTTTCGAGAAGAGTTCGAAGCTCTGAGCAGGGCCTGGGGGCCTGGCTTGGCCGCTGCAAGGATCTACGAGATTCATTCTGACCTTGGCCTGGAAATGACCAAGATCGCCCTGCGGGTCGCTGCTGACGCTGTAAGGCAGGGGTTGAGTGTGGCGTATCATGATGTTGGAAAAAATCTCACTTACGAACTTGAGCAAGAGTTCATTTGGGGCAAGGTCTCGGAGATGGAAGCGGGGTGGGGGCGATTCGAAGTGTTCTTCCCCACGATCTTCGATCATATGGTGTACACGCTGCATGAAAGCTACACGCGAGACGAGCGGTTCGATCTCATCATCATCGATGCCTTCACGGATCTTCAGACTGGATTCACGGATGATGACGTAGTTGACCCGTGTGAGATGGATGACCTCCGGGAACAATCTCTTCTTCATTGCAGAGACTGGATCAACAAGACCCGGCAGTCTGTTCTCCTTCTCAACCACGTAGCTCCGACGGTAGATCAGATCGGCATACTACGCTCACCCGAAAGCACATTGCGGCTGGACGGCGTTTGTGATGTTCGGACTACCCTTGTTCAGCGTTGTTCGAACGATCATCAGGACGACGGGAGGCCTGCTATGGCCGCCTCTGATCTGGTGGCTGTTAACACAATGGACCATCGCACCAGCGCACGTACGGAGTCATGGCCGAAGCCTCCTGATATGATGGTGCAGTAGTTCGCTACTGGAGAAGGTTTGTTTGTTCATTAGTTTGAGGATCCCCTGACGGCAATGTCACCGTCGGGGGCTTCTCTTTGTTTTGAACAATTGGTTGCCTGAACTCATCACCGTGTGGAGATAGGCGGTCAGGCGAACCGGGGTCACGATGCCGATTGCGGGTATGTTCGAGAGGGGTTTGTTCAATCAAATGGATCGACACCACAAAGCAATGTCGGAGCCCGATAACGTAGGGATCAAGAAGAGGAAGAAATAAAATGTCGATGAAGTGTCCGTGTTTGTCAGTAGTACAGATGTTGCATTGGATGATGCCTACTAGGTGAGCACAGGGGTCCATTCACTTGACCCAAGCATCCCGTATGAGCAATCACCGTCAAGCACTGCCAAACACGGACACTTTCAAATGTATCACCCCTCCTGTGTTGGTTTGTTTGAATTGACGATAAATTTAGCTCCTCGCTTTTCAATCGGTCGGTTGAATTCCTCGGAGACCCAGTTGAAGTCGATCAAGACTCGAACGGCCTGAATGACATCTTGTTTGGTTGAAAGACCGACTCGGGCGGCCTTGTACACTTCGCGAAGCGTGAATGGAGACGTGATCGTCTCATCCAAGATTCGATCAAGCAAGCTGTGCGCTTTGACCATCGCCGAACTGAGAGACTTTGAGTAAATGCGCTCTGTGTGCAACGAACAGTACTCTGCCATTTTGATCGCCATGTCGAGGGCGGTTTGTCCAACCAAATTATCCTCACCGCATTTATCCGGAAACCTGATGCACAATTCGAACAGCATGGCCAACGGAACGTGTCAACAACTTTGAGACACCTCGGACGTGAATTTACTGTACGACGA
>CAYXGI010000075.1:0-14187 GCA_964464495.1 uncultured Phycisphaerales bacterium
CGTCTACTCGAACGAGTAGAAAACGTCTACTCGAACGAGTAGAAAACGTCTACTCGAACGAGTAGAGGGAGCACGCTCTTCAAATGGACGAGTTCGATCCACAACAGGACGACACCCATTCCCCGCCACCGCCCGAGCCGTCAGGACCGCAGGTGCGGCCCTGGGTGCGGTGCGCGGCCAGGTTTATCGACAGCATTCTTCTATTCGGATCCTTTGCGAGTGCGGTTTTGTTTTTCATCGATCCGTCGCTGCTGCCTCTCCACGATCTCGAACGGGCGGCTGATGCGAAACCCGGGATAATGGATTACCTTCTCGCACCCCTGATCCTCTTCGCCTACGTCTTCGTGGAATCCGCCATGCTGGCCGCGTGGGGAACCACGCCGGGAAAGGCGTTTCTCAAGGTGCGCCTGCGAAACCGGGACGGAAGCCGGCTCAACTACGGGTCTGGGCTCAACAGAGCGTGGGAGGTCTGGATCCGCGGCATGGGTCTCGGAATTCCGATCGTCACCTGGTTCACTCAGCTCATGGCATTCTCGAGACTGAATTCGCGCGGTATCACATCGTGGGACGAGGCCGGCGGGTACACGGTCAGCCACCAGATCATCGGCCCTGTGAGAAGCATGGTGCTAGCGTACCTATTCCTTCTCCTCTTCTACCTGGTGCTTCTCGCGGTGAAAACCGGCGCGGGATCCTGACTCTGACCGCACAGGGCAGTTGAAAAAAGGAGCGTGGAGAATGAACCGACGCCGCTTCCTGAAAAAAACCGGAACAGGACTTTTTCTCGCCGCTGCCGGATGCGCCGCACCGCAACAGAATCCCCCCGCGCGCAAGCCGAACATCATCCTCTGCATGGCCGACGACCAGGGCTGGGGCGACATGGCCTACAACGGCCACCCACTTCTCGAAACGCCCCACTTCGACGCCATGGCGGCGGAGTGCGTGCGCTTCGACCGGTTCTACGCTGCCGCGCCGGTCTGCTCGCCCACGCGCGGCAGCGTGCTCACCGGCCGCCACCCGAACCGTTTCGGCTGCTTCAAGTGGGGCCACACGCTTCGGCCGCAGGAGATCACCATTGCCGAGGCGCTCAAGACCGCCGGATACGTAACCGGCCATTTCGGCAAGTGGCACCTCGGTTCGGTCCGCACCGGAAGCCCCGTCAATCCGGGGATGAGCGGCTTTGACGAGTGGCTCTCGGCTCCGAACTTTTTCGACAACGACCCGATCCTCAGCCGCGAAGGGAGCGCCGTGGCCAAGGAGGGCGAGAGCTCGGCGGTCACCGTCGACGCGGCGCTCGAGTTCATCGGCCGGCGCGCCGAGGGGCCCGAGCCATTTCTCGCAGTGGTCTGGTTCGGCTCGCCGCATAGTCCACACAAGGCGATCGACGAGGACCGCGCTCCCTACGCGGACCATCCCGAGAAAATGCAAAACTTCCTCGGCGAGATCACCGGCATGGACCGCGCCTTCGGCCGGCTGCGGAAGGGCTTGCGCACTCTGGGCATCGCCGACAACACGATCCTCTGGTATTGCAGCGACAACGGCGGCCTGCCGAAGCTGGGCGCGACGGGCGGCCGCGGCGCCAAGGGCATGGTCTATGAGGGAGGGCTCCGCGTGCCGGCGCTCATCGAGTGGCCGGGGCACTTTGCCGCCCCACGGGCGATCAGCACAACCTGCACCACGTCGGACATCTACCCCACCCTGCTCGAGATCGCCGGAGTGCGCATGGCGGCCCAACCGCGCCTCGACGGGATCAGCCTCGTCCCCGCTTTCGACGGCCGCATGGATCAGCGGCCCGAGCCTATCGGATTCTGGGACTACCCGGCCAAGGGCATCGGCACGCCGAGTCACAAGTGGATGACCGAACTTCTCGAGGCGCAAGAGGCGGGCCACGAACTCGACGATCCCGACCGCTTGCGGCTCGACGATTCCGACCGTCTGCGGCTCGACGCGGGAAAAATCGCCGGAGACTTCCCGGACGACAACTTCCACGGCCATGCGGCGTGGCTCGACTGGCCGTGGAAACTGCACCGGATCGAGAAGAAAGACGAGGCGCCGCGCATCGAGCTCTACCACCTCGCCCGCGATCCGGAGGAGAGCAAAGATCTCGCCGAGAACGAAACTGGCCGCGCCCACGCCATGCGAACCCAGCTCGAAGAATGGCTCGCGTCGGTCGTCGCCAGCCTCAACGGCGCCGACTACCAAGACAAGGAGTAAAAAATGGAAAGACGGGAATTCGTAAAGTGGCTCGGATGCGGTTTCGCGAGCATGACCCTGCCTGCGATTGTCAACGCCGACGGAGGGAAAGAGGACAAACCAAACATCCTCTTCATCTTTGCCGATGACCAGTGCCACGAAGCGCTGAGCGCGTTCGGCAGCGAGGCGCAGACCCCCAACCTCGATCGCCTCGTCAAGAGAGGCGTCACCTTCACCAACACCTACAACCAGGGGGCGTGGCACGGCGCGGTCTGCGTGGCGAGCCGCACCATGCTCAACACGGGCCGCTTCCTCTGGAAGGCCAAGGCGCTCGAGCCGCACCTCAAGAACGAGTACGACGGTGAACGGCTCTGGTCCCAGCAAATGGCGCGCGCCGGTTACGACACCTACTTCGCCGGAAAGTGGCACGTCAAGACCAAGGTGGACGACGTTTTCGGCGTCACGAAGAACGTGCGGCCCGGTATGCCGAACCAGACCAAGGACGGCTACAACCGCCCCATCGAGGGCGAGACCGACAAGTGGTCCCCGTGGGACGAGAAGTTCCAGGGATACTGGAAGGGCGGCAAGCACTGGAGCGAGGTGCTCGGCGACGACGCGATCGAGTTCATGGCGCAGGCTGCGGGGAAACAGAATCCCTTCTTCATGTACCTCGCCTTCAACGCGCCCCACGATCCGCGGCAGTCACCCAAGGAATACGTCGACCAATATCCGGTCGACGAGATCAAGGTGCCTGGGAACTTCCTACCCGAGTATCCCTACAAGGACGACATCGGCTGCAGCGCCAAGCTGCGCGACGAGAAGCTCGCGCCCTTCCCCCGCACGGAGTACGCGGTCAAGAAGAACAGGCAGGAATATTACGCCATCATCACCCACATGGACGCCCAGATCGGCCGCATGCTGGACGCCCTTGATAAGTCTGGCCGAGCTCAAAGTACCTACATCTTCTTCACCGCCGACCACGGGCTCGCCGTGGGCCATCACGGACTGCTCGGCAAACAGAACATGTTCGAGCACAGCATGAAGCCGCCCATGATCGTTTGCGGGCCGGACATTCCGCAGGGCACGCGGATCACCGTACCCGTCTACCTGCAGGACATCATGCCCACCACGCTCGAGCTCGCCGGTGTCGACATCCCCAGGTACGTGCAGTTCAGGAGCCTGCTTCCCCTCCTCAGCGGCAGGGCGAAGGGCCAGTACAAGGCGATCTACGGCGCCTACTGCGATCTCCAGAGGATGATTCGCCAGGGCCGGTACAAGCTGATACATTACCCCAAGGCGAAGAAGACTCTTCTTTTCGATCTGGAAGCGGACCCCCTGGAAAAAGAAAATCTCTCCCACAACCCGCGATTCGCCGCACTCCTCGAGGTGTTCAAGCAGAAAATGACCAGGCTTCAAGAGGAGATGGGAGACACGCTGACCATAGACTGGAGCGAATGACATGCAACGCCACATTCGAACCGCGTCCCTCGCGTCGATCGTCTGCCTGGTCGTCGCCTCGACCGCGATTGCACTGGCGCAAACGGATCTCCCGCAAGATCCGCTTCCCAGAGGGGACGATGAGCAACAGCCTATCCGAATCAAGGGCATCTTCCCTCACATGACCGTGATGGCCCCCGGCGTAGGAAGCTCGTCGGAGACCGGCATCGGCGCCCTGATCCCCTGGGCCGACCGGCTCTGGGCGATCGGCTACGTGGCTCACATCCGGGGCGGCGGGATCGGCCTCTACGAGATCGGTCCTGACTTTTCTTTCAAGCTCCATCCGAAATCGGTGACGGGAACCTTTGCCAACCGGCTCGTGCACTGGGAGTCGGAGCAGGTCTTCATCGGTCCCTACGCGATCGACGCGCAAGGAACGGTGCGGCTCATCGAACCGCTCTCCACGCACCGCCTCACCGCCACGGCGCGCCACCTCTTCGAGCCGAAGGAGAAGGTCTACTTTCTCACCATGGAGGGTTTGCTCTTCGAGACCGACGTGAAGACGCTCGAGACGACGCGCCTCGCGAACGTGACCGAGGAGCTGAAGATTCCCAAGGACGCGCAGCCCCACTTCAAGGGCGCCCACACCGCCCAGGGACTGCTGGTAGTGGCCAACAACACTTATGAGGAACCGGAATTCCTCGGCACGCGCGCCGCCGGGCGGCTCGGTGCGTGGGACGGTGAGGAGTGGACCGTCGTCGAGCACAATCCCTTCATCGAGGTGTCGGGCAAGCAGAATCCGAGGGCCGGCGCGCGCTACGGCAACCCGCTCTACGCTGTCGGGTGGGATCGCTGCTCGGTGATCTTACGCGTACTGCACGACAAAAAGTGGCAGCGCTACCGCCTTCCCAAGGGGAGCCAGTCGTGGGACCACACGTGGAACACCGAGTGGATGCGCATCCGCGAGGTGCAGACCGAGCGCTACCTGATGGACGCCTTCGGCATCTTCTACGACCTGCCCTCCATGGTCTATGGCGGGCGTGTCTTCGGCATCCGGCCGATCGCTTCCCACCTGCGGATCTGCCCCGACATGGTCTCATGGCGCGGCCTTCTGGTCCTCGCCGGCGACCAGACCGACAACGCCGTCGGCCAGCCACAGTCGGGTCTCTGGTTCGGCCACATCGACGAGCTGAGCGGGTGGGGCAAGCCGGCCGGCTGGGGGGCTGTCTGGTGGGACGAGCCCGTGAAGGCGGGCGCGCTATCCGATCCCTTCCTCATGACCGGCTTCGACAAGAAGGTCGTCCACGTGGCGACCACCCCCGGGATGGAGATGTCGGTCGAACTGGAAATCGATTTCATGGGCACCGGCGACTGGAAGAAGTACAAGGAGATCTACACCGTCGGCGACGGTTACGGCCACCACGAGTTCCCCGACGGTTTCAGCGCCCACTGGGTGCGCGTGCGGGCCTTGACCGCGTGCACGGCGACGGTGGCGTTCATGTACAATTAAACGCTTCACCGCGATGCAGACGGCGCCCGAGAACGGCCGCGGCCGCACCGGTCCCCAACGATTCCAAAAAACCACGACGCGAGGCGTCGAAGCTCAATTCCAGAGAAATCTCTTCTGCACGATCGTACCCGCCGAGCCGCTGCTCTTCGCCTCGAGCACGCCGTCGATCGCGTAGCCCGCGGGCGGCGCAGGCACGGCCCCACCGAGCAGGAACTCGACCGTGGTCCAGTCATGGGGATTGAGCGACAGGCGGCCCGCCTTGGGCGTTACGGGTTCGAGCGCCACCGCGCCCGACCGCCACTTGAGCTGCTCGGTGAGCACGAAGCGCCACTTCTTCGAGTCAGCCTTCTTGGTGAATGCGGGAAGCAGCACGAGGCGGTACTTCTTCGGTGTGGCCTGATCCTTGGGCACGCCCACCGCTGCCCGGCCATGGCGCTTCCCGAGGCCGCCGTTGTAGAGGGTGGCGCCTGATTCGAGATCCTCGAGGCGCAGCACGCAGTCGGTAAAGAGCGCGTAGGTTTCGCGGTCGAACTCGACCGACCAGCTCGCCGTCGACGTGCTGTTGTCCACGGTCACGATCCGTTCGAAACGATCGGATTCTTCCACCTCGATCACTTCCTTGCGCACCAGTCCCTCTAAGCGCGCCTCGAGGTTGCCCTTGAAGGGGACGGCCTGAGTGCACCGCACCGGTACCAGAACGCGCTTGCGCGTCGTGGGTCCGCCGAAGGCGAGGTCGGGATCGCCCACGTCGAGACCGTGGAGGCTGACCACCAGGTCGTAGGTCGCCCGCTCGGGCGAGCGCATCGACGAGCTCACGATAAACTCCCACGAGCCTGGAAAGACCCTCGAGCCGGTGAGCGACCACGAGCCCTCGCGGCTGCCTTCGCCTCTGGCGCTCAGCCGGCCGACGCCGACGCCCTCGGGATTGTACACGCTCGTGCTCACCTGCGACCCCTTGCCCCCGCCGTCAAGAACGCGCACCTCGGCCGAGATCGCCGTGATGCCGGCAGGCACCTCGACGAAGACGCGGTCGACAAAGCCGGGATCGACCTCGCCGCGCACCAGCATGGTGCCGTGGTTCTCGGGAGTGGTTCTGTGGGGAACGATCACGGTGACGGGAATGGCGAACTCGAGAATCTCCTCGCCGCCGGGCAGCGCGGCCCCCTTGCGGAAGGCCTTGATGCATCCCGTGTAGACGCCCGGCCCCTTGCCTTCCACATCGGCCAGGATACCGATGCTGGCCGACTGGCCGCCCTTGATGTAGGCCACGTCCTTGTTGGTCGAGAGCCAGTCCACGTCGGGCTTGAGGTCGAAGGCCCTGTAGAAGCGCGCTTCTTGCTCCTTCTTCATCTCCTTGTTGAAACCCGCCATGAGCTGGAAGTTCATCATCTGGTGCTTGGTGGGAAGGTAGGGGCTCGTGCGCCAGTAGGCGGTTCCCTGGCCGGGCGCGGGGCCGCGGTTGACGATCTGGTACTCGCGCAGGCCCTCGTTCTCCTTTTCGCTGCAGAGAAATGCCGCGTACTCGTAAGCGGCGGGCATGTCGATCACGCCGCCGCCCACGTCAAGGACGGTCCAGCCATCGAGCTGGCGGCCCGTGTTCTTCACGGCGCGCAAGATGATCGCGTTGTCGATCGCATACTCCGACTCGTGGCGCACCAGGCCGTCGACGATGCAGGCGATGGCGCCCGCCGCAGCGGGCGACGACATCGATGTGCCGTGCATGTGGTCGCCGTCACCCCAGAGCGGCACTGTCGATGCGGCGCTCCCCGGCGCAACGATGTCGGGCTTGAACGTGTCCCCCCCGCGCGACGAGAAGCTGAAGAAGACCTCCTTCTCGAGTCCGGCCACACCGTACTGGGCCGATGCCGCGGTCGGACTGAGGAGCGCACCCACGGCGATCGCCCGCTTGCTGCACGACGGCGTGCCCGACGACGAGAGGCCGGGGCCCTCGTTGCCGTTGGAGACGACAACGACCACGCCGGGGTTCTTCCAGAGCAGGTCGTCGAGAAAACGGTCGACGGCGCTCTTCCCCTCGAGCTCGGAACCGACGCCAAAGCTCATGTTGAACACGACGGGCACCTTGTTGTCCTTGGAATACTTGGCGCCGTACTCGAAGGCCTTCTTGACGCTCTCCGTGGTGGTGCTGCCGCCCGAGTAGCCGTTGTTGCCGATCTTGAGGCTGATCACGCGCGCGCCCGGCGCGCCGCCGTTGTAACCTTCCTGGCCGTGAATCTTGTACCCGGCCGCGATGCCCGACACGTGGGTGCCGTGGGCGCCCGTATCGAAATGCACGCTGAGGCGTTTCTCTTCGGGGTAGAAGTTGAGCGCCATGGCGAGCTGGCGGCGGTCGCCTTCCTTTCCGGCGAGCACGAAGTACTCCTTCTCGCGCCAGTAGTCGGAGAGGCGCTGTCCGTCGTCGAGTTTGCCGTCGCCGTTGAGGTCGACCACCGCCTCGTAGCGGACCGCCTCTTCGACCTTGACGGCGAAGATGAGGATTCCGAAGGAGTCCTTCTTGTCGCCGTCGCCGTTGAGGTCGCGCACCGACGTGTCCTTGAAATTCTTCTCCTCGAGGAAAACCATGTAGAAACGGTTGTCGATCGCGCCCTCGGCTTTCTCACGAAATCCGGTGAGGGTCCGCCCCTCGGAGTCGACGATCCTCTCGCCCTTGTCCCCGTTGGGAACGATGTGGCCCTCTTCCCAGAAGAGGTCGCCCTCACCGGAAAAGTCACGCACATCGACCACCTTGGGAGTCCCGTCGGGAAGCACCTTGAGCCCCTCGACACCCATGTCGACCCCCGTGTCGAGCACGGCGATCACCACCCCCTTGCCGTCGAAGTCGGGATAGGCTTCGCGGAAGGCGTCGAGTTTCATCTCCTTCTGCGTCATGAGGTCCCAGTTCTCGTCCTGCGAGAGGCTCAAGGGACAGGCAATCAGAAGTGCGAACAGAAAGACAGCAAGAAGACGTATCATGGTACTCCTCCGAGAGAGGCCGCGATGAGCGGCTGAGTTGACAAGCGGGTGCGAAAGGGAACATTCTGCAACAGGAGCCCCCACCGGTAAAGCATTTTCAAGGGTTGCCCCAACGAGCACCCTTTCATTCCTCGGCTTTTCGGAAGATGCAGCGGTTGAGGTTACGGCACTCATGACAGAAGTCATTGCGCACGTCGAAGCTCATCGATGAGCAAAGGGGCTTGCGATCGCCGCGATCGTTCTTCAACTTCTCGAACCACCGCCGGTCGGCCGCGGGCACATCGTCGCCGTGCGACAGGGCCTTGGCGATCTGCCACGCCCGCTTCATGGTGCGGCTCATCTCGACCTCGGCACGGTCATTTTTCTTCGGACGCGCCGGCGCGCCCTCGGGTCTGTTGCGCACCGTGAACAGAACGAGAACGGCAATGAAGACCACGAGCAGTGCGATCGGAGCGATCGGATTGGCGAGCAGGAAATCGGCGGCGCTGAACACGGCAGTCCTCAGGTACCTGAAGAGATCGAGGTAGAAGAATGCGATGATCACCACCATGCCGATCCCCGCCTGACGGTGATAGGACTCGTTGGGGTCGCGGCGAATGAAGTCAACGATCGAACTGCCGTCGAGGGGCGGAATGGGAAGGAGATTGAAAAACGCCAGGAGCAAGTTGATCCAGATCATCATCGAGACGAAGAGAACCACGTTCGGAAAGAGAAGGTCCATCTCGCCGAGGATCAGGAAGGTGACGACGCCCAATGCGGCAAGAAAGAGGTTCGAGAAGGGGCCGGCCAGGGAGACGAGAAGGCCGTCCCGTTCGGGCTTGCGCAAGGCGGGAGTGTAGACCGGAACGGGCTTCATCCATCCGAAACAGATGGGGCTGCCCGAGTAGATCAGGATGGCGGGAAAAACAATGGTGCCGAAGATGTCGACGTGGACGAGCGGATTGAGCGAGATCCGGCCCCGGTCGCGCGCCGTGCTGTCCCCGAGCCGCCACGCCGACCAGGCATGGGCCGCCTCGTGAACCGAGCCGCTCACGATGAAGACGCCGAAGACAATGATGTACCTGGTTATGTCGTCCACTCTGTTTTTGTTTCCTGTTGGGTGGGCCGGGCAGCGGTTCTTCGCCCCCTCGGGATCACGGCAGCATGCCCGGTTCGATCATCCAGCGAAAAGCCCAGTACTCCTCGGGACAGTTCTCCACGCAGATCACGCACGCCGGGGGAAAGGTGATCGAGACCGGCACGACGGCATTCTTCAGGAGCGTGGAGCAGAGGGAGGACATGAAGGGCAGGTGGCCGACGATCATGCGGTCCTCGGTCCACTGGCTGATGTGTTCGAGGAGTGGCTCGATCGGATCGTTCGGCCCGAGCCCCTGAACCTCGACCACGTCGCCGTCGGGCACGATGACCGTGCCGACCACGTGGGCGGTCTGCGCGGCGCGCAGCTTCTGGCTGTGGTAGATATTGTGAACTCTCACGCCCGCCTCGCGCAGAAAGAGCGCCACTCGCTCGACGCCGCGCTCGCCGTCGGTCGAAAGGGGACATTCGGGGTCCTTGCTCGAAGGGAGAGCCTCGCCGTGACGCACCAGATAGAGTTTCATTTCTTGAGCCTTGTGTTTTCGATCCTCGGCACGTTGACCGGTCTGTCAACCGATCCGAATAGGCCCTTGTACTGTCCATCGCTGCGCGCGTCAATAGCGGGATTTCACTTCCGGCGGCTGAAGATCCTGAAGAGAGGCCTCGCCGATGGGACGGGCGGTTGGTCGCTCGGACCGCACCGGATCGTCCGCCCATCGGGTGTGGCGAAGAAGGTGGTCTCGCTGACGTAGTGGCCGTCGAGGACCTGCTGCAGGCGGTCGATGATCTCGCCGAGCTTGGGACCGCCCACGATGAACGACGTGGGCACATTGACGAGGACCACCTTGGCGGGCCGGTTCCTGTCGATCTCGGCGAAGAGTTCTTCCACCATGGCGTCGGTGCTTTCGAAATTGCCCGTGAGGGGATAGAAGATCGTGTAGCGCGTGGCGCTGCGCCGGCGGGCGTAGAAGAGGATCTCCGGTTCCGAACCGCGGATCAGCACGAGGTCGTCGGGATCGGTGGTTGCGGCAAGGGCGTCTCCCACCTCCACGGCGGCCGCAAAAGGCGATGGGCCATAGACGCTGTAGAGATCGTAGGAGCGCTTCTCGATCGGGTCCGTGAGCGTTGACAGACGGCAGACGACCATGGGCGCAATCAGTGCCGCGCCCGCGATGAGGGTGAGGAGGCGCGCGCGACGGCAGAGGGCCGGTGTGGGCGTTGCCGATCCCGACGAGAAGAGGGAGCAGAACGCGCCGCCGGCGAGAGCGAGGGGCGGCAGGACCTGCAGAAAGTAGTGGCCGAAGGTGTACGGTCCGAGCGCCACGCCGAGGATCGATCCGCCGAACCAGAGGAGTGCGAACCAGAGCGCCCGGTGGCGGCGGGTCTGTCCGAGGACCACCATGAGCAGGCAGCCCGCGAGGCACGCCCAGAGCAGGCCGTCGGAGAGCAGAAAGCGGTCGCTGATCACACCGGCCAGTTGCGTCCACTTCCACCAGCCGAAGGGCGAACCGACGTAGGCGATGTTGTGGCCGAAAGCCGCGTCCCATGCCGCGCCCAGAACGCCCCGCGCCGAGAGCCAGACGGCGAAGGGCGCGATCGCGGCGCCGATCCCGCCGAGGCCGAAGACGAGCGGCTTGACGTGCGACGCGATCGGCCTCTTCTGACGCCACATGATCCACGAGGCGTAGACGGCCGGACCGGCGAAGGAGAAAAGCGCGACCTGCTTGGTGAGGAAGGCGAGACCGCAGAGAAGACCGGCGAGGAACCAGAAGAAGGACTTCTCGGTTTCGAGCGCGCGATGGGCGAAGTAGACGCCGAACACCATGGGCGCGAGCATGAAGATTTCCGTGTTCGCCGCCGATCCGAAGTAGCCGCTCCCAGCCGCGCTGAAAGCGAAGACGAGCGCCGCGAGCCAGGCGCCGGTCCGGCCCTCGGGCCCTAAGAGGCGGCGGGCGAGAAGATAGATGCCAAGGGCGGCGAGCGCGGCGGCCACGGTCATGGTGAGGTGGATGGCGATGACACTCTGCCCGAGAAGCACGAATCCGGCAAGGTACCAGAAGAACACGACAGGCGGTTTCTGGCAGAAGGTGTCCGCGTAGGGCATGTGGCCCCTGAGAATCTCCTGCGCCGCGTAGGCGTACTCGCCCTCGTCGCGTTCGAGCGGCATGGCGAGATCGGGCAGGCGCACAAGCACGCTCAGTACAAGAAGCGCGATAAAGACGATGAGTTCCCGCCGCACCCAGGGCCGGTGCACAAGGGATTCCTGTTGGTTCATTGGGCAGCGACTATAGCACAAAAGATTTGTTCCCGGAACAATTCCTCCATGGGATCAGGAAGAATCGATTCCATGGAAGTTTTGTTCCGGGAGCGGAACCGGCGGGATTGACAAATATTCAAATATATTTATACTCAATCGATACGGAAAGATCGCGCGCGGAATGACGGCGCTATCAGAGAAAGCCTCGATTTAAAAGTCAGTACCGATTCGCCTTTTCAAGGGGGAGTTTTCCCATGAATCCGATCAACGGTTTCCGCTTCAGCACGATTCTGGTCTGTGCTTTTGCGTTTTTCTCCGCTTCTCTCGCGGCTGGAACGGCCGAGTTCGACCTCGCCATCGACGCGGTCGAGCTCACCAGCGAAACGGTCGGGCCCGACGAGCCGATCTTGATCGACGTGACCGTGGCGAACAAGGGAACGGCCGATGCGCGCGATCTCGTGCTGGCGACCTTTGTGTCGGGCACGAAGATCAACGAGACGCTCCTGCCCTTTCTCGAAGCAGCGACGAGCATGACGGTGGCGGCAGCCGTTCCCCAGCCCGACAGGCCGGGTTCGGTCAAGGTCGTCTTTTTAGTGCGGCCGCGCTCCGCCGATCTGGGACGTGAGGCGTCCTTTGCCAACAACGGACAGCGAATCGCGCTCGAGCTCACGCCCGACAAGACGGGACGGAGCCGGGTGCGCTCGGTCATGTGGCTCACCGAGCCGCTCTACGTCGTCGACATGCCCTTTCGCATCGAGCCGTGGGTATCCAGGGTGCCGCTCCTCATCATGATCGTGAACGAACTGCCCAACGAGGAGGGCTGGGATCCGGACCTCGACAGCTTCAACAGCATCAAGCTCTGGGTCAACGGTGTGTCGGCCGGCAATCTGGAGAACTCCTTCACCGTGCCGAACACCCGTTTCTGGGCGCGCCTCTACGAACTCCCCATCAGCCTCTTCACGAAGGTCAACGACTTCAACCTGGTGCGCGTCAACCTCGACCTGACCTGGGCCGACGACCGGGGACCCGACATTCAGCCGGGCAACTCGGCGTGGGGGCAGATCATCGATCCCATGAACGGCCAGCCGCTCGACGATGCCACGTGGCTCACCGACGGCGACTACTGGTACTGCCGCGTTTTTCGCTCCTTCACCCGGCTGCCCAACATCGACAGACAGCACTGGTTTCTGGGCGACACCCACTACCACACGGTCTACACCGACAATGGCGCCGAGATTGGCAGCCCCCTCTATCCCACTGCCTACGCCGGACTGGTGTCGGGACTGAGGTGGCTCGCGGTGACCGATCACTCCAACGACTATGATTCGGACGAGGATGCCGAGAACTTCAAGGACGGGCTCCCCCACGACCCTTTCACCCGCCCCCAACCGCGGAGCGTGGCCGCCAAGTGGGCCGACTTTCTCGATCAGGTGGCGGCGGTCAACGCGACGGGACTCTTCTCGATCATCGCCGGCTCGGAGGTGAACTTCGCGATCCTCAAGGAGGACTTTCCCAGCGTGCCCGAGGACATTTTCTGCCACACCCTGGTCTACGGCCTGGAGAACCTGGCCGTGCCTGTGAAGGGCGAGGGCCAGGACGGCATGTCGCTTCTTTCGCCGATCGGCAAGGATGCAGAGAAGGGCGCGTCGGGCAACATTCCGGCGACGAACATGTCGGTCTACACGGCGTCGCGCACTCATGGCGACACGTACACCATGGCCGAGCTGCTCACCTTTCTGCAGAACAATGTTCCGGGGAGTGCTGTCTTTCTGGCCCACCCGATCGATGAGTTCGATCCCGACTCGGTGTCGTGGACCATGCTCAAGCTGCGCGATCCGTGGTACGAGGACGGGGGCTCTTTCGTGTACGAGGCGGGCGTGTCCGGGTCGTACCACCACCCCCTCTTCAAGGGATTCCAGTTCTGGAACGGGCAGCCCTGTTTCGGCAACGGAATCGGCAAGGACACGGGGCAGATCACCGCTGGGCTGGCCAAGTACGACTCGATCCTTCAGCTCGACCTGCCCACATTCGATCCGTCAAAGAAGCTCTTTTTTGTCGGCGGTTCGGACGGTCACGGCGATTTCAATTCCCACACATCGCGCGGCGAGAAGTACAACTGGGACATCCTGCAAAAGAGGCGCAATCTGGTCAATGTGCTCGGAAAGGTGCGGACCGCCGTCTATATCGCCGACGGCGATTGCACGCCGCAGTCGGCGCTGAGTGCTCTGTGCGCGGGGCGTGCGGTTGCCACCAACGGTCCCATGGCCGTGCTGACCGTCGATCATGGCGGAACGGAATATTATCCGGGCGATCACCTCTCGGTCCCCCGCTCCCAGCTTCCGGGCCTCGAGCTCCGGTTCCGGTGGGCGACGAGTGCCGAGTTCGGCCCCTTCAGCGCGGTCACCCTCAAGGTGGTCGGTCCTGGCGCGGTGACCGCACCGATCACCTTTTCGAACATTCCCAACCTAGGTGGGCAGACCGTCACGATCCAGACAACGCTTCCAAATTTCTCGGGCTGGTACGCGCTCCGTGTCGAGGCCACCACCGACTCGACGCAGGCTCTCTTCAAGGAGCCGGGAACAACCTACCCCTACCGCTGCCTCACGAATCCAATCTGGCTGGAGATCAAGGAAGGCTGAAGTAAACGCTCCCGCAAGTAAACGCTCCCAGTAAACGCTCCCGGAACAATTTTTCCATGGGATCAATAAGTATTGATCCCATGGAAAAATTGTTCCGGGAGCGTTTACTT
>CAYXGI010000075.1:14287-22026 GCA_964464495.1 uncultured Phycisphaerales bacterium
CGGGAGCGTTTACTTCACGGGGATTGATTCGCCCGGCTGGGGGACGATGACCTCTCGGCCCTGCTTCTTGAGCAGCTTGGCGAGGACGAGGGTCTGGTCCTCTTCGCCGTGGACGAGGGCGATCTTCTTGATGCGCAGGTTGGATTTTTCCACGAAGGCGAGGAGCTCCGACTGATCGGCGTGGGCGCTGAAACCGCCCAGCTCGACGACGCGCGCCTCGAGGGGATACTCCTTGTTGAGAAAGCGCAGCTTGGGAGCCGGGCCCTCGCGGCCCGAGGCCTCGTACTGAAGGCCCCTATCGAGCAGCCGCCGGCCGAGCGTGTTGGCCGCCATGTAACCGACGATGAGGATGGTGTTCTTGGGATTGTGGATCTTGTACCTGAAGTGGTGCACGATCCGGCCCGCTTCGCACATGCCCGAGCCGGCGATCACCACGTGCGGTCTTTTGTCCTTCATCAGCGCCATTGATTCGTCGAGGTTCGACACGAACTTGATCTTGCTGAAGGCAAAGGGATTCTCGCCGTTCGCAAGGAAGGTCTTGTGCGTGTCCTCGTCGTAGACCTCGGGATGCTCGCCGAAGACGCGCGTGAGATTGATCGCCAGGGGACTGTCGACGTAGACCGGGATCCGCGGCACGGCGCCATCGTTGTAGAGCTCGTGGAGAACGTAGAGCAGCTCCTGCGTGCGGCCGTAGGCAAAGGACGGAATGATCACCGCCCCACCCCGATCGACGGTCTCGACCAGAACCTGGGCGAGCCGGGCCTTGAGCTCCTTGACCGGCCCATGATGGCGGTTGCCGTAGGTGCTCTCCATGACGAGAAGGTCGATGTCGCGATCCTCTTCGGCGAACTCGAGCGTGGGATCCTTGATGATCGGCTTGTCGAATCTGCCCACGTCGCCCGTGTAGAGAATGGTGCGCCGCTCTTTCTTCTCCCGCGCCTTGATCAGACAGAAGGACGATCCGAGAATGTGACCCGCATCGTAAAAGGTGCAGGTCATGTCGGTGCCGATCGCCACCTCGTGATTGTAGGGATAGCCGTCGAAGTAGTCGAGGGCGTCCTCGGCATCGGCCTGCGTGTAGAGCGGCCGCACGGCTTGGAGCTGGTAGCGCTTGATCACCGCCTCGATCGCCGCCTGGTCGATCTCGTGGCCCCGCTTCTTGAGGAGCTTCTTGATCTCGCGCACCGTGCGGTTGGTGATCTTGCGCTTCTCCTTGCCGCTCTTCACATTGTAGAGAAAGGACCGCACCATCTTGTAGTTGAGATAGCGCGCGTCCGATTCCTGAATGTGGCCGCAGTCGAGAAGCAGATAACGGCAGGCGTCGGCCGACGCCCGCGTGCAGATGATGCGCCCGCTGAAATCGCCCTTGGTGAGCACCGGCACCCGGCCCGAGTGATCGATGTGCGCATGAGAGAGCACAACATTGGTGAGAACGCCGGGATCGACGGGGATCTTCCTGTTCTTGAGCTCCGCTTCCTTGCGGTGCCCCTGGAAAAGACCGCAATCGAGAAGGACCCTGTCCCGCGACGTGGTCAGAAGATGCATCGATCCTGTGACCTCGCGGACCGCTCCGTAAAAAGTGACATCCATACCGGACTTCCTCTGCAATGAAAAGGACGCGAGCAGCACCTCGTGGTGCGGCCCGGACTCATGATAGCACGCCGTCTCCCCATCTTCGCACATCTATTGGAAAGAACGATCAGAGGTCTTTTTCGAGGAGGCAGCCGCGGGTTAGTGTTCGACAAAGTCGATCGAGTCGATCACGCTCTGGAAAACCTGAGAGTCGCGCAACCCGTCCTCGATCAGCGCCTCGAAAACATAACAGGTATCCTGCTCGACGAGAATCAGAATTCGCCGCCTCTGCCCCTTGCGGTCCGTGACGAACACCTTCCCCGGTCGTCGGGCGATTTTTACGTCGATGACCGACTGAATCAGGCCGCCCTGGCTCTTGATCCGCTGCTTGAAATCGTCCATCGAGAAGGAATAGGCCGCGGGCATCGCCTTCAGGACCATGTTCGATGGGCCCTTGAGAGAGACGAGGGTGAAGGTCATGGCCGAGAAGTCCCGCTCGTAGTGCACGAACCGGTGATCGGCCGGCTTGCTGAAGCTGATCCCGTAGAGGATGTTCGTGTACCTGTCTCCATCGATGGAGTAGTCCTTGAAGTTTTCTCCCACGGTGACCGTCGCATCGCGGCGCGTGAACTCGAGGACCTTGATGTCGAGATTCCCCAGTCCGCGCACGGCCGAGGCGAACGACTCGCCCAGGCCGCCCTCGTTGAGCGACGATGAGGCAAAGCGGATGTGGGTCGGATCGACGCGGCCGATCCCCATGACCCCGTCGAGAGCGTACCAGTGATCGTTGATCCAGACCTCGGTCCACATGTGGCCGCCGAAAATCCCGCCGAGATACATGTACCCCATGGCGACGCGCGCCGGAATCCCCTGGCTGCGGCAGAGACAGGCGAGAAGCACGGCGTGCTCGGTGCTGTCGCCCGACCTCTGCTCCAACACCTCGACGGCGCTCGCGAAACCGGTGCCCAGTTTCTTCTCGGCGATGTGTTCGAACACGAAGCGCTCGAGCCGCTGAGCGGCCTTCCACGCATCGGTCTCCCGGCCGACAACCTGCGCGACCTTGGCACTGAGCGCCCCATCGCGGCACTGGAGGAAAGAATTCGGCTCGAGATAGGGAGCGATCGCGTCGGGCGGTTTTATCAGGGGGCGTTTCTGAAAGCCCGTGGGATTGAGCGCCCTGATGAAAACCGTGGCCGCGCGCGCCTCCCTGTCGATCGTCTTCTGACGGATGTCATCGATTCCGGCAGGGAGCTCGATCTCCTCCTTCCTGGTCTTGAAGGCATAGAGGATCGAATCGAGCCGGTAGGGATTGGGCAGATTGATGTTCGAGTGCGACACAGCTTCGAGGAGCAGGTCGACCTTGAACTCGGTCTGTTCGGCGTGGGTGGCACGCTCCGCCGTGGTCCGAAAGGTCTCGCGCGTCTTGCCCATCATGGTGATCGACGTCTTGATCACCTCGCCCTCCTCGTCCCACCACTCGTTGACGGTCACACCGGGAAGAAGGTCGATCGTGTTCGTCGCGTGGATCAGAGTCGCCCGTCGCCGGTCGAGCAGTTCGGTCTCGGCGCTCCCTCTCACGGTGACCGAGACGGTGATCGCTTTCGCGTAGTCGGGAGAGAACATACTGTAAGAATAGCTGGTCCCGGCGGCAAAAGCCTTCTCTCTCCGGCGCGCACGGTCCGGAGAGGCGCAATGAGAAGAGAGAGGACCAGGACCAGAAAGCCACACCTGATCGTCGACGCGAAGAGGTGTTTTTTCTCTTGGTTCATCTCGCATCTCCCTTGATGCGTGGCTGACTTTAGCCGCCATCCCCGCTGCCGGCGCCCCGCACCGCGACGGCCATGATTTCGACGGACGCCCCCCCGGGCAGACGGCCGACCTGGACCGCCGCGCGCGCGGGAAAATCCTTGGTGAAGTACTCCGAATAGAGACCGTTCACCAGCGCGTAATGATCGAGATTGGTGACGAACACCTGCACCTGGACCACGTCGTCGAATGTCATTCCCGCTTCCCCGACCACGGCGGCCATGTTATTCAAGACCTGCCGGGTCTCTTTTTCGATTCCGCCCTCGACCATCTTGCCGGTTGCGGGATCGATGCCGATCTGGCCGCTCATGTATAACATATCGCCAATCAGCACGGCCTGACTGTAGGGTCCGATCGCGGCGGGCGCCGATTCGGTGGAAATTATTCTCTTTGCTCCCCAATCACCCTCCGCGCCATCGAAAGCGCAGGAAGAAAAGGTAGAAAGCAGGCAGATCAGAAGGCCGTAATTCAGAATAAATCTCTTCTCCATTCCAATGAGCTCCTTAAATTGTAATCACTCCCCGTCGTAGCGGACCGTGATCGTTTGATTCGTCCGACCGCCGGGCAGCAAGGTGCTCTTTCCCGCGGGCCAGATCACCTCGACGCTGTCATAGCTCTCGGCGGAGCCGAGACCGAAGTGAACGCTTCGCATCTGGCGCACATAGCCGGCGTGGTGAACGCCGTGATACCTGATCCAGTTCTTTGTTCCCGACTTGACCACCACCCTGGCACCGTGGGCAAATCGATCGCCCGGCGGGCCGTCGATAAAGACTCTCAGCCATCGCCCCCGCGCCACATCATTGCGACAGACCCTGTCGAATCCCGGAATCCGCCGCACGAGAAGATCGAGGTCGCCATCGAGATCGATGTCGAGCCAGGTCCCCCAACTCACCGAGTTCTCCATCTCCGTCTCGTCAACGATGTCGAGGTCGGCGGCGCGGTCCTTGAGAAGAGGCACGCCGTCGCGCACTCCGTCGTTGATCAGAAGCTGATCGCGCGCCGACGAGTACCCCACGTAGATATCTATATCACCGTCGAGTTCGAAATCGAAGAGTGCGAGGGAGGCAACGAGCTTCGACTTGACGGGCGTGTTCAATCCCTTCCACACGTTCTCGTGGCTTCCGTCGGGGCGGCTCACGAAGAGCATGGCGGGAATCGTGCCGAGAACGATATCGACGATCCCGTCGTCGTTCACATCGCCCGCCGCCACCTTGGAACAGTACTCGCCGGGCGTTCTGAGCTTGATGGCGCTCGTTCGAGTGATGTCGGCAAAGAGCGGCCCACCTCCCTTGCGATTGGTGTCGTTGCGCAGGATGAAGGGCGCCGCGTGCGCCACACCCTCGTCCTCTCCGCGTAGCGACGGAGCCGGCGGCAGGAGGCTCAAGGTGCTCGCAACACCCTGGAGCGGTGTCGAGCCGGCAAGATAGGTTCCACCGTTGAGCAGATCGAGATCGCCGTCCCCGTCCATGTCGATCCAGGCGACTCCCATCGACCGGAAACAGAGGTTGCTCTCGTTCGTGAAACAGAGACCCGCCGACTCGCTGACATCGACGAGCACTATCCGGCCCGCGGCGTCCCTTTCGTTGAGGAAGAGATAGTGGCTCCTCGTGCTGCCGGGCAACGAGTCGGAGGCGATGAAAATATCAACGTCGCCGTCGCAATCGTAGTCGCCCGTGGTGATGCAGAGCGGCGGTCTCGACTCGTCGAGAGGTATGTCGATCACGCGAACGTATCCACTATCGCGCGCGAGAGCCCCTTCAAGCCGAAAGAGGGGGGTCTTCTCCACGAGCATGACCAGGTCGATCCGCCCGTCAGCGTCGAGGTCGGCGCAGCGGGTCTGCTTGACCTCGATACCCGCCTCCTTCTTGGCGTCGTAGGCGATCTGCGTGGCGATGTATTCGCCATCCCTGAAGGTCGCCGCGCGGATCGATTCCCGCTCCCGCCCGAGGCCGAGCACGCACCGCTCGGGATACTCGTGCCCGCGGTAAAGAATCTCGGGGCGGCTGTCGGCGGTCGTCTCGCAGATCACCGCGGAGTTGAGGAAGAAGGGCTCCATCTGCAGAAGGGGCCCGATATCGGGCATGGCGAGCGTGGTTTGCCGTGCAAGGAAATCGATCGCCCTGCGGCGGACCTCGGCGGCGGGCGATGACTCGTCGAGGATCATCGCCCCATCGCGTTCGACGCCGCCGCCCATGAGAGCCAGCTTGCGGGCGAGGACGCGGTAGCGTTCGGCATCGGTATTGGCCAGGTTCCAGGCCTCGGCCATCGACCTGACATACTCAGGCCGCGTCAAGAGCATAGTGTTGTCCGTGCGCGTCATGAACTCGCCGAGGCGAAAATCGAGCAGCGCCGTGTAGCCGAAGCGGAGCCCGAGAACGACCAGAACGGTCACTGTCAAGAGGATCGGCAGCCAGGTGTTGCGCGACACCCACTGGGAAACGATCGACGCCGTCCCGGGCGGACGGGTCGCCGTGCGCTGGCCGGCGGCGAATTTCTCGAGATCGCCCGCCAGGATCTCGGCGCCGGCGAAACGGCGCTGGGGCTTCTGTTCGATCGCCTTGTGAACCACGGCGGCGAGATCGGCCGGCACATCGGCCCGCACGCGGCGGAGCGGAGGAGCAAATCCCTTCCGGATCTTGACGAAGATCTCCTCGGCATTGTGCCCCTCGAACGGAACGCGCAGAGAGAGCGTCTCGTAGAGGCTGACGCCGAGGGAGTAGATGTCGCTCAGCGGCCCCACGCCTTTGTGGCCGCCGTGTACCTGCTCGGGCGCGCAATAGTAGGGCGTCCCGAGGAATCCGCCCGTGGCGGTCAGCGACGTCGCGGTCTCGTCGCACGCCAGACCGAAATCGCCGAGACGCGCCGAGCCGTCCTCGGCCACGAGGATGTTCGACGGTTTGATGTCGCGATGGATCACGCCGTGGGAGTGGACATGGGCCAAGCCGCGCGCCAGGCCGGCGAAAAGCTCGGCGATCGCGGCCGGATCGCGCGCGATCAGATCGTCCTGGCCCATGCGCCAGCTCTCGATGATTCGATCGAGACTCTTGCCCGCCACATAGTCCATGATGAAGTAGGGCGATCCGGCCAGCTCGCCCACCTCGTGGACACCGACCACATTGGGATGATTCAGGCGCTTGAGCGTGTCGGCCTCGCGCAGGAAGCGGTGGCGCGTGCGTTCGTTGGCCGTGTAGAGGCCGGGGAGGAACTTCATCGCCCGCGGTTCGAAATCGTCGGGCCGCTCGGCGAGGAACACAACGCCCATCGATCCGCGACCGATCTCGCGCAGGATCGAATAGCCGCCGATCCTCTGGCCCGTCTCGGGAGGCAGGAAACTCGGCTTCAACACACCGAATGCGGTGGAGAGCGCAATGATGCGCGCGAGGAGTTCCTTTTCCATGCCGGGGTAAAGGCGCGCGAACTCCTCGGGAGACGGAGCCTGTCCCTTCTCCCTGAGGTCGAGGTAAGTGAGGACAGCGTCGTCGATCTGCGGACTCAAATGTCACCCTGTCCGATCGTCGTGGGCTACTCGGCCAGCAACTTGCCGAGCGCGGCGACCGCCTCGAGGTAGTGGCGCCTGGCCGTGGCCATGGGAGTGCCGACCGCTTCGCCGAGTTCCTTCCACGAGAGCCGGCCGTACTCGCGGTAGAGGATCAGCCGGCGTTGTTCGTCCGACAAACGGTCGAGGCCGGCCATGACCCGTTCGTATTCATCGTGCTCCATCGCCCTCTCGCCCGGACCCTTGTCGGGAGCCGCGGGCTGAGGGGCGTTGGTCGCGTCGAGCCTCACCTCCTGAGCCGGATCGCGGCGCTGGCGGGTGGCGTGCCGGATCAGATCGATGAGCGCTCTCTCGGTGGCCGTGCAGATCCAGGAAAAAAAGGAGCCCTCGTTACGGTACTCGAAGGTGTCGACCTTCTTGAGGACCCGCACCATCGCTTCCTGCACCACGTCGCCCGTGTCGTACCTGGGGCGCATCGCCGCGGGCAGACAGCGGTGCACCACGGCGCAGACGCGGACGTAGTAGCGATCGAGGAGGTGGTTGAGGACGTCGCGATCGCCATCCTTGATACAGTCTAGAAGATCTCTCGTTGATCTCGAATCCACGGCAACAATCCTATGAAAGCACTGTTTTCCCCCTAAGAGCGTCAACAGTCACGAGCGATGCAGGATATCAGAACTGCCGGGCAAGTCAAGAAAGGCCGGACCTGTCAGAAGCCCGGGAAGAACCGGACGTGGCCGCCCAGGGTGCGGTCGGGCGGTTGAGGGTCAGGCCGCGTCCTCCCTTTAATATACGGGCTTCGCGGCTCAAAACAGTACCTCGTTAAAAAATCCCCGTTTTGAAAATATCCATGAACGTAAGTTCT
>CAYXGI010000076.1:0-21323 GCA_964464495.1 uncultured Phycisphaerales bacterium
AATCAGGATATGATAATTAAGAATCGCGTCAACGCGGGTTCACAGGACGCTTACGGTAAGAGAGGATGTTGTGCAGCCACGTCACTCAATGGTTGGGTCATCAAGTCCATGTTCCGGGCCAGTTCAGCAAGCGGTTTTTCCCACCAGCGGCTCTGCCCGACCCGTTCGCACAGGTCCTTGTCGAACCGGTAGCGGATCACCCGTGCCGGGTTCCCACCCACGATCGCAAAATCAGGAACATCCTTCGTCACGATTGCGCCGGCGCCGATGATCGCTCCGATCCCGACGCGCCTGCAGCCGGTCGTGATGATCACATCCTGCCCGATCCAGACATCGCTCTCGATGAGCAGTTCCTGTCTCGGCGGGAGCTTGTTCTCCTTGACCTGTCCGAATTTGGGGTTGTAAAAGGCGCTGTGCGTCGACAGCCGATCGATGGGATGATTCTGGGTGAAGGTGCGCACTCCCTGTGCCACTCCCACGAACCGTCCGATCGTCGTGTTCGACGCCATCGCACCGGGCGCAAAACAACCGCCCTTGGAATGCGACCCGATCGTGACGCGGTGATAACGGCGCATGATCTGTCGAATCGAGCCGGAGCGGCTCACGCCCCCTTCGCGGTTCATGACAAACTTGATGAAAAGTCGCCCCAGGTGCCAGTGGCGGTTCAACCGCAGGGAACTGTACAGGCTGACGAAAGTTTTCGATGCGCGGCAGTATCGCAGTTCGGGACAATTCAGTGGATCGTTCGTGGTAGTCATGGCGGTCGAACCCCTTTTTATGACAAGATTCACACGGTTCCACGCACAGCACGCTGCGCGAACCATCCGGCACAGTCCATACGAACGATTGTATCGTCAAAATTCAGGCCTGACCCTAAGCGCATTGTGGCCAGAGACCTCTACAAAATCACGTTACATATTTTCACTAATAGGTTTATGGGATTTCGGATTGGAGTGAAAGAAAGTGGGAAGAGCTTGCCGTAAAATATCGCAATTCGAGAATTATGGGTGAGTATAGGGACTATTCTAGAATTAAGAAAACCGACAAGCCCTTCCCAACTAATGCCCTCGTCTCTTTTCGTTTCGGGGATGTACCGATCCCCAGATAACTAATTCCGACAGGGCGGAAAGGGACTCGTCCTTTTCCTTTTTTTATGAAACCAGCACCTGTCCGTGCATCAGGGCTTTCACCACCCCCAGCTCAATGCTTCGAACCGTGGATCGCGGCGCACATTGTCGAGATCCGCATCATAGCCCATGAGTTCGAAATCATCGAATCCGGCGTCGATCGCCTTCTTCAGGTATTGAACAGCTTCATCGGTCTCATTCATGACAGACGAATGGAGGCAGGCGATGGAATAGTAGAGCTGGGATCTGTAGCTCTCCTCCTTCCTGGCGGCCTTCTCGAAATCAGCGATCGCATCGGCACCTCTGAAGCTGAAAATAGCAGTCGGCCCGGTGTTTGAGCGCCCAGATCGTGGCGAACCCCTGATCCGGATGCGCGTCGAGCCAGACCGAGAGACGGACTTCGGCCACCGACCAGGCTCCGTTTTGCATCTGAGTATACGCCGCGCCGAGATCGGCATCTTGTTGCTGAGGCGCAATCGAGCCCGACAACCCTATCGACGACGCGGTCTCGGCCAGAGCGTGGGTGAGATCGTTGTTCACGAGGTACTCGAACAAAGAGATCCACATGGCGGCCAGCGCGCCGATTCCAAGCGGATTGCGCCCTGACAGGAGAAGACCTGAATCATCGGACACGAGGTAGGCCGAGGCGCTCGAGAAGTACTGTGTCAAAATTTCGCCCATGGGAAGCAGGCCGGCATCGAGGGGAATGTCGAGCCCGGAGAGAATACTGGGCAAGAACGCCGCCCCCATGCCGTAGCCTATCTCGACACTTTTGCGTGTGTTGAGAAAGAAGAGCATCGACGACGACTCGGGTGTGCCCGCCACACCCAACCCGAATGCGGGTGTCTGGCTCAACCCGGCTTCGGCCTTCGCCAGCCAGCGGATGTAGTTCTTCATCGCCCCGGGAGAGCTGGCCACGATCATCTGTTCGTCGAAGACACAGAATGCGGGCGACAGCATCGATCGGGGTATGGTCAAGTGATGTATGACTCGTTCGTTGAAAGTCGATTTGGTGACCTGGATGGAATCGGGGAGCAGAGCGAAAAGCTTTTGCTCCGTCTCACGAAAGGCGGCCTCGTCATCGAGGGAGAGGGTCAGGTAGAAATTCGGGATCATGGCGAATCCACCCTGGGGAGACGTGATGAACAGGGAGATTTCGCTGCCTATCGGCGCCAGAACTTCCGTTTCGAGGTCGAGGCCGGTTGAAGCCTTGAAACCATCGAGGTCGGAACGGAAGAAGCCGTGGAATTCGGGGAGAGCCGTCTGAAAAAATCTGTCCGTTTCGTCGAGGACCATGCCGGCGTCGAATGTCGCCGCCAGAAGCATGAGCGTATCAGGCGGGGCCTGGAGCAGGACTCTTTCCGAGAGAGGCTGGGGCGAAAGCGCCTTGAGAAGGCCCTTCTTCTCGCCGCCGCAATCGATGAACAGAATATCGCGAGAGCCCCCACCGGCGATGAACGACGAGAGACTGAGCGCTTCCATCTGTTCGAGCCCCAGGACCGAGATCCATTCATCGAGATCGTAGGGGTAGAAAGGTTGAAAGAGCTCCTTGAATCTGACCACGTTCATGTAGGCGAAGATGTCCGAGTCCGCTCCCCCACCTCGAACCTGGCACCGCCCAAATGCCGCGTGACCGGCCAGGCCAGGTGTTCGGTCAGCAAAGCGATCGACCATTCCCTCGATGAAAGCTCTGTCGAAGGAGAGGACAAAGAATTTCTCGATCGCGGCAAAATGGATCGCTGGGCCGGCCTGAGGCGGAACAAGGGATCGAATCGCAACGCCGCGATGATCCTTCTCGTTGAGCTGGAAATTCTTGGCCCACACGATGCGATCGAGGAGACTTTGAACTTTCATGGCAAAGGCGTCTCTGCCGTCACCCATCTCAATGAAAAGCGCGATCGCCGGCGGCGTCCGCCCCATGAACACGGGCAGGGTATTGCTGCAGGCGAGCGTCACCTCACCGCGACAGATCGCCCAGATCTCGCCGAGGGGAAGCGGAACCGATCCTTCACCACCCATGAGATGAGGAAGCGCCTCAAGGGTGTCTGATAGAAAGGCCTGGATTTCGGGCTCCTTGAAAAGCCTGATCAGATCGAGTGATTCGGCTTTTTTCAAGAGCTGATCCACTCCCGAACAGGAGGCGAGAAAATATGTCTCCTCAGGAAGCAGGTATGCGGCGCTCAGCGGAATCTCCGGGGACTCCTCTTCCTGGGCAACGATGACCGGACAACAGACGGCCATCACGAGACAGAGGGCTGTCCCGGCAAGGAAGGCTCGACGATTGTGTGGGAGAAATGGGAGGTTTAGAAACAAGACTGCCGGGTTGAGGTTCATCGTTATCCGCTCCTATCCGGGAACATCTGTGCGAGAGATCTCACGAAATCAGCAGGTTTCGTGTTCAATCACGTCCTTATCCAAAAATAGAACGATCTCGGTGAGAAGGGTGTGGTCCCAGAGCGACTCGAAGGCAACCCTCAGGGTAATGGCAGGTTGACAGCGTTGATTGCTTCTATCATACGGGGAAAAAAAGAGAAATCAATTTTTTGCCGAGCCCGATCGTTTCGGCAAGACGTATCAAAACTGTTGCACGATTCACCCCTCTTCACATATACTATCAAAGGTCCACGAAATCGTGATGCGGGCCATCTTCGTCAGTTGCTGGTTCAGGAGAAATCTCATGAAAAGTTTCGTCGTGATGATCCTCGCGGCAGCCGCAGCATATGGCGCCCCCATGCAAGACGCGCCATCGGCTCAATCATCGCGGGAAGCGTCTGTCCGCTTCACCGTGGAGGCCGGCCCCTTCGAGATCGTGAAAGCCGAAGACCATCACGCAATCAAGATGGATGGTTTCGGACGACTGCCCGCACCGGGTCTGCCCAGGCTGCCGGCGCGGATCGTTGCCGTTGCCGTTCCTCCCAATGCCGTGGTGCTCGGTGTCCGTTTCGAGGGAAAGGAGACTCGCCTCTCCGGCCACTACTCGATCGAGCCGAATCCTCTCCCCCTGCTTCCAGACGGTCAGGACGCCCCCTCGTCACGGTGGGCGCGGGAGATGTACCAATCAAACTTCGATGAATCCTTCGGCCATGACAGGGCTTTTCCTGCCGGAGCCGGAGAATTCGTGCGATGCGCCCACTATCGAAAGTACAATCTCGTCGATGTGCGGGTCACCCCCTTCTCATGGAATCCCAAGTCAGGCGCGCTCTTTTTTCGGCCGGAGATCTCGGTCATCGTCGACTACGCTCTTCGGGAAACGGCCGCGGACAGGATCGACGACGATCTGCCTCGCACCGAGAAGATCGCGCGGGAGATCATCGCCAACTATGACCAGGCCCAGACCTGGTACGCCGGCACAGAGGAGACCCCAATAACCACCAAGGCTTCGACAGACAGGGGGCTTTACGATTTCGTGATCATCACGAGCGAGTCGCTCATGTCTGCCGTCAATCCGATCAGGGACGGCGAAATCGCAAAAGGCCGCACGGTCAACGTGGTCACCACGACCTGGATCTACGCAAACTACGCGGGATACGACGATGCCGAAAAGATCCGGAACTTTCTCCGCGAAAAGTACCCCTCCGGTGAATGGGGTATCGAAGACGTCCTGATCGCCGGCGACGAGGACCTCGTGCCGATGCGGCGTTGCTGGCCTGAATACGGCGGCAACGGCAAGGCGCAGACCGATTTCTACTACGCCGAGCTCTCTCTCGAGGACCGCCATTCGTGGGACAAGAATCGCAATCACCAATGGGGCGAAGACGAAGTTCGCGATCCCATCGACTTCTACACCGAGGTCAACGTGGGCCGCATCCCGTGGAACGACAAGCCCACGGTGCAGCACATCTGCGAAAAATCAGTCGCTTTCGAGGAGAGCAACGATCCCTCGTTCAAGCAGAGTGCCCTTCTTCTCGGCGCGTTCATCATGCCGACCACCGACGATGCCGTGCTCATGGAGCTCAAGACCGATGCGACGCTCCATCCGTGGATGGCGGACTGGACCTTGACCAAGCTGTACGAGCAGAACAATGACTACTGGTCCAACTTCCCCTGCGACTACCCGCTCAACAACGCCAACGTGATGTCTGTCTGGCCCACGGGAAAGTTCGCCTTCGTGAACTGGGGCGGCCACGGCTCGTGGTACTCGGCTCACATCTACGGCATGGGAATGCCGGCGTTCATTCGCCACTACGACTGCCCCAATCTCAACGACGACTACCCGGCGATCATCTTCGCCTGCTCGTGCAGCAACTCGGACACCGATCCGTCGACCAACATCGGCCGCGAGATGCTCAAGCAGGGCGCGGTCGGCTTCGTCGGTTCGAACAAGATCAGTTACGGGGCACCGGGATGGAACGAGCCGAGCGACGGCCTGAGCCAGTCCTTCGACTACTACTTCTCCACCATGGTCACGTCGTGCGACTACACGCAGGGCGGCGCCCACCAGGGCGCGCTGCTCAAGATGTACCAGGACGGGCTCTGGCCCTACCAGTACTTCGAAACCTTCGAGTGGGGATCACTCTGGGGAAATCCCAACCTGTCGATGAAGATCGACGAGGGCGCGCCCATCGTTCCCGACATCAAGATCGACGGCGACGACGGGCCTCTGAGCGTCCCGTCGACCCAGGCGATCACCCTGACCGTGTCGCTCGATCCGGGCGATCAGGCCGGAGTGCGCCACGACTGGTGGATTCACGCCACGCGCACCAACACCTTCTGGTGGACCTTTCCGGGAGTCTGGCGTCCCAACGAGGCACGCGCCTACGTGGGGCCGTTGACCCAGGTCAACGACTACGTCATCGCGCAGACAGCAATTCCCCAGGGGCTGTGGACGATCACCTTTGCCGTCGACGACGAGGACAACACCTACCAGGGCACGCACAGCGACAGCATCGAGGTCGACTCCTACTGATCGCCGCGCGCGCCGCTCCAGATCGACGAGAGCTCGTGAACGTCGAGTGAGACGACTCGAAGAGCCCCCCCCGAGGCGTAAAAGCCGAGCGGCAGGTCGGACGCGTCGGGCAAGAAACACGACGAAAGCGATACCCTTCCCTTGTTGCCGAAGACCTCGATCGAAGTGCGGTCGGTGAGAATTTCCACCGTGATCCGGCCTGCGTGCGGCTCGAGCGGTGCGTCGCATCCGAGGCAGGTCAGTTTCTTCTCTCCGAGGGAGTACTCGATCCTCTGACCGTTGACCTCCATGCGAAATTCAGCCGCCTTCTTCAACTCGACCTCGACGCGGATGTGGAAGAGATCCCCCGAGAGATCGGTGAGAAGGTTATTGCCCGGTTCGAGTTTCATATCGTTCCAGGAATGTGTTGTTCGATGGAGCGCTTCGATTTCTTCCACCGGTTCGCGAAAGAGCCGCACACCTTCGGGAGTCGTGCGCAGCGTCAGTACGCGGGGAAAAGACATCTGCTGATTGAAGGGCATTCCGGGGTACTCTCCGCGCGCCATCCAAGCGATCTGCACCCTCCGGCCGTCGCTTTTCGGAATGTTGCTCCACGTCTGGGCCGCGTAGCAGTTGCGACCCCACTCCGAACGGAGGAGATCGCTTTCGGCACTGAATGTCACGCCGTCGAAGGTCCCGATCAGGTAGTTGCCGTTGGCGGCCCAGAAGACCCACTTTCGCACCGTCTCATCGCCATCGACAGGCAGTTCGAAAAAGTCTGGGCACTCCGATGACCCGGGGAGTTCCAGATCGCAGAGGTGCGTCCACGTTTTCAGGTTGGGTGAGGCGAACAGAGCAAAAGAGGCTTTGTCGAGATAGAGCGCCATGATCCATCGGCCGGTAGGCGCGTGCCAGACAACCTTGGGATCGCGGTTGCGCCCGGCGATGTGACCGAGGACCGGATTTCGGTGATAGGTAATCCACGTCCTCCCCCGGTCGTTGCTCGAAGCGATGCTCTGGCAGTAGGGCTCGCCCGCCGAGGTGTAGATGGCGACGAGCGTTTTTTCATCGCTTGTCTGAAAACCTGCGCTGTTCGTCCAGTCGACCACGGCCGAACCGGAAAAGATCGTCCCCAGTTCGTCGGGCCAGATCGCCGGGGAAAGCTCGGTCCAGTGGACGAGGTCGCGGCTGATCGCGTGCCCCCAGGTCATGTTGCCCCAGTTGATCCCCTCGGGATTGTGCTGAAAAAACATGTGGTACTCGCCCTCGTAGAAAACGAGCCCGTTGGGATCGTTGAGCCAGTTCTTCTTCGCCGTGAAATGGAACTGTGGGCGGTAGATTCCCTCGTAGAGCGTCTCTTCCGTCGGAAACGGAAATCCTGTGGTGACAAGAGTACCTTCGATCCTGTTGCTCTGGACGATCCGATCAATGTTGATGTGCCCCCAGCCGCCGGTGGCGCTGTCAACGATCTCGATCGTGGCCGCCTGGCCTCTGAACTCCGCCACGTCCCACGCGCAGGCGCGGAGCCGTTCCGTGCCGCCGGGGCTTCTGTTCGGGCCGGTAGCGGTGCGGACGATCTCGCCGCCGATCTCAAGGTTGATGCACGCTTGCGCCGGGTGGCACCCCCCACCGATCAGGAAGTTAATAAACGCCCTCTCGATCACGAAGGGTGGCGAGGTGAGCGTACCCGTGGAGGCGTCACGGCCGAAAAAGGAATTGACCAGGCCCTCGCCCTCGAAACCGGTCACCTCCATCTGATCGGGAAGCGTTCCTCGTGCGGGACCCCGCCCGAAGGCGGAACCTGTCACCGTCCAGTCGCCGTAGTCGGCGCTCTCGAAATCGGCAATGACCATATCTCCGTCATCGTCTGCCCACCAGCCCGGAGCGGCAATGAGTGTCGTGGAGAAGAGGACCAGAACTAGTGCGATCAGGCTTTGATTTTTTCCCATGGCACGACCCCAAGAAAGTCTGTGAATTATTTGGGTGATCTTCTCACCGATTTCGGATTACCTTATGGTCTCCATTGTCCACGACGGGGCGCCCTCCCTCAACATCATTGGAAAGGACATTTGTCTTGAAGATTCCCGCAATCCTTTTCTGGGTGCTCGACGGCGCCGAGACGATCACCCACCTCGGCCGCGACAGCCTGATCGGCGCGGCGGTGGTCAAGGACGTGGAGTTTGAAAACGGCGTCATCGAGGTCGATGTCGCCATCGACGGGAGCCGTTCCTATCCGGGTTTCATTTTCCGCATGGCGTCGAATGAAAACATGGAGCGCGTCTACATCCGCCCCCACCGTGCGGGCCTCTATCCCGACGCGGTGCAGTACATGCCCCAGTTCAACGGCTCCGAGACGTGGCAGCTCTACAGCGGAGAGGGATTCACTGCCGCCGCCACCTTTGCCGCGGGCGAATGGATCCATCTTCGTCTCGAGTTTCACGGCAGTCAGGCACGCCTCTTCGTGAACGATGCCGGCGAGCCGACGCTTGTGATTCACGATCTCAAACATGGAGAAAGCAAAGGGGCGATCGGCCTCTACGGTCCCAAGGATCGCACCGCCTGCTTCTCGAATTTCAGCTACCGTGTCGACGACACTCTCGCCTTCGATTCGCCTCCCGAAAAGAAGATGCACCCCTGGACCATGAGCGACTGGGAGATCTCGCGTGCTCTTCCGGCCAACCAGGTCGACATGTCGGTTTACCCGCGCTTTTCTCTCATCTTCGCCGCGCAGTGGCAGAAGGTGACCGCCGAGGCATCGGGGCTCGTCGACATCGCACGCCATGTGAAAAGGGCCAATCGAACGGGCGATTGCGTCCTTGCCAGATCGGTCTTCCGTGCCGACAGAAGAAGCCGCGTCAAACTCTCACTCGGCTACAGCGACAAGGTGAGCGTCTTTCACAACGGCCGGATCGTCTTCACCGGCGACTACACTTACCGCAGCCGGGAGCCCTCCTTCGTGGGAGTCGTCGGGCTCCATGACACGATCGTGCTCGATGTGCCGCGGGGACGGAACGAGATCTTACTCATCGTCTCCGAGACCTTCGGCGGCTGGGGGTTCACGGTGCGCGCCGACCGCTACCTGCCCGAGGTGGCCGAAGATCACGGCCGCGTGCAGAAGGTGTGGGAGACCGATCCTGTTTTTGTCACTCCCGAATCGGTCCTCCACGATCGGGACAGGGAGATCCTCTACGTCACCAGCCTCGACAACGAGTGGGAGTGCAAGACGGAGCCCTCGGGATTCATCTCGAGGGTGAAGCTCGACGGAGAGATCGACGAGCTGCACTGGATCACCGGCCTGCGCGCGCCCTGCGGCATGGCGATCCACGAGAGCAGTCTTTTCGTTGTCGAACGGCAGAACCTGGTGGAAATCGATCTCGACGCGGGCGAGATTTTTAAAAAGTACCCCGTCCCCGCATCGGTCTTTCTCAACGATGTCGCCGCCGGCGCCGACGGCACAATCTACATGTCCGACTCTTTTCCGCCCGAACCGGACAAGACGGCCGTGATCTATGCTCTGAAAAATGGAAAGGTCGAGGTCTGGCTCGACACCGACCAGCTCGGCCGCGTCAACGGCCTTCGTGTTCTGGGAAAGGCCCTGCTCGTGGGCAACACGGAGGACAGCTCCCTGAAATCGATCGACCTCGAAACCAAGGCGATCACCCACGTCGCCACGCTGGGCGCCGGAATCGTCGATGGGATCAGAGAGCGCCGTGACGGCAGCACCATTGTTTCACACTGGGAAGGACAGACCTACCTGATCTCACCTGCTGGACAGATCGTCGAGATCATGGACACACTCAGCGATGGCGCAAACTGCGCCGATTTCGAGTTCATCGATGAGATGGATCTACTGATCGTGCCCACCTTTCTCGGCAACCGGGTGTCGGCCTACATGGTCAAGGGGGGATAGGAGGCTGTCGGGATGACGAGGTCAGCCTCTCGCGACAGCCTTCATGATTCGATTCCTCTCCATCTCCTACTGGCGGCGGCTGTAAGGAAGCGTCCAGGGCTTCCTGTAGGGAAGTCCCACGAGCGCGTCAGCCGCCGGATTTCCGACGACGATCTCCTTCTCCGAATCCCAGTGGATCTCGCTCTTAGTCTGGAAGGCGAGGTTGCCGAGATGGGCCACGGTCGAGACGTGGTGGCCGACCTCGAGATTCTCCACGGGATCCTCGCGCGACTTCACACAGTCGAGGAAGTTGCGCACATGGGCGGGGCGCCCGTCGGACCCGGCCGGGTGCTTGACCGCCTCGAGCTCCTTGTTCTTCGGCTCGGAGATGACCTCCCAGCCAGAGCCGTCGATGATGAGCGTTCCCTTCGAGCCGTTGAACAGCATGCCGTGGGGCCGGCCGCCGGGGCCGAGACCGCCGAGGAGCTGCTGCTCGAAGACGAGGGTGTAGCTGGGAAACTCGTAGACGGCGACCTGCGTGTCGGGTGTCTCCGAGTTGTCGTCGACGACGAACTTGCCGCCCGTGGAGCTGACCCGCAGAGGCTTCTCGGGCCCCATCGCCCAGAGGATGATGTTGAGCAGGTGAACGCCCCAGTCGGTCATGAGGCCGCCGGCGTAGTCCCAGAACCAGCGAAAGTTGAAATGAAAGCGGTTGGGGTTGAAGGGCCGCGCGGGCGACGGTCCGAGCCAGAGATCGTAGTCGACCCCCGCCGGCGGCTGGCCGTCGGGCGGATGGCCGATGCCGCCAACCCAGTCGAGATAGGCCCACACGCGCGCCATGCGCACCTTGCCGAGCTTTCCCGACTGGACGAAGGCGACGGCGTCGGCGAAGTGGTCGGAGCTGCGCCACTGGGTACCCATCTGAACGACGCGCTTGTTCTGGCGCGCCGCTTCGAGCATGGCACGCCCCTCGTCGATGGTGCGGCCGAGCGGTTTTTCCACGTAGACATCCTTGCCCGCCTGGCAAGAGAGGATCATGGGGAGCGCGTGCCAGTGGTCGGGCGTACCCACGAGGACGACGTCCACATCCTTGCGGTCGATGACGCGGCGAAAGTCCTTGACGCCGTCGGGCTTGTGTCCGCGCTTCTCCTCGACGAGCTGGATCGCATGGCCGATCTGGGCGTCGTCGGGGTCGCACACCACGGGACAGTCGACCTCGGGATTGGCGAGGAAACAGGCGAGGTCGCCGCGCCCCATCCCGCCGCTGCCGATCAAGCCGACGCGGATCTTCTCGTTGGGGCCCGGTTCTATCCGGCCCGGACGCGGCCAGACGGCGCTGCCGACGACGGGGAACGCCGCCATGGTCAGCGCTGAGCGTTCGAGGAATTTGCGACGTGTGATGTTTCTCATTGTTGTTCGCCTCCTTTGTAGGATTGCAGGCGCGCACTGGGCGCCAGGCTGATCAGAGAGTCCATCCTTCCCTGTACTCGCGGCGGATGAAACGGTTCGCCTCGGGAAGATTGACGATCTCCAGCTTTTCAGGATTCCATTGGAGAACCTGCTTGGTCAGGGGCTCCCTCATTTCCGTGCGCAGGGCGACATTCCCCAGAAGGACCGCCTCTGTGAGCGGACCGGAGATGTCGAAGTTGGAACCGGCCGGCTCCCCGCCCTTGCACGCCTCGATCCACTCCTTGTAGTGGCCGATCGATCGCGCGATGGTGCGCGCCGGCGGCTTGTACTCGAGTCGGCGCGATTCGGGAAGGATCATGAGGCCGAGCATCATCCCCTTGTCGCCAATGTACAGAGTGCCGCCCGATCCCATCTCGATCCCCGGATCGAGTTCGGCCGGTCGGGGCGGTTTCAGTCCACCGTCGTACCAGGTGACCGATACGGGTGGCATAGAATCCCGCGCGCCGAACCGGTACTGGACCATCGACGCGAGAGGATAGGTTTCCTTGTTGACCCGGGTCGACGTTGCCTGAACGGTGAGCGGGGCGGTGAGTTTGAGCGCCCGGAAGACGGGATCGAGGGCGTGGCAGCCGATGTCGCCGAGGGCGCCCGTGCCGAAATCCCACCAGCCGCGCCAGCGGAATGGCGCGTAGGCGGGATGGTAGGGCCTCTCGGGCGCGGGGCCGAGCCAGAGGTCCCATTTGAGATCGTCGGGCACAGCGGGTGTCTCCTCGGGACGCCCCACCCCCTGGGGCCAGTACTCGTTGAAGAGCCCCCGCGACGGCCGGTCGGTCCAGACGTGCACCTCGCGCACCGGCCCGATCGCGCCGTCCCAGATGAACTCGCAGATGCGGCGGGTCTCCTCCGACGCGTGGCCCTGATTGCCCATCTGGGTCGCCACCGTCTGCGCGCGCGCCGCCTCGGCGAGAGCGCGCGCCTCGAAGACGGTGTGGGTGAGCGGTTTCTGGCAGTAGACGTGCTTGCCCATCTTGATCGCCATCATCGCCGCCACGGCGTGGGTGTGATCGGGCGTCGAGACGGTGACGGCATCGATCTCGGGATTCTCTTCGAGCATCTTGCGGAAATCGTTGTACTTCTTCGCATCGGGGTAGCGCTTGAAGGTTCCGGCCGCGTGCCCCTCGTGCACGTCGCAAAGGGCAATGAGGTTCTCGCCGCTCACGGCGTTCACGTCGGACGTTCCCTTGCCGCCCACACCGATGCAGGCGATGTTGAGCTTGTCGCTCGGCGCGGTGTGGCCCGCGCCGCCGAGAATGTGGCGGGGTACTATTGTGAAGAGCGCCGCGCTCGCGGCGGCGCTGCCGAGGAATTTTCGGCGGCTGACTCTGCTGGTGACTCTGCTGCTCACTGTACGGGTGGATCGCGGCGCGTTCTTTGCGGATCGTCGACTCATGTGGTGCCTCCCGGTCTGTGCCTTGACGAAGGGCGATCTCGATGCCCTTCATCCCGTCCATGGTACATCATGATTCGAAATCGACAATGAATAGTTCCCCGGCGAGCTCACTCGTCTGTCGGCGGGAAGAGAGGAAGAGGTCCCCTGCAAAGGCGCAAGGGGCGCCGGGAAGAAAATCAAGGCGCCTGCTGCTCGAGGTTGGCGGCGCTCGAAATCAGCCGCCGAATGATCGTGAGAAGATAGCTATTATTCCTTCCTTTTGAGCCTCCCATGTAATATTTACTTTACATTTAGTATTATATATCATACAAATTGTAAGGTTTTTAATGCTCCTTAAACAGACTGTCGACCTTGTGGAACCGGGGGTTCTCGTGGACTATTTAGCATTCTGGCAATTCTCTATGCTCGGTCTAGTGGCCATATTCGCACTGATCGCGATCGCGGTGGTGGTGCGCGTCATGCCGCGGCGCGAGCCGGTCTCGGACGAGGAGCGTGCCGAGATGGCGACGGCGCCCATGTCGGCGTCGCAAAAAGGCGCCTGGTGGGGACTGCTGATCGGCGTGGCGACACTCGCCGGCCTCGCGACGCTGCTCACCGCGAGGGGAGCGGTCCCGGTCGTCTATCTCTACCTGATGTTCGGATCGATCATCCTCGTCCTGATGATCTCCCAGTCGGCGGGCGTCCTGCTCGGCCACTGGATCGGGAGACGTCATGGCCAGGTCTAAGATCACCAATCGGATTCGACGCCTGCGCTTCGACCATGACGAGATGACGCAGCAGGAACTCGCCGACCGCGCCGGGTGCAGCCGGCAGACGGTGATCCTCCTCGAGCATGGCCGCTATGCGCCTTCGCTCGGTCTGGCGTTCCGCATTGCGGGGATCTTCGGGCTGACGGTGGACGAGGTCTTCGAGTATGAGGGTGAAGTCGAAGGGGACGAGTGACGTCCCTGGAGGTCTTGCCTCATGCCTTTGTCCGAGACTATAATAAGCTCGGCTGTTATTTCACGATAACCCGGTTAGCTAAAATAATAGGGCCGCTTGGGAATCACATCCGCTTCTTCGGCACGCTGATGAGAAAGCTGCTGATCAGCGCGCTATTCGCACAAACAGTCGAGAACGGGCCCGAAAGCGCAGCAGCCAGTTTGATTTTCTCTCTGATGAGGAAGTTGCCGGAATCGAGCGGGCGGTTCAGGCCGCATATGGAAATCGACAGACCGAGGCCGGTGAATTTTTTCACCGCTCTCGGCGGAGCGACAGAATCTCCGCGGGATCGAGAGACATGACGCCTTCGATCTCTTGAGAGGCGAGGCTGACCAGGCACGGATCGAAATCAGGGTAATTGCGCGTAAACTCGAAGAGCCCTTTAAGGTCATCAACCTTCGTTTTTGCTGTCTTGACCTCGATCGCCCAGTGCTGATTCTCAGGACCGATCACGACAAAATCTACTTCCAGGTCACGGTGTTTCCAGTAGTAGGTTTCCCAGCCTGATTCGATGAAGCGGGCGCCGACTGCGTTCTCGAAGTACCGCCCGAATCGATCGGCCGGAAGATCCTGCCTGATGGGCCGCTCGAAGGCACGGATGAGAGCATTGTCGTGCATGATGAGCTTGGGCGTACTCTTCTTGACGCGGTATGGAGTGGGACTGTATTTCTGCAGAGATGACACGACAAACGCATCGGCGAGTAGCTGAAGGTAATTGCCGATCGTCGGAAGGCTCCCTTTTCCCTGAAGATTGCCTTGAAGCTTCTGTAGACTGATGATCTGGGCGGGTAGAGCCACAGCGACACCAAAGAGCTGCCGGAGCAGCGCCGGGCTGCCGACCGGGTGGAGTTGAAGCAAATCGCGTCCCAGGGCGGGCTCGACGATGGCGTCACGCACGTATTCGCCCCACCTCACTGGATCGTCGAGGAAGCGGGCGGCGCCGGGATAGAAACCGAACTCGATGAATTTTTCGAGCTTGATCCCGAAGACGTCCTGCGCCTCCTCGTGGTTCCAGTGGTCCGCCCGGATGAGTTCAAAGCGTCCTGCGAGCGATTCTCTGAGTCCTTTCTCGACCAGCAAAGACGTGGATCCAGTCACGATGACTCTCATTCCAGAGGACCCGTCCCAGAGTTTTTTGAGCATCTCGCTCCAGCGCGGGATTTTTTGGATCTCATCGACGGCCAGTAGGCGTGAGGAATCGGCCTCGGCTTCAGCCCACCAGTCTTCCAGAATCCCAACATCGAGCGGAGTTGGATAATCAGCAGTGTGGTAAATCCCTTTTTCGCCGAGCGCCGCAAGAAGCGCCGTCGTTTTTCCGATCTGCCGCGGGCCGGTCATGACCTGGATCAACGGCTCCGATTCGGTCATTCGGCCTTTGAGGAGCTCAACCAGATACCGGTCTTTTGTTTTCATGGCAGGAGGTTACGACGATGCCAACAATTTATAAAGTATATTTTACAAATTGTACAGAGATCGGTAAATTTTTCACCGGTCTCGGTCGAAACCAAGATTTTACTTGCCAAAGCCGGCTCATCGTCAAATAATCCGGTTTAATATGGATGAGACGATCTATCTAGCCAAAAACTCCTGGAAACAGGGCCAGTACCCAAGCCCGCCTGAAATCGACAGGAAAATCTTCGACCAGTTCGAGGAGGGCTTGGACCGGCCCGAAATCCTCATTCTCATGGGCGCCCGGCAAACGGGGAAGACGACCCTGCTGCTCGAGATGGCGCGACGCGCTCTCGTCTCGGGGCGGGTCACGCCGGAGCACCTACACTATTTCGACCTCGACACGATGCGCTGTGAAGATGTTCTATCGTCCAATAGCAGCCTGATCGATTTTCTCGGTATCGAGCCCGGCCAGACCGGTGCTCCTCATCGATTCCTGTTCATTGACGAAATCCAGCGTCTGGAGAATCCCGGCCTATTCCTGAAATCGGTTTACGATCTGAGCTTGCCGATAAAGATCGTGGTCACCGGATCCTCCGCACTCGAGATCAGAAGCCGCGTTCGGGAGAGCCTGGCCGGACGATCGCTGAGGTTTCATCTCTGGCCTCTCTCGCCGCCCGAGATCGGCGATATTTCGCAGGAAAAGCTCGACGGATATCTCCGTTGGGGCGGATTTCCGGCTGTATATCTCGAGAAAACAGACTCGTCCCGTCAGACTCTGCTCGCCAACCTCCTTGCCTCCTACCTCGACAAGGATATTTCCGATTTTTTCAGGATCGACAACGTCGGGGGATTCAACTCGTTCATGCAATTGCTTGCCCTTCAGACCGGGCAGCTCGTCAACCTCAACGAGATGGCCAACCCGCTGGACGTCTCCCGCGACACGCTCTCCCGGCACCTCAACTACCTCGAAAACACCTTCATGGTCAGAATCCTCCGCCCCTTTCTCGGAAACCGCCGTGGCGAAATCACCAAGATGCCCAAGATCTACTTTGCTGATCCTGGGTTCAGAAATCTCCTGGCGGGGAGCTTGACCTCCACCCTGACTCAGGCGGACAGGGGGCCGCTTCTGGAAAGCTTGGTGGAAATCATGCTGCGTCTCGATCCCCGCACCGAGGATCTCCATTTCTGGCGCACGAGCAGCAAAGCCGAAGTCGACTTTGTCTGGCGCGCCGGAGGGGAACTCTACGCGATCGAGGTCAAATCCGCCGCTCTCTCCAAGCCGGCATTTTCACGCGCCATGGGCAGCTTCCTCAAAACCTACCGGCCAAGGCGCGCCGCCGTGGTCAACATGGGGCTCTGCGATGAGATCGAGCGTGAAGACACAAAGGTCCTGTATCTCACACCCGACAGGCTCCTCTCTTTGCCGGACGCTTGACAGTTTTACGTTGCAGCTCGCACGCGCGGGCGGGTGTGATAGGATGAGTGTTCAGGAGGTCTAAATGAATCGACGTAACGTGACATCTCGCATCATCCGTCCGGGCCAGCCTATTCCGCTGGACGACGAGTGGCTTGCCTGCTCGGTTGCGGAGCGAGTCGCGGCCGTGTGGAGTCTCACGAAACTATGCTACGCGTGGAGACATGAGGGTGTCAGTGAACCGCGACTTCATCGAGCTACCAGCAACGTTCAACGCTCACACCGATGAGTATATCGTCGTCGGAGCCCACCCTCTGGCTGCACATGGGCACGTTCGCGCGACGAAAGCCCTTGATATCTGGATTCGGCCAAGCGACGAGAACGCACCGTTCGGTCGATTAAACGCACCCTACGCGAAAGGATTGATATGGACTTTTTCCCTTGCCACGGCCCGTGTCTTTGTGCACAACTATTGACATTTATAAAATAGTGAGGATGCTTTCGCACATGATCAGCGCCAATGCCAAGGCCAGGAGAATACTGAAACTCGCCCGTGATACGGGGATCGTTAGCACCCGCGATGTCAGGTCTCTCGGAATCCACCACGAGTATCTGCGCCGCCTCTATGAAAAGGGTCTTCTCGATCGCATCGGCCGGGGTCTCTACATCCTGCCCGATGCCGATCTCAGCATTCACCACAGCCTGGCGCAGGCGTGCAAGGTCGTGCCCAAGGGCACGATCTGCCTCCTGTCCGCGCTCAGGTTTCATGAGATCGGAACGCAGCTCCCCCCCAGCGTCTGGATTGCCATCGACCGCAGGGCCGCCAAGCCGCTGGTCAAGATCCCCAGGATGCGTTTCATGCGGTTCTCTGGAAAAGCACTCACCGAAGGAATTGAAACGCACACCATCGAGGGAGTTCCCGTCAGGATCTACAATGCCGCCAAGTCCGTGGCCGACTGCTTCAAGTACCGGAACAAGATCGGCCTGGACGTAGCAATCGAAGCGCTGCGCGAGGCACTGCGGAACCGCAAATGCACGGTCGATGATCTGGTGCGCTTTGCTGAGATCTGCCGCGTTTCGGCCGTCATGCGTCCGTACATGGAAGCGATCGTATGAAAAGGCCGCGGAAAACAAAAGACATGGCCGCCTCGGTCAAGAGCCGCCTCCTCAACCTGATCAGGGAAACGGGAGAAGACGCGAACAGGATCTGGTCACGTTATGCGTCGGAAAGACTGCTCTACCGTCTCGCCCTCTCCCCGCAGGCCGGAGACTTCGTGCTCAAGGGCGCCATGCTGTTCCTGGCATGGGCCGGCAAGCCTTACAGACCGACGCACGATCTCGATCTGCTCGGGTACGGAGAGGACTCCGCCGAACGGCTCACCGGGCTGTTTCGCAGCGTCTGCCTTGTCGAAGCCGCGGAAGACGGCCTTCGTTTCGATCCCGACAGCGTCACGGCCTCGGCGATCAGGGAGGACCAGGAGTATCAGGGGAAGCGCGTCACTCTATCGGCCTATCTCGGAAAAGCCCGCATTCCCGTCCAGGTGGACATCGGTTTCGGCGATGTGGTCACGCCTGAGCCCGAGGAGATCGAATTTCCCACCCTGCTTGATTTCCCAGCTCCGCGCATTCGCGCCTGTCCCCGGGAAACCGTCATTGCGGAGAAGTTTCAGGCCCTGGTGGCGCTTGGTCTCGCCAACAGCAGGATGAAGGATTTCTATGACCTGTACATTCTTGCCTGCGATTTCGGTTTCAAGGGCGATCGTCTCGCACAGGCGATCGCTGCCACCTTCAGCAGGAGAAAAACCAAGCTCCCATCCGTGGTCCCTCCGGCTCTCACGGACGAGTTCTTTCGGGACAGCACGAAAAACACTCAATGGAACGCGTTTCTCGAAAAGAGCGAGCTCGATGCCGTGGAGCTTGTGGATGTGATCCAAAAGCTCCGCTCCTTTCTCATGCCTTTGTTGCAGACCTGTGCGGCCGGCGAGAACTTCGACAAGTTGTGGCCTCCCGGAGGACCGTGGAACTGATGATCCGCTTGCCATCGCGGCAATGTCGGTGCACTCGATCCCTCGCTCTTGAAACGAGGAACCTCCACGAGTAGCATCCCCGGATGACCGGCGTCCGCAATATCGCGTTCCACAACACGCAAGAGACCCCTGATCTCCTCCGGAGAAGATCGATGTTTGCGCAGGCGCCGCTCACTCAACCATTTTTGTAAGCAGATCATCGTTTCCCATGAGCCAGATCTTAGGGCCCGAGATGACTTCCCGAACAAACTGATTTCCTCTACGGGCTTTGGTGCGGAACTCCTTTTCCGGGTAGATCACAGTATTGAACTCTCGCCCGAGCTTTCGACCCAGTGGACCCAAGATTCTGGCGGCCTGACGAGATGAAAGCTCTCCCACAACAAAAAGATCGACGTCACTGGCTGAATTTTCAGCCCCAGAGGCGACGGAACCATAGACGAAGCACAGGGCCACTTGGTTACCAAGCGGCCGGAATGCGCTGCGAAGCTGGTCTCCAAGGGCAACCGTCTTGATGAGGAGGCGTTTGAGGTCCTCGAAAGCCGGATGATCCCGACGAGCGATGTAGTAGGCTCTGTTTCCCTTTCGGCTCTTCTCAACCAATCCAGCGTCTTGTATTCTTTTCAAGGCACGCTGGACTTGAAGAACGGTGCCCCCAGTCGACACGGCGATTTCCCTTTGGTAGAACTGCCGATCGGGGTGCAGCAAAAGCAATCCAAGAATATCCAATACAGCAGAATTGGGAAAAAGCCTCACCAAAGAAGAAGTTGTGGTATTTGAGCGAGCCATAGTGACCCCTTGAAAAAACAGTTGACTACATTTCGTAGTTATTTAACTACAAAATGTAGTCTTTTAAGTCAAGAAGGATTAAAAGGAATAACGACCGAGACCGGTGAATTTTCAGCGGTCTCGGTCACCGCTGTCGCTCAGGTGGGCCGGATCGACATCTGTCGCTGCCACAGACACAGGTTGTTGGCAGACAAGTTGACAGGCCGGGAAGGGCGTGATAGTTTTACCTGCACAAGTCAACAACTATAGGTATTCATATCAATGACATCTCAGAGAACGAATGACCAGAGCGACAGATTCGAAAGGGCTGAGTTCATTTTCAGGAAACAGGGTGGAATACTCCGCACCGCGCAGGCCCTTCGCGCAGGAATCCATCCTGGTACGCTCTACGCCATGCGGGATAACGGAATTCTGGAAACGGTGAGCCGCGGAGTTTATCGCCTCGCAGACAGCCCTCCGCTCGGAAATCCTGATTTTGTGACGGTCGCGTCCCGGATTCCCACTGGAGTGATCTGCCTCGTCTCTGCACTGGCCTTTCATGATCTCACGACTCAGATACCTCACGAGGTGCATCTGGCACTGGCGCGTGGTGCCGAGGAACCGCGCCTGGACCACCCACCGGTCAAGACCTATCGCTTCAACGGAGAGGCATTCTCCGAGGGCGTGGAGATTCACGAACTGGACGGCATCAGAGTACGCATCTACTCCCCCGAGAAGACGCTCGCTGACTGTTTCAAATTCCGGAACAGGATCGGTATCGACACAACGGTGGAGGCGATCCGTTTTTATCGCGAAAGGATGAGACTCCGGGTGGACGATCTGATGCGTTATGCGTCAATTTGCCGGGTGAAAAAAATCATTCGGCCCTACCTGGAGGCGCTACTTTGATGGCACGTGATGTCAAAAACATTTCCGCCTCGGTACATCAGCGCCTTCTCAACAAAGCAAAAGAAACCAGACGTCCGTTCAACGAGCTCCTGCAGTATTTCGCCATTGAACGTTTTCTCTATCGTCTCTCCCGGAGTCCCCTTGCGAACAGCTTCATTCTCAAGGGGGCCTTGATGTTCTGGATTTGGCACAAGCCGGCATCACGCCCCACGATGGATATCGATCTGCTCGGGAAAATCAGCAACAGTCGCGATGTAATCACCGCTGCCGTGCGAGAGGCTTGTGAAGGGGATGTCGAACCGGACGGTCTGTCCTTCGACAGCCGCTCGGTGACGGTCGCCAGGATCACGGAGGACGCGGAATACGAAGGCTTGCGCGTCCGGCTTCATGGACTCCTCGGAAATGCCCGCATCTCCATCCAGGTGGATATCGGTTTCGGGGACGTCGTTGTACCAAGTCCCCGCAAGGCGTCCTTCCCCACGCTGCTTGACTTTCCCGCGCCCAGGCTGTACGGCTACAGCAAGGAGAGCACGATCGCCGAAAAATTCCGGGCCATGGTGACTTTTGGGAATCTGAACAGCCGGATGAAGGACTTCTACGACATCTGGATGCTCTGCAATCAGTTCGATTTCAGGGGCAAAATTCTGGCCGAGGCGATCGAGAAGACCTTCGCAAATCGGAAGACACCGATCAAAGGATTCCTCGAGCCTGTTGCGATGGCGCTTGCCAGAAGCCTGCCGTTTCGCAGCTCGTGGATCGCCCCTGGCCCATGGCGTTAATAGTGAAGTCGTCCAGTCTCGCTACAGCCGCCAAGGACTCCTCAGCGGCCGGTTGAGCATGCGCGTTGCGGCCTCGTCCCCTACAATCTCCTCCTTCTCGGGATTCCAGACGATCTTGCGCCCCACCCTGATGCAGATGTCGCTCAGGTGGGAGATGATGTCGGACTGAACGGCCGCGCCCACGGGGCTCACGGCGGGCGTGCAATTCCGGATGGAATCGATGAAGTTGCCCGAGTGGTTGTTGCTCTCGTAGAGGTGGATCTCGTCGGGCCCCAGCTTGATGTCGAGGAGGGCC
>CAYXGI010000077.1:0-20969 GCA_964464495.1 uncultured Phycisphaerales bacterium
CAGTATCAGTTATCGAAAGCAGCCTGAATGTGCGTAGAGAGAAAATTGCACCCTATTTTAGTGATCCCGATCACGGGAATCAATGAGAACATCGATTCGAAAGGAGCCCCATGGAAGGGAGCGAGGAGGAAAGACGGCCCCTGAGGTGGGAACTCATCGCGGTCCTGCCCGCCGCCGCCCTGCTCGTGATCCAGGTCTTTATCGAGCGCGGTCCGCGCAACGCGATCCAGGCGATCGCCATCCCCTGCTTTCTCCTCTCCGTGGTTTTCATGTTCGCGCCTTTCTGGTTGCTCAAACGCCATGGTCGGCCCGAAAAGGGCCAAGCATACTTTTGCACCACCACAGTCGTTGAATGCGGCCTCTACGCGATCGTGAGGCACCCCCAGTACGTCGGCTATGTGCTTCTCGTCGTCGGCTTCGCCGCGCAGTCGCAGCATCCGGTCACCGCGGTGCTCGCTTTTCTGTCGTCGTGCGCGTTCTACCTCCAGGCGAGGGAGGAGGAAGCCTTTTGCGAGAAGCGGTTCGGCGAACGCTACCGGGAGTACGCCTCGCGCGTTCCGCGGTTCAACCTTCTGCTCGGAGTGTGGCGCTGCCGCGCTGGGAGGAAAATGAACGGTCCTGACATGTCGATCCTCTTCGAGGCGGGCGATCCCCGGTCTTTCCGATCGCTTCGCATCCCGGCCGGACAGAAGGTGCTTCTCCTCGGACCCCATCCCGACGACTTCGACGAGGTCGGCGTGACCTTGCGTCTTCTCATGGAGCAGGGACACACGATTGGCGCCGCGGTGACGCGCACGGGCAGCGGGGTGGAGGATTCCTACTCGCCACAGGCCACGCGGTCACGCAAGGCGGCCATCAGGGAGGACGAGCAGCGGGCGAGCTGCCGCTTTTTCGGCCTGCCCGACGAGCGATTGAGCTTTCTCGACCTCGATGAGGACGACGACCAGAATCCGACCGAGTCCGCCTACAACGAGGCGATCCTGCACGAGGTGATCGCCCGCTGCCGGCCCAATCTGGTTTTTCTTCCTCACGGGCGGGACACGAACAAGGGGCATCAGAGGTTTCACGCCATGTTCAGGCGGATTGCTGCCGCGAACGATCGGCCGGTCGCGGCGTTTCTCTTCAGGGATCCCAAGACAACGGGTATGACCGTCGATTTCTACACCGAGTTCACCGAGGGCGATGCTCGCTGGAAAGCCCAGCTTCTCCGCTTCCACGACACCCAGCACCAGCGCAATCTCAACACGCGCGGCCACGGCATCGACGACCGCATTCTCGACGTGAACAAGGCGATCGCAAAGGAACTCCGCCTCGATGCCCCCTATGCCGAGGCATTCGAGGTCGAACTGTTTGGAGTGAAATCATGACCAAGGTGACGCGCAGGAGTTTTCTCAAATCGGTCGGAGCCGGAACAGCCGCGGCCGCCCTGCCCGCCGGCTTGTTCGCTGCTGCCGGGGACGAGAATCTCAACTTTGTTTTCATCCTCGTCGACGACATGGGGTGGACCGACGCGGCCTGCTTCGGAAGCGATTTCTACGAGACTCCCCATATCGACCGCTTGACGCAAGCCAGCATGCGGTTCACCACCGGCTACGCGGCCTGCCCCGTGTGCAGCCCCACGCGGGCGAGCATCATGACCGGCAAGTACCCGGCGAGGATGGCGACGACCGATTACTTCGGCGCGCCGCAACCCGACAAGATACCCAAGCGCTGGAAGAAAACCAAACCGCTCCTTCCGGCTCCTTACGAAGACAGGCTTCCCCTCGAGGAAACGACCATGGCCGAGGCATTCGGGCAGTCGGGCTACAAGACCTTCTTCGCCGGCAAGTGGCATCTCGGTCCCGAGGGCTTCTATCCCGAGGACCAGGGCTTTGACGTGAACAAGGGCGGCCATCACAGGGGCGGCCCCTACGGGGGCAAGAAGTACTTTTCTCCCTATGGAAACCCGCGCCTCGACGACGGCCCCGACGGCGAGCACCTTCCCGACCGGCTCGCCACGGAGACGGTGCGCTTTATCGAGGGCTGCGGCGACGCGCCTTTTCTCGCCTACCTCTCCTTCTACTCGGTTCATACGCCGCTCATGGCGCGCGCCGACCTGCAGGCGAAATACGAGAAGAAAGCCTTCGCCCAGAAAGGCGATGCAGAGGTCTGGGGCGCCGAGGGCCAACGCAAGGCGCGTCTCGTTCAGGATCACGCCGTCTATGCCGGAATGATCGAGGCGATGGACCAGGCCGTGGGCAAGGTGCTCGACGGCCTGAAACGCCTGGGGGTCTCTGAGAACACGGCAATCATTTTCATGTCCGACAACGGCGGCCTGAGCACCTCCGAGGGGCACCCGACGAGCAACCTTCCCCTGCGGGCGGGCAAGGGGTGGACTTACGAGGGCGGGATCCGCGAACCGTGGCTGATCAAGTGGCCGGGCGTGACCGAGGCGGGGAGCGTGTGCGCGTGCCCCGTGATCAGCACCGACTTCTATCCCACCATGCTCGCCATGGCCGGATTGCCGATGAAGAACGAGCAGCATCTCGACGGCGTCAGCCTCGTTTCCCTGCTGCGCGGCGAACCGGGCCTCGAGAGGGACGCCCTCTACTGGCACTATCCCCACTACGGCAACCAGGGCGGGAGCCCGTCGGCGGCGATTCGCGCCGGCGACTGGAAGCTCATCGAGTTCTTCGAGGATGGGCGCGTCGAGCTCTATAACATCGAGGAGGACCTCGGCGAAAAGAACGACCTGTCGCGGGCCGAGCCTGAAAAAGCCGCCGCGCTCCGCGCGCGGCTCCACGCCTGGCAGAAGGAGATGGACGCGCGCTTTCCAACGCCCAACCCCGATTTCGAGAAGAAATGACCGTCAATCCGTTCCGCGCCTTCAGGAGGAGTCCAGCGTGGGAAATTACTCCCTCATCTACGACATGGTGAAACGCATCCCCAAGGGGTGCGTCGCCACCTACGGCCAGATCGCCGAGCTCGTCGATCTCCCCGGCCACGCGCGCCAGGTGGGCTATGCGCTCAACGCCCTCCCCGACGACCACGACGTGCCCTGGCAGCGCGTGATCAACGCCCAGGGACGGGTGAGCGCGCAGAGCGATCCTCATTTCGAGAAGATCCAGCGCCGCCTTCTCGAGGAAGAAGGTGTCCTGTTCGACGGGAAAGGCCGCATAGCGCTCGAGCGCTTCCAGTGGCGGCCGGGCTAGAAGCCGAGCGTGACCCGCAACAGAAATGATGAATCCCTGTTGGTCCCGCCAAAGGTGCTCAGCTCGTGGTCGGCGATCGTCTTGACCCACCCGAGTGTAAGGCGCATCCATTCCTCCGGATACCAGTTGAGATCGAGGCTGAATGTCCGGACCTCCTGCGTGGATGGGTCGTAGCCGGTGAGTGCGTAAACGAAAAGGTTGCGGTCGATGTCGGCGTTGGAGTGGCGGGCGGCGATCTCCCATCTTCCGGAGAAGATGCCTTCCGGCTCCGGTGTCCGGCTTACCCAGCGGCCCCGTTTCCAGATCTGCTCCTCGCCCGTGATATTCCAGAACCCGAACAAGGACCAGGCCGTGAGCTGATCCATGTCTTCCTCTCGCCCGCCGCCCACCGGCACGTCATCGTAGCTTCCGACAACGTGCTCCCAACCGATCCGGACCGGGCCCGTGCTGTAACCCAACTCGAGATGGCGCCATCGGGTCGCGCCGCCGTCGAGATCGCGCGTTCGAAAAACAACCGACTCGAGCGGGGTGGCGACAATGATCTGTTCGTCGCCGTCCGGACTGTGGGCCAACGCGACACCGACGAAGAGTCCCGAAAAGGCGTCCGCGTCGGGAAAAACCCACTGAAAAGGATGGCCCACGAGACGGAGCGAGTACTGCGGATTCTGCCGGCGGTGTCCTTCCAGGTCGAATCCGGATCCGATGGTGGCCGTGGCCTCGTACCAGACGCTCTCATCGAGGAGGTTTCCATCGGCGCGAAAACCAACGTCGTAGCGGCCGTCGAGGTACGAACTAAAACCGTATCCAGTGAGTGGAAGGTGTTTCTCACCGGTTGCAAATTCGCTCCCAAGCGCGACCCGGAACTGTCCGGCCGTCAAGCGGAGCGCGGCATCGACATCGAGACTTCCCCAGGCTTCGTACAGGTGCCGCGGCGTATCCGTGCCTATCAGGTCCGGCTCGACCAACCAGTGAAAGGACCTGTAGTCGCCTTCGAAAATCAGTCGGGCATCGTCGAACTCGAAACCACTGCGGCGGTCATTGGCATGGCTGTACCTGACAGCGTCCAACACGAATCGGCCGCCGAACGACAGATTGAACTCCTCACCGTGAAGCCTGATGGACAGAAATCTTGCCAGATCGAACTTCTGCTCGGTCCCGCTCTCTTCTTCCTCCTGGGCTGCAATGAAGGTGCAGAACAGAAAAAGAAGCAAAGCGACTGCAAGAGTGGATACTTTAAAGACCAATGAAGATCTCTTTCTGTATCTCTTCAGCATTTCAGCACAATCGGATCGCCGTCGCTGAGTAGCTTGAGTACTCTGTGGCCGCCATTGCGTCCCTTGCTGACAGCCAGTACTTCGGTTCTGTGGGTTTCGATCTGTAGTGGCGTCTGGATGACCCTCCTCAGATCGCGGACATCAGTTCGTGGAGCTTAAAATATCCATAACAAATCGTCTAACCTTGCCGCAAATTGAGAATTGTAGTTCCGCAAAATGAAGCGGCGATGAAGCAGTCATTACCATTTCTTAATGTTGGGTCGTCTTGTTCTGATCCTCGTCGAAAACGCAAGGCGTCATACCCCTCCAGGCGCGGAGATCGCCATCCGCGCCGCCCCGGAAAAGCGAATACCGGAGAGCGAGAGAGAATCGGAGGGGGCGAGCAATGGAACCGGCCTCGGGCTCTGTATCGCCCGTTCCATCGCGAGGTCTTTCTGGGCGTTTTTTTTATTTCTTTGCCCGTTATAAGAGCTATATAGTGTTCGTGATCCGAACTGAATCCCGTGATCTTGAAAAGAGGCCTACCGTTGGGCGACACTTCCAGCACCAGGCGCGTTCCGCGCATCGGCATCCTCCAGTTCATTCCCCAGCTCGAGGACGCGGCCTGGGGGTTCGTCGGTGCGATCGAAAAGAGCCTTGGCCGCACGGTGGGCCACGAGATCCTCGATGCGGGCGGTGTTGAAAAAAATTGCCCCCGCCTCGCCCGGAAGCTGGTTAAGCGGGGCTGTGACCTTCTGTTCGGCTGTCTGACCCCTGCCGTGGCCGCACTGAGGGATGCCACGGCGCGGACCGGGACACCGGTTCTGTTCGCGCCTGTTTTTCACCCCCTTTTCGCCGGTCTGGTCGAGAGCGAGAGCCGTCCCGGCGGGAACGTGACCGGTGTGTGCGGCCGGCTCGATCCTCATGCCAAGATCGACAAGATCGCGCTTCTTTTTCCCGACCTCGCCGAGATCGCCATCATTGCCGATCGCAACGACGACCTGTCGCTCTGGGAAGCGCGCCTTCTCTCCGCTGCGTTCGAGAGCCGGGGGATCAGGACGATGATCGACGAGGTGCGCTCGGGCCATCCCGAGCCGCTGCGCCCTGGGCTGGTTCATCTTCTATCTTTCTCTCCCGATCTCGAGGAGACGATGGACGATTGGATCCGTGTTTTTTACGAGGCGCGGGCGCCGGTGATCGGTTCGAGCACGCGGGCGGGGTTTTTAGGCGCGATCATGGCCGTCTACGCCGACCATGGCGCTCTCGGCGCAATCGCCGGTGAGATGGCGGCCGAGATTCTTCGCGGCGCCGATCCGGCCGAGATGGCTGTCCGCCATCCGCCGCCGGCGGCCTTTGGATTCAGTCACAACGCGGCCGGAAGGCTGGGGATGCCGATTCCGGTCCCCCTCGCCCAGACGGCTGATATTTTCTGAGCCCGGAGCGACCGGGTTCGATCTGGTATGATGGAAAAACGAAATCGAATCGAACTCCTCGCGCCCGCGGGCGGCATGGCGGCGCTCTGCGCCGTCCTCGCCGCCGGCGCCGACGCGGTCTATCTCAGCGGGAAGCGCTTCGGCATGCGCGGCCACCGCTCGAGCTTCCACTTCGACGACCACTCCATGGCGGTCGCCGTGGAAAAGACCCGCGCTGCCGGCGCGCGCATCTACGTCACGGTCAACAACCTTCTCGGCGATCACGAGATCGTCGATTCCCTCGAATATGTGTCCGCTCTCGGGGCGCTCGGTGTGGACGCGGTGATCATCCAGGATCTCGGCCTTCTGCGCGCGCTCTCCGAGAAACCTCCCGCAATGGAGATTCACGCCAGCACCATGATGAATGTCCACTCCGCTCCTTTTGCGGCCTTTCTCAAGAGCCACGGGGTGAGCCGGATCATCACATCGCGCGATGTATCCATCGCCCAGGCGGCCGAGATGGGACGGCGCTCGGGTGTGCCCATGGAGTATTTCGTGCACGGCGACATGTGCTCCGTGCAGAGCGGGCTCTGCCATCTCAGCGGAATCGTCTTTGGACAGAGCGCCAACCGCGGCCGCTGCCTCAAGCCCTGCCGCTGGACGTGGAAGATCGCCGGCTCGGGACCGGGCGCGAAGGGGAAGGCCGGATATTTCCTGGCGCGGAAGGATCTCTGCCTCTTTCACGCTCTGCCTGAGATCGTCGAATCGGGGATCGCGTCTCTCAAGATCGAGGGCCGGATGCGGCCCGCCGATTTTCTCGAAAACGTGGTGGGCGTCTATCGCAGGGCGATCGACCGCTACTACGACGATCCCTTTCAGTATCGCGAGGATCGGGCTGACGCCGACGTGCTCTTCAAGACGCGGGTGCGCGATTTCGGCTCGTGCCACGCTCTCGGCGACCGGGGTGCGGCGTCGATGGCGACGGGCGGCCGGCGCGAACCGCACGAATTTTCCTCTGCGGCGCGTCTGCCTTCGCTCGCCGTCGATTCGATCGCGCCCGATCGTCTGACCTCGAAGCCGCCCGAGGTCTGTGCGGCCATTCACGACCCGGCCCTGCTAGAGCCGGTGCTCGCCGTCGAGCCCGACTGGGTCTATCTCGCCACTGACTTCGCTCTTTTCGACGGGGCGTGGACAGGGCGCGACATCGGACGGGCCGTGGCCACGTGCCGCGGGTTGGGGGCGAAGAGCGCCGTCATTCTTCCGCCCGTGACCGTCGACAACGAGATCGATCATCTCGGACGCTGGGTGGCGTCGATCGATCCGGCGCCCGACGGGTGGATCGCCGGAAACGTCGGCCAGGTGCGCGTCGTCGCCGAGCACTCCGATGCGCTCCTCATGGCCGACTCGGCATTCAACATCTTCAACAGCGCCGCGCTCCGGCTTCTGGCCGACGAGGGAGTCACGCGCGCGGCGCTCTCTGCCGAGATCTCCCTCGACCAGTTCGGCCTCATGGACAGGCCTCTGCCCCTCGAAGCGGAGTGGGTCGTTCATGGCGATCTCCAGGCCATGTTCACCGAGGACTGCCTGATCCGACTGGGTGTGGACAAGAACTTCGATCCCGGATCGTGCCGTCACTTTTGCGACAAGAAGACCTACGTACTCGAAAGCGACGCGGGCGACGCCTACCCGATCAGGCCGACCGTGCACTGCAGGAACGGCGTCTTCTTCCCGCGCCACATCTGCCTGCTCCACAGGCTCGGCGGTCTTCTCGAGTGCGGGGTGTCGAGCTTGAGGCTGAATCTGTTCAGCCATGAGCCTGCGGCGGCAGCGCGCGTGGTGCAGATCTATCGGGACGCCCTGCGGCGGATCTACGCGCGCGATCCGGGGTGGTTTCGGAAGGATGATCTGGCCGAGCTCGAAAGATGTTCGCCCGCGGGGCTTTTCGAAGGCGGGGCGCGTTACGGGGTCGTTCCTGTTGACGACCTTCCGAATGGTTGTTCTGCGAGCATGGTGCGACCGAATACGAGGAGGAGAGATGAACCGCGACGCTGCTGAATTGATCGAGAAGAAGAACAACTTTCTCTTTCCCTGCGTCTTTCACTTCTACAAGGATCCGCCCGTGATCGAGCGGGGCGAGATGCAGTACCTCTTCGACAGCAACGGCACGCGTTATGTTGATCTCTACGCTGGGGTCTCCGTGGTCCAGTGCGGCCACTGCAACCCTTTCGTTGTCGACGCCGTCGAGCGCCAGATGGAGCGGCTCCAGCACACGACGACCATCTACCTGACCCGTCCCATTCTCGATCTCGCCGAACGGCTCGCCGCGGTCACGCCAGGCGACCTCAAGCGCACCTTTTTCGTGAACTCCGGTTCGGAAGCCAACGAGGGCGCCTGCCTGCTGGCGTCGCTCGTCCGCCGCAATAGCGAGTTCATCGCCCTGCGCGGCGGACTCCACGGTCGGACCAAGCTGACCATGAGCCTGACCGGTCTCGGCATGTGGCGCACCGACCCCAACCCGGTTGGGGGGATATCCTTTCTGAGAGCGCCCAAGTGCCTCGGATGCTCCGAGAATCCGGATACCTGCGATCTGGCCTGCGCGTCGGAGCTCAACGACCTGATCGCGTCGTCGACGTCGGGCAGCCCGGCCGCGTTGATCGCCGAACCGATCCAGGGCAATGGCGGGATCGTGGTGCCGCCCGAGGGGTACTTCAAGCGGATCGGCGAGATTCTGGACAGCCACGGCATTCTGTTGATTCTCGACGAGGTGCAGACCGGATTCGGGCGGACGGGGCGGTTCTTTGCCTGCGAACACGAGGGCGTCGTTCCCCAGATCCTGACCGTGGCCAAGGGGCTCGGCAACGGCACGCCGATCGGCGCCTTCATCGCCGGCGACGAGATCGCCTCCCACTACACCCGGCCGGGCGCGTCGACGACGGGCGGCAATGCGGTGTCGGCTGCGGCGGGCGTGGCTGTTCTCGATTACATGGAAAAAGAAAATCTTCCCCAGCGGAGCGCCGAGCTCGGCGGGCTTCTCAAGGCGCGGCTCGAGGAGATGGCTCATGATCGGCCGTGGATCGCCGAGGTGCGCGGCCGGGGCCTGATGCTCGGCATGGAGCTCATCGCCGATGGCGGCGCGCCTGACGCCGACCGCACCGACATCATCCTCGAGGAGCTCAAGGACCGCGGATTCCTGGCGGGCAAGACAGGGCCGGGCCGCAACGTGCTCACCTTCATGCCGCCGCTGGTGATCGAGAACGAAAACATTGACGCGCTCTGCAACGCACTGGAAGATATTCTTGCCGGTCAACGGCCAGGTTGAAGCGGATACCTCTGATATGAGAAACACGATCCAAACGATTGCGGTATGGCGGCGTTTCGCTTTTGTGCTCGCTTTGTTCTGGATCGGCTCGTGTGCTTTTCATGACGAGACGCTCACCACGGTGGAGATCAAGGCGCCCACGGCGGCCGAGTGCGGCCAATGCCATGTCGACATCTACGAGGAGTGGCACTCGTCGAAGCACGCGGCCGCCTTCGCCAACCGGTCTTTCAGGGAGTTGACTCTCGACTACCAGGTCGAGACGTGCCTCCCCTGCCACATCCCCGAGACAGTGGCCACGGAGGGGAAGGGGATCCGGGCGAGGCACTATTACCGCGACGAGGGGGTGACCTGTATCGCGTGCCATCTCATCGACGGCGAACACCACGGGCCCTTCTTCTCGTCGGGAATGACGACGCCCCATGCCACCCAGGCCGATCCCGACTTCTACTTCGAGGCCGATCTCTGCGGGACGTGCCACCAGGGCACCTTCGAATCGTGGTCGGCGGTACGCGGGCGCGATCCCGCGGTCAGAACCTGCCAGCAGTGCCACATGGCGCCCGTGCGCCGCAAGCTCACCCAGGCGACCGACCTCGTCTCCGGGGTCTTTGTCGCCCTCCACGACGAGTTCGACCTGCGGCGCCACACCTTCGACGCCCGCATCGTGCCGGAAGTGGACGCCGTCGGGTTCGCGATCGAGAGTTCTTCCGGCAGCGGTGATCGTGGATCGGTCAGGGTGACCAACCTGCTGCCCCATCCGATCCCCACAGGCGATTACGGATTCCGCAAAGCGATCCTGACCGTGACCTTCACCGGCCAGGACGGCCCGCAGTTCGAGATCTTGAAAAAGGAACTCGTCAAGGATCTGGGGTCGCAGCTCGATCCGGGCGAATCGGTCTCGGTCGCCCTGCCCGACCTCGGCAGTGGCCGCTCCGTGGCGAGCGGGTTGTTTCATCTGCGTCTCATCCGCGTCGACCGGCAGGGCAGAGAGGTCGCCTGCGTGGCGGATATGAAAGCGGCCCAGTTCATCATCAGGAGCGGAGAGGAGCGATGATGCGCGGATACGAGCAGCATCATGTCGACGGGAGTCGCGCCTATCGCTTCGTGCGCATCGAGCGCCTCATGCACTGGGTCAACGCCGTCAGCTTTTTCGCCCTCGCCACCACCGGGGCGATTTTGCTTTTGCGAGGGGCATTCGGTTTCTCGAACGATTTGATCGCCACGATTCATCTCTGGCATGTCTATGTGGGGGCCGTCTACTTCTTCGGTCCCGCGCTCATCTTTCTGATCGGCGACTGGCGCGCCGGTGTGCGGTGGACGGCGAACGCTTTTCGGTGGACCTTGTCCGAGTTCGTCTGGCTCATGGGGCCGGCGCGGCGATTCTTGCCCCGATTGGGCGAACCGGTCGTGGGACGCTTCAACGCCGGACAGCGCCTCAACCTTCTCGGCCAGATCGTCGGCAAGTGGGCGCTCGCGATCACCGGCTACTCCATGCATTTCGAACCTGGCCAGCTCTTGATGTACAACATCCACGTGGCCGTCTTCGTCATACTGCTCGTTCTCGTGAGCGGCCACATTTACATGGGTTTGATCAATCGCTCGACGCGCCACTCCCTCAACGCGATGCTCTCCGGATTCGTCGATGTGAAGTGGCTCGAACACCACCACCCGACGTGGCTCAAAATACTTCCGCGTCTGGAGCGACAGGCCATCGCAAAATCTCCGGCTCCGGCCGTGGCGCATTCCGATCGGAAACCGCCGAAGAAAAAGAAGGAGTCCGGGAAATGACGGCCCTTTTGCAAAAGAGCGATCGGCGGTATGGCCTGGTCTTGACGATCCTGTTCTGTCTCAGCGCGGCGCTTCTTTTCGGCCAGGGCAGCGAGGAGCCGCAAAAGAAAAGCAAGGTCAGCTGGCTCGACGCCATGCTTTCTCCCGGACCGGTGAGCGCCGCTCACGCCGCTGTGGAGACCGATTCGGGCTGTGCCGCGTGCCATGAGGGACGCAAGGGACTCAAGAACTCTCTCTGTCTCGACTGCCACAAGGAGATTCGGGAGCGGATGCGGCAGAAGGCCGGCTTTCACGGAAAGATCAAGGGCGCCTGCCACTCGTGCCACGCCGAGCACAAGGGGCGCGACCGGAAGATCGTCGAACTCGACAGGACCCTTTTCAACCACGACACTGCTCTCTTTCGGGTGACCGGCAAGCACCACGACCTCGAATGCGAAGCGTGCCACGCCGTCAACAAAAAGCAGCGCAAGGTCCAGGAGCTCTATTACATCGGCCTGCCTCGGACGTGCGGCGGCTGCCACGAAGACCCGCACGCGGAGCAGTTCGAAAAGGAGTGCTACGACTGTCACTTCGATCACGGCTGGACGGCCGAAGATCTCCTCTTCGACCATCAGACCATGTCGCGCTATCCGCTCAGCGGCCGCCACCGGGAGGTGGCCTGCGCCGCGTGCCACGAGGAGATGAAGCGCTTCAGGCCTCTCGAGACCGCCTGTGGCGCGTGTCACGAAGATCCGCACAAGGGCCAGTTTGCGTCGGACAAGACGTGCACCGCCTGCCACAGCACATCGGGGTGGAAGGGGCGCTTCCTCGATTTCGATCACAGCCGGGACAGCGCCTTCGGGCTGACCGGTGCGCACAAGGACCTCGACTGCGCCAAATGCCACGACGCGGGCCGATGGCGCGGCGTGGAAGGGTCGTGCGCCGCCTGTCACCAGGACCCGCACCAGGGCCAGTTCGCATCGACGAAGGCTTGTGTCGACTGCCATGAGACGCGAGGGTGGACGGGCGCTTTTCTCCAGTTCGACCACGGGACCGATTCGGGCTATCCGCTCACCGGCAGCCACAAGCTCGTCGCCTGCTCGGCGTGCCATGAGAACGGAGTCTACCGGCCGCGCAAAACAGAGTGCGCCGCCTGCCACGACGATCCCCATGCCGGGCGCCTCGAGGGCGCCTGCGACGTGTGCCACGTGACTCAAGGTTTCGAGGGGAAGCACGTCGCCTTCGATCACGACAAGCAGACCGGCTTCGGGCTTTCGGGGTTTCATGCCAACAAGAAATGCACGGACTGCCACGCCGATCTCTCCTACACGGTGATCGGATCGACCTGTTCGACTTGCCACGTCGAGGCCGCGGCCTTCTTCAGGGGGACGCTTTTCGCTGACCTCGTTCCTTCCGAGCCCGACGCCATGTATGGTCTCGTCGAGTGCGCCGACTGCCATCGGCCCGGCGATCACAAGGCGGCCGCCTACCTGGTCCGGCCGCGGTGCGTGTCGTGCCACAACGACAACTACGGCGCTTACCTGAGCCAGTGCATCGGCCTCGTCGCCGCGCGCCGCCAGCGGCTCTTTGCCGAGGGTGCTGTTCCCGACGATGTGGAGACGGAAAAGGTCTTCGATGCCATCGACCGGTTCTCGCCGCACAACTTCGTCTATGCTCAGAGACTGCTCGACGCCCTGGAGAAGAGATGACAGAGGCCCCATGGCGTATCGTGGCCGGCGGGTTGCTTGCCGTTGTGCTTCTGTTAGGGGGAGGGTGCAGCGCGCCCGCGGCCGAGAGGCCGGCCGACCATGGCGGCACTCTCGTGCTGCGCCCATTCAGGCTGAAGGACCAGGAGGATCGCGTCCACTCCTTCACCGGCGAGGGCCACACGCCGGTTGTTCTGATCGTGGGCGCATCGAGCGCTGCCGGGACCAACACCGAATGGGATCATGCCCTCACCGCCCGCTACGGCGCGCGGATCGCCATCTTCCGGATCGTCGATCTTTCCGCCGTGGTGCGCCTCTTCGAATCGATCGCCAAGAGCCGGATTCGCGACGGGGCCGACCCGCCCGGCGTGCCGATCCTGCTCGACTGGGACGGCGCGATCGCGACCCAATGCGGGCTCGACACGAGCGAGACCACCCTTATGGTGGCCGGGCCGGGGGGACGGGTGAGCGCGTCCTTTCGCGGAGCGCCCGACGAGCGCTCGCTGGAACAGGCCGCGTCGGCCATCGATCACCTGCTGGAGTTACACCATGACCAATGACCGCACCATGCTGATCACGGGGAGCACAGGCTTCGTGGGCTCGGCCCTCGCCTTCAGGGTGCTGCTCGCGGGACACAGTCCGATCCTGCTCGCTCGTCCCGGTTCGGGGATTTCGGGACTCGATCGAATTTGCCTCGCCATCGACCGGATGGAGAGCGTTTTCAAGAAGAGAGTCGATCGCAAAAAGATAAGGGTTGTCGAGGGCGATGTCACTCTCCCGCGGCTCGGGCTCGGCGAGGCCGATTACGGTAATCTCCTGTCGGAGACGGACGCGGTGCTCCATGCAGCCGCACTGGTCGCCTTCGACGGTCGGCAGCGAACCAGCCTCGAGAAGGTCAACGTCGGCGGAGTTCGCCGCATCATCGACTTCTGCGGCGCGGCGCGCGCCGATCTTCACCACCTGTCGACGGCGTTCGTCTGCGGATGCACGGAGGGCGGGGCGGCCGAGGAATACCGTTCCGATCCGCCCTCGTTCCGGAACGACTATGAACGCACCAAGTGGGACGCCGAGGGTTTGGTGCACGCCGCCATCGCGGGCGGTGCGATTCGGGGGCTCGTCTTTCGGCCGTCGATCATCCTCGGCGACAGGGCGTGCGGGTTCACCTCGGTTTTTTCCACCCTCTACCGGTGGTTTCATGCCGTCGATCTCCTGCGAAAAAGCGAGGCGCGGCGGAGCGGAGGTGACGCGCTTCCCGACTTGAAACTCCGTTTTCCCGTCGATCCCGACGGGGTGATGAGCATCGTGCCGATCGACTACGTGGCCGATGGAGTTCTTCACATCGCGCAAAACCAGGCGCCCGACGGCCGCATCTTCCACCTGGTCACGCAAGACGTTCCGAAGAACAGGGACCATCTCGAGCTTGTGCTCGGCGTCCTCGGCGCCCGGGGGATCACGCTCATGTCCCGGTCAGACCTACCCGAGGAGCGATTGACCGGTCGCGAGAAACGCATCGTCAACGCCGTGACCGAGTACCGCCCCTACTTCGACACGCGCATCGAGTTCGACGACCGCAACACGGCCGCCGCTCTCGAATCGTCGGGGCTCGAGCCGCCGCGGGTCGACGGTGAGTACATCGATCGGATCATCACCTATGCGCGCGACGTGGGGTGGGGGCGTCATCAGCCGCAGCCTCAAGCCAGCGCAGAGGGGTCCGAGATAGCCGAAGCGCGCGCCTTCTTCACCCGGCACCTGGCCGGTTTCGCGGACCGGCCCCTGCTCGACGATCTCAAGAATTTCGATGCCGTGTTCACCGTCACTCTGACCGACACGGTCGGGACGACCGACGCGGTCGGGACGACCGAAATCTGCTCCTACACTGTCAGGGCGGCCGGGGCGCGAATCAGCGCGATCGACGAGGGGAACGCATCGGATGCGTCCTTCGTCTTTCTCGTTCCTGTCCGTGTTTTTCTCGACATCGCATCGGGCCGCGAGGACCCGCGCGAGGCGTTCTTCGCCGGGAAAACCGACATCACCGGCGACTTGGAGAGCGCCCTGACAGTGATCCCCGTTCTGAAACAGTTTTTCGAGGAATACCCCTATGAAGTTTCCCCTGTGGGAGGGAACTCTTAAACAGCCGTGGATCACGGCTGCCACAGCCGGTTGTCTGTGCCTGGTCTCCTTCTTTTTTCTACTCGGCACTGGGGTGGACAATTCGCTCGAGGTCTGGCTCGTCGGTGACAGCCCGGAGTACGCCGTCTACCAGCGCTTCGTGGAGACTTTCGGCAGCGAGGAATTCATCATTGCCGCCATCGAGGGCGACGGGCTTTTTGACGAAGCGGGACGGGCGGTCCTCGAGGAGGCGACCAGGCGGGCCGCCGCCGTGCGCGGTATCGAGTCGGCTCTCTCGCCGACAACCATTCTCGACGCTCTCGGTCTCCCCGTGGATAAAGGGGTCGATGTTTTTCGTGCCACGCCGACTTACGACGGGCTCCTCGTCTCGGCCGACGGTCGGACGGCGGCACTCTTCATGACCATCGATCCGCGCGCGGCGGAGCGGCCCGAGATCGTGGCCGATCTGCGGGAGACCCTAGGATTTCTCGCGGAAAAAGGATTCGGCCTGCGCATGGGCGGGCCGCCAGTGCTCAACGCGGAGCTCAATGCTCTCAGCTCGCGCGACCCGCGGGTGCTCTTTCCCGTTGTCTTCGTGGTGACCATGCTCTTTCTGGCCGCGCTCTTTCGCAATCTGCGCGGCGTGCTCGTTCCGATCGCATCCCTGCTGGTGACGGTTCTCGTCTCCCTGGCAGTGATCAACCTCCTCGGCCGACGGCTCAACATGATCACCGTGGGATTTCCCACCGTGCTCTGGGTCCTGGGGATCAGCCAGGCGGTGCACCTTCTCACCGCATACGGCCGGCGGCTGAAGGCCGGGCGCCCTGCGCGGAGAGCGGTATCCGAAGCCCTGACCGAGATCCGGTATCCCTGCTTTCTCATGTCGATCACCACCGCCGTCGGATTCCTGTCGCTCCTTTTCAGCGATGTGGGACCGGTGCGCGAGCTGGGCGCTTACACGGCCGGCGGCATCCTCTTCGGTTTCTGGGTGAACATTCTCGTGGCGCCCGCGCTGCTCCTGCTCGGGCGCCGACAGGATCGGTCCGCCGCGAACGAGTCGGCCGATGAGACGCGAACGGGTACCCGATTCGGCCTGCTTCTCGGCTGGACGGTGAACCATCGTCTCCTGATCCTTTCGGGCGCTCTGGGACTCATGGCTGCCTGTCTGTTTTTGGCAACCGGGATCGAGGTGGAGACCAATGCGCTCCGCTTTCTCAAGGAAGACAACGCCCTCGTCGAGGACTACGCCGTGATCCAGGAGCGTCTCGTCGGTCTTGCGCCTCTCGAGATCGTGGTGAAACGAAGCGCAGACGAGCTGCTGTCCGCGACGATCGGGAAGATACGCGCTTTCAGCCACGCTCTCGATGAGCGGGTGGCCGGGGCGACAACCCTGTCGATCGACGATTTCCTGAAGGCGGCCGCCTTCAGGCTGTCGCTCGGTGTGCGCATCGAGGAGGGACTGACCCTCGAGGCGCTCCGCCGGAGAGCGGAGGAGTTCTTTCGAACCGTACCGGCTCCGGCCTGCGCCGCGCTTCTGCCTGCTCTCGGTCTCAAGATGGAGATGGGGGCGTACATCACGCCCGACACACGGTCGCTGCGCGTCTCGGTCCTCTCGCCTCTGTTCGAGGGGGGGGAGTTCATCCGGTTCAAGAAAGAGGTCGAAGCGGCCGCGGCCGAATCATTTGGATCCTCGGCGCCGCTCACCGGCATCGTGCCGCTCCTGGTCTCCATGCAGGAGTACCTCACATCGAGCCAGATTCGCTGCCTCGGCGCGGCACTGATCGTGGTCTTCTTTTTCATGATCGTGGCCGCGCGCTCGGTCGTCCTCGCCCTGCTCTGCATGGTGCCCAACATCTTTCCCGTGGTCGTCAATTTCGGGGTGATGGGGCTCCTCGGCGTGCGGCTCGACGCGGCCACCATGATGATCGCCTCGGTAGCCGTGGGGATCGCCGTGGACAACACGATCCACATGATCGTCGCTTACCGGTCGTGCCGCGGCCAGGGCCTGACCCGTGGGGCAGCGCTCGAGAAAACGTTGCGCTGGAAGGGAACGCCGATCGTGTACACCACTTGCATCACCTGCGTGGGATTCCTCGTTCTGGCTTTTTCGAACTTTTTGCCCATGGGTTGGTTCGGGGCGCTCACGGCGCTCACCATTTTCTGGGCCATGGTGGGCGATCTCCTGATCCTGCCCACTCTTTTCGGGCGAAAGGAGGCGGTGGGCCGATGACCATCGACAGGAGGCTTGAGCGCTATCCGTGGTATCGGCGCGATCCGGACGAGTGGGTGCGCGAGGTGGTGGCCGCCCACTTTGAACCCGGCCTGGGATCGCCCTATTGGATTCGCAAAGCGAGGGAGCTCGCGATCGATGCGCGGAGCGAGATCCGCACCGTGAGCGATCTGACTCTGCTCGGTCCGATGGACACGAGCGCGTTGTACACGCTCCCGGCCGAGGAGTTTCTACCGCGAAGATATATCGAGCATGGGGCCGATCTGATCCTCGTGGAATCGTCGGGCACTACCGGCCCGCCCAAGACGGCGACCTTCACGCGCGGCGATTTTTTTGGCGCCTTCGTCGCGAATTTCAGGCCTGTTGCGGAGAGGGCCGGCTTTCCGATCGGGGGCGCGTGGCTCTTCGTGGGGCCCACCGGTCCCCACGCCATCGGCCGCGCCGCGCGCGAGGTGCCGCGCACCATGGGAAACGCCGAACCGTTCACCGTCGATTTCGATCCCCGCTGGGTGCGTAAGTTTCCCGAGGGTTCGGTGGCGCGGCAGCGATACATGGCCCACCTCGTCGACCAGGCGCGGGCCGTCATGAACCGGGAAGAGATCGTCTCCGTGTTCGCCACGCCGCCAACGCTGTTCGCCATTGCCGAGGAGCTCGATCCTCTCCTTCGCGAACGGGTGGGAGGGATTCACTTCGGCGGGATGGAGGTGACACCCGAGTTGCGCGCCGCTCTTCGCGGCGCATTCGGGCGGGCGGTCACACTCTCCGGTTACGGGAACAGCCTCTTCGGTGTGGCCCTCGAGATGGGCGGTGACGACGACAGGCCCATGGATTACTTTCCCGCCGGGCCGCGCCACATCATCAGGGTGCTCAAGAACGAGGTTGATCTCAGCGGCGACGCCGACTATGGAGAGGAGGGACGGATCGTCATGAGCAGGCTCGATTTTTCCGGCTTCTATCCCAACGTGATCGAACGCGATCTGGGGACGCGCGTTGAGCCATCGGCCGCGGCAAGGGAGCAGGGCTTCCTCCTCGACGGAGTGCGCGATCCCCACCCCCCGAGGAAAGGGCCGAAGATCAGGACTGGGTTCTATTGATGAAGCCGTCATTCCTCATCGACGAGCAGGTATTTTTCCAGTCGCGCCGTCTGCGGATCGAAGGCATCCTGTCCTACCGCGGCGATATTTCCTCGGGCGACAGGGTCCTGATCCTCTCTCCCCACCCGCACTTCGCGGGGGACATGAACAACAACGTGGTGCGCGCTTTGGCTGCCGCGCTGGCCCTGTCGGGCAGGATCGTTTTCCGTTTCAACTATCATGGCGTGGGGGAGAGCGAAGCGCCGCCTCTCGACGATGAGAGCATCTTCGACTACTGGCGCCGCGTGGAGGAGGAGCGCGATTACACCCGGGCGCTCGACGACTGGAGGGCTGCTCATGAGTTCCTGCACCTCGTTGCCCCCGGCCGGAACCGGGTGGTGATCGTCGGATATTCCTTTGGAGCACTCCTCGCTGCTCTGGGCGCTCCCGGGTACGACGCGCTTGACGGACTCGTTCTCATCTCCGCGCCCTTCGGCAAGATGAAAACTAGTGAGATCGAAGATCCACGCTGTCCGGTCCTCGTGCTCGGAGGCGAGAAGGATTTTGTCTTCGATCGGAGTGCCCGGGACGCGGCCGTGGCCAGGCTGGGAAAAAGGGTGACTGTAGAAACAATGAGCGGTTCCGATCACTTTTTCAGGGGTGAAGAACAGATCGTGGTAAAGAAGGCCCTTCGATTTCTCGGTGAGATATTCGTGGCTGAATCAACGAGCGGCTGATAGACCAGCCGCCCGCCACGGACCGCCGAATACGCCTTGGGTTTTGCCGTGAGCGATTTTCATGGCAAAATAGCACGGTGATCTTCGTTTTCTCGGTGGCGTTTTCAGAAGGATCGAATAGGTGGTAGAGGTTCCCGAACATGCTTACCGCGGCGCGCGGGCCATGGTCGTGCTGCACGAGCAGCACTTACGTGCTTTTCTCGACGCGTGGAATCAGGCCAAAGCGTCGGGCGTGCCGTTGCCCCAGGTCGCCGATCCCGATTATATGCTTCCTGCGAAGCACTGTTGCGCCACGTGCTGGGCGCCGCGCGGGGCTACATGACATGGATCTGTGAGCAACTCGGTCTTCCCGATCCAGCCATCGAGCCGACTCCGGAGGCGGACCGCGTCGCGGCTGAAGCCCAAGACTATGTCGAGCACGTGGTCGACAAGTGGCGCACACCGCTCGCATTGATTACCGAGGACCGCTTCGAAAGCCCTGAGTTTCCATCGAGGTGGAAGGTCGAGTATTGTATTGACGCCATGCTGGAGCACGCGGTCATGCATCCGGTGCGGCATCGTTTTCAGCTTGTCGAGCTGATGGCGAAAGACTAGCGTAAAGCTGACAACATTGTCAGGTACCCTTCGCGCGCCGTAGCGGCGCAAGAGACGGCAATGGACGATCACGAGAAAAAAATTGAAGAGCTCTCGCTCAATGCCTGGCCCGCATCGGAGACGATCCGCCACGGCGACTGGATCATGCGATTCGAGAACGGCTACTCCAAGAGGGCCAATTCGGTGACCGCTCTGGGAGAGTTCGATTCCGACCTCGACGAGAAGATCTCCACCTGCGAGGAGATGTACCGGTCGCGCGGCCTGCGGCCCATCTTTCGGCTCCCTTCTTTTGCCGCACCGGAAAATCTCGACAGGGCTCTCCACGAACGGGGCTACGAGATCGTCGATCCAACGTATGTGATGACCCTACGCCTCGGCGCTGCGGGCGTCGAGAGCAACTCGATCGGCGAGGAGGGCATCGACGACTGGCTCGACCTGCACGACCGGCTCCTCAACGACACGCGTAGTCAGGAGCACCACAAGCGGATTCTGGAAAACATTCGGATGCCCCGGCTCTTCGCGTCGATCGAGCAGGACGGCCGGAAGGTCGTATGCGGCATGGGGGTGCTCGACGGGGAGTTTCTGGGCCTCTTCGACATCGTCACCCTCTCCGAGGTGCGGCGCCAAGGGCTGGCCACCAGGCTGGTCCATGGCATGCACGCCTGGGCAACGGACAGAGGGGCCCGGACCGCCGATCTCCAGGTGATCAAGAGCAACTCGGGAGCGGTGCGGTTCTACGAGAAACTCGGCTATACCACGCTCTACGAGTACTGGTACAGGGTGTGGGCCGAGTAGGAACTCGGTGAATTCGGGTGAACAACCGTTCGAAATTATAGAGGCCCGAATGCGTCTGGGGCCACAGGATCAGGCCGGATCTTTGCCGCGACTTGGTGGGAGTGACCTTGGAATCAAGTCGATAAAGATGTCCAGTTGGCCCATCTCGATGCGGGCCCGTTCTTTCCAGAGTGGCGGGCTATTCTTGAGCCTCCGTACCTTCTCCTCGATGATCACCGTCTTTTCCGATTTGGGAACAACGAAGAGGCCGAATGGCGCAGCTTTCCGGCCGCCCCCGTCGGGCCCCATGGTCTGATAGGACTTGTTCTCGTAGCGGATGTGAAGCTCTTTTTCGCTCTCCTCGATCTCGCAGACGACGAGACCGGCGCTGTTCGATGATTCTCCTTCGAAGAGAGCGATGATCATGCACTCCGCGAAGTTCACGTCGGGCAGTGCGGCAGGATTGTAGAAGGTGTCATAGATCCCGGTCCACTTTTCCTTGACTCCCTTGTGGCGTAGCCAGATGTCGGTCCATTCCTTCTCGGACGCGGCAAGGAGCGCACAGCGCGTTTTGATGGCGCTTTCCGAGCCCGACCAGGAAACGTATGGCTTGGTCAGCGCTCTCTGCGCCTCATCTCGAGAGATAGCATCAAACAGAACAAAGAGGGAAAAGACGACAACGATGAGGGCGCCTGTGTTGGTCATTTTCATGAGAATCTCCTTCTTTCTCGATCGGAGTGGTACGCACACTGCGTAACACTTTAGCGAAATGAAGCGGAATGAGTGTGGACTGACGCCGCGGCGGGC
>CAYXGI010000078.1:0-19679 GCA_964464495.1 uncultured Phycisphaerales bacterium
GAGGATCGGCAGGTTCTCGGTCTGCTCGAGCATGCGGCCCTGCCCGTCGTAGAGGCCGGTGACAAAGTCCTTGGCCTCGCAGAGGATCGGCGAGCGCGTCGTCTTGGTGAGCGAGATACTCATCTCGTCGGTGATCGACTTGAAGGCGCGCTGAAGCACGGAGACGAGGATCGGGTCGATGCGCACGGTCACAGTTTATACCCTCCCTGGTTCCACTCGATAGTCCTTGCGATGCACCACGTACGAGCCGCGTCCATCGACGAAGCAGTCGAAATCGCCGCTCACGAAAATGGCGGTGTTGACCTGCTCGAGCACGGCGGGCCCTACGATCCTGTTGCCGTTTTGCAAAGCGTGCCCGTCAAAGACAGAAACCGACTGATAGCATTCAGCCTCGGGAACATAAACAGGCCGCTCTCCCTTGAGCGCCTCCTCGGAGTTCGAACCGGCAGCGCTCTCTTCCACGAAGGCGGGCTTGTCGGTCACGCCCGTGGCGCGGATGCGAAGGTTGATCAGCTCCACCGGCGTGCCTTCGTCCTCGAGCGAGTAGCCGTAGAGGCGGTTGTGCTCCCCATGGAAACCAGCGAGAAGGCTTTCGAGATCGCCCGACCGGACCGCGTTGAGCGACGCCGGGCATGTGACCTCGTGGTACTGCTTCACGTAGCGCATGTCGACGAGAACCTCGAAGCGCATCCGGTCGGGCGGGATCTTCTCCGAGCCGAGGGTCGCCTTGCCCTCGTTGACCATCTCATCGAGAAGGCCCGCAAGGCGGGCGCGATCGAGGTTGTCGAGCGACGCCACACAGGAGCGTACGAAGTCATGGCGCAGGTCGGAGAGGAGCATCCCGGCGGCGCAGAAAATCGACGACTCGCGCGGCACGATGAAGAAGGGGATCTCCAGCTCGGTGCAGATCATGCACGCATGGAGCGGACCGGCGCCGCCGGCGACCACCATGGGGAACTCGCGCGGATCGAAGCCGCGCTTGACCGTCACCTCGCGCACGCCGTGGGCCATGTTGGTGTTGATCACGCGGTACATTCCCGCGGCGGCCTCCTCGACGGTCATGCCCAGGTGCGTGGCGACGCACTCGTCGATCGCCTTGATCGCGGCGAGGCGGTCGAGAGGGAGCTTGCCGCCGGCGAAAAAATCGGGATCGAGATAGCCGAGCACGAGGTCGGCGTCGGTGCAGGCCGGCGCCGCGCCGCCGCGCCCGTAGCAGGCCGGACCAGGGTCGGCGCCCGCGCTCTGCGGCCCCATGCGAAGCAGCCCGCCCTCGTCGATCCATCCGATCGAGCCTCCGCCCGCGCCGATGGTGACGATGTCGAGCATGGGGAGCGCCAGGCGGCGGCGGCCGATTTCGCCCTCGGTCATGGTGAGCGGCGTGCCGTCGCGCACCAGGGCGGCGTCGAAGCTCGTTCCGCCCATGTCGACGGTGAGATAGTCGCGCCAGCCGTGGAGGCCGGTGTAGATGAGCCCCGCGCCCGGTCCGGCTGCCGGGCCGGAGAGGAGCGTCATGGCGGGCCGTTCGCGCGCCACCTCGGGGGTGACCACGCCGCCGTTCGACTGCATGATGAGGAGGATGTTTTCGTAGCCCGCCTCGGCGAGCTTGCCGATGAGGCTCTTCATGTAGCTGTCGAGTCTCGGGCCGATGTAGGCGTTGAGCACGGTGGTGCTCACGCGGTCGTAGAAACGGATCGACGGGAGCACCTCGGACGAGACCGAGAGAAAAGCACTGGGTATGACTTCGCGCACGATCGCCGCGGCGGTTTTCTCGTGATCGGCATTGGCAAAGGAGTTCATGAAGCAGACAGCGACCGATTCCACACCGTCTGCTGCAAAGGCTTGCGCTGTCGCCCTGGCGCTCTCGGGATCGAAGGGCTCGATCTCAACGCCGGCGTAGTCGAGTCTGCCGCCCACGGGCAGACGCCGGTAGCGGGGAACGAGGGGCGGCACATTGGTGAAGCGGTTGTTGTACTGTTCCTCACGGATACCGCGCCGCATCTCGAGCGCGTCGCGCACACCGGGCGTGGTGAGCAGCCCGGTCTTGGCGCCTGTGTCGGTGAGCGCCGCATTGGTGGTCACCGTGGTGCCGTGAACGATCGTGTCCACCTGCGCAAGGAGATCGGCAAGCGGGAGATCACGCGCGGCGGCGATCTCTCCGAGACCGTTCATCAACCCGATCGACGGATCGCCCGGCGTGGACAGGACCTTGAAAATCCCTGTCCGCCCCTCTTTGTCGGACACCAGAAAATCGGTGAACGTCCCGCCAACATCTATTCCAATCTTCAACGTCATTGCATCCTCCCCCCGCATGATACCGCTCCCGGAATAATTCCTCCACTTATTGTTCCGGGAACAATTCTTCCATGAGATCAACACAATCAAATAAGATAATTAAGGAAAAGCGCCGGCGCGACGAACGCGAATGTTGTCTCTATTTGGAAATTAGAAGGTTAATGAACGATTTGCACCAGGCTTGGGAAAATCGTAATTGAGTCGAACGGCCTCGTTGATAATATCGGCGGCACGACGGCAGTACAATCTGTCCGTGATGAGGAGAAGCTTGTGATCCCGGATGTGACGGCACACACTCGCCTCACCGCCACCCGTTCGCAACCTGATTTCCGAATAGGTCAGTCCTGAGACGTATCTTAGAAGACCGGATCTCAGAACGGTCCACCCCGAAATCCTTCTTCCTGCCGGCCGAATACACCAGCCCGGATCTTCCGTCTGCTTCGCCGCGATCTCGGTCATTATTGTGTCGGGATTGACAAGGACATGGTCATCCTTAGCTCCATCTGCAATCCGACCTTGACGGGTCAACCATCTCCGGATTGAAGCGGGAGCCACTTGGACAAGATGATCGAGAGGATCACTTTCCTGGCGCCTCTGGAGTAACCGGCGCTCTACGAGCCAATCCTGTGAGGAAGGGCAGCCGCCACCGAAAAGCTCGATGTAGACCGCGGGCTCGTATTTGCGGGATCCGAGCACGTATCTAACCTCGTCTTCAATCACGTTGCGCGTCAACCAAGCCGGGCTCGCGTTCTTGACATAGTACCTGGCGCTCCCATACGGATAATCAATGCTCACCTTTGCCAGCTTACCGGCGACAGCATTGTTGTCTATGTACTTGACAACCGTTCGCCAGTAGGCGATTGACGAGATTCTACGCGAACGAAACCTCCCCCGAAAGAGAGGCCCATCACTGTGGCGGCGGCGATTGAACCATCGAACAAACTGATTCTGAATCCACATCATCGTTCTTGAAATATCGCCGCGAAGGCTTCGAACTAGCAAATGATAATGGGTGGGCAGAAATGAGAACGCATGCAACTCGATTTCGTTTCGGCGGACAGCCCGTGCAATACGTGATATGAAGAAACGGACATCTGCACCAGTCTCGAATATTGCGCGATGTGCGAGTCCTCTGTTCATCACATGATGCCAGGCACCGGCTTCATCTTCTCTTGTACAGATCGGCATCTCGTCCTCCCGCAGGAGTGACGGAATTCTCCGACAAGAGTTACTTATTTAGGTAAATCATTCCCATGAAAAATCTATTCCCGGAATGTGAAAAATCTATTCCCGGAATGATTAATGGAGGAATTACTCCGGGAACAGAAAATACTCCCGCGCCAGCCAGCAAGCCGGGAGTTGATCCGCGGTCGAAAGCACTTGGTCCATGCTGCCCATATCGCCGGTGGAAAAAGCTTTGGTCACCGATTCCTTCAGCTCCTCGCAGAAGGGACCGGACAGTGCGGAAAGCTTGTCGACCAAAGCATCCACTGCGGCTGTGCCATTGCCGTTGGCCTTGTTCAAGTTCATGCGGCACTTGGCAGCGAAATCGAGGGCCTGGTCCCAGGCCCGGGCGTTGCGGCTCTTGAGCACCGGACCGACCGCTTTCTTTGTTCGCGAATCGACGGCTCTTCCCAGTGCGCTCCCCCACTGAAGCAGTACGCTCAGCGCAGGTTCCCTCCCCTGGCGCGCCAGGGTCAGTGACACGGCCTCGGCCGAATCGATCGCGGTCTCGAGCAGTTCGAGTTTCTCGAGCGCGTCGTCCACCTCGGGAATCCCCTCCCCTTCGAAGTCGCGCGCGACGAGCATGAAGTCGAGCGCCGCCTCGATATCGCCCTGGGCGAGCGCCGGCCGCCCCGTCTCGTTCCACTCCGAGCGCCACCCGAAGAGAGCGCGCAAATTGCGCTTCTCGATGAGGTCGTCGAGGGGCGTTTCCACATAGCTCTCGAAACCGGGCGTCCACGCCTTACCGAACTTGAATCCGGGATCTCCCTCCCAGATCACGGTCTGATCCACGTCGAGCAGCAGAAGACGCGGCACGTTGAACTGGGGAATGCTGTAAACCCCAAAGTGCTTGCCGAATCCCCTCTGATAGAGCCGGTCGAGGGCGACCGCCCCCGGGAAGGGGTGGGAGACCAGGTACTCTTCGATTCCGATGCCGTCGTCGTGCGATCCCACGGACACGAACTCGAGACCCACATCGGCGTATTTCTCGGCGAGGAACGCGAGCCAGTCGTTGATCGGGATGAGGTTGTTCTGCTTGCGCGTCCAAAAGAGGAGCAGCGTGGGCACAGGCCCACGGTTGTCCCAGCCCGTACGTTCCGACTGGATCCACCTGACATGGGTGAGCCACGGCGGCACTTGGCCAAGATAACTCTCGGACTGCCCCCCACCGCTCTCCAATCGCTTCTCGCGGAGCTTCTCCATCTTGAGGTGACGCTCGATGCGCGCCCCCGGATCGTTGGGTGTGCGCGCAAGAAAACGGATGTTGCGAAAGCTCGCCTCGCCAAGCCCCATGATCAGCCCGAGCTTGCCGCGCACCACATCGCTCGTGGGAAATTCCTGGGTCACCACCAGTTCGCCGTCGAACCAGACATCGACGAGCCGGCCCGTCACATCGAGCCGCATCGTGTGCCACCCACCCCACGTAGACTTGACCGGATTGTGGCGCCAGATGTGATACGACCCAGTCCCGTAAAAACTCGTCAGATCGACATAGCCCGAACGGCCGTACCTGCTCCCGCTCGGCGGACCGGTCTTGGAAACGGTCACATCGTCCCCGTCGAAATCGCCCGCACCGTCGCCGTTGCCCGCTCCGCCGGGCGCGCCGGCCCGTCCCGGAAAAAAGATGAGCGAGTGAAAGGTCTGATCGTTCTTCTTGCCGAAGACGAGCCCGCAAAAATTGCACTCCTCAGCCTCGGCCCGCACCTCGGCCTCGAGGGAGTAATCACCGGGCGTCACCCTGTCGAGAGTCAGAAACCGATAGTCGAACCGCGCCTCGTCGGCGGTCTCGTACGCCGCCGTGAGTTCCGGTCCGTCCGCCTCGAAGACGTCGTTGCCCGCCGACAGCCATCCGTCGAGGCTCTTCTCGTTGTAGGCCAGGTCCCAGATCCACAACGACTTGCCCGACTGCCGCACCGCTTCCTCGAAGTGCTTGAAGATATCGGGCAGCCCGAGTTCGCATCCGAGGCGCCAGCTCACATCCATCGCCATGAGCGTGAGACTCTCGGCCAGGTAGCGCTGCGCGAGCCCCCGGGCGGTGGCGCCCATCTCGGCATGGAGTCTTTCGAGCGTCTTGTAGCGCGGATCCCACTTGGCGAGCAGTCTCTCGACCTTTTGAATCGCCTTCTCGTCAGGTTCGTCGGCGAACTCGAGCACCTTCATCGCCCGCAGCGCGAGCTTGGCGGCGCGGTCGGTGTTCTTGAAATGCCCGGCGAGGAGGCGGGCGAAATCGAGAAGAATGTCGACGTCGTCGGGTCGCTCGGCGACACCCTTCTCCAGAAACTCCTGGGCGTCGTAGAAATCGCCGCGCTTGATGGCGTACTCGGCCCACTTGCGCCAGGGCCGCGCCGCGTTGAGCTGCCCCATCTGCTCGTTGCGCAGGTTGAGCGTCCACTCCTTCCAGACGACGTCGAGCTCCTCCACGGTGCGCGGCAGCTTGGCCGGCTCGATCCCCTTGCGCGGCAGCACACCCTTGGTCGGCTTCGAGGGATTGGCCAGAACAACCTCCTCGAAGTTTCGCACCGCGCCCTCGCCCGCGCGCCCGCCCGACTTGTCGACGAACACGCGAAACGCCGGGCGGTAGACGAACCGCCCATCGACCATGTCCTGGTAGTTGTAGAGGAAATATACAACCCCCCACGTGGGCGCGTACCAGGGCGGCCCCCACTGATACCGGTTCTCGATCAGAATGCGGAAGGTGGGCGCCTTCGACGGACTGCTGCTCGCGGGATCCTCGGCATTGATCCCGTCGCGCGAGCTCGCCATCCACCCGCGCTCCATTCTCGTCGCCAGCGGAAAGAGTCGGTGGTTGGCCGGAAGGTTGACGCGCACCGTACCGTTGGCGAGAATCCGGCACCCCTCGAAGTAGGAGGCGAGCCCCTCGTTGAGCCACCCCACCGCATTGGTGGCGAGCGCCACGAACTGGTGCGCCGCCTCGTGAAAGAGCACGCTCACCATCGACTCGAATCCGCCCCCGCCGAGAAAGGTCTCCACCGCCGATCCGGTGAACTGCCCGCCCGACCACTCGGCCGGACTCGAGCCGTACTTGAGGTACTCGTCGCGGTCCTTGAAGATGCGCAGGTCGATCCGCGTCACGTTACGGCCGTCGTCGGGCGTGCCGTACCGGAAGAAAATCCGGTAGAAGGCGTTGATCTGCTCCATCGCCTCGCTCGCCAGAACGAGCACCTCGTAACCGCCGTCGGTGTGGGTCACGTAGTTGTCCCGTTCTTTCTTCGCCCGCTCGGGCCAGGTGAAGTGATCGGCGTTGAACTCCCTGATCCACTCCTCGGAGACGTCAGCGAGCAGGTCGGGCGGCGTGGCGCTGTCGGCGAGGCTCGGATCAGGCGCGGCGGCGATCCGCTCGATCGCTTCCGTACTCTCGGTGAACTCCGGATCGAGGGCGAGGATCTCGCGGTGAATGCGGATCGCCGAGTGGGGCCGGCCGTTCTTGTCGTAAAAGTCGGCCAGAACGAGGAGCCGCTTCACGAAGAGCGCCTTGAGCTCGAAGAGGTCGGGCGCGATCGGGTCGAGCTGTTCGAGCTGCTCGCGCATCGCCTTCTGCTCGTTGCGGGATCTCTTCTGGGCGATGGAGAGCCTCAGCTTCTGATGGAGGGCATAGACAAGTTCGTCCCGGTCGTCGACCGCCGACGCCCAGCGCATCCAGAGTTCCCAGACCTGGAGCGATTTGGGGTCGCGCTCGGCGGCGCGATCGATCTGGTGGCGGGCCTCTTCAAAGTCCTCGTACTGGAGCGCCTCCTCGGCGGCGGCGATCGCCTCGGCAAAGGGAGAGTCCTCCTGTACGGAGGGAGAGTCCTCCTGTACGGAGGGAGAGTCCTCCTGTACGGAGGGAGAGTCCTCCTGTACGGACCCGAATGGGAGAAAAAGAAAGGCAAGCAGAACGAGGTTCATCAAACAATCTCAAGAGGGTGCCTTGTGATCGGGGACATCAAAGAAAGGGCTGTGTCCCCCTTTATAGCCTTATTTCATGAAGTAGGTATAGAAAATCGCACAAGAAAATGTAACCGCTTCCAGTCCGGCTTTTCGATCGCAAAGGAGCGATACTCCGCAAAATCTTTCCTTCCGGACATATGAGAAAGAAATTGCGGCGCAAATCGCGAAAATAGTACAAAACAGGGTGAGACCTTTCATCGAATAATCTGGAGTCCGCAATGCCTCTTCTCAACGAAAAGAAAAACGGCGTCCCCACCCTCGGAATCTTTGTTCCCTGCGATCCGCGCATCGACGCGCTCTCGCGCGAGAGGGCCTTCAATATCGGCGTCATGACGGCGCGCACCCTGGCCGAGGGGATCAACCTTCCCTGCGGCACGCCGGTCAATGTCTTCTACGCGTCGCGCCTCGTCGACGACGAGGCGAGCGCCGACATCGCCGCGGCCGAGATGAAGGACGCCGGTGTGGACGCACTCTTTGCCGTGCCCGACACGTGGTTCTTTCCCGGACGGAGCGCCATGGCGCTCACCGCACAGTTTCCGCCTCACATGCCGCTCGCGTGCGTGGGCGGGAACAACGCGCCCAAGCCGGGCGTCGTCGGCATCGACGCCCTCGTCGGCGCCTATGCGCAGACGGGGCGGTTCTGTTCGGTGGTGATCGGCAACATGCCCGAGACCGGGCAGGATCCCGAATTCGACGACGCGACCAAGGTTGAGATCGTCGACCTCGGCTATGCCATGACGACTGCGGCCACTTTGCGCGGCAAGCGATACCTTTCAGTCGACACCGACTCGATGCAGATGGAAACGGCGCTCAACAATGTCCACATGGCGCGGCGCTACTTCGGGCTCGAGTCGACGCGCGAGTCGATGAAGCTCTTCGCCGACATGCTCCGCAAGAAGGGCGGCTACGATCCCGGCGAGCTCGACGCCCTGCGCGACTGGGTGGTGAACAAGAAGTTCAAGGACCGCATCTACCCCAATCTCGAAGAGGTCACCGGTCAGAAGATGCCCCTCTACACGGGCGAACGGCCGCCCGCACCGCCGATGAACGACGAGGAGAAGGCCAAGCTCGACGAAGGGCTCGCCCTCTACCTCATCCTGCGCGACCACATGAAAGGGATCAACGCCATCGGCGGCGGATGGACGAGCCAGCTCGCCTGGGGATCGGACAAGCGCGGAATTCCCATGGCGACAGCCGACATCGCCGAGTCGCTCTTCAACTCGACCGCCGACCACAACGGGCCGAAACCGGTCGTTCCCTTTGCGACGGAGAACGACGTGCAAGGGCTGCTCACCATGATCTGCCACTGTTACCTCTCCGGCGGGGAGCCGACCCTGTTCATGGACTACCGCAAGGTGTACGAGCCGTGGGAGATCGAGAGGATCGCCGACGAGGTCGACGTCGATCTGCAGGCCCACGCGGGCGAGAACTGGGTACGGCGCGGCTTCGTCGACGGGAACAACTCGGGGAGCGGTTCGCTCGACTATGGGGACGAGCACTTTCTCTTTCGCGCCGACAGGGACTACTTTCCGGGGGGTGGATTTTCCGTGGGCTATGTGTCGCCCGGGGGGATTCGGGGCATGGCGGGACGGCTCGCGGCGTCGACCCTGTCGGGGATGTTCACCATGATCCAGGACGAGGTTTCGAGCATCGACCTGCCGCCCGCCCTGGTGGAGCGCGTGGCCCATGCTTCGAACTACACCTGGCCCCACACCTTCATCTGCTTCGAGAACATTCCAGCGAGCGTGTCCAAGGTGGGTGTCCCGGCCAACCACCTGCACATGGTGAGACGCATGCCGCGCCAGAGGTGGCAGCACTTTTCCGATTTCACCCTCGTGCTCCCCTACCGCTGGGAGAACACGGCAGAGTTCACCGAGGGCGTCGACCGGCCCCTTCCCATGCTCTGGCGTCTCAACGGCGGCGAGGTGGCGGCCAAGATGAAGATGGCCGGCGCCGTTTAGCCCTTCTAGCAAGTCAGGTGGAAGGCGGCGACCGCGTTGAGGTTGGTGCCGTCGGCCTCGATCCAGCGGTTCCAGAGGTTGACCGCCTCGGACGTCGGCATGGTGAGAAGTTCTATTCCTTTTTCCTTCAACACGTTGCGTGTTTCTTCGGGGACGCGCATGAGGCTGTTGGTTCCCTGGCCGATGAGAAGGCACTGCGGCGGATCGCTAAGAACCTCTTCGAGGTCCTCGACAAAGAGGCTGTGGCCGGTGCGTCGCCACCAGCGATCTTTAACCTTTTCCGGCCAGATGATTACGTCTGATGTGTAGGCGCGGGACGCGATGGTGATTCTGCCGAAGGCGTAGCTCTGAATCCGTGTGATCTTTGTTTTCGACGTGGCCATTACTTCACCGCTTTACATTGAGATTCCTCGCCCGATGCACTCAGCAGAGGCGGATTTGCGAGCCCTTTGGGCCGCGTGCCTGACTGCCTACAATTACTAGATAGCCCCGATTTCACTCTTGTTCAGGCACATATTTGTCAAGAAATGCGGCGATGCCTTCCGCGTAGAGCTGGCCCGAATCGCAGTAGCCATGATTGTGGTCGCCGCGAATCTCGAGAAAACTCTTCTCGCCCGTGGCAGCCTCGAAGAGACGTCGCCCCTGCTCGAAGGGAACGATCTCGTCGGTCGGCGAATGCACGACTAGCAGCGGGCAGGTGAGTCGCGGCATCTTGGCGAGATTGTCGTACTTCTCGGTCAGCAACACCTGCAGTGGAAAGATGTAGCGCATGGGGCCGCTCATCTCCCAGATCGAGCAGAACGCCGACTCGAGCACAAGCGCGGCGGGCGGCGTATCAAGAGCGAGTTCCACAGCCACCCCGCCGCCGAGCGACCGACCCACAAAGATGATCTCGTCCGGCGAAAGATCGGCCTCCTTGCAGAAAAAGTTGAGCGCCGCACGCCCGGCAGCGTAGAGCCCCTCCTCGTTCGCGCTTCCCTCGGAGCGGCCGTAGCCGCCATAGTCGATGATAAACGTCTTGAATCCCAGTGACGCAAAGAGATCGACGCTGTCCAGAGAGTAGGAAATGTTCCCGCCATTGCCGTGAAAGAAAATGATGTTGCGGCTCAGCGTCTGGAATCGCATATTGCCGACCCCCTCGGGTTTCGGCTCCACCATCCAGCCGTGGATCTTGGGTCCCGACGGCACGGACACGAACACATCGCGGTACTCGAGTCCGTACTGACCGGGCGTTCCCACGAGATCGCGGTAGGGAAAGTAGATGAACTTCTTCTGGAAAACGAAGATGAGTACGCAGATGACGGCGTACACAACCACGAAGGTCAAAAAGAGTTTCACGCCAGATCTCCGCTTGGTCACTTCGTCTCTTTCTGCGCCTTGAGTCCCTCGATGATTCTCTCCGGCGTCACGGGCAGCTCGGTGATCCGCACGCCGCAGGCGTCGTGAATCGCGTTGAGGATCGCCGGGATGGTGGGCATGATGCCGCCCTCGCCCACCTCCTTGGCGCCGAAGGGTCCGTTGGGTTCGTGACTCTCCACGATGATCGCCTCGAGCTCGGGCATGTCCATCGACGTGGGAATCTTGTAGTCGGCCAAATTCGGGTTGAGCACCCTGCCCTCGCGATCGAACTTGACCTCCTCGAAAAGGCATTCGCCCAGACCCATCGACATCGAACCGTGCATCTGGGCCTCGACCTGGGTACGGTTGATGGCGAAGCCGCAGTCGTGGGCGCCGGTGATCTTGTTGACCTTCACGCTTCCCGTGTCGAGGTCGACGTCGACCTCGGCGATCTGGGCCGAACAGCCAAAAGCGGGCGACGTGCCCACGGCGGCGCCCTTGTACGATCCGCCGAGCACGGGCGGCTTGTACTTTCCCCGCCCCACGAGCGCGCCCTTCGCGAGAAACGCGATGCGCGACGCCTCGCGGAAGGTGAGCGGACCGCCCGATGGATTGTCGGTGAAACCCATGTGCTCCTTGAGGTACTCCTCGCGCAAGGCGGTCACGTCGATTGACCGATCCCCCACCGCGAGCTGCCCGTCAACGAAATCGAGCGCTGCCGCGTCGCACTCGAGCTCCTCGGCGAGCGCCTCGAGCATCTGGCGCTTGACGTCCTCGGCCGCCTCGCGTGTGGCGTGGCCCGTCATGAGCGTGGTGCGGCTCGAGTAGGCGCCCAGGTCGACGGCGAGGTCGGAATCGCCCGACTTGACGCGCACGTCGGCCACGTCGATGCCGAGCACCTCGGCGGTGATCATCGCCATCATGGTGTCGCACCCCTGCCCGATCTCGGCCGCGCCCGAGAGAACCGCCACGCCGCCGCCCACCTCGTCGACCTTGGTCACGATCGTGCAGTGATAGGTCGTCGACCGGTAGATCGGATATCCCGCGCCCGACACGAAGAAACCGCACGCCGCGCCGATCCCCTTTCCGGGGGTGCGCTTCTTGTCGCGCTTGTCGGTCCAGCCCGACGAATCGCGCACCGCCTCGATGCACTCGCGCATTCCGAGGGACGACATGTTGAGCTCATTGACCGTGGTCTCGCCCGTCTCCATCACGTTGCGGAGACGCAGCTCGACCGGATCGACACCGAGCTCGGCGGCGGCCTCGTCGACGAGCATCTCGAAGAGCGCCCGCGCGTGCACCGCGCCGTGGCCGCGCTGGGCGCCGCTCGCCGGCCGGTTGCTCACCGTGCGGTAGCCGTCGTACTTGATGTTCCTGAAACGGTAGGGTCCCCCGAGGAGCGAGTTGGCATAGTAGACCGTCGCGATGCCGAAGCTCGCGTAAGCACCGCCGTCGAGCACGCACTCGTGTTCGAGAAAAAGAAACTCGCCGTCGGCGCCCACGCCAAAAGTCATGTCGTGCCTGAACTCGTGGCGCGCGCGCGAGTGGAGAAAGACCTCCTCGCGGCTCAAGTTGATCTTCACGGGACACCCCGTGCGCAGTGCCAGCAGGCAGGCGACGAGCTCGTAGGTGGCGCACGACGCCTTGGGTCCGAACCCGCCCCCCACGTAGGGCTTCTTGACCCGCACCTTGTGAAGCGGAATGCCGAGCGCCATCGCGACGGTGCGCTGCACGTAGTGGGGCGCCTGGGTCGACGACTCGAGGGTGAGCCGCCCGTGGAGGTCGACGTGGGCGAGCGCCGACTGCGGCTCGATGAACGCGCCGTCCTGCATCTTCGACCGGAAGGTGGCGGTCTTGATGACCGCCGCTCTCTGGCGCGCCGCGTCGACATCGCCGAAGTTGTGGTGCACCTGGGCGCAGACGTTTTTCTTGTACCTTTCGTGAAGCTGCGGCGCGTCGTCGGCCATCGCCTCGTCCGAGTTGAACACGGCGGGTAGCACCTCGTACTCCACGTCGATGAGACCGATCGCCTCGCGCGCGATCTCGGCCGTGTCGGCCGCCACCGCCGCCACCTCGTCGCCGATGTAGCGCACCCTGTCGTGACAGAAGATCGTCTCGTCATAGCGCGCCGGGCTCACACCGTAGGGCGTGGTGCCCGCTTCGCGGCTGGTGATCACATCGCGCACGCCGGGCAGCGCGGCGGCGCGGGAGGTGTCGATGTTCTTGATGAGCGCGTGGGCGTGGGGGCTGTGAAGGATGGCGGCATGGAGCTGCCCGGCCCTGTTGAGATCGTCGGCGTAGAGGGCGCGGCCCGTCACCTTGTCGGGTGCGTCGACGCGCGGTGCGCGGCTGCCCAGTACCTTGAAATCCTTCATGAGTCACCTCGCATCCGCTCTGCGGCGTCGAGCACAGCCTCGACGATCTTCTGGTAGCCGGTGCAGCGGCAGAGGTTGCCGCTGATCGCCCGGCGCACGTCGTCCTCGGTCGGATCTGGATTCTCCTTGAGGAAGGCGAGACTGGTGAGCACCATGGCGGGCGTGCAAAAACCGCACTGGATGGCGCCCTTGTCGACAAACGCCTGCTGCAGCGGGTGCAGGTCGTTGCCTTTCGCCACCCCCTCGATGGTGAGGATCTGGCTGCCCACCGCCTCGGCGGCGAGGACGAGGCAGGAGTTGATCGGCACGCCGTCGACGAGCACCGTACACGCGCCGCAATCGCCTTCGCCGCAGCCATGCTTGGTGCCGGTCAGGCCGAGCCCCTCGCGGAGCGCTTCGATGAGAAGGGTACGCGGCTCGACCATGACCTCGCGGTCGAGACCGTTGACGTTGAGGGTGATCACTCGTTTCTGCATACTTGTTGCGGGATTCATGGATGCACCTCCCCCGCCCGACGGCCTGCTTCGGTCAGGGTCTGCCGCACCAGCACACCTGAGACGTGGCGTCTGTACCAGGCGTCGGCCCGGAAATCGTCGATCGGCCTGACCTCGTTGGCCGCGCACTCCTCGGCGCGGGCGAGCACGGCGGTGGTGAGTGTCTGGCCGACCACTGTCTTCTCCGTTTCGGGCAGACGCAGAGGCACCGGCGCCACGGAGGTGGCGAAGATGCGCGCCGTGGTGACTGCACCGCCCGGCTTGTCGAGTGTGATCTGCGTGGCCACGCCGGCGAGGGTGATATCCATGGTCTGTCGGCGGAGCGCCGTCTTGTAGGAACCGCTGCTGTATCCCGGGGGCAGGGGCGCCTTGACGGCGGTGAGCAGCTCGGTCTTTCGGATGAGGGTTTCGCCCGGACCCTTGATCAGTGTGTCGAGGGGCAGGGTGCGTTCGTTTTGCGAAGTGGCGAGCACGACCTGCGCGTCGAGAGCCATGAGAGGCGGCGCGGTGTCGGCGCAGGGTCGCGCGTTGCAGAGGTTGCCGCCCACCGTGGCGCGGTTGCGGATCAATGGAGCCGCCACGGCACCGGCGCCGTCAGCGAGAATCGGCAGGCGGGAGGCGATCAGCGGATCGGTGAGCAGGGCGGTCATGGTAACGAGCGGGCCGATCACGATGAAGCCGTCCTGTTTCATGATCCGATCGAGGCCGGGCACTCGATTGAGTGAAACGAGGATCTCCGGGCCGGCGTAGTTTTTCTTCATGCTGACCAAGAGGTCGGTGCCGCCCGCGAGGGGAGCGGCGCGATTGCGGCCCTTGGCGAGCAGATCGAGCGCTTCGGCGATCGATTGGGGTTCGTACAGATCGAACCTGGGTAGAGCCATAAAATCCCCTCCCTTCGCGTGACAGACAGAATGGGGATAACACGTTATTCACTGTGGATTTTCATCAAACCATGGGATTTCTCCCGGATCCATTTATAATGCAGGGGTGGCATTTTGGCCAAGGTGAAGTTGAAATTTGGGGGGAGGGTTGCGGGGCGATGAAGCTGACACGCAACCGCTGAGCGGCTGCTTGCAGCTTATCGCCCGGTCTTTGTTGAATTTGACGATCAGAGCGGATTGACACAATCCGTTCGAACTTATAAATCGAGGAAGCATCCATGATCTCTGCAATCGTGCTCGCCGGCGGCCTTTCGACGCGTATGGGGCAACCCAAGCCCCTTCTGCCTTTTGGCAAGCGAACCGTGATCGAGCACATCGTGTTTCAGCTCTTCAAAACCGGTCTGGAAGAGATCTACGTCATTTCCGGCCACGAGGGCGACTCGGTCTCGCATGTGGTCAAGGGTTTGCCAGTTCACGTGGTGCACAACTTCACCTATGCGTCGGGCGGTATGCTGTCGTCGGTCAAGATCGGCATCCGCGCCGTCAGCCTCGGCGGAACGGGCGACAAGAACGACGCCGGACGGGGTGAGTCGGACTGCGACGCGGCGCTGCTCTGCCTCGTCGACCAGCCCGCGATCGAGAACAAGGTGGTCAAAACGCTCGTCGACACTTTCAACAATGGATCGAGCGACAAGATCCTCGTACCCAGCTTCGGGAAGAAGGGCGGCCATCCGATCGTGATCCCGGCCGCGTTCTTTTCAACGATCGTCGATCTGCCCCCCGAGGGCAGCCTGCGCGACGTGATCGGCCATCCCGACACGCCGGTGGAGTATGTGGAAGTCGACACTGATTCGGTGCTGCGCGATATCAACACGCCCGAGGAGTACGAGCAGGAACTCGCTCTGCACGGACTCAAGCGTGAATAATCAATAGTTCTCGGCCTCATGAACGCTTTCGGCATTGGAGTGTAATCATGTCGCGCAAAGTGCTCCCCCTGGGTATCGGGCTCTTTCTTGTGCTTTTGTCCATGGCCGCGGTCCATGCCGAGGACAGGGCGATCCTCATCGGCGCCGGCGAGTACGCGAGCGGCAAGTGGGGCCTCGAACTGGTGGGCGAAAACATCCGCCTCATTGAAGAGGTCCTCATCAATGATGTCGGCATCTCGAAAAACAACGTGGTGCGCATCACGAACGAGGCCGTCACCCGGACCGGTGTAATCCGCGCCCTGCGGCAGGCGGCGCGCACGGGAAAAGCGGGAGATCGGCTCTTTGTCTATTACACGGGCCACGCCACCAAGGTAATCGTGCAAGGTGCGCCCCTTCGCGCCTACTTCACGTGGGACACGCTCGAATCCGATCGGGGCGAGGGCTTCGACAGGGAGACACTCTTCACCGACATCGACCTGAAGAACTGGATCGCGCCGCTCAAGGCCAAGGGCATCGTGGTGATCGTTTTTCGCGAGGCCTGTTTTTCAGGTTTTTCAGGCGGCGGCTATGGGCGCGACATCTCGGCCCTCTCTCCCGGAAAGCCCCCCGTACGCGAACCGGTGGGCGATCTCGAGATCTCGGCCTGCGACGTGGACGAGGCCGCGTGGGCTCTCGAGAGCGCCGATCGGCCCGTGGCTCTCTTCACGCACTGTCTGGCCAAGGCGCTCTCATCGGAGAAGCAGAAGATCTCGGCACGCAGCCTTTTCGACACGGTGCGCGGCCGCGTTTCAAAATTGCGCAGAGGCCAGACACCGATCCTCGACTTTCGCAAAGGAATCGATCCCACCGCGGTCGTGCTCGTCGACCGCACACTGTTCGACCTGATCGTCAACGTGACCGACGCGATCACTGGCGAGCGGCTCGCCGGGGTTGCGATCAAGATCGAATCGATCGGTACGGAGACGGCGCGCACGGCAAAGACTCCTGAGGCACGGTTTCGCGATCTGCTCCGCCAGACGCGGGTTTTTCCCTGGATCGAAAAGGCCGGCTACGTTCCGAAACGCCACGCCGTGGAAGTCCCGCAGAAGGAGAGAGCGGTTCGAACGTCGGTGGCGCTCACGCCGGAGCTCGCCGAGGTGAAGGGGCGCATCGCTGTCGCGAACGGTGTGTCGCTCTCCGGTGTGTGTGTGACCTACGAGTCGGGCGCGCGGCCCGTGGATGCGCGCCATGTGGACAGGGAAGTGGCGGTGAGCCGCGACGGATCCTTTGCGCTGCGTGTGCCTCCTCGCGGACCGTGCCGGATCTCGGTGGTCAAGGGCGCCGACACCCTGGCGTCGGTCACCGTGGACAAGGGGAACGACCTGAAGCCGGTCCGCTATCACGATCCATCCATCAAGCGATGGGCAGGGCGGCCGTACGATGTGGGCGTCATTGCCATCGATCCTTACCTGCTCGGCGCCACCGCGAAACCTGCCGCCGACACCGAGAAACGCGAACCTCCGCCCGAAACCAGGCAAACACCTTCCAAGCCGGGTAAGCAAGGCGCCAAACCGGACGGCATGGCGAGTGAGGAAGAATTCTGGAAGGGCGAAGAAAAGGAAAGCGAATCGGGGAAAAAGGAGGAGTTCTGGACCGGGCCCTATCCGGGTTTCGCTTATCTCCGCGAGGAGATGTTCTCCACCGGTAAACAGATGAAAAAGGCGACGGTCTATGAGCACAAGGCGACCGGTCTCGAGTTCGTGCTCGTGCCGGGCGGACGCTTCACCATGGGGACTCCTGCCGGAGCGCCGGGGAGATACGACAACGAAGGGCCCGAGCGCCGCGTGAGCATAAAGCCTTTCCTTCTCTGTCGGACAGAATGCACGCAAGAGGCCTGGGACAAGATCGGCGGCTACGACATTCGCCAGTCAAAGGGCGCCGACCTGCCGATCGAGCGGGTGAGATGGGACGACTGCACGGTCTGGTGCCGCAAGGCGGGTTTGCGCCTGCCGACGGAAGCGGAGTGGGAGTATGCCTGCCGTGCGGGAACGAGCACTGCCTATTACTCGGGCGACGGGGAATCGGATCTCGACGCGATCGGCTGGTACCGTAAGAATTCGGACAGCCGAACCCATCCTGTGGGCGAAAAACGACCCAATGCCTTCGGCCTTCGCGACATCAGCGGGAACGTGTGGGAATGGTGCGAGGACACGTGGCATGAGAGCTACTCGAAAGCTCCGACCGACGGGAGCGCGCGGCTCGATGGTGATTCGTCGGAGCGCGTCGTGCGCAGCGCCTGCTGGGAGAGCCAGGCGCGGTATTGCCGCTCGTTCACGCGCACCGCTTTCCGCCAGGGGCTTCGCGACGGCAGAACGGGATTCAGACCGGCTTGTTCGCTGCCCTAGCGGTCATGCTCGCGGAGCAGTTTGCCAATCTGGGAATGCTCTTTTTCATCCACCACCATCAGCGAAGTTTCGCCAAATCTATTGCGGATCGTGGTGTCAGCGCCCCTTGCGAGGAGTCGCTCGACGATCTCCTTACGCCCCCTGTAAACGGCCCAATGAAGGGGGGTTCCCTGGAGGATCTCGTCTCTCGAGTTTAATTCTGTTCCGTTTTCGATCAGTAAATCGATCAGGTCCCTTTTTCCCTCGAGCACCGCCAGGTGCAAAGTCGTTTCGCCAAACTTGTTTTTCGCGTTCACGTCAGCGCCGCTGGAAAGGAGCCTTTCGGCCACCGCCCTGTGGCATCCAGATGCGGCGCAGTGGAGCGGTGTGTTCTCGAACCAGTCTCTTGAATCGACCATGGCGCCGGACGCGAGGAGCAAGCCAACGATATCGTCATAACCTTTGCGCGCCGCGTGGTGAAGACCTGTCTTTCCCGATCGGTCTTTTGCGTTCGGATCGGCGCCGTGCGCGATGAGAAGTTCCACACGGCGCCTGTCATTGCCGCTCGCGGGCCAGGAGAGAGGCCGTTTTCCGTGCTTGTCCAACGCATTGACATCAGCCCCTTCGGATAATCGAGCACGAACCTGGTCAAGAGTTTTGAATCGCACTACATGGTGAAACGAGCGGTTTTCTCTTGCTCCGTGCTCGATCAGCCACTGAACCATTTTGTGGTCTTTACGCACCTCGGATATGCCGAGCAGAGAGTGTCCGTACTTGGTTTCAGCGTTGACATCGGCGCCTCGTGCGACCAGCTCCTCCATGATATCTGTCCATTTCTTAGCGGCTGCACAGTGCAGGTAGGGCAAGCCGATCCGATTACCCGAATCGACATCGAAATCTTCCGTGAGCAGGAGTTTCGCGATATCTTTAGTGCCATTCATGAACGCGATGCTCAGCGTCGAGTGGCCGATCTTGTCTTTTGCGTTCACATCAGCTCCTTCTTCGATGAGGAGCCTGACCCGATCCACGTCACGTTTTTCAGTCGCCTCGATGAGTTGTTGATCGAGTTCTTTTTCATGGTCTTTGATGAAGGCGACCATCTCCTCTTGTTTCTTCTCTTCTGCCAAGTATAGTGGCGTCCAGTAGTACCTTGCTCTCGCTCTCGCGTCAGCCCCTCTGGAAATGAGGAGTTTCGCCGAATCCTCGTGATTGTTGATGATTGCCCAGTGCAATGGTGTCGCGCCTGATGATTCCTTGGCGCTGATTTCAGCCCCCCCGGCGATGAGGATCTCGCCGCGATGCGCTCGAAACCCTGGAAGGCAGCTTCGTGGAGAGCGGTTTCCCCGGAGCGACCTATTGCATTCACATCGGCGCCCTTTTCGAGAAGAAGCTCGACGATCTTCTCGTGCCCTACGAAGGCTGCCAGATGCAAGGGCGTCAAACCGCATGCGTTCCTTGAATCGATTTCAGCGCCCTCGGAGAGGATTGCGTGCAGTTTGTCGATGTCGCCGTCGCGCGCCGCGCTGTGAATCGGCTCGTCCTGCCTCGATTCATAGCTGAGGAGCAATTCGACGATTTCGTGGCGCTCGTTCTGCTCCGCAAACATCAGGGGTGTTTCGCCGGACGACTTTCTGAACCTGAGGCGGGCATCCCATTCAAGCAGCAATTCCGTTATTTGCTTGTTGCCTTTCGCGGTTGCCACATGAAGAGCCGTCTCCCCTGAACTTCCCCTGGCATTGACGTCAGCGCCGTTCTCGAGGAGGAACCGGGCTATCTTCTCATCGCGATGAGAAACCGCGCTCAGGAGGGGCGGGATATTAAGAATGGGTGCAAGTTTCTGCCTACGCACAATCACGCCGCTTGAGACAAACGGAGAT
>CAYXGI010000079.1:0-19403 GCA_964464495.1 uncultured Phycisphaerales bacterium
AAATTTGTTGACGAGACTGCAGTCAATCCTGAAAATACCCATATCCTTTGCTCCTTCTGTGGTAGTGTCTTTTTTACGCAACTGCCTACCATACCTGGGGCAAAGGTGTTTTTCGACAGGGAATCCCCTCGCAAAGCATCCGATGAACGTAACTTACGATTTGCAGAACTTACGTTCATGGATATTTTCAAAACGGGGATTTTTTAACGAGGTACTGTCACGAAACTTCTGCATGAGGGCTGGATTGTTGAGCTCGAGGGTCGTGACCGTGCCGTGGCTCCAGTCATGGACCGCGTAGTCGCAGGAGGCGATCAGTTCCATGTCCTTGAACGCCGCGCTGCAGATTTCGCACTTCATGAACTCGCCGAAGTCCTGGGCAACAACTGGTGCGGCCAGAACGATCAGGGCCAGAACGACCAGCCCGCTAAAAGCAGAATTTCTCTTCCTTGTCTGCATTGTGAATCTCCTACTCAGGTCGAAGGGAAAACATATCTAATTTCCGGTTTGGTATACCACTCCCGAAGCATAGGAAATATACTTAATACGAATAGCATGGCAAAAGCCGGTTCCAAGAAATTTGTAATTCTCGATAATGGTGATACACTCTGGGAGTTGACGACGGCCAAGATGCCGTCGTCCTTTTTTACGCGGAATTATCGCGGAGCAATCAACGGATGAGTTCTCCGGCAGGAAAACCCGATCACAATGACGAATCCCCTACGCGCTTCAAGCTAGTCAAGACCAGGGAACTCAGACCTGAAGGACAAACGGGATCCTGCCTCAGGCCGCTCGGACTCTGCGAGCTGGGCGGCTGTTGCGATGTCTGCTGGTACGGAGGTGCTCGCCAGCCCCCCGCTGAAAACGATTCGTCTTGCACAAGCTCCTAGTCGTTTACTTCAGCGAACGGCTCCATGCCAATCGGTGCCCCATGAACAAGCAAGAACAGAGGAGACCCACTTGTCTGTCATCCTTCCCGCGATCACCGACGATGTGAATGATTTTTCGGAACTGTTCGCTCTTGTCCGGAAGAGATATGCTCAGGCGCGCAAGCTCGATCCCCGAGACAGCGGTTTCGAGGAGCCTATCTTCGAGATCTCGACCCGGGCCGAGGTCTGGATCGTCAGACTCTTCATCCCCGTCGCGCTCGGCGCGATCGTCACTGTTTTTTTTACGCGTGGGATTCCGTTTATCGCGATCGGCTCGGCCGCGGTCCTCTGACTGGTCTTGATATTCGCGCTTTTCGGAAAGAACAAGAAACGGCTCCGTAAGTTGCGTGGTGAAGGGACGGTCGTTGCCGCAGCACTTATCATGGCAAACAACCACCTCTTCGATGAGGAGAGCAACACGGAGGCTCCAGGCTGTCTATTGTTTTCCTTTGACGAGGTTCTCGGCGCCGATCCGGTCTGGCTTACCGATCTTGCGAACCGGATTTTCCAGTTCAAGAAAATACCGGCCCGTGAGATCCCCGCAGACTGCAAAGAGATCGCCGATGTCGTCATCGACGAGACATTTTACGACGCGCGCTGGAAGGTGCCGCAGAGTTTTTGCGGCAACGACAGAACGTGGATCGTCGACTGCATCATGCCGCGCGCCGCTCTGCCCGAAGGATATGTCGACCGCAGGATCTGGTTCTGCCTCGCCAATCCCATCGAGAGAGAAAGCGCTTTCGAGCTTCTGCCCCTCGCCATGTGGTGGCGCGAAGATTTCGACGCGTTGACGCTTTCCTTTGATGAGGCCGAACAGGCCGCGGCTCCCTCCGAAGGAGAAGGGCCATGAGCGGGCCTTTGGCCGGGAGCGGAGCACAGAACCTCGCCTGCGTTCTCGAACAGCTCGACCGGTGCAAAAATCTTCCCTCTCCTCCCCCGACAAACGTGGGGCGAGCGCGCTTGCTCCTCTTTCTGACAAAGCTGTTCTTTGTTGCTACTCTCCTGATTGTGCCTCTGGTGGTGGCTTTCTTTTCTGCTGTGCCGGTCCTCTCGAGGGTCTTCTTCGGATTCAACCTCCCCACCTTTGCGAACCAGGTCTTTCTCCTCGCCGCGATCGGAACGGTGACCGCCTTTCTGGCGAGCTTCAAGAAGCGCCGCGGCGCAGAGAATCCGCGGATCGTGCTTGCGCGGAAAGGGCACGAAGAGCTCTTCGGCCTTGTCGATGCGATCGCTTCGCGTCTCAGAACCCGTCCGCCCGACGAGATCATGTTCTCCGAGACGCCCGGATTCGCCGTTTTGGAGGAAGGAACCGGCTGGTTCGGCACCAAGAGGCGCCGCACCCTCTTTATCGAGGCGACCGGACTGGCCCGTCTCTCGATCCCGGAGTTTGCGTCGACCATCGTTCACGAGATGGCGCACTTCAGTGAACGGCACACGTCTTACGAGTTCAAACTCCACAGGACATTCGTGAAACTGCAGAGGTTCAGTGCGAACCTCAGAGGTAAGCTCCTCTGGTTCCTCAACCCGATCCACCATCTCACCGCGCTTTTCTTTAGGGTCTACGTCAGGCTCTACTATCCGATCAGCCGGTCCTTCGAAATGCAGGCAGATGCCATGGCAATTCGGCTGCTCGGAAAGGACCCCTTCGCGCGGGGGCTGGAGAAAGAGCTCGTTGCCGGAGTCAAAGTCGCTTTCCGCTTTCGCCGGCTGATCGATCGCGCCATCCAGTCGGAAGTCGGAGAAGAGAACCTTTTCGAACTCTTGCGCAGTGACGCTCGCGATGACGAATTGCGCACCCGCGAGGAGTCCTTCACCGAGAGGGAGGTCGAAAGGGCATCGGGACCATACAGCACACATCCGTCATTCCGTGAGAGGATCGAACACGCTCAGGACGTCGCTGTCCATACGCGCGCAGCGGAACCTGTGATCGAATGTGCCGGCGAATTCGTCGACGCGATGGATTTTTTTCTCGGCCAGACAAGAAAGGACCTTGAGGTCCGGCTGTCGCGGCTTCTGATCGACGAGGCAGAGATAATCCTTGCGGACACCGTCGGCCTTCGGGGAATCGAAGGGTCGAGTCAACAACGAAGCGCTGCAGACAAGACCATCATCTCGATCAAGAAAACGAGTACGGAGAAGTGGCTCCTCACCCTTCTTGTTGCATCCACGGCTCTCGGGACGGTCATGGCTCTTTGCGTTTTTGCGTGGGCTGACGACACGCTTCAGAATGCCCGGTGGGAACTGACTCTTTCCATACCGTTGGCCATCCTCTTTTTTGCCTGGGCTCTGCGCAGTCGTCGGGAAGCGGTGATCGCCGATGGCGCGGGGATAATCCAGGTCGGCGCCTTCAGGGAACGGCTCATTCCATGGGAACGCATCGAAGCCGTTCGAACAGGAATCTTTTCGAACAAGATCTTTGGCGAGTGGAAAGGAAAGAGAGTCAAGATCGCCTTCGACGGAAGGGATGACGAAAACCGGCTGATGGTCAGGTCAACGCCATTCTCGAACACTCGCCGGCTCTCGCCGCCGTTGCCTGGGGGATCGGTCTTTCGCGCGTCGAGAAACCGTCGTCCAAGGTTGCCTTGCCTCGGAAGGCGACGATCGACGACCAGGACGGTGAAATCTCGATCGAAGGACCGGGGAAAAGTCTCATCAGATTCGAATCCAAACGGTCCGAGTACGAGCAAGTTGCCGAATCGGTGAAGACGAGGCTGGTGCCGCTCATCGTCGAGAGGACATGAGTATTGCCGGAACCTTTTGACATCGAAGTGCAAAAAAAAAGAGGCCGACTCCATGTCGGCCTCTTTTTTTTCATCGATTCGAGATCTAATCTCTTCCATCCGCGCATCAAGCGCTAGTTGGAGGTGACCTCGATAAAGTCCATGTAGGTCTTCTCGTAGAAGTAGTTGGGTTCATCCACGGCAAACTCGATCGTCCACGTTCCGGCAGGTATCGTGCCGTTGCGGATACTGTAGTTGTTGAGCGCAAAGAGCGGTCCCCTGTGGGCTTTCTGCAATCCGCTGGTCCAGTGCCACGGAAGACTGTAGACCCAGGAGTAAACCCCGCCGCCGCCCTTGTAGGCCACGATCCACCAATCCTGGATAACTCCATTGAGAGACGCAGGCTGGAGCGAGATCGTCATGTTGATCGAATACCAGGACGGAAGCGTGATCGGCCCATCGTCGCCGTTGATCTTGATGTCGGGCACAGGAGGATCGCCGATCTTGATCAACTGGGCGATCGTGTTGTTCGTCTCGTCTTTTTCGTGGACTTCCTCGTCCTCGTCGACCACAACACCGATGTAGTAGAAGCCCATGTCGAGCCCGGTCGGAATGGCCAGGGTCGACGGGAAGGTGACGGTGTAGGTTCCGCCCATGGCAACGTTCGGGACATACACCCTGCCGTCGATGAGAGGAGTGTCGCCAGTGGTGATCGTGTCATCGGTGGAGATGTAGAGCCCCGTGTAGAAGTCGCCCGATTCGTTGTCGCCGTCGTTGCCGAGGACCAGGTCGACCTGACCGTAGACGTTATCACCTGGATCAACCTGAGAGGGCGCCGTGAAGGTGTCGATTTCGAGATCGGCGTAATAACCGATCGGAGTGACAGCCACCATCTCATCGAGATAGAAAGCATCGAAGGGGTTGATGTTCGGCGGATAGGAATACTTGAGATGCGGTGTTCCTTCGTAAACCGCGGCGATGACCATGATGTTGTCGGGCCAGATGTAGTCGAAGGTGTGGCCATACCCGTCGTTGTGCAACGCGCCGTCCCAGTCGAGGATTTGCTGCCACGTACCACTGGCACCGATCGCAATCGGCTCGTTGATGGCGAAGTCGAGGAACGCCATGGTGTAGGGATCGCCGAAGCCATCCTTCCAGCCGGATTGCGTCGCCTCGTGCTCGACGATGAAGACACGCACGTAGCCGTCATAGGCGCTCGCATCCAGGTTATCGATGGTCAGCTCGATGTGCATCGCGGCTCCGGTGAGCCAGTCGACAGTGAGCGTGGCATCGAGGTCGGCCACAGGACGGTTCCCGCAAAGATTGATCGAAGCCTCATAGGCGGCTTTCGCGCCCGAGACGCTTCCGGCGCCCACAACCAGATCGTAGCCGCCGTCGAAGTAGGTCGTCGGCGTGCCGTAGAGGTTGAAAACATTTCTCATGTGGGAGTAGGCGTGGGTGTTGAGGTTGGTGACAAAGGAAATGTAGTAGGAATCCAAGATGCCGTCGTTCCAGATCTCTTTCAGCGCACCATGCGCATACTTGCAATAGGGTCATCCGGTGGGAGAGGCGAATTCGGCGAGGACCGAGTGGGTGAAGGCCCTTCCGTTCGCCGAGTCGAGGCCAGTGGGATTCCTCTCGTCGTTCAGATCGGGAGTCAGCGACTGCGCCGCGAGACTCCCTGCGATAAGCACCGCGACGGCGCTCAAACCGAACAGTCTAAAAAGCGTTTTCCTCATGAATGATCTCCTTTCGTGGAACTGCGAGCCGAGATGGGATTCCGGACCTGAACGCAAGTTCGGCAACCGGCGCGGATCTCTTCGGCTCGGATGCGGGTGCCTGGCTTCCTAAAGGCAACGACCGAGACGTACTTCGCCCCAGCTTGGAATACGGGCTGAAAGGCCAACTTTCGAATGGCCTCATTATACAACAATTTACCTATCAACCTTGTTGGATTACTAAAAAGATCACTTCTTTTTATTTCAGACGAACAAGTAGTCGGCGTGGGCAAACTTCACCACCTAGATGGTGGTAATCGTGGCGAACGCGTCAAGACCGGCACTGGACGGTGACAGGGCAAAAATGGCGCAGACGACTCGAGGGAAATAAAAAAAAAAATCATGCACGAGACTCGGCGAGTTCCGATAATATCAACTGGCAATTGTTCGACTGAGAAAACGAGATGTGTGAGAGAACCCAACTATTCCTTTCTCCTCGACTTTCCTCAATCGACATAATGAGTGTAGGGCTCGTTTGAGCCCCTTTTTTTGAACGGCCTGAAGAATTGAATTCAGGTCGCTATCCCGCATTGGAGAATTTCATGGGTAGCAAATTGTATGTAGGTAACCTGAGTTACGACGTCAACGACTCAACCCTCGAGGAACTTTTCGGCGCTTATGGCACCGTGGTCAGTGCAACGGTCATCAACGATCGTATGACAGGCCGGAGCAAAGGTTTCGGCTTCGTCGAGATGAGCAGCGATGAAGAAGCACAGGCAGCGACATCCGGACTCGACGGACAGGACTGCATGGGCCGCGCGCTCAAGGTCAACGAAGCCAAGCCGAGAGAAAATCGCGGCGGCGGTGGCGGTGGCGGCGGACGCCGCAACTACTAAAACGGCAACAATCCAAAGGCGGTAAAATCCGCTGCTGTCCCCCACTAAACATTAAGATGGAGTCCTCCGCCGGAAGGCGGAGGACTCTATTCAAGAGACCAGCGCCTGTCTGGTTCTCTTCCATTTTATCACTCTGCCGACTTACTCCCATCGGAGATCTCAATGAAAGTACTGCTTTCGTCCGTCTTCGGACCGTACGGCGTGGACGACGCCTATGGCCGGAAGGAAAATCTCATGGAGCTCCTCCACAATCAAGTGACCCGGGAGCAAGGTCTCTTTTCGATGCGATTCAATCACCCGAGCTTCGGGCTCTATTTCATCGCGGAGAATATTCGCGTTCCGGCCTCTGTTCTCGATTTTCCTTCAGAGAAGCGGTTCATCAGCGAGATCAAGAAGGGGTACGACTACGTCGGCATTTCGTTCATCGTACCGAATTTCCGCAAGGCGCAGCGGATGGCCGAACTCGTGCGACGGCACGCTCCGGAGAGCCGGATCATCCTTGGCGGCCACGGGACTTCGATCCCGGGGGTCGAAGAGCAGATCGAGCACGACCACATCTGCCGGGGCGAAGGGGTCAAGTGGTTTCGCAAGCTTCTCGGCGAGAATCCGGACCGTCCTTTCAACCATCCGACCTTGCCGTCCACATTCGGCAGACGCGTGCTCGGCGCGCCCATGAAACCGGACACGGCGATCCTGATTCCGGGCGTGGGCTGCCCCAACGCGTGCCGCTTCTGCTGCACGTCCCACTTCTTCGACAGGGAGTATACCCCCTACTTCGAGACCGGGAAGGAGCTATTTGACCTCTGCGTGCAGATAGAAAAAGAGACCGGCTTCGACGAGTTCGGCATCATGGACGAGAACTTTCTCAAGTACCCCAAGCGGGCCCAAGAACTGTTGCGGCTCATGGAGGCGCACGACAAGCACTACCGCTTCAGCATTTTCAGCTCGGCCGAGACCATTGCCGAGGCATGTGTGGAGTTCCTGGCGCGTCTGGGTGTGACCTTCGTCTGGATCGGCGTGGAGTCAAAACACGAGATCTACGAGAAGAACAAGGGCATCGCGCTCAAGCCACTGATTCGCGAACTGCGCGATCATGGAATCAGCGTCCTCGCTTCGGCGATCCTTTTTCTCGAGCACCACGACGAGAAGTCGATCTGGGACGATATCGAGTTCGCTGTCGACCTCGAATCCGACCTCGTCCAGTTCATGCAGCTCGGTCCCATTCCGGGCACGGCGCTCTACCGGGACTACGACAAAAAAGGTATCATGAGAAAGGACGTTCCTTACGAGGAGTGGCACGGCCAGAAGCAGATCTGGTTCGACCATCCCAACTTCTCCCCCGACGAATCGGAACGGATCCTCCGGGAGGCGTTTCGCTTCGATTACGACAGGCAGGGCGCATCGCTTCTCCGCATGTGCGACACGGTCATCCGCGGATACAAAACTTTCGCCAGATTCAACGATCAGTACATGGAGCGGAGGCGGGAGCTCGTGAAGCGGTGCGCGAACAAGTACCGCCCTTCGCTGACAGCGTTGAAACGATTCGCCCACAGCGCCCGGACCCGCAGCCTCGCCGAGGAAGTCATCGCGAAGTACGACGCCGAACTGGGGCCCATGTCGTTCAAGCAAAAGATCCTGTCCACACTGGTCCAGGGTTTCGCGTACCGGGAGTCCGCCCGGGTGTCCGACGGAAAAAACATCTACCAGCCCAGTGTCAAGAAGACCAAGTACCGCATGTCGGCCAAAGACCTCGTGGTGGAACGGTTGCGAGGAAAGAAACTTTCAAACCTGCTCGGACTCGACATCACGTGGGGCCAGACACCCGTCACGCTCACGCTCGACGGTATCCTCGACAAGGTCAACGCCAAGGCTCTGGGAAAAAAGATCGGCAGATATCTGAGAAAGCAGGGCGGGGAGTTGATGGTCAATCTCGACCATCTGGACATCATCGAAAAGGGGGCGCTCACGAGACTTCTCAGGAGAATCAAACGGTATCACGGGCGTGTAAGGATCGTCCTCGCCGAAGAAGCGAAGGTTGTGCGCGAAGCGCTCGCAAGTCTTCCCGAGAATCTCCACTGGCTCATCGTGACGAATTTCCAGGAACTCCAGCCCTCTCGAGCGAGTGTCGATCTAAAATAAACACTCCCCCATCGCGTCTGAGTTGCTACATGACGCTCGCTGCGCAACGCCACCTGGAGAAACGCTTGAAATCGGCTCTGTTGCAGATGCGACAAAAAGTGGGGATCTTGGCAACGGTGTGCGCCGTTCTATTCCTGGTTTCGCCGGTACCGTCGCGCTGCAATTCCGCCAAAGAGACGAGACAGAGCTTTCTCGTTCCCCTTCAGACCGAGGCATCCTGGCACGACCTGGCATTTCTGGCGACCGTCCCGGCGGCGTGCCATGCCGGGGATGGCAAGCCTGTTGTTATCGCCTGTACGCCCGAGCGCGGACTATCCCCCGAAATCGCCGACTACCTGAGGCGCTACAAACCCGATCGCGTGTGGATCGTTGGTGGTAATAAGGATGACGGCATCCGGCCTGCTTCTCTCACCGCACGAATTCCGGCCGCCACTGCCGAGGAGGCCGCCGCGGCTCTTGCCGCGCGCTTCTTCGAAGGGGTCAACCGTGTCGTCATTTGCGGAAAGGACGACTTCAAGCACGCTCTGGTCGCGTCGGCACTGGCAGCGCGAATTCGAGCTCCCCTTCTCTTCTGTAGTTCGGCAGGCCTTTCGCCAGGCACCATTGCGCAGATCGACCGCCTGAAAATCGCCTCGGCCCTTGTCGTGGGATCCGGCTCCGCTGCCGAGAAACAGTTGAAACAAAAAGGAATCGCCACGTCGCGCCTCGATGACACGAACGCCGTGCTTCGCTGGATGACCGAACACGAACTTGGCGTTGGTTATCTGGCTGCGGCCAATCCCAACGACCGCCGGCGTGGGACGATCCGCAAGCTTTCTCTGGCCGCGCCGCTCCTCGCCGCTGGCCGGGATGGGGCCGTGGTTCCCCTCGACTTCGACACGCGATGGAAACTTCCATTCGCGGCCGACGGAGGGACAAACGCTTTGCGGGGACCTCCCGCCAGTCGGAAACCGTACAAAACCGGGGTGATTTCTGGCGACGGATTTCTTATCCCCTTTGCTCTCGGCAGCGGAGATCGGGATCACTATCACCTTCTCTACGCCGACGCGGACGGGAACGGCCGGTTCAGCGGCCACGGCGAGGGACCCTTTCGTACCGGCGACACGATCGGGCTCAATGGGCGACGCTGGAGTCTGTCTCTCGATCCATCGTGCGGCGTGGGCGAGGCCGACCTTCGCCTCACCTATCCTTGCGCCGAGGAGATCCGTGACCGACTGCGTCGCGCCTTTTCTGTTCTCGAAAATGCTCCGGCATCCTTGTGCATCGTGGGAATGCCCGACGCGATCCCCTTCGCCATCGTGGCCAAGGGCCCCGGAGAGGCCATGGACCTGCCCACCGACTTCGTCTATGGCAACTGCGACGCCGATCTATTCGCCGAGATCGGCGTGGGACGCGTCATTGCCGAGGATGTGTCCGGCGCCACCCTGCTCGCCTCGCGATCCCTGACCTACGAGGCGCTCGTCGAACCCGCCTGGACCGGACGCGTTGCAACGGCCGAGTGGGAAAGCGCGGCGGCCCGGGTTTTCGGGAATGTGGGGTTTTCCGCACCCTGTCACCATGACGGTGCGGATGGTTTTGTCCGGCCCGAATCGCCCCTCGCCAGCGTCGCCGCCATCGTGCACGGCGAGCACTCGAGCTGGGCCCAGCTCGGCAAGACCTTCAACTGGGATTCGGAGGTGCTTCTTGCTCCGTGCGTCATCGATTCTGCCGGGTGCGGTACGGCCTGCCTCGACCGCGATCCGGCCATGCGGTCAGTGGTGTCTCGCCTCTTTCGCAATGGCGCCGTTGCGTTTCTGGGGAACTTCCGCGAGGGCATCGCCGCACAGGAGCAGGTTCGGGTCGAATTCTGGAACGGTGTTCTTTCCGGTCTCACCCTTGGCGAGGCTTACCGCCGCGCCCTCAACAGCAAGGTTCTTTTTGTTCTGGACAGAAACCAGCAGAAGGGTGGCCACGATCACTACCAGCTACACAACGTCGCATTCTATGGCGATCCCGCACTGAAAATGCATGTTCCAAAAACATCCCGCGTCTTGCCGGCACGCGTGGAAGCCCGCCGCTCCCTGCTCAGGGTCCACGCTCCCAGCGAATGGTGGCGTTTCCAGATCATCGTTCCGCCCGACTGGAAGCGCTGGTACGGCAAACCCCTTTACTCCTGGAGAGGTTTCGGCACTTTCCCCGAATCCCGTTGGTTCGCCGGGGAATACGACCTGCAAGACCACTGGGTGGCTGCCGAGTTTCGCACATCGCGCCGCGTGGCCAAGATCGAGCAAGCGCGTAGCGCCCCCCCACCCCTCGGCTGGACGGGGCGTTTCTTCATCGACGATCACAATGACAAAACGCGTTCGGTCCGCTGGCTGGTCAAGCTCATCGACGTGGACCAGGTCAAGGGCGAGATCGAGAAGAAGTTGGACTACCTCGACTACCGCGTTCGATACAAGTGACCTCCGGATCGCAGGCAGGTTAGTAACACCCTTGATCAGAGTTGGTTGCATCTTGGTTGAATCACTTTTCCTCACAGGGGGAAAGACGAGCGCCCCTGTCCGCCGTGTAAATTTTTAAAATACGAGGATTTGGTGGATTGCTTTTTTCAGGGAGACGCGTTATGGTCTCGGACTTGTTGAAGAGTTTAGTCGTGAACCATTTGACCTTATTCTTCATCGGACAACCGGTCGAGAGAGATCTGGATCGGCGTTCTATCGAAAATGGCGCACAACAGAACCCCCTGTCAGGGTAGCGCCTTAATCACGTCTCGCCTCCCGCTGTTGTGGTGGCAGCACTATACTGTTCCAGAGCACTGCCCAACCAAGCGTCTTCTGAAACCCCATCAAGAAACAAACACGTACAATGCCCTACTCCAAAACGTCCGGATCCTCCGGGATCTCCAGAACCGAACCGCCAATGGTTTCCACCTTCAGTCAATTCCACTTGAAGCCCGAGCTCGAGCGCGCCGTCGCGTCTGCCGGCTACGAAGCGCCTCGTCCCATCCAGTCCGGCACAATCCCGGCGGCTCTCGCAGGCCGGGACGTTCTCGGCCTGGCCCAGACCGGCACGGGGAAGACGGTCGCCTTCGGGCTGCCCGTGCTCGAGCGACTGCTCGCCAATCCCATGCGAGGCACGCGTGCCCTGATCGTTGCCCCAACGCGTGAGCTCGTGCTGCAGATCGACAGCGAACTCCGCATGCTGGCGCAGTACACGCGCCTCAGGACCGTCACAATATTCGGCGGCGTCTCCGCCCATGCACAGATCCAGAAGTTGCGACGCTGGCCGGAGATCATCGTCGCGTGCCCCGGCCGTCTTCTCGATCTGCTCGGACAGGGTCACGTCCGCCTGAGCCATATCGAGGCGCTCGTCCTTGACGAGGCCGACCACATGTTCGATATGGGCTTCCTGCCCGACATCCGGCGCATCATCGCCGCGTTGCCCAAGAAGCGTCAGAACCTGCTCTTCGCCGCAACGATGCCTCGAGAGATTCGCGGGCTCGCGGAGCAGATTCTCTGCAAGCCGGCAGTCGCCGAACTGGAGCACTCGATGCCCGCGGCTACGATTGACCACACGCTCTACTGGGTGCCGCAGAAGCGCAAGATCGATCTTCTGCGCCACATCCTCAATGAGAAGGCGTTCACTTCGGGGATCGTCTTCACACGGACCAAGCATCGCGCCCGGCGACTTGCCGAGAATCTCCACAAAATCAACTACCGGGCCATCGCGCTGCAAGGGAACATGTCCCAGTCGGCGAGAGACCGCGCGATGGGGCAATTCCGCCGCGGTCAGTACGACATCCTCGTAGCAACGGACATAGCCTCTCGCGGTATCGATGTCGAACATGTCTCCCACGTGATCAACTTCGACGTTCCGACCACGCCCGACGCCTACACGCACCGCATCGGCCGAACGGGGCGCTCGGAGCGAAGCGGCACTGCGTATACCTTTGCATCACACGAGGACGCCAACATCGTGCGAGCGATCGAGCGCATGATCGGTGCAGGAATCCCCCGCAACGAGGTGGACGGCTTTACGGTGACCGAACCCAAGCATGAGAGCCGTCGCCCCGCAAAGAAGAGTCGCCCGAGCCACGGGAGTCCCGGCGGTGCCGGAACGAAACCCTGGGTGAAAAACCGAGCGCGGCGGAAAGGTCGCCAGGGAGCACGGTCGTCGAGACGTGCGAGTTGATGAACTGGACGACCCGTCCGGATCAGGGCGCGGAATCTGCCGTGGAACTGCAGCCGGCTTGTTTGGAATGCTAAGTTTTCTTTTCAGGATGCTGAACAGCGTGACCAACAGATAAGCCGATAACGTTCTTATGAGAATGGTACAAACCGCAGAGGAAGCTGGCCGGCCACCCGCCGCGGAAAACGATCAGATCAAGCCTCGGCAGGACCCTCCGCAGATCGCCGATGTTTCGGCCTGCCCGTTATCGCCGGAGCATTACAGAGCGTTGGAGGAGGCTAAAGTACGTCGCCGTCGCATCGACCGCGCCGTCGGCGTCGCGACATTCAATGGTTGGGGCACGGCCGTCTTCGCCGCCTTGTCACTGCCCTTTGCCTTCTTCAGCATCACGACGTTGGTGATGTGCGTGGTACTGAGCGCCGTCGCATTCCACGAATTCAAAGGCCGACGGATGCTGCGAGAACTGGATCCTGCCGCGCCACGGTTGCTCGGTGTCAATCAACTTGTCTTCTCGGCGCTGCTGATAGTCTACAGCATCTGGAACATCTATCTTGCCCTGACTCAGCCGAGCCCCTACGCCGAAGCCCTCGCGGCTCAGCCCGAGATCACCGGCACACTCGGCTCTATCGATGAATTGTACAAGACCGGCTCTCTGGCCGTTTACGGTTCCCTCATCGCGCTGGCCATCATCTTCCAGGGAGGGATGGCTGTGTACTACTTCAAGCGATCGCGACAACTCCGCGAATACGTCGATCAGACGCCGGCATGGATCATCGAGCTGCAGCAAAAGACGGCAGGCAGTTCAGGAGAAAGGACGCCGAAAATTCCCCTTCTTCCCTGATCGTCACTTGCGAGTGCAGGGATTCGCCGTGTTCAGCAGGAGGGCGATGGGCTTGCCGTCGTCATCGGTCTCGAAGAAAATCGACTGTTTGCCGCACTCATCGAGCCGCCATCCCTCCTTGTCGGGAGTATCGTAGTGGACGACCCCCTCCTCGAAGGGATTGTCGACCGCCATTCGACCGTCGTCCCAGAGCACGGTGAACTCGGCCTTGGCCTGCGGGAGAAAGTAGCCACCCAGTAAGGGAACAAACTCCGCCGGAACGCCCTCGGGGATCTCCTTCGGATCCGATTTGCGGTTCATCTGGATGATTTCGTGAATGATCATCTCTGTGACCGCGCCCTCCTCGTTCCGTGTGAAGACGAGATAGAGCCGGCTCGTCAGCTGGCAGACCCATCTCCCCTTCTCGTCGGGGTCCTTCATGGGGAGGACTTGGCCCCGGACGTCGACGCAGAGGTCACCGCTTTGGACGAGCGCCGGGATCGTGAGGTTTCCCTGGGCGAGGTAGTCGCCCACGTAGGCCTCGTACTTCTCGGCCGCCGCCGCGTCCGATCCCGAACCGATCCGGTGGTCGAGAATCTCCATCGACTTCGTGTTGATGGCCGTGGTCATCGACTGGAGGATGCCGACGCGAATGTGACCGGAGTCGACGAACGCGGCCTCAAAGGCGGTGGAATCGACGGGCACCCAGCCGGCCTCGCCCATCCAGATCTCGCTCCAGGCGTGCTGGCCGAAGGCTCCTCCCATGTTGGGAATGTACATGCATCCCCAGACCACACGCGCGGGAATCCCCATTGCGCGGCAGAATCCGGCGAGGAGGATGGAGTGGGCGCCGCACTCTCCCTTCCGCAGGTCGTAAGTCCTGCGAGCGGTCATGCCCCCGGGGATCTCATAGGCGATGTTCTCGGCCACCCACTGGCCGAGCCGGACGGCGGCTTCCCAGGAGTCCTTCGATCCTTTCGCGATCTTCCGCGCCTTCTCGATGAGCACGGGATCGTCCGACTCGATGAACTCCTCGGGCTCGAGAAACCCCTTCAGGGACTCGTCGTCGAAGCTCGGCGGGAAGGGCGGCGCGCCCCTTCCGTCGTAGCGCGGGTGCTCGATCTCGAAGACGCCCTCGATGAGATTGTCCTTCACCGTCCCCTCGAAGCGCTGTCCGGGCACGTTCAGGTCCTCTGTGGTGCCCCGCAGCCCCGAGGGCTCCATGACGGCCTTCACCTTCATGTACGTGATACCGTGGATGTCGGTGATCTTCACGTTGGTCTTGGTGAGGATCGTCGAGTCGATGTTCACCAGCTGGACCTTCTTCTTCACCGAGGGATCGGCGAGGCGGGAGACCATGCCGTTCGGCAGGTTCGTTCGGACGACGATTCCCGTCTCGACATCGACCCAGACTCTGACCTTGATGCCCGTGGCCTGGGACATGCGGTCCACGATGATGGTCTCGAAGGTCTGTCCGGCGAGTTCCAGCGTCTCGGTGCCGACCTTGGTGCACGTCGTTTTCTGGATCTCCCACTCGCGCACCTCGAGGATGTTGTAAGTCGCCTTCTCCATCCCCATGATCACGAAGTCCCGTGCGATGTGCGGGAAGAACAATGTGTTCTCGAGGATGACGCCCTCCGAGAGCTCGACCACCGTCTCCTTGCCGTCGAGCGTGGAGGAGAGTGTGGCCTTGTCGCCCTCGACGACGACCTCGGAACCCATCTCGACGTCGCCCGAGTCGATGCGGCTGTCGTGGTAGGTGAACTGGCCGGTCTTCGGGTCGATGTGGTACGTCAGCTCAATGGTCGTCGTGAACTCGCTGCCGAGGGCGGCGCGCATCAAGAGCACCTCGTGCTTCAGCAAGGTGTACGGCACGCCGTTCTTCTCCTCGTTTGACAGGGTGAGCTCCGCGTAGCCACAGACGGCGCCCTCGTACTCGATACCGAAGACGTAGGTTCCCGGTTCTACCTGGGCGGACAGGGCGCTTGTCAGGAGCAGTGGAATGAGTACACATGCCGACATGAGCATTCGTAAGGTCTTCATTTGGATCTCCACATTTCTTTGCATCATTATGTTTACAGGACCCCCAAACTTGCTGGACCACTTGTCCCTCTACTATTCATGCGACGGAGGGGCTTCGCCTGCCTCAGTAAATTCACGAATTGGCCATCGCGGTAGGAATCCTTCAACGGTAAAATGAGCTCCGGCGTGCAACTCGTAACACTATCAAGCAGAGGCGGTTACTGATAGGTTGATTGAGCTTACCTTTCGAAGACGCTTGACAACTACAAAATGACCTCCTTCAATCGGGTCAATTCGTTTCAATATAATTCGCCTGCACTTCTGGCCGGAGAAATACCTTTGTGGTATAATTTAAATGAGGTCAGTCGATTGCCTTAAGAATTCGGTTTCACCGTGACCACGAAGTATGGACAATTTTTGAAAAGCGAGAGAAGCTGGCCGAAGGTGTAGCCTTTGGTGTAATGTTGCAAAATGAGATGAAAATCTTCCTACTCATGACATTCTTCATCTTCGCTCTTTCGACGCTCCCGGGGATCGCGTCGAATTCGGACGAGGGCCGAAGCGTGTTTCCACCCGGTGAATACTCGCCATCCCTGGCGCTTGATCGGTACGGGAATCCCATCATCGGCTGGGAGGAGGTTCTCAGCAGCGGGCAGAACGACCCCTACTTCGCACGATCGATCAACGGCGGTTCAACATTCCTGTCCACAAGGGATGTTCACAAAGATCCCGCTGATCAGGCTCGGGTCTGCGTCGCTGTCGATTCGCAGGCGAATCCGCACGTTGTCTACGTCTGGCACATGCCCCCCCAGAAATTCGTCTTCTATTCGAGATCTCATGACGGTGGTTTTACCTTCACCACTCCCATCAGGGTCGACAACACCCAGTGCTTCCAGGACAGACCCTGCATCGCTCTCGATTCGGACGACAATCCAATCGTGGCCTGGATCGAAGTGAGGCAGCCGTGGCCGAACCTGTTCCAGAATCCGCTCGGTTCGATATCCGTCAATCGGTCGACCGATCAGGGCGAGACCTTTGGACAGCGACTGATTGTGGATCCAACCAGTGATACGCAGGGTTTTCCCTCCATCGCTGTCGACAAGAACAACAATCCGATGATCGTTTTCCACGACAATCGCAGCGGTGATTTCGATATCTATTTCACCCGGTCGGATAATGGTGGACAGAGCTACGGCGTCAGCGTGCCTGTTGCAAAGCACCCATTCCAGCAGATCGTGTTCGGGCGGAGTTGTCTGGCGATAGACAGCAAAAACAATCCCGTCATCGTTAATTCCACTCTGGTCGACTCGAACGAACGGTGGCAGCTCCAATTGAACAGATCGACTGACGGCGGCAAGTCGTTTCCGCTCCAACAGAAGCTCCACCCACACAATATGGTGGATAAATTTCCGGCGATCGCCATCGATTCCGAGGACAATCTACATTTCGTCTGTTCCGCCCGGTTCGTAACCTCGAACCTATGGTCACTCTTCTATGGAAAACTGGATCTGGACGATCCGTCGGATCCCATACCGCTTTCACACGGCTATAAGGTCGATCCCTCGGACGCCGATCAGATCAGGGGGGCTATTGCCGTCGACTCGAAAAACGATCCCCATCTTTCCTGGCATGAATCCAAGTACACCAAGCCGATGATCTACTATTCGAGATCGAACAACGGTGGAGCCTCGCTCTCCCACGCGATCGAGGTCTATCGCTAGCTAAACCGAAGTCGTCCCCCACCCGATCGCCATCATTCTATCGTGAAGGAATCGGCGATCTCTCCGTTGGTGCCATCGCCGGGAAGGAAGGCGCGGACATAGTCGAGTTGGACAGAGTCGGTCCCATCGACTGTGACCCTGACGTGGCCGGAATTACGGTGGAACGTCCCGTACTTGTAATTCCCATCGTTGCGAAATCCCCATCCGTAGTTTTCGTACGTCGCTCCCGGGCACTCGAGATAGACGATACCATCGAGGTCCTGCCTGGCAAAAAAGTGGTCGTGTCCGTGGAACACGACTGTCACATTTTGGCTGACCAGCATATCGTGAATCGGGCCGTGCGACCACCCCGGTCTCTTCGCACTGAAGACGTCTTCGCCGGTCTCGTCTTCACCGCCCCACTCGAAGGATGGTTGGCCGTCCACCTTGAATTTCGCGACCTCGATCCCGCCTCTGCCGTAGGGATACCAGAATGGCTCCGTGTAGGTGCTTGTCAGGTGATGGGTGAACACGAACTTCCACCGGGCATCGGACTCATTCAGGGTTGTGTAGAGCCAATCGTACTGTTCCTTGCCGTACGTCCAGTCCCAACCGTCGAAAGAGCCATAGACCCCGAAAGGCTTACGCGTTGTGGGCCAGAAGGGATCGAGAAACACAAAGAGGGCATCGCCCCATTCCCAGGCGAAGTAGTTCTCCCTCAGGCCGTATTCGGGAACGAGTTCGGTACTGCCGGAATAGAAAATGTCCGGGAACGGATTGGGTATGATCTCTTTGCGCCCCATGGTGGAAATGACGGACAAGCTGCCGGGATAGCTGTTGTAGTGCCAGCCCTGCTCGCCCTCGTGGTTACCTATAACGAGGAAAAAAGGGACCGAGTGGCAGATGTCATCGATGTAGTTTCTCTGGAGAAGGTACCTCTCCACGACCTCCTGCATGTTGGGTGCATTGGGCTGACTTTCGGGAAAGGCGAAGTCGCCCAATGAGATGAGAAAATCGGGGTTATCGGCAGTCATATTCTGAAGTACGGTCCTGTAGAGAGCCTGTCCCTGCATATTATGTGGAATCTCGTACCTGGTGATCAGATGCTCGTCCGCCTGAACAGCGAATGTGTATATAGAGCCCTGAGTGCGCTGCGTGTGAAAAGTCCTTACCTCCCCTGCTTCGAAAGCTCCCGGTCCGGCTCTTTTGTACTGGATCCTGTAGTAGTACCGTGAGTCGGGCGCGAGACCATCAATCACGATTTCGATGGGGGTTTCGGCGGGTTGGTTACTGTAGACCTCTGTCTGGAAGGGCAAGATATCCGGCGACTCGCCGTGCTGTACGAAGAGGTCGACATCGATGAGCGAGTAGAGGTTGACCGTCACCGATGAATCGGTCGGTCTTCCGAGCATTTCTTTTCCAAGAAAGGTGTCGTAGACGGTCCTGTAGACATCGAGCATGACGGGAGCGGACAGCTCGGGTGAGGTATCGAAGTCCTCGAAGATCACGTAGTTGTTATTCGGCGACGAGGAGAGGTCGTCGATCGTAAGAATCAGCGTCTTTTCCTGCAATCCCGAACCCCAACCGGGAATGGCCAGAATCTCGTTGATGATCGGGGAAACATCTGGGGAGGAATAGTAGAGCGCCTGGTCTTCCCATCCGGGATCCCAGGTCTCTGTAATATTCCAGGCGACAGTGGCGAAAGTCTTGGGGACCTTTTGCGACGGGCGATCGTCCTGCGAAAAAGAGGAAGGGCTGATCTGCCGGACTCCTTCGATCAGGAGGTCGGCGGATGATGTGATGCTCCCACCGTGGGACGCGAACCTCAAACGGGCATAGGCGACCTCGTCCCCTTCACTCAACGCGCCGAGATGAAACCGGAACCCCGCATCGTAATGGCTTTCGCCTTTCCTACCCAGGAAGTTCTGGTTGGTGAAAGGTCCGTTCTCCAGCCAGAACGTTTCGTTCGACTCGGTTCCGTCGTCACTGTCCCGAGCAACCCACCTTCTGACGACCCCGATCTTCTCGACACGCCCTCCGTTAAGCATACCAGAGGAGCTGGACGGGCCGACTCCTGGGCGGCGAGCACCACCGCGATCTTCTTCCTCGGCCGCACGAAGGATGTCGATCGAGAGCGCGCCGAGATGAAAAGCAAATAAGATGATCAAACCCAGAAAGGCGATGATGAGTCCGAAGCGTAACGAAAAGAGACCTCTAAGCACATCAGCCTCCACCATCTGGACAGTACCTCGTTAAAAAATCCCCGTTTTGAAAATATCCATGAACGTAAGTTCT
>CAYXGI010000080.1:0-2130 GCA_964464495.1 uncultured Phycisphaerales bacterium
CTGCATCACCGAGGGGATCCCGATCACCGACATGATGAAGGTCAAGGGCGCGCTCAAGGGGAGCAAGACCCGCCTGATCGGACCCAACTGCCCCGGCGTCATCACTCCCGGCGAGATCAAGATGGGCATCATGCCCGGATACATTCACAAGGAAGGCCGCGTGGGCGTGATCTCGCGGAGCGGCACCTTGACCTACGAGGCGGTCTGGCAGCTCACCGAGCTCGGCTACGGCCAGAGCACCTGCATCGGCCTCGGCGGCGACCCGGTGAACGGGACCAACTTCATCGACACGCTCGGCGCGTTCCAGGCGGATCCCGACACGGACGCCATGATCATGATCGGCGAGATCGGCGGTACTGCCGAGGAAGAAGCGGCCGATTTCATCAAGGAGAAGGTCGACAAGCCGGTGGTGGCCTTCATCGCCGGGATGACCGCCCCTCCGGGCAAGCGCATGGGCCACGCGGGTGCTATCATCTCGGGCGGCAAGGGCACTGCGCCGGAGAAGGTCAAGGCCTTGCGCGACGCGGGTGTGAGCGTCTCCGACAGTCCTGCCGACATGGGCAAGCTGATGAAAGAGCTCCTCGGCTGATGTTATTCGATTCCGCGGGGAGGATTGATCGCCCGGCCTCCTCGTGGGGGAGAATTTAGTTTACAGCAGCGTGGGATTTCTGTTCTCATAAGCTGTTTGTGTGTATAGTGAATCCTTCGAACGTCTCCGGCAGCCGATCTCCTTTTACGGGGTTTGCGCCGCCTGGAGCGACGAGCGGAGGAGAAACAGAAAGAGAAGTCCATGGTGCCTGACAACGCGGTCAAGATCCTTTTCGGGATGCCCGGTGGCTCCGAATGGATCATCATCTTAGTCATTGTCGTGGTGCTCTTCGGAGCTCGGAAAATACCTGATCTGGCCCGCGGTCTCGGAAAAGGTATCACCGAGTTCAAGCGGGGCCTCAAGGAACCGCCGGAGACGGACGCCGATACCAAGCAGCTGGAAGACGAAGAGGGACCCAAGACCGAATAGGCTTTTCCCCGATCCTGCCCCCAGCCCGTCCCTGTTCTGCCCGATGGTGAATGTGGAGTGACTCAAGGTGGATCTTGAGCAGTTGAACGAACTTGTCGCCCCTGAATCGGGCGATGTGGAGAAGGCGATCAGCGTGGCCCTCGCCAGTGAATCCGTCCCTGTTCGGGAACTGTTCGCCCACGTGTCGCAGTTCGCCGGCAAACGCCTTCGGCCGTCGCTCATTATTCTCGTGGCAAAAGCACTTGGCGGGGTCAACGACGACCATGTCAAGCTTGGCGCCGTGATCGAACTCATCCACACGGCCACCTTGGTGCACGACGACATTCTCGACGGCGCCTCGATGCGGCGGCGCGTTTCGAGTGTCAACGCACTCCACGGCAATCATGTCCCCGTGCTTCTCGGCGACATGATCTACGCGCGGGCGTTTCACCTCTCTCTCGGTCTTTCGACCACTGCCGCGGCCAGATCACTCGCCCTGATCACGCAGACCATCTGCCAGGGAGAGATCGAGCAGATCTACGAGCGGAACAATTTTCAGCTCAGTGAGGAAGAGTACTTCACCATCATAGAAGCCAAGACCGCCTCGCTCTACAAGGTTTCGTGCGAGCTCGCGGGCCATTACGCCGGCGCGTCGGATGACGTGGCCACGGCTCTGGGCCGTTACGGCGACACCTTGGGCATCGCGTTTCAGATCGTGGATGACTGCCTTGATATCGTGGGCGAAGAAACGGTGGTGGGCAAGTCGCTCGGCACGGACACGCAACGGGGCAAGATGACGCTCCCCTTCATCCACATGGCCGCCACCCTGGAAAATAACGATCGTGAACGATTGCGGGAGATCTTTCTCTCCGACACGATCGAGAACAAGAACCAGGTGATCGGCGACTCCTTCGATCTGCGCGCGTCCGTCGATTATGCCCTCGACGTGGCTGCCGGCTACACGCGTTCGGCGCTTCGCGAACTCGAGTGTCTCGCCGACTCGGACTACAAGAAAGCCCTCACCGGCGCGGCCGAGTTCGTCCTCGTGCGCAAGATCTAACGGGCGGGTCACCAAAAATTCATTACGGACTTAGGGCCGAAATGCAATTTTTGTGACCCCCCCGGATGCTTGC
>CAYXGI010000080.1:2140-18487 GCA_964464495.1 uncultured Phycisphaerales bacterium
CGGCAACACCTAGCGCCCCTCCCTCGTCGGGAATTATTTTATTTTGGGCCCCCCCGCCCGTATGCTTGCACGGTGTTTTTCATGAGCATTACCGTTGTTACCGGGCCGACACCGCCCGGAACCGGGGTGATCCAGCCGGCCACATCGACGGCCGAGGCGAAGTCGACATCGCCGACCATCCTGATCTTCGTCACACCATTCTGCTCCACGCGGATCGGGTTGATTCCGATGTCGATCACCACGGCGCCCGGTTTGATCATGTCGCCGGTGACCAGTCCGGCCACTCCCGCTGCCGAGAAGAGTATGTCGGCGCGGCGCGTGTGGGCGGCAAGGTCGGCCGTGGCGATATGGCAGGTGGTGACCGTGGCCAGATCGTTGACCATGAGGAGAGCGATCGGCTTGCCCACGATGTCGCTGTGGCCGACAACGACCACCTCGAGGCCCCTGACCTCGATCCCGGTGGAGCGAAGGAGCGTTACGGCAGCGTTGGCCGTGCAGGGGATGAGACAGGGCGATCCGGTGACGAGCGAACCGAGATTCTCCGGGTGCTGCCCCTCGACATCCTTGTCGGGCCGAATACGGCGCGCGGCGCGCGTTTCGTCGACGCCGTCGGGCAGTGGGCGCAGCAGCAGGATGCCGTGGATCGACGGATTGCCGTTGAGGCTGTCGATCGTGTCGATGAGGGTCTCTTCAGTGGTTTCAGCGGTCAGCCGGACATGGTGAAAGGCGATCCCCACGCTCTCGGCGCACCGTTTCTGGCTTGCGGCGTAGACGTCGACGCCTCCCGGTCCGCCATCGATCTGCACGGCGGCGAGAGTGATCGGATCGACACGACCCGATGCCTGGGAGGCGATCGTCGCGATCTCTTGTCTCACCTCTTCCTTGAGGGTTTGGGCGTAAGCTTTTCCGTCGATCAGGCGTGCGGCCATTTTCAGACGCTTCTCCTGTATGAGTCCTGGATTTCTGCAACGATTCAGTATAATGTCGCTTCGGTATAGAGCTGGCAAAGAGTTCGTTCAAGTAAAATTCGTCGCCCGGCGACGTTTGATGGAGTCGACACTTAGTGCGATCCAACTGGTTCGAAGATGATCCGGCGCCCCGGCGCCCAGTGTTCAGACCGCGTATGCCCCAGAGCGTGGTGGGTGTTCTTATCCTGGTCAACGTCATCGCCTTCCTCCTGCAGTCGATCCTGGCCTCCTCCTCCACAGGAGACGTTCTTTCGAGGTACCTGGCTTTCGATAGCTCCAAGCTCCTGAGCGGGACCTTCTTTTTTCACCTCTACCAGTTCATTACTTACCAGTTCCTGCATGGCGACTTGCTTCACATACTCATGAACATGATCGTTCTCTGGTTTTTCGGCCGCGAGCTGGAGCCCCGACTCGGCAGCGGCCGGTTCCTCTTTCTCTACCTGGCCGGTGGAGTGGTGGGGGGGGTCGTCTTCCTGATCTGGAGTGCCTTCGAGGAGAGGATCGTCCCGATGGTGGGCGCGTCGGGCGCGATCTACGGCATCGTGGTCTTCTACGCCATGCTCTGGCCTCATCGCAAGGTCAATGTTTTCCTATTTCCCTTCATGGTTCCCATGAAGGTGATGCACATGGCCATGATCTTCGTCGGTGTCTCGCTCTTTTACGGTTTCTTCAGCGGAGGTGGCGAGGGATCGGGAGTGGCCCATTTCTGTCATCTCGGCGGCGCGCTCTTCGGATACCTATTCTACCGCTACGAGCAGCGCCTGCGCGGGATGATCGACCAGGCGAAGGAGTGGAAGAAAGAGCGCGATCTCAACGCCGAGCAGGACAGGCAGGAGGAGGTCGACCGCCTCCTGGCAAAGATTCACGAGGAGGGAATCAGTTCCCTCACCCCCAAGGAACGCTCCTTTCTGAACGAAACGAGCCGCAAGTTGCGGAATCGGAAGTGACGAGAAGCGCCCCGTGAGTGACACGACGAGGATAGCCTGACTATAATAGAACGGTTCGAAAGAATACAATCGATACTGCGCCAGTTCCTATCGTTGAGGAGAGTTGGACAATGACTTGCTCGCGGTTTATCACAATCCTGATCACCATCATCTTTGTTCTCGGCCTCCTTCCCTGGGCGGGACGGGCCGTGGAGATCTATCCCGAGGACAAGGCTTTCTGGGACGCCTTCAAGAAGGCGCGCGAAGTGGACGACCTGAACGAGATCAAGAAACTCGTCAAACGGTCGAAGAAGAACGCTGAGGGCGTGGTCGAAAGCCTGACCACCGCTCTCTGTCAGAAGGGGACACCGGATGACTGGGAAGACTTCAAGATCCTGGCGGACACCCTGGAAATCACGGCGAACGACGGCCGGTACGTCCACCGATTAGAATTGCTCAAGAGGCTGACCCCCGAGCAGCGCAACGAACGGCTCATCGCCAACAACAACTATTACTACGGCAATGTGAAATTTCAGGAGGGGAAGACCCAGGACAATATCTACACCATGGCCGAGGCCAAGGATTTCTTTCGAAAAGCGATCGAAGGCCTGGACAAGATCGGCGATCTTGAGCTGATGACCGTGATCTGCCTCAGGCAGGGCCAGTGCCTCCAGACCATGGGTGAACACTACGAGGCGTGCGTGATCCTGAAGAAGGCTCTCGACACGAAGGAGCAGCTTCCCTTCGCGATTCCCGACATGAAGTGGTGCGCGCACGAGTTCAAGAAGTACACCGATAAGGGCTACGATCCGACCAAGCCGAAGGACGAGGGAGGCGAGCCTCCCGGCGGCATGGGTGAGCCGGGCGGCGATGTGGGGGGCGACACGGGTGGAGGAGCGGGCACCGATCCGAAGGCGACGGGGACCGAGTTCGCCTTCAAGACCGTGGGCGAGAAGGAGACATGGCCCCTCAAGTACAGCGCCATGAAAAAGCCCGACGAGGTCGTCACCCCCTCCTTCTATGCCAACGACAACCCCTTTCTCTGGGACCAGATGCACATTCAGGGACCGGACAAGGTGCAGTTCAAACCGGCCTGGGGTCAGAAATTCGACATTTACGGCAAGCAGCTCAACTGCCAGCGCGACAAGTTCAAGGTCACCTTTGACATCGACTCCGAAAAGTCGACGACCAAGGTGTTGAGCATGAAGGAGAAACCCCAACCCCTTTCGCTGACCACGGTGGAGACCGGCGCCAACGGCAAGCCGCTCAAGTACCAGCTCTTTGTCTGCTGCCCGGGGTCCCAGGAGGTAATGTTCTCTCTCAACACGAACATGGCGCCGAGCGATGGCTGGATGGTGGTCCGGTCCCGGATCGGGTTCACCATGAAAGGCAAGGTGCTCGGTGGCAACTTCGTGCTCATCGATGACAACACGACTGGCATCTACGGCGATCCATTGCCCTACCCTGCCGACGGCATCACCGACGGCCAGTGGCCTTTCTGGACGACCGACGCCGTGGTGGCAGGCAAATCGAAAAAAGCCGTTCCCCTCTCGCGTATCATGCCGATAAATGACAAGTTCTATCTCGTCGAACCGGACCGTTTCGGACGAAATGTGGCGACCACCGAGGTCGAGACACCGACCGGCCTGGTGCGCGTCGACTGGAAGGGCGGCACGAAGCCGACCTACCTCATCATCCACGGGCTCGATCGGGAGGGAACGAACAATTTCTTCGACGTGGCCGGCGCACTCAAGAAGGGCATGGCCATCCCAGTCGGCAAGTACGAACTCTCCTACGGCAAGATCGTGTCGGGCAAGAAGAACAAACTCCAGCAGATCAGGATCTACCGCGGCAATTCCAAGCCCTTCTTCGTGAAGGAAGGCGAAGAGGCGGTCCTCGAACTGGGAAGCCCTTTCAAATTCAAGTTCAGGGCGGGGCCCTTCGGGGGCAAGTTCGTGGTCACTGGAAAGTCGATCACTGTCTTCGGCCGGTCGGGCGAAATCTACGGTGTTTTCTTCGACGAAGTGGTCGTACCGACGGTGAGCATGAGGCCCAAGGGCACCAAGAGACTGGTCGTCAAGGGCGAGGAGATGAAGAAACCGACCATCGACGACTGGTACAGCAACCAGCACTGCGTCTGGCATCCGCTCGATTTCGAGTACGAGAACAAGAAAGGCGCCGACATCGAGGTGCGCCTCGAGATGAAGAAGCACAAGGTACTCGGCGGGCCGATCGAAAGCGACTGGGAGTGACATGCTCGACATCAAATTCATCAGACAGAATCCCGACCTCGTCCGGCAGGGGGCGATAAAGAAACGGTTCGACGTCGACATCGACCGGATCCTCGAACTCGACGAACAGCGGCGGACGCTCATCTTCAAGGGCGACGAACAGAAGGCGACGATGAACCGAAAGTCGAAGGAGATCGCCGCCGCACAGCCCGAGCAGCGCGGCGAGCTGGGCGCCTTCCTCAAGAGCCTGAAGAAGGAGATTCGCGACAACGCCGCGGCTCTCGACGAACTGACGCGCGAGTTCGACAGGCTCATGCTCCAGGTGCCAAACGTACCCCACGAGGACGTTCCCGAGGGCAAGGATGACGCCGACAGCGTCGAGATCAGGCGCTGGGGCGAGGCGCGCGCTTTCGACTTCGAGCCCCTCGACCACGTGGAACTCGGCAAGAAGCTGAAGATCCTCGACATCGAGCGGGCCGGCCGGATGTCGGGAACGCGCAACTACATCCTGCGCGGCGCGGGCGAGATGCTCAATCGGGCCGTTCTCTCCTATGCCATGGACCGGATCATGGCAAAGGGCTTCGAGCCCTTCTGCGTGCCCGTGCTCGTCAGGGACGCGGCCATGGAGGGCACCGGTTTCTTTCCCAACGGCGAGGACCAGGTCTACCGCATGGAGAAGGACCCCCTCAACCTGGTGGGGACGGCCGAGGTGCCGCTCACGTCGTTCTTCGCCGGTGAGATCCACGATGCCAAGGATCTGCCGATCCGCATGGCGGCCATGTCGAGCTGTTTCCGCCGCGAGGCGGGCGCCGCGGGCCGCGACACCAAGGGCCTTTACCGGGTGCACCAGTTTCGCAAGGTGGAGCAGGTGTCGATCTGCCGCAACGACGAGGCCGTGTCGCTCGCCGAGCACGCATTCATTCTCGATAACTCGGAGCAGGTTCTGCAAGCGCTCGAGCTGCCCTATCGGGTCGTCAATGTCTGCGGCGGCGACCTCGGCATGCCCCAGGTGCAGAAGTTTGACATCGAGGCCTGGATGCCGAGCCGCGAATCGTTCGGCGAAACCCATTCGGCCTCGCGGTGCCACGAATTCCAGGCGCGGCGTCTCGGACTCCGCTACCGCGACGAGGACGGCAAGGTCCACTATGCGCACACCCTGAACAACACGGTGATCGCTTCCCCGAGAATACTCATCCCCATAATGGAACTCTATCAGACCGCCGACGGCGGGATAGAGATACCCGCCGTACTGCGGCCCTACATGAACGGCCTGGAAAAGATCTCAGCTCCCTGAGGGCCGGACGATCCTGATCCGCGACGCGCTCGACACCGGGAATGGCCTCACTTGCGCCCGCTCAGAAGTTTCAACAGTTCGTCCAGGTCCATGTCGTCGGGCGGTTCCTGGTCCGGGGGGATGTCGGGAGGATCGAAGCCGGGTGGGGGAGGAGGTCTGCCGGAGCCGTCGCCCGAACCGCCGGTGTCGTCGCCGCCGTCCTCCATGCCGCCCGCGGGCGGTCTACCTCCGCCGCCGCCGAACTCGTTCTTGTTGTCGCCCGCGCCGCTGCCGGTTCCATCATCTTCAGCGGCATTCTCGTCGAAGGTGGGGATCACTGGCCGGACCGCCATGGTCAGCTCCGAACCGCTCGGCATGAAGACCACCCGCTGGTAGGTCAAGCGGTCGCGCGCCATCTCGTCGAGCGCGTATCCCGAGAGAGTGGGATCGATCTCCATGACGAGAAGGATCTCCATGGCGGCGGGGAAGCGGCCCCTCTTGGTCGCGTTCCACTCCTCGAGCCTCTCGGCATCCTCATGAAGATCGGCGAAGTAGGTGACGCGGAAAGAGATGATCCGTTCGTAGATCAGTTCGTACAGTCCTCCCTCGGCAATCTTGTCGTCGACGTGAAAATCCTGCCGCCGCCAGAGCTGCAGCTTCTCGGGATTGATCGGATTCTGCCTGAGGAGGTAGGAGACCTCGGTCAGGTCGGAGCGGACCGGCCGGCCGTCCTGCTCGATCGTGTGGGACGAGTTCTGCGTGCTGATGAAATGGAAGTAGTCGGCGCGCTCGCCGCTGACGATCCGCGACTCGCCGAAGAAGACATCGTTGCGGTGGATGTTCCAGCACCAGGCGCTGCTGAGGTCGGTCTCGATCCGGTCGAGAATGGCGGGGCCGATCTTCTTCTCGAGATTCTGCTTCTCGATCGTATCCCGCGCGTCGAGGGTCGTGAAAAGAACACCATAGGTGGCCGTCATCACGAGGCTGACGATCAGGATCGAGACCATCACCTCGAGAAGGGTGAATCCAGAATCCGGGTTTTTGCAGCTCTTCACGTCACAACTCCTCGTCCTGGTTGCCTTCCTGGAGCCTCTCGAACTGGTCCTCGGTCATGAGAAGGGGAATGTAGGTGTCGATCGTGTACTCCACTCCCTTCGAGTCCCCGTCATCGGGCGCGAAGACCTTGATCACCACGTGGCGCGCCATGAGCGGTCCAACGTCTTCCACATCCTCGTCTGCAAACACGGCGTCGCCCGGGGCGTTGGTCGTGTCGAGACGGCTCTCGTTGTCCTCGTCTTCGTCTTCCTCGAGTCCCGAGCGGAAATCGTAGACCGTGACGGTGTATTCGTAGTAGAAACCGGGCGCGCCCTCGAGTTCGCCCGCACCCTCGCCGCGGATGATGTTGATCGAGATGTAGGCGAGCTGCTGCTGGGCCATGTCCTGGAGGGTGCGCATGACCTTGGTGTCGTAGGCCATGTCGTAGCACCGTTCGCGGGTGAGCAGCATGGGCACGACAGCCACGGCGAGGATCGCCACCGAGACCATGACCTCGAGGAGTGTGAAACCGCGCTTGCCCGAGGCGCTCCGTCTAGAACGAATCATCGCTCACCTCCTGATAGTCCACATGACCCAAGATGATCTCGGCGAAACCGGTGAGGCTCGCGATCCGGATCGACATCTTCTTTTCCGAGTTCGGATCGGTGAGGTGCACGATGTGGCCGGTGAGCGATCCGTCGGGCCTGATGTTTATCGTGAGCGCTCCCGAGTCCCCCTCTGACTCGTCTAAGAATCCCACGGCCACGCGCTCGATCTCGATGGTGGCGCCGGCGCGGGCCGGCTCGAGGATCTCGGTCTCGCCGGCGCCGATCACATTGTTGTCGTCGTCGAAGAGCACGGGATAGTAAGCGCGGTAACTGTGGAATCCGGGATTGTATTCGAGATGAATCGTCAATCCACTGAAGATCGCCTGGCTGCGCATCAGCTCGAGATCGGTGACGATCTTCTTGGCCGCGGCCTCGAGGCGGCTGCCGGGCAGGAGCGTGTCCACCTTGAGAAAGACGATGGTCATGGCGAGGCCGAGAACAGCCACGGCGACCATCAGCTCGATGAGGGTGAAACCATGATTTTGCGCGTTCACGCGGTCTCCCAAGACGCGGGTCTGAGACCCAAGACGCGGGTCAATATCCGCCGGAACTGGTATCCTGCCTCGTATCCTTGGAGGAGATGTCCCGGGCGTTTCCGTCGCCGCCCTCGACATTGTCCGAACCGAGCGACTTGATCTCGAAACTATTCGATGACTCGATGATGTAGAGATACTCATTGCCCCAGGGATCGAAGAGGATGTCCGCGTTCTCCAGGTAAGCTTCGTCGGCATTGTTCTCGTTCGGCTCGAGCAGGACCTGCAGGCTGTCGGGCAGCCTGAAATTGTCGAGCCTGTATTTCTGGATCGTGGCCTTGAGCGTGTCGATATTGGTTTTGGCCACGGTCTGCTGAGATTTGGTGAAATAGGGCATTACATTCGTTGCCACCACAAGACCGAGGACACCAAGAATGGCGACGACCACCATCAGCTCGATCAGGGTGAAACCTTTTGTCGATCTGGAGTTACGATTTTTCAACATAACAATCTCCTTGGGATGGCCAGGCAAGCGCGCGCTCGACGACCGTTCAGCGTGTCCAGGCCTCTTTGTCTTCGTAAATTTGGACACTTTTAATAATAACATATTCCCGGCGATATTTTGGAATCGGTGCGCGAAATAGATGATTATTCCCTGACCCATGCCTCAGTTCATGATTTTCTTGAATGCTTCTTCGACGGAGGGAGCGATCTGCTCGTCGAGCCAGGTCTGATCGATCGCCGCGTTGACCTCGATCTCCTCGATGTGGAACCAGCGCGGTCCGTGAATCCAGACGAAGACCTGGCCGCGCCGTGCGCTGCCGGTCCCTTCCGCGAGGAGATCGGGCGTCGACACTCGGGTGCCGCGGAAGGTGTGCGCCACCTGCCCCGTCGAACAGGAGAGGGTGGCCGAGTAGGTCTTGTTCACGGCGAGGTCGGACGGACAGGTGAGCGAGCCGGGGGCGCCGGTCTCCGCCCCGGTCAGGCGGCCGTTGAGATCGATTCCCTTCAGGCAGGCTGATGCGACGTATCCTTGGCCGCTCTCGGGCGTGCACCCGAAATAAAAATAGAAGGGCTTGGACAGGTTCTTCTCCCTTTTCGGCGCGAAACTGAAACTCACCTTGATCTCGATCTCTCCGGCGAAAACAGGTTCGAGCCGGATAAAGTCGGAACCGTACGCCACGAGAGAGTCGTTCTTTACCTGGAACGACCGCGGCGTGGGCACCGTCCCCGCGCGGAGTGTCTCCTTCAAGACACCGGCCAGAGGGAAAGGACGAAAATCGAAGTCTTCTTTCTCGGTCCTGTCCGTGAAGTCGTAGAAGAAGCGGGCGCGGCCCTCGTCCGACCCCTCGAAACCCTTGAACCTGTCCCAGAGGTACCTGTCACCGTCGGTGTGGGTCCGCTGCAGAATGCCTTTGACGATCGCGCTGAGCCGTTCCTCTTCGATGCTGTCGAGGAGGGCGGCCTTGTTATTGACCTTGCGCAGCTGCTTGTTGAAGAACTCGATGATCTTGCACGGCGTGCCTGACCGTTCACCGGTCAGTACGGTGATCAGCTCGGCACCGGCCTCGGCATCGGTATAAAGACGAAGGAGCTGACTCAGATGGTCCAGCCCCGCACCACGGCGCGCGGCGCTGTCGAGTTCTTTGCGAAAGCGTGTCGTGTCGGCGGTGAAGATGAAGAGGCGGCAATAGGCAAGCCGGTCCTCGTCGGTTGTCGGAGCGAGCAGCTTCTTGAACCGGCTCACGGCGAACTCGAGGGGCAGTGCCGAGTAGGGGGTGACGATCGTGGCTTCCGATCGGTCGCCGGTTTCCACGATGCGGCACTGGGCCGGCAGCTTCGTTAGATCCTGCCCCTCATCGACTGGCTCCCAGACGAGGCCGTTGTCGCTCGTCCCCTTCAGGCGCGCATTGACTCCGCCGAGGCGGTGCGAGAAACCGGCCGCGGCGAGAGCGCCGAGCTTGGTGTCGAGAAAACGTGCGCTTTCCCGCAGGGCGCGCCATTCGCTGTCGAGATCGCTGCCGCCGGCGGTGGTGACTGCCTGGCCGAGCGAGGCGCGCAGGAGTTTCTCCGTCGGGCAAAGACCATGTTTGTCTGCGAGATAGACGACGAGCGCTCTGTAGAGTTCGACCGGCATTCCGTGGCGAACCAGGCCGAGAAGTTCGTCCTCGCCGAGATAGGGGATCTGTTCGGCTGCCGGTGTGTGGCGCTTCGGCTTTGTGGCAGTGCCCACCTTTTTCGATGTGCGCATTTCGTTTATTTTGTCGACCACCGCGCCCCGTCCCCGCCCGCTGGTATAGCGTATGATCATGTCCCGCTCGATCGACTGGAATGTGAGGCCTGTCAGGAGAGAATCGAGATCGGTGCCGCGCGGCTGCGCGGCAAGGTGACGACCTGCGAAGAGCTTGGTGAATTTTTGACCCGTTTTGTCATCCAGATAGTGGCAGAAGAGGGCGTATACCTCGAGTGTGTCGACAAAGGCGCTGTCCGTTGCGCACTGCGCGCGCAGGCTGTCGATCGAGTCGCAGGCGATCAGGGTCTCGAGCCGCAAGGGCCAGGGAATCCAGTCGATGTCGGACCTGGCCGCCCAGAGGCGGACTGCTTTCTCCTTGTCGGCTGCGACCCCCTCGTCGATCCAGTTGAGGAAGGTTTTCTTGTTAACGACCCCGCTGCCGTTGAGCCGCAGTTTGCCATTGCTCTCGAAGCCGCTGCCCATGGGCAGGAGCAGGGCGATCCCCTCGGCGAGCCAGAGGGGCACGGGGCCGCGGGAGAATTCCTTCACGATCGCGCGACCGAATGGTTGGATCATTGCGCGGCGGTTCGAGCCCGATCCCGAGTAGAGGATCTTGTCCTCGGGCAGGCTCGTCACCAGCATGCCCGTCGCCTCATCGAAAAAGGAGACAGCGCCCTGGAGTGCCCGCCCCTTCGAGAACCGGACAGCGTGGATCCCCGTCTCATGCGGATCGCGGAGTACGAAGACATGGAAAGTGCCGTAGTCGTTCTCGTTGCCGGCCTTCGCGGGCGCGGGGAGCCAACTGGTTCTGAAAAGAGCCAGCATATGGTCCAGGTCGCTCGTGAGCGTGTCGAGAAACGCTGAGGCCGGTTCCTGCCCGGACGGCTCTTCGCCTTCGAGAATGAAAACGAAGGGCGGCCGTGTCTGATCGATCCTGTAGTTCCAGGCCGCCATGATTTTCCCGAAGAGACCGTGGCCGTTCAGCTCGGTCCAGGCCGCCGCGTCCAGACTTTGTTCGAGCCTTTGCTTTCGGGCCCTCCGGCCGACGAGAAGCCGGCTCGTCTCCTTCCACCGCGCTTTGAGAAGCAACGTCTCCCCGGCGTTGAGCCATTGGTCTTGCAGCTTGGTGAAATCCGAGACCTCGGCCTCGCGAGAGAAGGGGAGAAGTTCGTTGAATCGGGCAAGGGCTTGTTCGGGAATGAAACGGGTGTACCCCAGTTTGGCGCGTGCCGTCTCGTTGTCCCGATCGACGCTGAGGGCGCGTTGGTAGTACTCGTCGGCCAGGCTTCCCCGTCCGGCCTCCCACACCTTGCGCGCCAGAGTGTTGTAGTCTTCGGCCGTGGAACAATGGGCCGCCTCCTTGTCCCAGTCGGTGGCGGTGTCGACCTCGAGTGAACGCTCCTTCCGGGGCTTGTCGTCCGACTTCGGAAGCTTGAGGAACTCGAGGAACTCGGGCCGGAGGTGGAGGATGAGAAAGAGAGTGAGCGGCGCGACCACCACGGCGAGGATCAAGGGAAGTTTCTTGAGGACGGTGTAGACGATTCGCTTCAAAACTCTGCGGCCTCTTGTTCAAGTGATGTTGCCGAACCGGATCGGGCTATCCCACCTGGCTGAGCTGCAGCATGGGCAGGATGATGGAGAGCACGATGAACGCCACGATCGACGCCATGAACAGGATCAGGACCGGTTCGATGAGCGCGGTCATCTTTTGCGTGGCGATCTCGATCTCCTCGTCGTAGGCGCCGGCGATCGTCTCGAGGATGTCCTCCAGTTCGCCCGATTGTTCTCCCACGGCAATCATATATCCCACGGCAGGGGGAAAGACACCACTTTTCTTGAGCGGCGACGAGATGTCGGTTCCCTCCATGATGCGCGTGTGCACCGTGTCGAGCACCTTGGCGATCACGGCATTGCCCACGATGTTCTTCACGATGAGCAGCCCCTCGAGAACGGGGACACCGCTCTTGAGGAGCGTGGAGAAGGTGACTGCGAATCGGCTGATCGCCTGCTTGTTGAAGAGGTCGCCGAATATGGGCATTCGGAGCATCATCTTGTCGGTGGAGAAACGTCCCTGCTCGGTCCTTCTGATGGCGGCCCAGGCCAGGTAGACCGCCAGGCAGGCGAGGAGAAGGATGTACCAGTAGTCGACGAGAAAATTACTCGTTATGATGAGGATCTTCGTGGGGGTGGGCAGCAGGGCGTCCTTCTGCTTGATCAGGGTCACCAGCTTGGGAACGACCACGGTCATGAGCACGGAGATGACGATGACGCCCACGGCGACCATCACCATGGGGTACATGAGCGCGGCCTGGATCTTGTTGCGCACCCTGTTCTGCTTGAGCATGTACTGGGCGAGGCGCATGAGGGTGGTTTCCAGGTTGCCGGCCGCCTCGCCCGCCTTGATCATGTTCACGTAGAGATCGCTGAAGTAGGCGGGGTGGTGGGCGAGCGCCTCGGCAAAGCTGAGGCCTTGGGTTACCTTCTCGCGCACGTCGCGGAAGACGGTCTCGAGTTTCTTGTTCTCGATCTGCTCGATCAGGGCGCGCATCGCCTCGGCCATGGGGATGCCGGCCTGGAGCAGGGTGGCCAGCTGGCGGGTCACCATGGCGAGCTCGCCGATCTGGCGCTTTCTGACGAAGATCTTGTGGAAGAATCCCTTGGACGAGCTCTTGGTGACGTCCTTGATCACCTTGAGGCCCATCACGTGGAGGTTTTCGCGTTTCAGCTTTCTGCGCGCCTCGCGCGGAGTGTCGGCATCGATGACGCCTGTGCGCGTCTCGCCCTTTTCACTGAAGGCCTTGTACTCGTAAACGGGCATGCAGTTGTTTCCTCAACCGATCAACCGGTTGGTTTTCCTAAACCACGTCTAGCTGGGTGACTCTCAGAATTTCGTCGATGGTGGTTGCTCCTCTGAGCACCTTCTGGATGCCGTCCATTCGAAGCGTATTCAATGAGCCGCGCTCGATGGCGCTCTTCTTGATGATGCTCGCTCCGGCCCTGTCCATGATCTGATCCTTGACCCCGTCGTCCACGGGAAGCATCTCGTAGATGGCGGTCCTGTCCACGTAACCCGAGTTGAAGCAGTAGTCGCATCCCTCGCCGATCCACACCTTGCCGTCGGCAAAGGCGTCGGGCGCGATTCCGGCCTCCTTGAGCTTCTTGACCGTCGACTTGTCGGGCGCAACCTGTTTCTTGCACTTGGGGCAGATCAGCCGCACCAGGCGCTGGGCGATCACGAGAAGGACCGACGACGAGACGAGGTAGGGCTCCACACCGATGTCGAGCATACGGGTCACGGCGCTGGCCGAGTCGTTGGTGTGGAGCGTGGAGAGCACCATGTGGCCGGTGAGCGCCGCCCGGATCGCTATCTCGGCGGTCTCGTTGTCGCGCACCTCGCCGACCATCATCACGTCGGGGTCCTGGCGCAGGAAGGAGCGGAGCCCGGCGGCGAAGGTGAGACCCTTCTTGTTGTTCACCTGCACCTGGCTGATCCCGTCGATGTTGTACTCGATCGGGTCCTCGATGGTGAGGATGTTCTTTTCCGCCGCGTTGATTTCGGTGAGACCGGCGTAGAGTGTGGTCGTCTTGCCCGATCCGGTCGGGCCGGTGACGAAGATGATCCCGTGGGTGTAGGCGATGTACTTGCGGAGCATGGCGAGGTTGTCGGAATCGAGACCGATCTCCTCGAGCCGGTAGACGCGGGCGGTCTTGTCGAGGAGCCTCATCACGATCCGCTCGCCGTTCGAAGAGGGAACCGAGGAGATTCGCACGTCCACGTCGCCCTGGCCGATCCTCAAGGTGGCGCGGCCGTCCTGGGGAAGGCGGCGCTCGGCAATGTCCATCTTGCTCATGACCTTGATACGCGAGATGATCGCGTCCTGGATCTTCTTGGGCGCCGACTCCATGTCGTAGAGGATTCCGTCGACGCGGTAGCGGACCTGAACGCGGTCGGCGTAGGGCTGGATGTGCACGTCGGACGCCCTCATCTTGAGCGCCTGAAAGAGGATCATGTTGACGAGTTTGATGATCGGCGCCTTGTTTGCCACGTCGAGCAGGTCCTCGCCATCCTCGAGCGCCTCGGCCGAGAGGTTGACGATCCCTTCCTCCTCGTCGAGGTCGTCGAGCGCTTCGTCCACGGCGTCCATGCGGTTCTTGTACGCCCTGTTGATGAGCGACGTGATCTCCGCACGGGGCGAGAAGACCGGCTCCACGGTGACGCGCAGCATGGCGGCGAGCTCGTCCATGGGGTGGATCTCGAAGGGATCACAGGTGGCGATCTGCATGGAGCCGTTGACCGAGCCGAGTCCGATGAGGTTGTAGTTCCTGGCGAAATGCACGGGCACACTGTCGAGGAATTCCTTGGGCACGGTGACCTCGCGCAGATCGCCGAGATACTCGAGAGCGAGGAAGATGCTGAAGATCTTGAGCACCTCGGGCTCGGACAGATATCCCTTGGCTAGAAGAATCTTGTCGAGGGACGACCCCGACTTCTCCCGTATCTTGAGGCAGTCCTGAATTTTCTCTTCCGAGAGCTTTCCCTCGTCGCGCAGAAGCCGGACGATATCGTCGAACATTCCGGCCGAGGATCGATCGGATACCTGCATCGCGTCCATTATTGTTCGCCCATCTCGTCTTCTGTGTTTTCCAGCGGTTCGAGGTACTCGGCGTCGACCTCTCCCGTTTCGGGTTCGGCCAGCGAAGGGATCTCGAAGACGTACTTCATCCCCGCGTCGACCACTTCCCTGCTCGCGTCGGTGTACTCGAAATCAGGATCGAAGGTCTTGACCTTGCCCGTGAGCTTCTCGACCTCCTGTTTCTTTTTCTTGGAGATCTCGTCGAGGTTGGCGAAGTCGTCGCCGATGATATGAGGCGTGATGAACACGTAGAGGTTCACCTTGCGCGCCGTCTCGCTCGTGCTTCTGAAGAGCCACCCGATCAGGGGCAGGTCGCCGAGGAAGGGTACCTTGGACGCCGCCTCGGTCATGTTCTCGGTCAGCACTCCGCCCACGATCATGGTGTGCCCGTCGGGAATGGTCACGTGCGTCTCGATGGTGCGCGTCGATTTCGGCGGCGGGCTCAAGGTAGACGCCTCGTCGAAGCTCGAAACCTCGACGTTGACGTAGAGCTTGAGGTAGTTGCCGGCCGAGATCGAGGGCGAGATCTGCAGCGTGATACCCGCGTCTTCGAACTCGTCGAACGAGGTCTGGTCCGAATTGGTCCCCTGCGACGTGGTAAAGGTCGGCTGTGAGTCGAGGTTCTTGATGAGCGCTTGCTCGTTGTCGTTGGTGAGCACCGACGGCATGGAGAGGATGTTGGCTTTCTGAGTCTGCTCCAGCATGTAGAGCAGGAAAGGGATGGCGAAATCCTGACCGTTGAAGATACCGCCCGTGAAGCCGGTGCCGATCCCCGGAACCCTCTGGTTGGGAAAGCCGGTGTCCGGGTCGGTGGTGAACTCGGAGAGCCCGAAGCTCGAGAAACCCCATGGCCTGGTGTAGTCGTCGGTGAGGAGGTTGCCGTCAGCGTCGACCTTGAGGTCGAGGCCGGCGAGCTCCACGCCGAGCGCCTCGTCGATGCGGTCGGTGAGCTCCACCGCCGCGCACTCGATCAGCACCTGGCGGCGGCGCACATCGATCTTCTTGATGACCTCGAGGAGCTGGGCGTACTTGGTCTTGGATGCGGTGATGATCAGCGAGTTGGATGGCTCGTCGGCCACCACGTGGGCGGGCGCCTCGAGGCTGCCCGGCTGAACCGCGCCGCCCGCTCCCGGGGGTCGCGCCGTGCCTTGCTGATTCTGTCCTTCGATGAGTTCCTTGAGCACCTCTTCCATGTCGGCTGCCAGGGTGTTCTTCAAACGGTAGACGTGGATGTCTCCCCGCGGGTCGACTTCGACGTCGAGGATGTCGATCCAGTTGGCGATCCGCACCACGTCAGACTCCGATCCGGTGAAGAGGAGCGAGTTGGTGCGCGGCTCGGAGATGATCTTGGGTTCCGGATCGCGCAGGATGCCGCCTCCGCGCGCCTGGGGCTGCTGGCCGGGGCGGAGGTTCTGGGCCGCCTGCATGAGGTTGGTGAGGACCGGTTCGAGTTCGTCGGCCACGGCGTAGAGAAGCTCGCGCTTTTCCATGTGCACATCAGGCTCGAAGGGAGGCACGTCCATGAGCGCGATCAGCTTGGAGATGCCCCACACCTTGGTGGCGAAGCTCGTGATGACGAGGGAGTTGGCGTTCTCCACGGGCCGGATCGACTCGAGGCTCATGGCGCCCTGGCCCACGAGGGACGAAAGGGACGAGATCATGTCGCGCGCCGCGATGTACTTGAGCGGGATCGTGGTGGTGATCAGCATCCCGGGGTTGTCCTTGTACTCTTCGAGCATCTCGCGCGGAATCACAGGCGCCTGGGACTGAATCATGCCGCTACGGGGCCCCGATCCGAGTTTCTGGACTGTGATGAAATAGGGAGATTCCTCGGGACCGTAAGACGAGCAGATGAACTCGTAGCTCACCATGACCGACTGAAAATACTCGAAGAAACTCTGCTTGTTCCGCTTGACACGCTGCACGCCGAGGATGACGATCATTTGCCCCTCGACTTCCTGCTTGT
>CAYXGI010000081.1:0-14582 GCA_964464495.1 uncultured Phycisphaerales bacterium
CCCGCCGCGGCGTCAGTCCACACTCATTCCGCTTCATTTCGCTAAAGTGTTACCTTTATTCTTTGCTGATCAAGGGTGACATGGCCCGCTTGGAAAGCACCGCCATCACGCTCGGCGACCGCTCGATCGACTGCGCCGTTCTCGAGGTCCCCCTGGAGACGATTCTCGACGAGGGCCTCGGTTACGAATCGGCCGATTGCGGCATCGTGCTCAACGTCGACGACGAGGCCAAAGAATTCGACGAGTTGAGAAACCTCGAGGACGTGGCTTATGCCAAGTCGGTCGTGGCCGAACAGGTCCACGACGAGGGATTCACCATCCTCAACGCTGATTGCGATCTCGTTCTCGCCATGCGCGAACGGCTCTACAGCCAGCTTGTACTCTTTTCGCGCAACGACCGGAATCCCGCAGTGAAAGAACACACAGATGGGGGCGGGCTGGCGGTGACCGTCGACGGGGACTACATCATCATTCGCCACGATCGCCAGAGGACCGATCTGGTCCACCTCGACGACATTCCTCTCTGCGGCCGGGACGGGGAGGGACATCTCCTCGACGCTCTTCTGGCGACGGTGGCCGCACTTTGCGTGATCGACGGTCGGGCCGAAGACGGTGTGATCTCTTTCTCGGCCGACGAACTCAGGGAGTCGCTCGCGTCGGCCCTTTGAAAAGGTGGCGTCCCATCGTTGACCTCACTTTCCGCCCCCGCCGGAGGCGCCGGCCTCATCGAGTACGGCCCGCACTTCGTCGGGGAAGATGGTCACCGTCACCTTCTGCGGTTTTTCGCCCGGCTCGAGTTTGACCTCGGCCGTTCCGAACTCGATGTGGGCCTTCCGGCCGCCCATGTAGGCTTCCAGCTGGTAGATACCGTCACGCGAGAGTTCGATCCGCGCGATCTCGTCCTCACCGAGGGAAGCGTAGGCCGCCCTGGATGTCTTGGTGTACCACCCGGCGATCCGGTTGCTGCGGCCGTCCCAGGTCACGAGCCTGTTCGGAAGGCCGGAGCCGGAGTCCTGCACCGGCGCACGCTTCATTCCGATCCATACGGGCATGGTGCCAACGATTTGGCGCAAACCAGGCACGTGCACCTCGACGGGCGGAATCTTTAGAAAGCGGAGCTCGCATTCGCCGTGGACCAGAACGGTGGGCTCCGCGTGATACCCCTGCGCCTCGGGCCACACATCGAGAGAGGGGCTGACGCTGAAGATCTCGGTCCGGCCGTTCCTCCACGGAAAGCCGACGAATCCGGTCTCTCCCTTCGGGCGCACGATCCGTGCGAGCAGCGGCCTGTTCGGCTGGAATTTCTCGCCGCGATCGTCGACTGCGGTGACCTCGAAGCGATGCAGGTACCTGCCAAGGTCGAGGTCCTGCAGCCGCGGGTGTATATCCATCTGCCCCGGCGCGATCTCGATCCCGTCGATCCGCAGGAAGGGATCGGGGAAGTCGCGCGTCCGGATCACAACGCTGTAGATTCCGGGCCGCACCCAGTCAAAGTAGACGTACGTTTTGCCCTCGTGATCGTGCACCTGATCGTCGCGCTGCTGCTGCGGGTCGGCCATCAACTCGAGTCGCACGCGCACACTGTTGGCCGGCATCCAGGTTGGAGTCAGCACCGTGCCGACCACCCGCGCCTTACGGTCGAGTGTCAGCTCGAGCGTTTCGCCGCGCCCGAGATCGGCGGTGTCGATGGGGAAGTGCTCAGCCGCCTCGACGTGCAGGCGGTGGCGGCCCTTGTCGAGATCGCCGAACAGCTCGAAGCGTCCTTCGTCGTCGGTCCGGACCGACGTGAAGTCCTCGTCGACGAACTCGAGCCGCGGGTGACCACCGCCCCGCATGCGTTCGCGCTGGAGCTGGATGGTCGCTCCCTCGATCGGCTCGCCGAGATCGTTGACCACGGTGCCGAGGGCGATACGGCCGAGGGCGTCGATCCGCAGGTCGCCGAGATCGGTCACCTTGGCCTCGGGAAGCTCGTTGAGCGTCATCGCCCGACCGGTCGTCGGGGTCACGTCGTTGCGCCGGATCTCCAGGCGGAATGGCGCAGCGTGGGGTTCGTTGACACGGTAGGGGAGGTGGAAACGGCCCTTGTCATCGAGCGTGACCTCCTCGCCCTCGAGCCGCCCGGCGTGGCTGCTGATCAGGAAGGCCGGTTCCGCGCCAGCGAGCGGCGTGCCCGTACCGTCGAGCAGCCGACCGAACAGCATGCCGGCGTCGGGTGCCACGACCATGTCGAGGTCGATCCGTTCGCCCGGAGTGCTCGGCCCGAAGAAGGTGGGAAACTCCCAGGTGAAGTCGTTGTCGTCGAGCCGGCAGCGCGCCTTGAACTGGAGCCCGAGACCGGCGAAGGGAAAGACGATCGCCTCGTCGTTCTGCTCCTTGCGCGCCTGCACGCGCGTCCAGGGAGGAGCGCCCGTGATCTCCATGTGGAGATCACCATTGACCGGGTGGCGATACGGCCGGCCGTCGAGGTCGACGGTGCGGAGCGCGATGCTGCCCGTCGGCGGCATGTGCAGCTCGATCGTGTCTGACGGCACCGGCCGCCCTGAGAAGGCGCTTCCCCCGGGTTGCTCGAGCGGCATGAGCAGCACCGCCTCGAACTGATCGACGAGGTGTTCGGGCCACCAGCCCTCAGGCTCGTGTCGGTAGACCTGGAAGTGTCTGAAGAGGGCGATGCCCTCATCGTCGGTGTAGCGCCGTGCGCGCAGCTCGAGACGGCTCGAGGACTGCGGCCTCTTCTTTTCGCCGCGCGCCCTACCACCCCGTTTCTTGGACTGCTTGCCGTAGTCGGCCTTGGTCTGGCGCAGGGCGCGATTCAGCTTGCCTTCCCTCTGCTCCAGATCCCGCATCCTTCCCTGCGCGGCCTCTTTCTGCGAAGGATTGGCCCGGACGTACTCCTCGACCTTGGCCCTGTACTCCTGGAGTTGCTTCATTTGCTCCCAGAGTTTCTCCGGGTCGTTCTCATCCGGCACGTGCTGGACCACGCCGACCGGCACGCCGGCCACGGGCTTGTCCTCGCCGTCAACGACGCGGACCGTCACCGTCTCGTCGGGCCGCAAGATGATCGTCTCCACGGCGCGGTGCTCGCGTCCCACCCTGGCGAAGCCGTACATCCCGGGATCCCCGGATTGCCCGGAGCGCTGGGCGGTCATCATCGCCCACTCCTTCACGGGCGGCAGCTCGACCCTCCCCTGGGCGTCGGTCTTGAATTTCTCGCCTCTGCTCTCGGCCAGAGTGCTCCAGTGCTGAGCAAAGGGATCGGTGAGCTCGTCCCCTTCAAAGCCGTCGAGAAAATAGACGTCCGCCTCCGCGGCCGGCATGCCGGGCTCTCCGTCCCACACCTGCACGACGAGGTAACGAAGGTCGCCCGTCGTTGTCGGAAGATCGATCCGCACCGAATCGTCAGCCGGTGGATCGTCGAACGATTCCGGTTCTTCGGCGATAATCTCGAAGGTGGTCAGGTCACCCGGATCGGTCTTCTTGGCGTCGTTGGCCAGGAACGCCTGCTCTTTGTCCGGGGCGATGCCGGCAGTCTCCCCGCCGCTCCAGAGAAAAACGACTCCCGTGACGACGGCCCCGATCCCAACGACCAGCAAGAGTCCCAGGGCCAGCAACTGATTCCGGTTCATCGAACGTCCTCCTGCGCGGTGCGATTAAATCCACCATGCTCGGACCGGCGGTGGGCCATTCGCGGGTCAGATGGAAATGGCGTGACCCGGGCTCTTACCCGAGCCACGCAAGGGTGACTCATATGCTACCCTGTACTCGTCATTCAGGCGATCATTTTCCGTCGTCGCGACGCTCGCCTTCGTCCTGCTCGCCTATCATCCTGCGCATCTCGCCGAGGCGTGTCTTGGCGTCCTCTTCCGAGCACTTTCCTTCCTTGACAGCCTTCTTCAGCTCCGCCTCGGCGCGCTTGTATTCCTCGACGGTGATTCGTCTTTCCTCGCCGCGCTCGCGCCGACCCTCGTCGGCGATCCTCCTGCGCATCCTGCCGAGGCGAGCCTTGGCATCCTCTTCCGAGCACTTACCTTCCTCGACAGCCTTCTTCAACTCCACCTCGACGCGCCTGTATTCCTCGCGTATGGAGCGCTGTTCCTCAGGGGTACGCTCACGCCGGTTGTCATCGGCGACCATCTTGCGTGCGCCGATCAGACGAGCCTCGCCCTCCTCCGCGGAGATCCTGCCTTCGTCGACGGCCATTTTCACTCGTACCTCGATCCCCCTGTACTCCTCCACGGTGATTCGTCTTTCCCCGCCGCGCTCGCGCCGGTTGTCATCCGCGATCATCTTGCGCGTAGCGATCAGTTTGGCTTCGGCCTCCTTGCGGGAGAGCTTCCCCGCTTCGACGGCTTTCTTTATCTCCGCCTCGATACGCCTGTAGTCCTCGACCGAGATGCTGCGCTCTTTGCCGGCAGTCTTTTTCCTAATGGCCGCCCACTTGGCGTTGGCCTCTTCCTTGGTGATCTTGCCGGCATCGAGGGCGGCCTTGACCTCCCGGTTCATGGAATCGAAGTCGACCTTGGCCTTCTTGGAGGTCTCCACGGATTTCTTGAGCGCTATCATCATGATGTCGGACTGCTCCTGAGTGATCTCGCCCTTCTTTACCGCCTTCCCGAGGCGCTTGGCGATCTTTTCGTAATCCTGGCCATGAGCCAGTCCGAGAGGGAGGATGAGAGCCGCGCAGAGCAGGATGCAGGCGTAGAGCCAGCGTGATGTCTTGAACGTCGAGTTCTTTGAAATGATCATTTTGAATCTCCTTTCGAGGAAACCGCCGCTGCTGATCTCGCTCGCCATCGCAGGCGGACGAAGGAGCGGAGAGGCGAGAAATTCGAGAACTGTCATGAGCGAGTTTGCATAAATCTTGGGATCGGGCCGCAGGCTGGAGAGCACCAGGGCGTCGCAGCAGACCTCTTCGTTGGCCCGCAGGCAACGGCGCGCCCACCATACGGCGGGGTTCCACCAGAAACAGACACAGGCGAGCCATTCGAGCCAGCGGACGAGGTGATCCCTCCTGCGGACATGGGCCAGCTCGTGGGCCACGATCCATTGCATCTCGGGGGAATCGATCGGGTGGGGGAGTGCGGTCGGAATGACGATACGCACCTTGCCGCCAAGCCACCAGACGAGCGGTGAAAGGCGGGCGGTGGTGGTGTGAATGATCGGCGTTGACTCGAGTCGCAGGCGTCGCGCGATCGTCGACGCTGTTCGCTGCAATTCTGCCGGGGCGACTCGCGAGACCGTTCCCAGCAGACGGTTGAAGCGGTAGATTCGAAGCAGCGACCAGGCCAGGACGGAAAAACTTCCCAGTAGCCAGATCAGGACCAGCCCTCTCTTTGCAGTTTCCACCACGGTGGACCATCTTGAAACCGAGGAAAAGGAACTCTCTGCCTCGGAGGCGGCGCCGAGGCTCTCACGATCGAGCGCGCCGATCGCGGAGGGGATTAATCCCGCTTTCGACTCACCGTCGAGACTCTCCACGCCCGTGGGCGGTGATCCGGGAATGGCGACGAGCGGAACGGTCATCACCGGCGGGGTCACCAGTTTCACGAGAACGAGCAGCCAGAGAAGGTGCGCCAGCGCAGGGCGTTTTGTATAGGCGTGAACCGCCCAGGCCACGAGTGCCAGAGCGAGCGAGATGAGGAGATTGCTGAGTCCGATCTGTAACAGGAGATCGGTCATGATTTCTCTCCCCTTTTATTTTCGCCATCGAGTATTTTCCGCAGCCGCTCGATCTCGGCGCGTGAAATCCTCTTCTGCTCCACCAGGTGGGTGATCAGCGGGGCGAGCGATCCGCCCGTCAACTTGGCGGCGAGAGACTCCATTTCAACGCACCCATAGTCCTCCCGGCTGATCGCCGCGGCAAAGAGATGGACCGACACATTCCGGTCGCGCTCGACAAATCCCTTGTCCTCCAGCCGCTGCAGGAGCCTCTGGACGGTGCCATGCTGCGCCTTGTTCGCATCGTGATAGAGCCGCTCTCGGATCTGGCGAGCCGTCAACGTCTCCTCGTCCCAGAGCAGGTCCATGACCGCCAGTTCGGCATTGGCCAGTGTTGTTTTTTTCATTCTTGCGTCCTTGCTCCAATGAGATCGACGACAACTTGTCGTAGTATGTACGACAAGTTGTCGTCGGTATCAAGAATAAAGTCGAGAAAATGACCCGGACCTCGGACGAATGACTTGTTTCTACAAGAGGTTCATACCTGAGACGCGAAATGGCGCCGGAATAAGAGACTCACCACAGAGATCACGGAGAGAAGAAATGAGTAGGCATCAAGAAGCCAGGTGAGACGGCCGTTCATGAACTCTTCTCTTCATTCTCTTAACCCAGTTCATTCTCTTGCCTCTGTGTTCTCTGTGATCTCTGTGGTGAGTCATTCTCATCTCGAGACGAAGTTATGAAACCTCTTCTAGGAAAAGCCGCACCACTTTTGGTACCGTTGAGGGAGCAAAAACTGGAGTACCTCCCATGACCGCAAAAGCTCTCCTCGAGAATCTCGCCAAGGAGTCGGCCTTCGACCGGCGCTGTTTTCTCAAATGGAACGCCGCCCTGGCCGGGCTGCTGAACCTGGGATTCGTCTACGGGGGTGACCTCGATCCGGCGCCGGGCGAAAAGATCGTCCGTGTCTGCTGCCCGGCCCACAATTGCGGCGGAAAGTGCCTGCTCGTAGCCCACGTCAAGGACGGGGTCATCACCCGTCTCGGCACCGACGACAGGGCGGCCGACACCGTCGCCGATCCCCAGCTCCGCGCTTGCCTGAGAGGACGCGCCTATCGCCGCAGGCAGTATCATCCGGACCGGTTGAAGTATCCCCTGAAGAGGGTGGGCAAACGGGGTGAGGGCCGATTCACCAGAATCAGCTGGGACGAGGCTCTCGAACGCGTTGCGGGGGAGATCAAGAGGATCAAGGAGGCTCATGGCAACAGCGCCCTCCTCGTCCCCTACGGCACGGGCGGATACAGCAACACCAACGGCAAGCAGACCGCCGTGAGGCTGATGAATCTTCTCGGCGGATCGCTCGGCACCTACAACAGCTATTCGTGGGCGTGCATCTCCAAGGCCACGCCGACGGTGTACGGGACGAGCGTCACCGGCAACCACCGTCAGGACTGGTTGAACTCGAAGTACATCATCATGTGGAGCTGGAATCCCGCCGAGATGCGCGACGGCACCAACACCGATTATCTCCTGAAGGAGGCCCGGCGCAACGGAGCGCGCGTGGTCTGCATCGATCCGCGCATGACCCTCTCCACGGTCAGCCTCGCCGACGAGTGGGTGCCGATCCGTCCGGGCACCGACGTGGCGATGATGAGCGCGATGGCCCACGTGATGATCACGGAGGACCTAGTCGACAAGGAGTTCGTGAGACGGTGCTGCGTCGGCTTCGACCCCTCCCAGATGCCCGAGGGCGCCGAGAATGAGGAGTCCTATTCCGACTACATTCTGGGAACGAGGGACGGCGTTCCCAAGACTCCCGAATGGGCCGAGGCGATCTGCGCCGTTCCCCGGAATACGATCGCCCGTATTGCGCGCGAATACGCGACGCGCAAGCCGGCCGTCCTCTACCAGGGCTATGGCATGCAGCGCCGCGCTTATGGCGAACAGGCGGTACGCGCGGGGTGCGTGCTCGCCGCGATCACCGGCAACGTGGGCGTCCCGGGCGGCTGGGCGAGCGGACTGGCCCAGCAACCGGGCTGGCGCCCGTGGTGGTCGGTCTTTCCCAGCGGCGCCAACCCCGTCAAGGCGCGGATTCCCGTCTTCCTCTGGACGGAGGCGGTCACGCGCGGCACCGAGATGGGCCCGCAAGATGGCGTCAGAGGAGTGGAAAAGCTCGAGAGCGACATCAAGCTGATCTATGCGGTGGCGTCCAACTGCTTGATCAATCAGCATGGCAACATCAACCGCACCGCCGAGATCCTGCAGCGAGAGGACCTGGTGGAATTCATCGCCGTGCAGGACAACTTTCTCACGCCGTCGGCGCGTTTCGCCGACATCGTGCTCCCCGCGTGCACCCAGTTCGAGGTGATCGGGATCCAGGACGGGTGGAAATACGGCAACAGCGTGATCTTCAGTCCAAAGCTGGTGGAGCCCCTCGGCGAATCGAAGAGCGATTATCAGATCTGCGCCGAACTCGCCGACCGCCTCGGAGTGGGGGAGGCGTACAGGGAGGGGCGCGACGAGCGGGAGTGGGTGCGATGGATCATCGAAAAGTATCGCAGCACCGGGCTGCCCAATATCCCGACCCTGGAAGAGTTCGAAGAGACTAACGTGGGAGTCTACTCGGTGCCGGTCACGGAGCCGATGGTGGCCTTTTCCGATTTCAGAGAGGATCCGGAGAAAAACCCCCTGCGCACGCCGTCGGGAAAGATCGAGATCTTTTCCAGCACCTTGCGCGATCTGGCGAAGCCCGACGAGATCCCCGCCGTGCCCAAGTACATTCAGGAATGGGAGAGCCCCTTCGGGCCCGAGGCGGAGCGCTTTCCGCTCTCGGTGATCGGCTATCATTTCGCCCGCAGGGTCCACTCGACGCATGACAACGTCGACTGGCTCGAGGAGGCCTTTCCCCAGCGGATTTTCGTCAATCCCCTCGATGCGGCGCAGAGGGGGATCGCCGACGGGGACAGCGTCCGGGTGTTCAACGATCGCGGCGTCCTGATCGCGCCCTGCAGGGTGACGCGGCGGATCATTCCGGGCGCGGTGGCCATCCCCCAGGGCGCCTGGTGGACGCCCGACGAGAAGGGCGTCGATCGCAGGGGCTCGGTGAACACCCTCTCCTCGGAGAAGTGGACGCCCCTCGCCTTCGGCAACGCACAGCACACGATCATGGTCGAGATTGAAAAAGCTCCGGGGAGGCCTGAATGACAAAGAGCTTCTGTTTCGATTCGGCGTCCTGCTCGGGATGCAAGGCGTGCCAGGTGGCGTGCAAGGACAAGCACGATCTGGAGGTCGGCCGGCTCTGGCGACGGGTCTACGAGATCTGCGGCGGCGGATGGGTGCGGAAGGGCAAGGCGTGGGAAAACGATGTCTTTGCCTATCACCTCTCCATCTCCTGCAACCACTGCGCACGGCCCGTCTGTGCTGAAGCCTGCCCCACGGGGGCGATGAAGAGGCGCGCCGATGGCATCGTGTCGATCGACGAGGACGATTGTGTGGGATGCGGCTACTGTGCGATGGCCTGCCCCTACGACGCGCCCCAGATGAACACGTCGACAGGGACAATGACCAAGTGCGATTTCTGCCGCGATGAGGTCGATCAGGGAAAACCGCCTGCCTGCGTCGCCGCCTGCCCCATGCGGGCTCTCGAATCCGGCGAGAAGGAAGAGCTCGAAGCCGCTCACGGTGCGACACCCCGCGTCTTTCCCCTGCCCGACAAGACGCTGACCGAGCCGTCTCTGGTCATCACCCCTCACGCGGAGGCGCATCGGGCCACCGACCAGAATGCCGCGGTGTCGAACAGAGAGGAGGTGTGACGTGGACGGCGAGTGGACGCTCGTTCTCTTTACCACCCTGAGCCAGATGGCGGTGGGCACCTTTCTGTTGCTGAGCGTACTTCTTCTCCTGGGGGGGCGGGAGATCGATTCCCCGGGGCGGAAGGCACTTTTCGCGACGGGCCTCGTCCTTGCCGCGGCGCTTCTCGCGTCCATCTTTCACCTGAGGTCTCCGCTCAATGCGTACAAGATGCTGAACAACCTCGAGACATCGTGGCTGAGCAGGGAGATCCTGGCCCTCGTCCTTTTTCTGGGAACGGGAGGGCTCTTTGCCGTCATCGAGTTCTCGAAGAGAGGTTCTCCGAGATTGAGAGCGCTTGTGGCGACCATTGCGGCAGTCATGGGAGTCGGACTCATCTATTGCATGGCGCGGGTCTACATGCTGCGTACCGTGCCCGCCTGGAACAGCTCGCTCACGTTGGCCACGTTCTTTTCGACCGCTTTTCTACTCGGTGCCGTGACGCTCTGTGTGGCATACAGAAACGACGCTGTCCGCCTCAAGCGGCTGGCAGTGGCCGGCATTGTGATCTTGGTTGCGAGAATCCTGATCGCAGTGGCAACGTCGAACTCCGCCGGCTGGGAGGCTTCGGAAGGTCTCGTGCAATCGGTCGAGCCCGAAAGATGGCTCATCTTGTTTCAGGGAGCGCTCCTTCTTCTTGGCGGTGCGTGCTTGGGCGCTGTCCGTTTCAGGAGGGAGGCTCCGGCCTTACTGGTCCAGGGAGCGTTTCTTTTCCTTTTCGTTTCAGAGCTCCTGGGCCGTTTCTTGTTTTACGAGTGCCCGTGATCGGATAATCACAGGACTCACTTCCCGCTCCCCACATCATAGACGTAGAGAAAGTCCCCATGGCGAACATAGAGCCGCCCGTCGCACACGACGGGATGGGCCCAGCTTTTTCCCTCGCCGCCCTCGGGAATCTCGAAGGCGCTGACCAGTTCGAATACCTCCGATGACGGCTTCACGAGCCCCATGAGGCGATTGATGCTCAATGTGTAGAACATCCCGTCGACACAGGTCAGCGAGCCCTTGCCCACGCCCTTTGTGGCATACATCTTGGAACCGGTCTCCCAGTCGACGCACACCCACTTGTCCCTGTTCTTGAACAGGCTCGTGCCGTAGAGATATCCGTCGAGCAGCAGAACGCCGCCGTGATGGTTGTCGAGTTCCTTGGTCCGCCAGATCTCTTCGAGTCCGACCTTGCCCTTTTGCTTCACGATCCGCCACTTGACCGATCCGGCCTGCAACGTGCTGATGAAGATTTCGCCATCATGGTGGATGGGAAGCAGGACGTTCTCGTCGGCATAGGTCTCGTGCTTGACATGCCAGAGCAGATCGCCGTTTTCGATGTTGACGCCGATGATCGCTTTGGCCGTGAGGGCGACCACGATGCGCAGGTCGTCGAACTCGACGAGCAGCGGTGACGAGTAGCCTGCCAGTTCCATCACGCTTGGCGCCTTCCAGATGAATTCACCCGTATTTTTGTCGAGCGCCACCATGCACGTTTCCCGGCCTCCGGGGGTGGAGATCACGCGGTCGCCGACGATCAGCAACGACTCGGCGAGCGCCCACTTGGTGCTTTTGCTGCGCACCGCGGTGAGAACGTCCTTCTCCCAGACGACTGTGCCCGTTTCGGCTTCGAGGCAGACGATGTTGCCCAGCGGATTCTGGTGGTAAACGCGCGTTCCGTCGATCGTCGGCGTGCTGCGGCTTCCGGGATAACTCCCTGTCCACGCGATGCCGTTGACGGCGCGCCACAGCTCCTTGCCCGACATGTCGAGGGCGGTGACAACGGTGTTGTCGCCCATATTGCCCGCTGTACAGATGATTCCGCCCGCGACCGACACCGACGAAAAACCGTGTCCCAGTCCCCGGGCGGTCCAGAGCAGGGGCGGGCCTCCGTCGGGCCAGGTCTTTGCGAGACCTTTTTCATGGGAGATATTGTCCCGTGCGGGCCCGTGAAACTGGGGCCAGTCGTGCCCTCCGCCGGAGGGCGGGGCGGCGAGCGGAATCAACCGCACCGTGCGAAAGTGGATCTCGCCCCCTTCCGACTGCAGTCCGATTTTTCCTGCCACCATGTCGAGGCCGGTCGCTTCGTTGACCTTCTCACCGTTGACGTGGAGTGTGAGATCGCCTCCGTTGAGCGTGATGTCGTACCTGTTCCACTGGCCCGGTTCTTTCTCGTTGCCCTTGATCTTCGAGACTCCCGAGAGCTTTCCGATTTTCTCGCCCTCGGCTGTTCTCGACCGGGCCGCATCGCCTTTGACTTGAAAGCCGTGGAAGCCGTAGATGTCGCCCGCGCTGCCACTCTTGAGCTGTGCCTCGACAGACCGGGGCAAGGCGCGCGGAGGGCCGGTGATTCGCATCAGCACACCGCTGTTGCCAGCCGGTTTGCCCGGCGCCCACCGCCACTCGACGATGAGGCGAAAGTTGGTGAACTTTTTTTTCGTGGCGACGTAGCCCATCGGTTCGCCTTTGCAGACGAGAAGGCCGTCCTCGACGCTCCATACGTCGGCCATCTCCACGTCAGGATCGACGAGATAGTGCTCCCAGCCTGCGAGGCTCTCGCCGTCGAAGAGGTCGATGGCGCTTTCGGGCTCATCGGCCGCCGAGGCGAACTGGAGAGCTGTGATCAAGATCAAAAAAACCGCAACGCCCGTCTTGACGAGATTCCAGCGGTCGATAGTCCCATGCGGTTGTGGTATCACACTCATGATTTCTCCGATCGTCCCATACTCAGAAAAGCTCGGTGGTCCGGCCGGCGCGCGATTCGCCCCGGCGACCGTCCTTCTACCCTACCTCACCAAGGGCATGGAGACCAGCAGTCTGAGTTTGAGTAATTTTCATCGATCTGATATTGTTTATCGTTCAAGAGTCGATGAGCATCCCAATCCGACGCGATCGAAATCAAGCAGAGGGGGAAGAGATCAAATGAGCGTTCAAATCAAACTTTTCGCGATCTGCCTGCTCACGCTGGTGTTCTCCAACGGAGCTCACGCCGAGACCATCAGCCCTTCCGACCCGAATCTGCAGTACATCGGGCGCTGGGACGATTCGACGCCCTCGCAACCGTGGGCCTACGCCCAGGGTTCCACGGTCATTGCGAGCTTCACGGGAACAAGCGTTGCGGCGACGTTAAACGTTTCGGGCAGTGACTATTTCCGCGTGATCATCGACGACGATGCGGGTGGGGCGGACAAGGTCTCGTTCTCATCGGGCGTGACGCGATCGCTCGCCAGCGGTCTCGCCCCGGGTACTCACAAGCTCGAACTCATCAAGGAGACCGACGCGGGGCGCGCCACGCTGGTCGATCTCGAAATCGACAACGGCGAGTCGACCGTGCCTTCGCCGCCGAGACCGAGCCGGCGGATCGTCTTTTACGGGGATTCGAATCTCGCAGGCTATTCGCTCGAGAGCGAACGCAATCTCAGCGGCTGGAGCCGCGTGGGCTGTTATTACGGTTACGCCGGAATCACGGCGCGCATGTTCGACGCCGAGTACCAGAACATCTCGCGCAGCGGGGCGACGATCTCGAGTCTCAACGACGCCTACAACCGGATCGACTGGAACACGAGCAGCCCCCTCTGGGATTTTACGGCCTACCCAGTCGATGTCGTCGTGGTGAACATCGGCGCCAACGACTACTGGCGCCCCAAGACGCAGAACAAGACCCGTTATCACGCCCTCCTCGACGACCTCCGGACGGCCCATCCCGCGGCGCACATCATGCTCTACAACTCCTTCGGCTGGGTGTCGACGGAACCGGCCAACTACATTCACGAGGTGATCGCCGAGCGCTCCGATCCCAACATGTCGTGGGCGGTCTTTCCCTGGGTGTTCGAGCAGTACCATGGCTGCGAGACCGAACACGCCGGAATGGCCGTCTACCTCGCCGCCCATCTCACGGCGATCACCGGATGGGCCGCCGCGGCGCCCGACGTGGTGAGCGGCTACGGGATGGGGGGGGATGTGGCCAACGGGAGCTTCGAGGACGCTGCGCCCTTCGGCGGCTGGGGTTGGCGCTATTTCGACGATACGGGGGTGAGCCGCGTTCATGATCCGACCGGGGCCCATCACGGCGACTATTATCTGCGCCTCGCCAACGGCGCGTCGTCGCATCAGACGAACCCCGCAAGCGACGGCGACGTGATCGCGGTGTCGATGTGGATGCGCGCCGCCGACGAGGGGGAGAGTGTCGACGTGTCGATCAGCTTCCGCGATCAGGACGGCGGGGGCGAGATCAACAATCCCATGCAGGAGACGACGGAGACGATGACGCTCACCACCAGGTGGCAGCTCTACTCGATGACCGTCACTGCGCCGACCAATCCGCCCGATCCGGTTTACAGCGCGCGAGTGGCTTTCAAGGCGGGATCTGGAGAGACGGTCGATATCGATCGGATAGCGGTCGGCGCTCCGGTGCCCGACATCAAGGCCAATGGCTCCGATTCTTCGCTCGTGATCGATCAGGGCGACAGCCTGAACGTGGACGTCAAACTCGATCCCAATAACCAGGCCGGAGAGGATGCCGACTGGTGGGTGGTGGCTCACACGGCCTTTGGCTGGTACCGCTACAATGCAGCGGTGGGGAGTTTCGTGCCCGGATTGGCGGTCTCCTATCAGGGATCGCTCTTCGCGCTCGGCGCGCTCACCCTGTTCAGCGGGAACTCCCTTCCCGCGGGGGGCTACTCTTTTTTGTTCGGTGTCGACCTCAATCCCGACGGAATGCCCGACCTTGAGGAGATGTACCTCGACTCCGTCGATGTGACTGTTCGGTAAGGCGTCTCTTCGTCCGTGGAAGTGAGCGCTTAGCCACCGCTCGGTCACGCTGTCACTTCGAGCGGTGATTATGGAGTGGGCGCTGTTTTTGTCGCAGATTCCGCATTCAGGCGAGCAGCCGAAAGTCACCGCCGCCAGAATGATGCCGAGCGCGGCAAGCGTTCTCCGCGCATACTTGGTCTGTTGTTTTCCTTTTAGAGTTAGTTACCTTCGCGCAATTCAACGAGTCCCGCCAGTTCGAGAATTTCGAGATAATTCAGAACACTCTGACGTCAGTCCTGGGCGCGGTTGATCCAGAAGGTTTGGGAAATCTCTCCGATGAC
>CAYXGI010000082.1:0-13253 GCA_964464495.1 uncultured Phycisphaerales bacterium
AAAGATCAGTCTATTTCGTTCCTTTCGCCCCGGATGGAGTTTTCGGAAGGCACAGAGTCCTTTTCCAGCGAGAGGTGCGTTCTGGATTTGTTGTAATAAGCGACGTAGTCTCGCATAACCCGGAGCAGGTACTTCTCACCAAGGACGATGACATGGTCGAGACATTCCCGGCGAATGGAGCCGATCACCCTTTCGCAATAGGGATTCTGCCACAAAGAGGCGGCCTGTCAGCGGGAAGGTCTGAAAAAACTGAAAGTCCCTGATCTTACCTGGAAGATGTGAGCGTCTTCATCGCGTGACGCCAGCTTCACTCCCTCCGCCTCGGCGGCGAGGTGGTCGCCCTCGAGAATCCGATCTCCCTTACCCGACGGAATCCGGACACGGGCAGTGGTATTGGCCGGAACGGTCGCATTCAGACGGAGCCCGTCTTGTTCCTCTGTCCACGCGCACGCGATCGTTCCCCGAATCGAGTCGTAGCGCGCCTCGGCGTGAGTCAGTCCGCCGCCCGGCCGCGGTTCGATCAGGATGCGCCCGAATCCGGGCCTCTCACGATCGGGCCGGATTCCGGCCACGCTGCCGAAGAGCCAGGCGCCCACCGAACCGAGCGCGTAGTGGTTGAAAGAATTCATCCGCGGATCCTGGAATCCCTTCTCCTCGGTGAATCCGTCCCACCGTTCCCAGATCGTGGTTGCGCCGTGGGCGATGCAGTGGCCCCACGACGGGAACTCCTCACTCAGCAGCAGGCGATACGCCACTTCCGCGTGACCGAAGCGCGTGAGCACGGGCAGGATGTGGCCCACACCGACGAAGCCGGTCGAGATCCGCCCCCCCCTCGCCTCGATGTCGTCGACGAGACGCTGTGCGGCGCGGGCGCGCAGGTCGTGGGGCAGAAGGTCGAAGCGCAGCGCGAGGGTGTAGCCGGTCTGGGTGTCCCCTTTGATACGCCCCTCGCCGTCAACGAATGCCTCGTTGAACGCCTGCCGGATCCGATCGAAGAGCCTACCGTAATGCTCTCCCTCGTCCTTGCGATCGACGGAGAGCGCCATGTGCGAAAGCAGCCGCGCGCTCTGCGCGAAATAGGCAGTGGCGAGTACCTCCTTGGGCGTGTCGGCATCGATCGATACCCAGTCGCCGTAGTTGTTGTTGGTCCGCTCTGTCCAGATGAGATCGGGATTCGCCTCGATGATGTAGGCGATCCACTTTTCCATGGCGCCGAACAAGCGTTCCACGAGGTCCCGGTCCTCGTAGAACAAATAACAGGTCCAGGGCACGATCAGACCCGCATCGCCCCAGGCGGGCGCGCCGTCGGTCTCGGCCACGAGTCGCGGCGCCACATCGGAAAAAGCTCCCTCCGCCGACTGGGCATCAACCACATCGTTCATCCACTTGGTAAAGAAGGCGGCCGTGTCCATGTTGAAGCACGCCGTGGTCGCAAAGATCTGGGCGTCGCCCAGCCATCCGAGCCGCTCGTCGCGCTGAGGGCAGTCGGTGGGCACATCGACGAAGTTGCCCCGCTGGCTCCAGACAATGTTGCCCATGAGCTGATTGACCATGGCGCTCGAACAGGAAAAGGACCCCGTCGTGGCCATGGCCGAGTGGATCACGATCCCGGTGATCGCATCGAGCTCGGGCTCCGCACGCAAACCAGCGACCTCGACGAAGCGAAAACCGTGATAAGTAAACCGCGGCTCGAAGGTCTCGATCCCGCCGCCCCTGAGAATGTACGTATCGGTGCACGCCGCGCCGCGCAGATTGTCGGTGTAGATACGCCCGTCGTTGTCGACGACCTCGGCAAAGCGGAGCGTCACCCGATCTCCGGCCTCTCCCCGCACGGTGAGCCGCGCCCAGCCGACCATGTTCTGACCCATGTCGAAAACGAACTCGCCCGGCGCCGGTTGCGTCACGCCGACCGGCTCGATCTCCATGACTTTCTCGACTGCGGGCGAGCGCTGCGCAACGAGAGCCGCTTTCGGCTTCTCGAGAATCGTGACCGGCCGCCATGCACTCTGGTCGAATCCAGCGCGATCCCAGCCGGCCATCTCCCCGCGCGCGTCGTAGACCTCTCCGGCGAGAAAGTCGGACGAGAGGATCGGTCCGCCGGAGGCGGCCCACTCCTCGTCGGTCGCGATCGTCGAGCTGCTGCCGTCAACGAACTCTATCTGCAACTGGGCGAGGAGACCGAGAGGGTAGGGCCCGTAATGATGGCGCTGCGCCAAGAAACCGACAGCGCCCGCGTACCACCCGTCGCCCAGAATCGCGCCCAGCGCATTCGGGCCCTCGGCGAGCAGGCCGGTCACATCGTAGGTCTGGTACTGGATGCGCTTGGTATAGTCGGTCCACCCCGGCGCGAAATGGGCATCGCCCACGCGTTTGCCGTTGAGACGCATTTCGTAGACACCGCGCGCCGTGGCGTGGAGCCGCGCGCGGGCGATCGGCTTCGCGACCGTGAATCCACGCCGGAGGTGGGCGCAGGGTGCGGGACGATCGATCGTCACGAGGCGGTCGAGCGCATTCGCACCGAAGACGGCTTTCTCGAACGCCCCCGGCCACTGGGCGTCGTCATATCCCGAACCGGTCCAGTCCGACCCTTGCACTGCCGCAACGCGCCACTGTCGATCGGTCCTCACCACGAGCGATGCGTTTCCGGAAAACATCAGATCGATTGCCGCAATCAGTCCATTGTCGGCCGATGCCTCGGTGCGATCGACCGCCACGGCGATCAGATTCGAACCTGCTCTCAGGCGAGGGCCGAGATCGATCGAGTTGAATCCCGCCCAGCGCCGGTTCTCCTCGCCCGGTGGATCGATCCACTCTCCGTTGATCCAGAGATCGAAGGCGCTTCCCGCCGCGATCCAGAGGCGCGCCGATCGAATCGATCCGCTCTCCGGAATGTCGACGATGCGCCGAAAGCAAACCTTCTCCCCGCCTGCTCGGTCCGGCTCATCGCCGATCCAGATCCACCGCGCATCCTCGATTGGATGGGGGGGCGTCTCCTCGGGCTGCTCGGGCGTGTGGCCGATCCACCGCGCGGCCTGATCGAATCCATCGAGAAGACCGATCTCGAAAAAGGCCCGCTCGCTGAAAGCCGACACCCGGTCTTCTTCGTCCCAGGCGCGCACCTTCCAGAGGCAGCGCTCGCCCGAACCGAGTGCCCGCCCGTTGTAGGGAACGTGGACCGATCGATCCGATGCCACCTTGCCGCTGTCCCACAGGTCGCCGTCGTCGCGCGCGAGTTTTTCGGGAGTGGTCGCCGCGATGATCTGCCACGCCGTCTGCCGCGCGCCGCGCCAGTCAGCGTCGAGCACCCAGCTCAGCCGCGGCCTCGGCCGGTCGAGGCCGATCGGATTGTCGAGAAACTCGCACCGCGGGCGCACCGTGCGCCATGCGGCAGGCGCCCGCCATGCGGCGGGAGCCACGGGACTCTCGGGTTGATCGGGTGTTTTGTGCGTGTTGCTCATAGTCTCACTTTCCAGGGGGCGGAATCGTTTCGTAGCGGCCGAACGCCTCGATCAGGTAATAGTCGCCCCAGATCAAGCTTTCGTCAGGCACATTGCCGCCCGCGAATGAATCGGGGTGGATCGCACATCCGTGCATGAGGACCCCTTGGCTGAGCGGTTGGCCCGCCGTGTCCTCGGCGAGATAGCCGCCGTCCGCTTTCGGGGCGGCCAGCGATCGGAGGATCCGGCGCGCGGCATCGTAGTATTTCCTCTGCCGCAGCGGATCGACGGTCAGCGTGCTCAACTCGATCAGTCCCGACGCACCGATCGCCGCCGCCGACGAGTCCCGCTCCGTGTCCGGAATGCCCGGCGCATCGAAATCCCAGTAGGGCACGCCGTCAGCGGGCAGGTTGTCGACGAAGTAGCCGGCCACAGCCTCGGCCGCGTCGAGCAGGGCGAGCTCGCCCGTCTCGCGAAAAGCCATGGTGAATCCGTGAACCGCCCACGCCTGGCCGCGCGACCACGTCGAATCATTCGCAAAGCCCGCCCACGTCGACCGGCTCAGCACGCCGCCCGTGAGCGGATCGTAGTCGACCACGTGATAACTGCTGCCGTCGGCGCGCAGATGATTGTCGACCGTCTTCAGCGCGTGGCTGAGCGCCATGTCGTACCAGAGCGGATCGCCGCCATTGGCCGCCGCCCAGAAGAGGATCTCGAGGTTCATCATGTTGTCGACGATCACCGGAAACTGCCAGAGACCGAAGTCCCACGAACGGATGCAGCCGACCGCTGGATTGAAGCGCGACGCGAGGCTCTGGGCCGCCTGCAGCACCACATCCCTGTACGCCGGATCGCCGGTGAGTCGAAAACCATTGCCGAAACTGCAAAAGATCATGAAGCCCACGTCGTGGGTGGTCGTGTTGAATTTCTGGTCCTCGATCCCGGCGGTCCACGTCTCGGCCAGGGTGCGCCAGGCGAGGTCGCCGGTCTGCTCGTGGAGAAGCCAGAACGACCCGGGAAAAAAGCCGCTCGACCAGTCGGCGGCGGAAACGATGTTCCAGGTCGAATAGAAGATCGTGTGTTTCGGGTACTCGGCGGGTAAAAGCAAACCGGCTGTTAGCGCGAGCTGCGACCCGGCAAAGTCGCGCGCGTGGGCGACGCGCAGATCGAGATGAATTTCCCTCGACCGCGGTGAGTGGCTCCCCCCGGGGGCCGCGTTCCAATCGCCCGAGACCCGCTGTGCGGCAGCCGCGGCGCAGAGCGCCAGGATCGAGACAGCCATCAATAGCGCCGTGCGTTTCACCGACCGTCACCTCCATCGGTCGACACGGGCAGCCATTGCGGCCAGTCATGCACCGTCGCCGCCCGGCCAAGCATGGCCTCGAGGCCGCTGTCATCGTCGGACGGTGGTTCTGTTGGTCTTTCAGATGGCATCGCCCAGCAGTTCTCGAAGACGGATCAACGCCCTGGCGCACAGGCTCCGTACCGCGCGCTCCGAGCGATCCATCTTCGCTGCTGTTTCAGCGACATTCAACTGGTTTATGTAACGCAGGCTGATCACTTGGCGGTGGTCGTCGGAGAGATCGTCGAGCGCGCCCTGAAGGGCCATGACGCGGTCGGCGAAATCAGCCTTCATGCTCGGGCTGGTGATCGTGCCGGCGAGCTGGTCGAGAAGCCGATGGGTGTGCGCCTTGAAGAGTTCTGACAGCGCGGTCTCGTCCCGCTGCCTGGCGCGCTCGATGAGGGGTGTGAGCTGGTCGGGTTTTTCCTGTTCTTCAGCACTGTTCATTGTGAGCCTCCTGAAGATCAAGCGCACTGACCACGGGTCTGCCTCGCCAAATTTTTAGGATTTCGGAAATTAACTGATTGAGGCGATCGGACCGGCCGGGCACGCCCGGTTCGGGCTCTTTCGTCAAAGGCCGGCCCGATTCGAAAAAACCGGACCGGCCTTGTGCTCATCGAAAGTGATTACGGCAGGATTTCGATCTCAAGGGGATTCGAGGCGAAATCAACAGGCCCGGTGACCGCGAAGGCGAAGGTCAGGTTCTGACCCACGAAGGGCGCGAGTCCCGGGGCGGAGCTCAGGTTCAGAGTGGCGACTGCCTGGCCCGAACCGTCGAGGTTGGAGAAAAAGTCCTGGAATGCGGGAAGGCCGAGGTTGTTGTAGATGAAGTCGGACACCCAGTCCCAGTTGAGCGGCACGTGGACGCCGTTGACGTTCATGCCCGGGCTCGAGCCGGCGAGGCTCGCCAGGACGAGATAGTTGCGGCCCGCGAAGGTTGAGCCCGCATCGAGCATGAAATCGATGTCGCTGCCCGTGACGGACGACAGTTCGTAGGCATTGGCGTAGAGCTCGGGGAAGAAGTTGATCCGCTGCACTACGAAGGCGTCGAGGCCCGACTCGGTGACCGAGTCGTTGGGCTGGTCGGACGAGGTGTAGCGCATCTTCATCTGGCTGGTGGGGGTCACGTAATTGCTCACGTCGATCGACTTGGTGATCCACCCGCCGCTGCCCAGAATCGATTCGACCGTGGTCCACGACGCTCCATTGTTGTTGGAGATCTCGACGGTGAGATAGTCGTCGTTGCCGCCGCTGACGTAGTGCCAGCGGTCGTAGGTCACCTGGGCGTCGCCCGAGGAGAGGTCGAAGGTGGGCGAGGTCAGGACCGTGGGACCGCCGTCGAGGTCCTCGTCGCTGCCGTTACCGGTGATGTAGCACTTGCCCGAACCGTCCGAGTCGTTGGGCGGATCGCCGCGGTCGCCGCTGCCGGAGGGAACGGCGCGCACCCAGGCGCCGGTGTCGACGTTGGTGTTCACCACGGTCCAGCCGAGGTCGTTCTCGAAGTTGTCGCGGATGAGTTCTTCCACGAGGCAGACGTCGTAGGAGTAGACGTTCGAAGGCGCGCCGGCCGGGGAGTAGACAGTGCTGCCGCCGTCGCCTTCAGCCACGAAGTAGAACTCGGGCGCGTCGCCGGGCACGGTGGCGGGCAGCGCGACCTCGTAGAGATCGCCGCCCAGGGGCGTCACGGGCACGGCCGTGTAGGACGAGCCGGAGTCGTAACGGTAGTACATGAAACCGGTGCCGGGCACGTAGTTCTCGCCGCCCGGAATGATTCCCATGGTGATCGTTTCAGACAGACCCGGAGGCCGCTTGCCCGAGGGAACTCCATCGGGGAAGGAGAGGGTCAGCGTGAGGAGCTTGAGCGATTCGTAGACATTGACGCGGCCGTGGCCCCAGTAGGTCTGGTTGCCCATGTCGTCGCACCCGTCGAAGAGCTTCTGCTCCACGTCGTCGGCCGACAGTCCGGGCGCGGCGGTCCAGATCAGCGCACAGGCGCCGTTGGTGAGGGGCGTGGAGAAGCTCGTGCCGCTCACGGCAGCGTAACCGCCGCCATCGTCCGTGGTCATGATGCCTTCGCCGGGCGCCATGCAGTCGATGGCGAGGCCGTAGCTCGAAAAGTAGGACTGGTTGTCGTTCTGGTCGGTGGCGCCGACCACGATCACGTCGTCCCAGTCGAAGCTCGAGTGGTTCTGGTTGTAGTTGTCGGCCGCCCAGAGGAGGAGGGCGTCGAGCGCCTTGATCTGGGTTCCGGTCGTTCCCACACTGGGCGTTTCCACACCGGTGTAGGAGACGCTGATCGATTTGGCGCCGTTCTGGGCTGCCCAGAGCGCGCCGTGGGTGAGGTCGCTCATTTGGGCGCCGCCGCTGCTCGAATTGGAGACGCGGATCGGCATGAGGCTCAGGGTCCAGTTCATGCCCGCCACGCCGATGCCGTTGTTGCCGATGGCGCCCACGCAACCGATGGTGTTGGTGCCGTGGCCGTGCACGTCGTTGACGTTGCCGCCCTGGCTTTCGGGGATCCGGTCGACGGCGTTGTAGCCCGAAACGAGATGGGCCTGGAGATCGGGGTGGTCCTTGTCCACGCCCGTGTCGCACACGGCTCCAATGTAGCTGATGTCACCCGTGTTGATGTCCCAGGCAGCCTCGGACTGCATGTTCTGGTGGTGCCACTGGGAGGGGAAGTTGGGGTCGTTGGGAGTGGCGATCGGGAAGCAGACCCAGTCGGGGGTAATCCACTCGTAGTCGCCCGTGGCCATGAGGGAGCGGTAGAGGCTGTTCTCGTCCTCGCCCTCGGGGATGCGGAAGACATGGACGTCGGTGAGCGGCTCGTAGTGGACGAGCGTCGGCGCCAGGCGCTCCGCGGCGATCGCGCGGCGGTTGTCGACTTCGGCGAGCGAGAGGCCGCGGCTTTCGAGCACGTCGGGCTGCACGGGGCGGGCCATCATCTGGCCCGAGAACTCGAGCTGGCCGGGCCGTTCCTTGAAGATCACATCTTCTTCGTCCGCACCGAAACTGGGTGCGGCGAGGCAGAGTAAAAGAGCGAGCAACAGGGTCAAGAATTTCATGGGTTCTCCTCTCGGGGGTCAGGGGTAGAGTGCCTCAACTGGAGTTTTACTCTAAAATCAGTGGGCTTGATTTTACGAGATACAGGCTCAGATCCAACGTAGCATTGAGAGCATATATAGCGCGCTCTCAGTGCCTTTTCCTCTAATTTTTGTGGGATAAATATATCAAAAATCCCACATTTTTGCCATCGTCGAGATATCTTTTTGGGGATTTTCCAGCTCAGAGTTCGGGCAATGTGTGCGTTCTGCCCCTGTTTTGCTCTTTGAGCCAGTCCATGAGGGGCTGGTAGTAGTCGAGCATGGCACGCGCCGAGAGGTGGTCGCCGATCGTTTCGCGGAGGAGCGCCTTGCCGTCCCGCGTGGCGCCCGGGCGGAGCAGTGCGCGGAGGAAGGCGCCCGCGTCCTTGCGGTTGTAGTAGTTGCAGTCGTGGATGTCCTCTTCGAGGATGGTGCGCGCGATGTGTTCGTGAAGCTGGTAGAGGAGCACGTAGGAGAGGGCGTAGTCGTAGTACTGGGCGGCATCGTCGAGGATGTGCGTCTTGGTGGCCGCGTCGCAGAACTCCTCGCCCCGTACACCGGGCGCGCCCTGCGCGAAAGGCGCGCCATGCGCGAAAGGCGGGACGATTCCCTGGTAGCGCTTTTTGAGCTCCCACCAGCGGGCGTTCCACTGATCGGGGGGGAGTTCCTTGCTGTAGAGCTCGTACTCGAAGCGCGTCATCACGCCCGACGACCAGGGGATGAAGCAGACCGCGTTGAGCGCCTCCTTGAGCAGTGCCTGCACCGGGTCGTGTTTGCTCTCGCCCGTGACGAGGCCGATGGCGGCCGCGAAGCGGGGCTGCATGGCGGCGAGCCCCATGAGGGTGCCGATCGCCTCGTGGTAGGAGCGGTCCGAGCCGAGGCGCAGCACAGGGGGGACGTCGGCGTTGGAGTAGGTGAGGTAGTAGTAGACGTGGCCGAGTTCGTGGTGGACGGTCTCGTACCAGTAGGAGTTGCTCTCCACGCTCATGAGGGAGCGCACGTCGTGATCGAGGTCGAGGTGCCACGCCGAGGCGTGGTTGTTTTTCTTGTAGGCCGTGCCGGACGGCAGGGGGAAGAGGGACGATTTCTCGTGAAAGCTGTCGGGGAGCGGCTCGAATCCGAGGCTCACGTAGAAGCGCTCGGCCTGGCGCACGAGCCACTCGGGGGTCTTGTCGGCGAGGGCGGCGTCGAGGTCGAAGCCCTCGACGGTGACCATGGGGCCCCATTCCTGCCCCCAGCGGTTGGGCAGATAGTGGGCGGGGATGAGGTCGGGGACGGGCCTGCCGTAGCGGGCGGCGAGCTCGTGGCGCGCCCAGGTGTGTAGCTCGCGGTAGAGGGGGCGGAGCTCGGCGACGACCTGTTCGTTGCGGGCGATCATTTCGTCGGCGGTGGCGGCGTAGTCGGACGCCTCGTAGCTGAAGAAGTCGTCGTAGCCGAGGGCGCGGACTGTTTCGTTGCGCAGGTGGACGAGGTTTTCGAGGATGGGGCGCAGGCCGGGGCCGACCGTCTTGGAGCACTCCCACGCGGCGCGGCGTTTTTCGAGGTCGGTTTCGGTCCAGAGGATCTCGTCGATGGCGTTGGTGCTGAGTTCGTTGCCGTCGAGGGTGAAGCGGAAGCCGTAGAGCTTTTCGGAGGCCGCGGCCTCGGCGGCGATACGCTGCTTGACGAGATCGGCCACTGTCTGGGGGTTGTCGGCCGCCTTGTAGAGGATCGACTCGAACTGTTTGATTTCCGTCGGGGAGAAGAGGTCGCGTGCTTCGAGGCATTCGCGGGCCATGAAGATGTTCTTCTCGCTTCCTGTGAAGGCTGCGAGGGCCTCGGCCGTGGCGCGGCGGTTTCGGGCGTTGGTGTCATCGCCTTCGACGATGTGTGTCTCGGCGGTCCACTCGGCTTCCTTGGCCTTGTAGCGCAGGGCGCGGTAGGTTTCGTTGTAGTCTTTGAGGAAGGCGCGGCCTGTTTCCGCCAGGTCGGGCATCTGGGATTGGCCGAGGGCCGCATCAGAATCCGTTACGATCAGGGACTCCCACGCGAAGCAGACGAGGATCAGCGTTGCGGCGGCGAGGCTGTAGACGAAGAGGTTGGATTCCATCGATCGAGACTCCTGGAAAGGTTTTCCACTCTTTATATACCCCCGGATCGTCCGGCATCGAGCGGAAAATAGGGCGGGTCAATTTTGCTGTTCGCCCGCCGGCCGAATCGGTACATTTTCGTGGAAACCCGAAGCGATCACCTTTGAAGGAGGCAGTTGTGCCCACATACGAGATCGACGGGCCGGACGCTTACCGGCTTCTCAAGAAGAATCCCATGGCGCGCTGGTACAAGGAGGGCGCCGACCCGACCGACAGCGCCGGCGATCTGGCCGTCCAGCGGATGAAGCAGCCCTTTTTCAAGCCCCGCATCGTGCCCGGCTTTTCGATCCGGCGCAAGGACAGGATTTTCGCGATCGGCTCCTGCTTCGCGCGCGGCATCGAGAAGGTGCTCATGCACCAGGGCTTCGCCATGGAGAGCGCGGCGACCGAGTTCGACGCCTTCGAGCTTCGCGCCAAGGGAGCGACGCCGCTCGGTTTCACGAACAAGTACACGACCTTCTCGATCCTCAACGAGCTGCGCTGGGCGCTCGATCCCGCGATCAGCTTTCCCGAGGAGGCATTCGTCCAGATCGGTGATAACCAATGGGCCGACCCGCACACCAACCCGACCCTCGAGTTCGTCGATCTCGAACGCACCCGCGAGCGGCGGCGGATCATCACCGACGTGACGGCGCGCATCGCCCACTGCGAGGTGGCGATCATTACCCTTGGTCTGATCGAGACCTGGCTCGACAAGAAGACCGGCCTCTACGCGAACATGGCGCCGATCCCGGCCATGATGGAGCGCGAGCCGGAGCGCTGGGCGTTTCACGTTCTCGACTACGATCAGAACCGCCGGAATCTGGAGGCGATTCATGGATTGCTGACCGCTTTCGGTGACCCGGAGTTGAACATCGTGGTGACCGTTTCGCCTGTTCCGCTGATGGCGACCTTTTCGGACAGGGATGTGGTGGTGGCCAATACATACAGCAAGTCGCTCTTGCGCACCGCGGCCGAGGAGTGGGCGGCAGGGCATGAGAATGTGCACTACTTTCCGAGTTATGAGATTGCGCTGAACTCGGATCGCAGGCGGGTGTGGACCGACGATGGGCGGCATGTGGAGGGAGGGGCTACGCGGTTTATCATGGAGTTGTTTGCCGGGGCTTATGTGAAGAAGGGGATCAAGGCTTTGTTTGGGCGGAAGTGAGGTCTTTGCGTATTGGGCTGATGTTCTGAATCTCGGAGGGAGAGGAGGTTGCAGCTCTTTCGATGCGCTTTCCGTTGATTTGATTCCAAATTTTGGCAGGGACGAACACGATACATCGGCCACGGTTTATACTTGAAGTGCTGATTTTCATCCATCTTTCTCCCGCCCATGTGTATCGAGTTATACCGCCGCCCCTCGCAGTATAAAGGCACCAGAATTTTGCGATTCATCCGCCGCAACCTTTTGGTAGAATGTCTTTTGGTATTAGGTGATGGGAATTGTTCCAGCCGGATTAGGCTGACCGTTTTTCGCTCTAGAAAACTATTATACAGAACTCTATAATTCTAGTTATCAGGACAAAAGAAAGGGACGACGTGGCGAAGAGCTTCCGAAAAGTCGCTATCGAGTGCCTCAAAAAGGCATACGAAAGAGAGCTGTGTCAAGAGCTGGAGTCTCTGAACCAAGGGTTTCAACAGTGGCAGCGTGGAGAGATAGATTGCTGGAAACTCGTTGATCGGATTCACGACTTTCACGACGGCTGTTCACGAAACCTGTATAAGATTTATGAGACCGGCGACAAAAAGATAGCTCTTGCGCGGGCGATTGCCCTCGGGTTCCTGAAGGAGCAAGAAGTTCCGGCAGGACTGCGTGAGCCGATGAGTCAGACAATCGAGTTTTTTCGAGGCGAGCTTGGATCTAGCGATCTGGAGTCGCCATAGTGAGGCCGGATAACAACCGCATTCACCAGACAAAGCCCTCTGTCACGTCCCTTGCGTGGCAAGGGCCGCGCCAGCCGGCTTCGCCGGTCGGGCTTTGCAGGTGATGCATTCGTTCGGCGGGAAAATAATCCATTGACACATATACCGTTGTCCGTTATAATATAGACCATGATAAGATCGTTTCGAAATCGCGGGACCGAGAACATCTTCGACGGATCTGACACACCCGCTGCACGAAAGATTTGTGCTAGAACATTATGGGGAGTCGCCAGGCGCAAGCTTGATCAGATCAACCGTGTCCGAGTGCTTAGGGATCTCGCGGTTCCTCCCGGAAATCGCTTAGAGCGGTTACGGGGCGATCGTGGTGGACAACACAGCATCAGAATTAATGACCAATACCGTATATGTTTTTCCTGGGAGGCCGGTTATGCCGAAGAAGTCGAGATCACAGACTACCACTAAGCGACGTTCTTCAGGCCAAAAGAGCGATCGGAAGGGCCAGTTGGTTTCAAGACGACTTCCGAAGGATAGGCCTCCCACTCACCCAGGCGAGATGCTACTCGAGGAGTTTCTGAAGCCTTTGGGAATTAGCCAGTCGGCGTTGGCGGTTCGACTTGGCGTATCCTTTCCTCGTCTGAACGAGATCATCCGCGGCAAGCGTGGGGTTACAACCGATACCGCGCTAAGGTTGGCTCGTGTCGTTGGGATGTCGGCCGACTTTTGGCTCGGTCTTCAGCAGGACTGGGATCTCTGGCATGCGATGCGAAGCAAAAATGCCTCTGAAATCGCTAACTTGGAACCGCTACAACCATCTGCATGAGACCGTCCAACACTTACAAGGCCCCCGACGCCATACAGCGAACGGAGCAGCGCACTGTGGCCGATGGCGAAAGCATTTTCCGGATGGACGGGAAAATGACTGTCAAAGAAGTCAAACAGCAAGAGCCGGCCGCACTCGACTCTCAGGAATCAGAGCTCTGCCCGCGCTATCGAGTCTTGCTGCACAATGACTCCGTCAATGAGATGGAGTACGTTGCACGTTGCGTCGCGCGTGTGTTCGCGCTCGAATGGGGAGAGGCATGGGCGGTAATGAGCGAAGCTCATAACACCGGAGTTGGCTTGTGCACGGTTGAGCCCTTTGAGCCCGCGGAGTTTCATCGCGATCAACTCAGGTCCTTCGACCTGGACTCGACGATTGAGAAAAACAATTCATAGGGACAAGCACCATACCGTCCACACCCCAAAACTCCGTAAAGCCCCGTAATCACTCGTCTCCGAAATATTCATACTTCCTATATTATATAAATTCTGATATAAATGACCAAGCACCCCCTACCTTATACAGTACTCTGGTAAAAACGCCTCACACTAACCGGCTTTGCTATGAATCCTCGCA
>CAYXGI010000083.1:0-12420 GCA_964464495.1 uncultured Phycisphaerales bacterium
GTTGACGACGCCGTAGCCAAGGGAATCCGCTTCTCGGCGGTCGTCTTCGACTCCTCGAGGTGCGCGGCCGGATGATCCTGCCCGGCGGCGAGACCGCGGCGGGCGCCACCCTGGTTTTCGAACCGACGAGACGGTCCTCTCAGGGACGCGTCAGGAAGACCGCCACCTGTGACGAGGACGGCGCCTTCGTTCTCGGCGACCTCTGGTCCGGGCTGTGGAAAGTTACGTGCGGCGCGGCAGAGGGATTCGTCTTTCGCTTCAATAACGTGGAGATCCCGCCCGGCGCAACGAGCCCCTTCACCGTCGATCTGACCGTGCCGGCCGGTTGCGTGTGCGGATCGCTGATCGACAGCGCCACGGGTGCGCTCGTGGATTCGGGTGAGATCGAATGGCTGGTGCGTGTGTGGAGACCCGGCGGCGGCGTGTACCCGGCTGATCTCCGCCGTTCAGGCGCCGGGCGGTTCAGCCTGAAGGGTATCCCCGACGGTCGGTACTGCCTCAGCGCTTTCGTACCCGGTTACAAGCGCTTCACGTCGAGCCCTTTCGAAATTCGCGAAGGCCGGACCGTCGACCTGGGAAGCCTCAGCCTCACACTGTCAGGCTACCTCGATCTCGAGGTCGTCGATCGATCGGGAATGGCGGTGAATTACTCCCTCGTCTATTGCAACGAGAAGAGCGTGGGGAATACGGTCGAAGAAAACCGCCGCCTCACACCGAGCCGGCAACTCTTCTTCGATCTACCCACGGGAAAGGTGCTGATCCGCGTGGAGCCGCGCGGCTGCGTTCCGGCGGAGAAGGAGGTGGTGCTTCCGCCGGGCCAGCGCACCCGGCTGCGCATCGAGGTGAGCAGGAAATAGGGGGATTACCTTCGCGACTTCGCCTTGTGCACGAAGGTGGCCAGGTAGCGCGGCCGGTCCTGCCCCGGAAGCCGGTACTCCTCGATAGGTAGTAGACGGTACTGATGGGGGCGCGCCGTCTTGACGATCTTCGGCCCATCCCCCCCCAGCATGAAACAGACAGCCCCTAACGGATAGCGCTTCTCAGCCAAGATCTCCAGCATACGCGGCACCTTGACCGCGGCCCGCAGCACACCCATCCCATACCGCTCGCGGTGCAGGTGCTCTTCAGCACGGGTCTGGAGCGCGCGGGCATTCTGCAGTCCGAGCGCGTCAATACACTCGGCCACGAAAGCGGCCTTCTTGGCTGTCCCGTCGATGAGAGTAACCTTGAGATCGGGCCGCAGAATGGCGAGCGGGATCCCGGGCACGCCGGCCCCGGTCCCGATGTCGATGACCGTTTTCTTGCGCGGCTTCAGGCTTCTGGCGAGGTAATAACTGTCGAGGAAGTGCAAAACGGCCATTTCGTCCGGCTTGGTGAGGCGGGTGAGATTGAATTGCCGCGCCCGGTCGGCGAGCAGCACCCCGAAATCGAGAAGGGCGTCGATCTGCCCGGCATCCGGCCTGCGCCCCCTGACCGCTGCGTCCGCGGTGCGAAAGGCGCCCTCCACCGCATCCGCCAGCGCGGTCCGATACGCCTTGCAGTCAAACTCGGGAGGTTCAGGCTTTTCCGGGGGGATATCAGTCACCTTAAGCCTTGCTCAGCATGTCGTTGAGGGAGGCTTCGTCCTGCACGCCCACGCCCCTGGCGATTTCCTTGCCGCCTGCGAAGGCGATGATCGTCGGGATGCTCGTGATGCCGAGTTGGGTGGCGTAATCTCCGTTGTCATCGACATTTAACTTGACCACACTGACCTTGTCGCCGAGGGACTCGGCCCACTTGTCGATGATGGGGCCCTGGGCGCGGCACGGGCCGCACCAGACCGCCCAGAAATCGACCACCACAGGGACGGCGCTCGACTTGACGAGCTCTTGGAGATCAGCGGAGTTCACATCCTGGACCATTGAGTTCCTCCTTCACGTGAGGCTATAAATAATAAGGAAGGTTCAGATTCAAAATTTCAGAGTGCTTCACAGCTCAGCGAGCTGTCTAATAGCCGCGTAGTGGACAATTGCAATTCCGGCGACCGCGGGCTAGCAGAAATCCAATACTATCGACTGCGAGCCGATTTTACAATTGGCTCCGGGCGGTTTTTGAAGCCCGCGGGGAGTTCGAAGGAACATCGGCCGGCAGAAATCATCAAACTGATACTGGCTTTCGTCCGTTGAGTACTAATACATATTCACGACCCAAGCACACACGTGAAAACCCTTTGGAGACCGATCATGCCCAGGCGCAGTCTTCCCCTCCTCTGCCTCATCGCCCTCATCATCGCAGCCGGATTCGGAAACCTCATTGCCGACGAAAAGGTTTCCCTATCCAAAAAGGACCCGAAGCTCGACTTCTTCGGCGCCCGCGAGTTTCTCCCCGCCAAGAAGGCTCTCATGGACGGCCGCTACGAGGACGCCCTCGACCTCCTCGAAAAGGAAGTGGACGGCCCCTTCCGCGAGGAAGCCCTCTTTCGCATCGGCGGAACCCTCCTCCAGCTCGAACGTTACAGGGAAGCGCTCACCGCACTGAGCACGCTCATCGAGGACTTCTCCAAGGGGCGCCTCTTCCGCAAGGCGCGCTTTCTCAAGGCCGAGGCGCTCGTCGGCCTCAAGCGCTTCGACGAGGCGTCGGGCATCTACGAGGCCGAGATCAACCACCTCATCTCCAAGGACCGCAAGGAAGAGATCGTCCAGTACTACATCAAGTACGCCGACGCCATGGCGGCCAAGGACCGCGAGGGCGGCCCCCAGTACGAGAAGGCGATCGAGCTCTACCGCCGCGCGCTCGAGCTCGAGATTCCGGGCGCCATCGACGAGGAGGTGCGCTTCAAGATAGCCTCCGCCTTCCACAAGCTCGAGCGGTTCGGCGAGGAGGAAGTCGTCCTCGCCGAGTTCAAGAAGCGCCACCCCGCGAGCGCCGCCCTCGACGAGGTCGAGTACCGCATCGGCGACGCACGCCTCAAGCAGAACCGCTTCGCCGAGGCGCGCAAGAGCTTCCGCGACTTCCTGCGCGATCACCCTGATTCGCGCCGCGTGCCCGAGGCGCGCTACGGCATCGCGCTCACCTACAACGTGCCCAACCCGCGCACCGACACCGAGCTCTCCCTCGGCGTCAAGGCGCTGGGCGAATTCCTCGCCGCCTCGGCCGACCACAAGCTCGCGCCCAAGGCGCGCTTTCAGATCGGCCTCAGCTACATGAACCGCGGCCGCCTCGACGAGGCGATCGCCGCCTATGACGAATTCGTCCGCATCTACGGCGAAAAGACCGGTGTGGAGCAGCTCGCCAGCGTGCGCTTCTACCTCGGGGGGTGCCACTACGGCCAGCAGAAGTTCCCCGCCGCGCTCACCGCGTACAAGGAATTCCTCTCCAAGCATCCGTCCCACGAGCTGTGGGACGACGCCCAGCTCCAGATCGTGGTCACCGAGTTCGAATGGGGCATCGCGCTCCTCAAGGCCAAGGAGTACGACCAGGCGCGCAACCGCCTCCTCGACTTCGTCCGCGACTACCCCCTCGACGAACGCACGCCGCGCGCCTACCTGATCCTCGGCTACCTCGAGGCGGAACGCAAGGAGTTCGACGCCGCCATCAGGGACTGGCAGCGGCTCGTGTCCAAGTACCCCGGCTCCGACCTCGCCTCGCAGGCCCAGTACAAGATCGGCCTCACCCTCGAGACCGAGTTCGTCAAGCTCAAGGAAGCGCTCGAGGCCTACCGGAAGGTTACCTACGGCAGCCACGCGGGCGAGGCGGCGGCGCGCATCGCCATGATGCAGTCCAAGACGCTCAAGGTGGTCACCGAGCGCGCCTTCACCACCAAGGAAACGCCCAAGGTCAAGATCACGACCCGCAACATCGAAAAGCTCGCCATGCGCTTCTACAAGATCGACCTCGAGGACTACTTTGTCAAACGGGGCACGATCTTCGCCGTCGAGGACCTCGACATCGACCTCATCGAGCCCGAGGAAAAATGGAACGCGCCCGTGGCCGGCTTCGCCAAGTACGCCGAGATCTCGCGCGAGGTGGAGCTCCCCTTCGCCGATCCGGGCGCCTACGTGCTCAACGTGTCCGACGATGAACGCACCGCCACCGCTCTCGTTCTCGTCACCGATCTTCAGATGATCTTGAAGAGCGGCCGCGAGGACCTGCTCGTCTTCGTGGAGAACGTGGCCGAGCAGGCGCCCTTCACCGGCGCAGAGGTGATCGTGAGCACGGGCGGCAAGGTGCTCTTTCGCGGCAAGACAGGCTCGGACGGCGTCTTTCACAGGGCCCACGCCGCGCTCCGCTCGTCGGGTGACCTGAGCGTGCTCGTCGCCGAAGGCGGCCACTTCGCCTCGAACAACCTCAACCTCAAGGGTGTGGCCGCGGCCGAGGGTCTCAAGGCCAAGGCCTACCTCTTCACCGACAAGACGATCTACAAACCCGGCCACCAGGTGCAGATCAAGGGATTCGTGCGCGAGGTGTCCCAAGGCCGCTACACTTTCGCCGGCGGCGACGCCTACGCGCTGACCGTCTACTCGCCCGACGGCCGCGCCGTGTCGACGCGCAGCGCCGCGTGCGACAGCTTCGGCGGTGTGGCCGCCGACTTCGTTCTCGCACCGTCGGCGCCCCACGGCGAGTACCGCATCGAGCTCAAGGCGCGCTCCGGGTGGAAGGCGACGCGCTCCTTCACCGTGGGCGAGTATGTCCCGCCCCGGGTGACGGCCGTGATCGACATGGAGACCGACGTCTACTACCAGGGCGAGACGGTCAAGGGATCCTTCAATATCTTCTACAACTACGGCGAACCGGCCCGCGGCAAGAACGTGCGCTACTCCTACGGCACGGGCGTGACCCTCGACGGCGTGGTCGACGACAAGGGCCTCGTGCCCTTCGAGATCGACACGCGCGACTTCGGCGGCGCGGGCCAGTACCCGCTCGTCGTCGAAGTGCTCGACGAGCACGCGGCGGCGCAAAAGATCATTCATATCTCGGACACCGGCTTCAGCCTCGCCGTCGACCTGTCGCGCACGGTGATCCTCTCGGGCGAGCAGATCACCGTCGAGGTCAAGGCCCGGAAACCGGACGGCAAGCCGACCAGGGCCGACGCCGAACTCCACGTCATCTACCTCGAGGAAAAGGAGGGCGTCCGCACCGAGAAAGAGGTCGACCTTCTCAAAGACATCACCGTCGACGAGAAGACCGGCCGCGGCGTGGCGAGCGTCACCCTCGATCGGGGCGGCGACTACCGGCTGCGCTTCACGGCCAAGGACCGCTTCGGCAACCTGATCAGCGCCCAGAAGGACCTCTTCGTCTCCGGCGAGGAGGACAAGGTGCGGCTCCGCATCTTCGCCGACAAGGTGACCTGCGACGCGGGGAGCGACATCGACGTGCGCGTTCACACGCGCACCGAGCCCGGCCTCGGCCTGCTCACCTGCGAGGGGGAGCGGATTTTCCACTACGAGGTGGTGCGGCTCGTCAATGGCGACAACACCATGCCCGTCAAGATCACACCCGATCTGGCGCCCAACTTCACCTTCGCCATCGCCCTCATGGAGGGGCACGAGTTCCACAAGGCCGAGGTCGACCTCAACGTGCGCTCCAACCTCGAGGTCACGGTCGAGCCGGCTGACGACGAGGTCGAGCCGGGCGGCAAGGTCAAGGTCAAGATCACGGCGCGCGATCGCACGGGCAAGCCGGTGGCGGCCCAGTTCGCGCTCGCCGCGGTCGACGCCGCGCTCCTGGCTCGCTTTCCCGACGAGACCTCCCCGATCCACGAGTTCTTCTTCGGCCGCAAGCGCAAGGGAAGGCTCAAGACCGACTCATCGTGCACCTTCGCCTACAAGGCACGCACCGATTCGATCGACAGCGCGGTCCAGCAAGAGGAGATATACCGCAGGCTGCGCTCCCTCGAAGCACGCTCCAAGCTCTCCTTCCTCGACGCCGAGGAGGAGCTGGAAGAACTGGCTGTCATGGAAGATTCCATTTCCGGTTCCGGCGGTTTCCTCGCGGGCCGCGGCCTCAAGGAGAAGGAGGCCAAGGCCGATAGGCCGCGCGCCGCGGCGACAGGAGGGATCGCGGTCGGCGGGGGCGCCGGCGGCCGGTTTGGCGGCAAGCTCAGCCGAAAGAGGCGCGCCGGCGACGCCTACAAGGGACCCGGCGACACGGAGGCGCTCAAGAAACTGGGCGCGCTCGGATATGGCGGAGGCGGTCCCTCGTCGAGGGCCGCGGACAAGTCGCGATCGCTCCACTTCCGGCTCAAATCGAAGAACAAGGATTTTGCCGCTGATGACGCCGCTGATGCGCGGTACGGCTACGAGCCGGCGGGCGAGGATTTCACCCTCGGCCAGCAGGTCTGGTTCGCCAGGATCATCGACGAGATGGACGAGACCGTGGTGCGCAAGCGTTTCCTCGAAACCGCCTACTGGAACCCCGACGTGGTCACCGCCGCTGACGGAACCGCCGAGGTGGAGATCGAATTCCCCGACAACACGACCACGTGGAAACTCGTGGCGCGCGGCCTCACGAGAGAGACGGTGGGGGGCGCTGCCGAGGCCGAGGTGCGGGCGCGCAAGACCTTCTTTGCCGAGCTGCGCACGCCGCGGAGTCTCGTCGAGGAAGACACGGCCCTCTTCGTGGCCAGACTGATCAACACGTCCGACGTCAAGCGGAGCATCGACGCGACCCTCGTTCTCGACGGTCCGATCGACGGCGATGCCGAGCAGACCGTGCGCGTCGACGTCGAGCCGGGCGCGTCGGCGGAGAGGACCTTTCGCGTCAAGACCAGGGAGCCCGGCCTGATCAAGGTCAAGCTCGAGGCGCGATCGATCGGCCCCGAGAACGAACCCGTGTCCGATGCCGTGTCGGGCTCCCTCGTGGTCAAGCCGATGGGCGTCGAAGTTTACGCCGGCAAGGGCGGCCACGCGGCCGCTTCGAAGACGGTCAAGGTGGCCCTCCCGGCGAACAAGCATTATGCCCACACCTACATGGAAATCACCGTGGGTCCCTCCTTTGCCGATTATCTCATGCACATGGCCAATGCGAGTTATCACTACTGCTGCCTGCCCACCTTTTCCGACCTCGCCAGCCAGGTGCTCGTCAAGCTCAGCGTGCTCGACTACCTGCGGCGTTCGGGCCACGGCAGCGGCGGTCAGACCGCGAGCGGCCAGTCGGCGCGCCTCGAGAGAGAGGTGGAGAACCTGCTCACCACCCTGCTCCTGGCGCAGAAGAATGACGGCGGCTTCCCCTGGATCCGCAACGGCGAGGTGTCGGCCCTGGCCACGGCTCAGACCCTCAAGGCTCTCGCCCTCGCGCGCGACAGGGGTTTCACTGTTTCCGAGACCGCGGCCGCGTCCGCGGCGGGCTGGGTCGACAAGCACCAGCGCAAGCTGTCGGGCGACGAGAAGGCCTTCTTCCTGCATGCCTACTCATTTTACAGGGCGCCCGAGTTCACCTTCCTCAACAGCCTCTTTCGGAAGCGCAACACCTTGAGCGACCAGGGGCTCGCCCTGCTCTCTCTCGCCTTCCAGCGGAGCGGCCACAAGGACAATGCCGCCACCCTGGCGCGCCTGCTGATCGAGCGGTCGGGCAGCCGCGCCCAGCCCTGGGCCGATCTCAGGAAGGGCTCTGAGATCGAGGACGATCACTTCTGGATGGTCGACGACTACATGGTGGTCGCCCAGGTCGTGCTCGCCATCGAGCTCGTCGAGCCGAGCCACCCGCTCGTGAAGAAGGGGATCGATTTCATCCTCAACGCGAGCAGCTCTTTCCGCCGCACCGGTCCGGCCCACGCGGCCGCGGCCGCGGCGCTCGCCGAATACGTGGCCGGCGCCGGCCTCGCTGACAGCCGCTACAAACTCGCCGTTCTTGTCAACGGCAAGGAGATCAAGACCCTCGACGTGAGCGGTCCTCACCCGCTCACCGACATCACCGTGCCCGACGACGCGCTCGCAAGCGGCGAAAACGAGGTGGCTTTCCGCTTCGACGGCCGGGGCGAGTTCACGTGGGCGGTGAAGATGAGCGGTTTCACCAAGGATGTGACACCTCTCGATTACGGAAAGACGCAGGCGTGGATCAAGCGCCAGTACCTCATGGCGCCGCTCGTCTACAAGGGGCGCCCCGTCGACTCAGGTTTCGACACGGTGCGGCTCCCCAGTGGATTCACACAGTGGGTCCACGAGCTGGGGGAGATCAACCAGGGTGAGACGGCGCTCGTCAAGCTCGAGTGGTCGTGTGCGCGCACGGGGCGCAACAACCGGATTCACCCGCTCGTGATCACTGACACGCTGCCTGCCGGATGCACCGTGATCGAGACAGGCATCAAGGGGCGCTTTGACCACTACGAGATCGGGCCGGGCACGATCACCTTTTTCACGCGCGGCACGCGGTCGACGATCACCTATCCGATCTACGCCGCCTATGAAGGCGAGTACCGCTCTCCGCCCGCCGTGGTGCGCTCCACCTTCGATCCGTCGATGAGCAATTTCACCCATCTCTTCGCTCTGCCGATCCGGGAGCGGGGCGCGGAAAAGACCGTGCCTTACAGGATGACACCCGACGAGTACTACGCGCTCGGGTGCGCGCTCTTCGATGACAAGGACGCGGCCGCCGCGCTGAAGAATCTTGAATCTTTCCTGCACAACTTCAAGCAGTTCACCCCGCGCGACAAGTATCTCGTCGATGCGGCGAGCAAGCTCTTCAGGCTCGCCTTTGACGGGGGAGACAACAAGCGGTTGATCCGCTGCTTCGAGCTTCTGCGCGAGCGGGCGCCCACGCTTTCGTTGACCTTCAAGGAGACGGCCCGCGTGGGGGCCGCCTACCGCGCGCGCGGCGAGCACGAGCAGGCGCTGCAGATCTTCGCCCTCGCTGCCGGATCATCCTTTGGCCGCGAGGCGCGCGTGGCGCAGGCTCTCGAGCTCCAGGGCGAGGCGGCCGGGTCGCTCATGTTTCTCGCCGACCTGATCCGCTCCTATCCTGACCTGCCAGAGATCGAGACGGCATTCTTTGCCCTGAGCCAGGCGCTGCTCGACAAGGCCGGACCCGCCGGCGGCCAGCCAAAGATTCCCCGCATTCCGCGCAAGAAGATCATGGCCGAGGCGATCGGCCTGCTCGTCGATTTCCTCGCCACCTATCCGCAGAATCCGCTCAACGACGAGGCCGCCTACTCGCTGATTTCGACCTTGCTCGAGCTCGAGCAGAACGACGAGGTGATCCGGCTCAGTCCCGCCTTTCGCGAGCGCTGGCCCAAGAGCCGCTTCCGCAGCAGCATGGAGTATGCCGAAGCGTACGCCCTCTTCGAGGCGGGCCGGTTTGACGAGGCGACGGGGCTCCTCAATAAGGTGGCCGATCTCAATCCCGACAAGCTCGATCCCGAGGGCCGCGACAACCGCGACCTGGCCGTCTACATTCTCGGCCAGATCGACCATGCCGGCGGCCGGATCGCGAGCGCCATCAACCACTACCGCCAGGTGATGAAGAAATTCGCCGATGCCGCGGAGGCGGTCGACTTCTTCACACACAAGAGCGTCACCCTGCCCGAGATCTCGACCTTCCGATCGGGTGAGGACGTGAAGATCGAGCTCGAGTACCGCAACGTTCCCGAGGTGACCCTCTCCGTCTACAAGGTCGACCTCATGAAGCTTTGTCTGCTGCGCAAGAACCTCAACAACGTGACCGACATCAACCTCGCCGGCATCAGCCCCACGGTGGTGCAAAAGGTCAAGCTCGGCGAGGGCAAGGATTACAAGAAGATGAAAAAGGAACTCAAGCTGCCCCTCGAGGCCAAGGGCGCCTACATGGTGGTCGTCCAGGGCGAGGCGGCCGGCTGCACCGGCATGGCGCTCATCGCCGACCTTGCTCTCGAAGTGCAGGAAGACATCGGCTCGGGCCGCGTGCGCGTCAACGTCAAGGACCGCGACACGGGCGCATTCCTCAAGAACGTCTACGTCAAGGTGATCGGCTCGCAGCAGACCTTCTTCAACACGGGCTACACCGACCTGCGCGGCGTGTACGTCGCCGACGGGATCGAGGGGACGAGCACGGTGATCGCCGAGCGCGACGGCGAGTACGCCTTCCACCGCGGACTCGCCAGCCTGCAGCACGCGCCCGGGCGGCAGAGCCAGGAGCGTTCGAAGAAGCAGGAGCTCTACTTCAAGGGCCGCGACCGCGCGCTCCAGAACGTGTTCCAGGAGAATCGTCGCATGCAGCAAAAGGGCGTTCAGGTTCTCGAAGGGATCTATCAGGAGGACAATCAGAACGTCCAGATCAAGTAGTTGATCTCAGACCGCGGCGATGCGCGTGACGATCTGCCTGAAGAAGTCATGCGACTTGCGGTAGTGCGACAACGCGTCTCCGAACACCCAAAAGTCGAAGACTTCCCTGGCGATTTTGTTTCGGAGATGGGTCAGTTCAACTACGCTCTGAGCCCCTAAAAGAAGCACGAATGTCCACTAAGAGTGGACAACGCACGTCATTTTATCGGTTTTCCAGAGATAAATCTGAGTTTCCGGATCAGACGATCAGGCCGCCTCTTTGCTCCGGCCGTTCACCGGGACGGTAAGATGTCCCGATTGCCACCCTGCCCCCGAGGAAAATAATCATCAAAATAAACTAAAATGCGCGTCACGCCCGGCACTTGAACACGCTTGAAGTCGCGAACGGAAAGATGCTTCTTCAGCGTTTCGAAAAGACGAGGAAAACAACCACAATCCGTTGATGACAACTGGTCCACTTTCAGGAAAGGAGATGGAACCATGGCCAATGGTATGCGCTTAGTGGCTCTGCTCATGTTGTCGGCATTTCTTGTCGCGCCGGCGGCGAGCGCCGATGTGATCTACGATTCGAAGGGAATCGACGCGCTCACGGGCTGGGCGATCGAGCTCTGGCACGATGAAGCGACCGGCTCCGGCCCCGACGTAGCCTGGATCGACAACTTCAAGATCGAAGCCTTCGGCGGCGATCCTTCTCCCGACATCAAGATCGACGGCGATGACGGGCCGCTCTCCTTCCCGAGCAGCCAGGCCGTGTCGATGACGATCTCCCTCGACTCGGGCGACCAGTTGGGCGTGTCCCATGACTGGTGGGTGCCCGGTTTGACCTTTGCCTATGGCGGACCGCTCTTCGACATCACCGACTACGTGGTTCACAACGGGACGATCCCCGTGGGATCGTGGGAATTCGCTTTTGTGATCGACGCCCTCGACGGGGTGCCGCAGTTCACTTACTACGACGTGGTGCAAGCCACGGTTTACTGATCGTGACACACCCTTGATGTGACACCTGCCACCGAAGTGGGGCCGCGTCCGGCGCGAAGTCGGGCGCGGCTTTTTTTCTTGTCGCTCTGACCGGCTGCTCGCTCTTTGCCGACTACGTGCGCTGATCGACGGAGCACGCCCTTTCACACTGTTTTTTCATCAGTTGTTCCTTTACAATCATCGGTCTCAGTGGACGGGACTTCGATGAAACATCGTCTTCGGGGTATTGCTCGATTCATCGGTCGGGAAGAAGACGATCAGCGGATTCGAAATGTTCTTGGAGGTGGGCCGCGCACGATGGGCAGGAGGAGATTTGTGCGAGACAACAAGCCTGACCGGTCGACGACGAAACAACACGATCAGCGCGTTCGAGACGAGGCCGACCTCGCCGGGCACCTCTCTGCCAATCCGGTGGTGATCTATACCTGCGGGCCGGGGCCCGACTTTCCGGTCGTCTTTATCAGCGGCAACATCGAGAGTCATTTCGGCTACAGGCCGGATGACTTCTATAAAGATCCTTGCTTTCTCGAGAACCTGATCCATCCCGACGACCGCTCCGTGATTTCCGAGACCTACGCCGCGGTCAACACCGGAGAGGTCTATCACTGCGAGTACAGGATCCTGCACAAGTCGGGCCGGTACGTCTGGGTCCTCGATCATATCGGTCCCCGCAACGACGCGGCGGGCACTCTGGTGGGGCTTTCCGGGAGCTGGACGGACATCACCGAGCGCGTCGAGCGCGAGATGGCGCTCGCCCGCAAGGAAAAGCTGACCCGCGTGATCCTCGACAATGTGCCCTGCGGGGTCTTCCGATCCCGGCCGGACGGCCAGATCGTGTCAGCCAATCCCGCCATGGCCCGCATGTTCGGGTATGACAGCGAAGAGGAGCTCCGGGCGGTCCCGGCGCCCTCGCTCTACTGGAATCCCGAGCAGAGAATTGATGTCCTGAAACAGTGCACGCGGGATGGTTCTTACACCAACATCGAGATGAGAATGAAACGCAAGGACGGAACCGTCTTCTAGGTTTTGCTGAGCGCTTTCGCGGTGACCGCTGAGGACGGCGCGGTCCGATACCTTGACGGAACCATTTCAGATGTGTCCGAACTCCGCCAGACAAAGGCCGAGCTCGAGGAGAGCGAAGCGCGGCTCCAGCGTAAGCGTCCTGTGAACCCGCGTTGACGCGATTCTTAATTATCATATCCTGATT
>CAYXGI010000084.1:0-12354 GCA_964464495.1 uncultured Phycisphaerales bacterium
CCCCCCCCCCCCCCCCCCCCCCCCCCCCCCCCCCCCCCCCCCCCCCCCCCGCCTAGGTGCCAACCGGGTTCAATCTTACCTCTTTTCGCCGATGCAGAAAAGATGTTTTTCACCGCGAATGTAGATCCTGTCTCCTACAAAGGCGGGCGAACAGGTCGAACGCTCGCCCAGTTCAGCGCGGCCAATCTCGGCGTATTCTTCTTTCGCCGCGAGAATGAACATGGTGCCCTCTGTGCCGAGAAGGTAGAGCCTATCGCCAACGATCGTCGGTGAAGACTGAAAACCGGAGTCGAGTTCCTTTTCCCACAGCCGTTTTCCATCGTCGATGTCGTGGCAGGTGGCGAAGCCGTCACAGAGCAGGAAAATCAGTTCGTCGTTGGCTGCCGGACTGGACACCTCGGGGATGTCCTGGTCGACCACCCAGGCGATGTGGGTGTCCGACACATCCCCTTTGCCATCGGGCCGGATGGCGAACATGTCGTAGTTGGGAACGATGGAGAAGACCAAGCCGCCCCCGAATGTGGGCGACGGAGCCTGATCGGGTCCTTCCATGGCGACCCGCCAGATTTCGCTTCCGTCGGAAGGATCGTAGGCGATCACCCAGGGATTGGCAACGGTCACGATCTGCGATCCCTTGCCGGTGTCGATCACGATCGGCGATGTCCACGAATCAGTCACCGGCCGTTTTTGCCGCCATGCGACCTTGCCCGTGGCCGTGTCAAATGCGCAGAGTCTGGACCGGAAGACCCCCTCAGTCTCGGGCAGTTCGTCAAACTGGACGATCAGGAGTTTTTTGTAGAGAGCGAGGGACGCCGCGAATCCGTAAGTGCTGCGCGGCAGGCCGAGATGTTTCGACCAGACCAGGCGCCCGTCAAAGTCGAGAGCCGCAAGGTCGCCGTTGGAGAAAATCGCGAAAGCCAGAGTCCCGTCGGTCGCCATGGTCGATGCCGCGCCCACGGCGTCATCATAGAGCACATCGAGCGCGGACTGGTCAGCGGGGGTTTCAATATCGATTCTCTTACGCCAGGCCAGGACGCCCTTGGACGCGTCGTAACAGTAGACCTCGCCCTTGTGCGCCTCCGCGTCGTACCCCGTGATAAAGATACGATCGCCCCATACCACGGGAGAGCTGTGGCCCGCGCGCGGAATCGGCGACTTCCAGAGGATGTTGCTCGTCTTCGATCCCTTACCGTTCCACGCCGTGGGCGGATCTGCATCGGCAGCCCTCCCGAGGCCGCCCGGACCGCGGAATCTCGGCCACTCGGGCCGGGTCTTGCCGAGTTTTTCCTCGCCTGGATGGTAGACGCTCTCCGCATTGCGCTCGATCTCGCCCCGCTCGAAACAGGCCGGTTTGAGTTCGCCCGCCGCATAGAGCGGTGCCTGATCGAAGTAGTGGGGCGATTTCGGATCGTTGCTCTGGCCATAGGCGATCACCGAGCAGGCGCGCACCGTGGGGCCGAATTCGATCACACTCACGAAACTGTTCCCATAGACGCCGTAGCGCCGTTTCTGTCCCGGAGCTTGCCGGGCGATGAAGGCGAACATCGATCCCGAATCGCCGCCCACGCCGCGAACGGGGACGCTCTCCTTCGCATCGCTGAATGATTCGCCCGCTGACTGCTCGACGCGCTGCAGGCGGTTGACCTCGCCCCAGGCGACCTTCCACGTGCCGAAGTCGATCTCGAGCCGATCGAGGACATTGTCGAGAGCGGCTTTTCGCTCCGGTGCCGCGGAGCGTGGGTTCTTTCCGTTCTTGAAGAGACCCTCGATCCAGAGCATGACGAGGGTGGTGGGGATCGACGCGATGGTGCTTTCACGATCCCACGCCGCGATCAGACCGAGTGCCTCTGTTCGGCGGTTCTGCGCTTCGTCGGCGCTGCCTGCTGCGGCGCCTCCAGTTTCGAGTCCGTCGAGCAGTTGGGGCACGACCCGCTCGGCCACGGGGACACGGGAGCTGAAAAAATGCCGCGCCCATGCGTCGAAGGAGAGTTTGCCCTCCTCATCGAGGATGCGGCGCGACGCGTTGGCGCGGGCATTGTCCCTTTCGCGGGGGACCATGTAGGCGGGGTAATCCTTCTCCGCGGGGTTGCTCTCCGAGGTGGTGAGAAAGGGTGTGGAATTACAGTTCTGCACGTAGCCGCAGGGAGGATTGAGAAGCTGGGGACGCTCGGCGAGGGAGTGATAACCGTTCCAATCCATGGTCCCGTCGCTGCCGTCGGCGGGCGTTGACCAGTCCATCTCCGGATTGCGCCGCGGAAAGAGTCCGTTGTACACGTAGAAGATGTTGCCGTCGCGATCGGCATAGGCCACGTTCTGGTTGACGATCGCGTTACGATCAAGGGCGGCCTTGAATTCTTCGAGGTTGCGCGCCCTTCCCATGGCGTAGAACTGCTGAAGGATCCCGCCCTGCTCGATGCCGCCTACCTTGACCGCCACGGATTGCGCGTCCTTGGCGCCCAGTATGGGGCCGTGATGCGTCTTTCTGAGAACCACGGTCCGCTCCACGAGTCCGGCCTGCTCCTTGACCTTGATCGTCTCGGTCCATTCGGTCGCGAGCCGGTGTCGATCCTCGTGGCGATAGGCGAGCGGATTCTCTGGATCGGCGAAATCCACCGTGTAGAGGTCGATGTAGTCGATGTTGTTGTGCGTGAAGGTCCAGCCGAGGTGTTCGTTGTGACCGAGGACGGGCATGATCGAATCACCGTAGGCCATGATGCCCGACATGCAATATCCCTCGTCGCTGTGGAGGTGGGCTTCGTAGGGGGCGTCGAGGGGGATCATCATGTTGATGAAGAGCATGGCGTTGCCCGACGCGGTCTTCGACGGCGCGATCGCCCACTGATTGCACCCTCCCTCGTGTTCGATCTCGGGACCAGCGTCGAGCACGGTGGGCTTCGGGGGCACGCCGAGGGCGCGCACATCGTCGAAAGCGATCTGCGAACCTGTCAGCATGTAGAGGTTCCACATGGTGCGCTCGCCCGCAAAGGGCCACCACGGTTCGAACCGATCGAGCAGAATGGGCTTCGTCTCTGGATTCTTCGCGAGGAAATGGTTGATCCCGGCCGCCCACGCGTCGCAGAGGGCGCGGATGGGGGGGGCGGCGCGCGCATATTCTTTGTGCGAGAGCTCGGTGATTTCGAGGGCGCGCACCATGGCGTCCCACGCGAAGCCCGCCTCGCCGTAAACCTCGGACAGGCGGCCGAGAGAGCGGATGTAGAAGAGCTCCACTTTTTCGAATTCATCCTCGGCGCGCGCATAGGCGAGTCCGAAGACCACGCTCGCGTCGGTGGGGCCGTAGACGTGGGGAACACCGTAACCGTCCCTGTAGATGGTGACGGAACGCGCCATCGCGTCCGCAGAAGATACGACAGCGCCGAGAACAGGATTCAGAGAGAAAAGGAGAAGAAGAAGCACCATCGATGTGCAAGCCCGAGCCATACAACCTCCTCGATTTGGAGTCGATTCCTTCCAGCATTCTCGACAGATGTGAATTACAGGGGGGTGCCTTCGCGCGGTCTACAGAAAAAAGAATACTTTCCGCCGGGCCGATCGCCCAGTGAAAAACTCGGGAGCGATTCCTGCTCCGGCTGAGAGCAGAACGGTGGCGTCTCCTTCCGGGCAAGACATATGAGGAACCTCCCAAGTTCCCAAGATTATTCACTGATTGCTACCGCTTTCTTTATACCCTAGATTCGTGCAGAATATCAGTTTTGTCGGCGAATAGACTCTGCGGCCGAGCCTGAATCGGGCCATTGCCATCGGACTGGATTGATGTCATGACACGCGTTTTCGTCACTCTCTTGTTGTTCGCAGCCGGCTTTGTCTCGGCCCACGCCGTGGAGATCGAATCTCCCGATGGACGGATCGGCGTCACCTTCGATGTGCGCGCCATGGACGGTCACGAGGCCTGCCCCGTTTACGTCCTTTCCTACAAGGGAAAGATTCTCATCGAACAGTCACGTCTCGGATTGGAAAGGGGGGACAAAACCGGTTTTGTCGACCGATTCACGATCGCGCGCGTCACACGATCGCACGAGGCCGCGACATGGCAACCGGTCTACGGCGAGCGGAGCACGGTTCGCGATCGGTACAACCAATGTGTTGTGGAACTGATACGCCACGAAGCGCCGCGGTCTCGCCTCCTCGTGACGATCCGTGCTTATGACGAGGGCGTGGCTCTCTGCTACACCATTCCGGCACAGGAAGCCGACGAGCGGGTGTCCATCACGAGAGAGAACACGGAATTTCGTTTCACCGATAACCATACAGCATGGGCCGCCTACCACGCTCAGGACAACTATGAAGAGACACAGTTGAGCCATCTAAGAAACGGTTGCGAGAGACCTCTCACCATCCGCGTTGCGGATGAACTCTACGTGGCCCTTGCAGAGGCACGCCTCGTCGACTTTGCGCGCATGAAGCTTTCGCCCTGCGCGAACCTTCCCAATGCCCTGGTCAGCGATCTGAGCAGCCCTGTTGAGGCCGATCTGCCGCTCACGTCTCCCTGGCGGGTCATCATGGTGGGGGAGAGCCCCGGCGAACTTCTGGAAAACAACGATCTCTTTCTCAACCTGAATGCTTCCTGCGCCATCGAAGATACGTCGTGGATCAGGCCGGGAAAAGTCATTCGCGAGGTCACGCTCACATCCGCCGGTGGAAAGGCGTGCGTCGATTTTGCCCGACGCCGCAACCTTCAGTATGTCGAGTTCGACGCGGGGTGGTACGGCCATGAGTATGACGAAAAATCGGATGCGTCCACCATCTCCGTTGACCCGAACAGGTCTCCCGAGCCGCTCGATCTGCAGAAGGTGATCGACTATGCCCGGAAAGCGGACGTTGGTGTCATCCTCTACGTCAATCGAAAGGCACTCGAGCGTCAGCTCGAATCGCTCCTGCCACTCTATCAGGAGTGGGGAGTGAAAGGTCTCAAGTACGGATTCGTGCAAGTGGGGAGCCAGAAATCAACCGCCTGGCTGCATCATGCCGTGCGCCGCGCCGCCGCCCACCGGCTCATGGTCGACATCCACGACGAGTACAGGCCTACCGGTTATTCCCGCACCTTCCCGAACCTGATGACCCAGGAGGGCATCCGCGGTGACGAAGCGAGGCCGTCGAGCCGGACGACACTCACCATACTCTTCACCCGAATGCTGGCCGGAGCAGGGGACAACACGATCTGTTACTACGACCGGCGCGTGGACGAGATCGCCTCACATGCCTATCAGCTCGCCAAGGCGGTCTGCATCTTCAGCCCGTGGCAGTTCGTCTACTGGTACGACCGGCCGCCCGAGTCGCCGCAGGACATCGGCGGCGCCGGAGGCAAACATCCTGTCATCGGCGACGAGCCCGAACTGGAGTTCTTCGACCGTGTGCCGACCGTGTGGGACGACACGCGGGTGATACATGGTGAGATCGGAGAGTTCGCCGTGATCGCCCGCCGATCGGGGTCGAAATGGTTCGTGGGGGCAATGAACGGGGAGACACCCCGAAGTCTGGAAATTCCCCTCGTTTTTCTCGACGAAAAAAAGAAGTACACAGCCCACATCTACTCGGACGACGAGACGATTTTGACGCGCACCCACGTCAAGATCGAAAAAAGGCGTGTCACGGCAACAACGGTTCTCTCAGCCGAACTGGCCCCAAGCAGTGGTCTCGCCGCCCGATTGGTTCCTGCCGACTAGGTCCGTTCCTACCAGTAATGGGCGAGTTCGATGAATTTCCTGAACATGATTTCGGTGATCTCATCGGTGGCGCCGATCGCGGCCGCATCGCCATAGTTGAACACGATGAATCCGCCCTCGGGTGACGACCAGCAGGCGACCAGGTCCTCGGCTTCTTGCCTGACCTTTCTCGCGTCCCCCTCGGGGAGAGTGGTCTGTATGTCGACGGTGGTCAGAAAGCAGACTTTGCCCCCGAAACGCTCCCCGATCTCGGCGATGCCGTAGGCGCGCGGCTGCTGCATGTTCAGCACATCCACACCGGCATCGATGAAGAAAGGCACGAGGTCGTTGACGCGCCCGCAGCTATGAAGGACGAAGTGCCATCCATGGCCGTGAATCGCCTCGGCCAGAATCCTGTAACGGTCGAGAAAAAAGTGAGTGAAGATCTCGGGAGAGACGAACGTTCCAGATTGGGTCCCCCAGTCGTCGGTCATGAAAATCCCATGGACCCTGCCGGGAAAACGCCGGGCGAGCTCGTCGAGCTGGGCAATCTTGAACTCGAGGATCATGTCGAGCACCCTGCCTGTTTTTTCCGGGGCGAGACGGAAATCGATCATCGTCTCCTCGAACCCGTGAAGCATGTGAAGCCGCTCGATGAGGTTGAAGTGGCTCGTGACGACCACATACTTGTCGTCCGCCCTTCGAATGACATCGTCGATCCGCTCGAAGTAGAACGGATCGCGCGGATCGGGCGGTCTGTAGTCATCGAGGCGCGTCCAGTCAGCGAGGGGGTGCTCAACCACCTGGCCCATGTTGTTCACCTCGGTCCGCTCCCACCGGCACCCCCAGTCGTCGAGCCCCGGATTGTCGAAGAACCAGCCCGCCTTCTGCCGGTCCATTTCCCAGCAATCGCACACGTCGTTGAGAATATCGGTGCGCGGCCCCAGCATCTTCTCGCCCCAGAAGTCGCCGAGAAAGAAGGGCAAGCGGGGCGGACCGTCGAACTCGATGGCGCGCCTGACGATTTCTTTGCTTTCCAAACCGGAGCTCCTCGTCGATCGTGGATTGATCGGGCCTCGTCACGTACAGGTTTAACGTCGGCGGTGGGCGGCTTTCCAGGCTGAAATCGGAGCCGGGGATATTAAAATGGGCTCCCAGTGCATTCGGTCCACGAGCCTTCGCGGAGAAACAGAATGAACAGCAGAGAGAGAATCAATGCCATCATGAACGGCGATCGTCCCGACAGGCCCGGGTTCTGGCTCGGCAATCCCCATGCCGAGACCAAGGAGATCTATTGCCGTGAACTCGGCATCGAATACGTTCAGTGGGATCCGAGTAAAAAGGGCAGCCATGACGAGGCAGTCGCCGCTGCCATGGGCGTGATGCGGTCCGAGGTCGATCTCTCCGCCGCAATGGGGAGCGACTTCTTCTGGATTTCGCCCGAGCTCGATCCTTCCGCGTGGCGCCATCCCGAGGGAAAACCGATCTTCGACTGCCACGGCGGCCGGCCAAAGCGGACGCTCAACGAACCGGGTGTCTTTGCCGAATGCGACGATGCCGCCCAGGTCGATGACTTCGACTGGCCCGATCCCGATCATCTCGACTTCACCGCCTGCACGGAAACGATCGACTACATCGCGGACAAGCAAATGGCCGTGGTGGGGGGGATGTGGATTCCCTTCTTCCATGTTCTCTGCGACTTCATGGGTATGGACAACTATTTCATCAAGATGCACACCGATCCCGACGTGGTCGACGCCGTCACCGGGAGGGTGCTCGATTTCTACCTGGAAGCGAACCGCCGCTTTCTCGATGTCGCGTCCGATCGGATCGATGTCTTCTTCTTCGGCAACGACCTGGGGAGCCAGGACGATCTGCTCATCAGTCCCACCATGTTTGACCGTTTTGTCCGACCTGGTGTCGTCAAAGTGGTGGAGCAGGCCAAGACGTACAACCTCAAGGTAATGCTTCATTCCTGCGGGGCGGTCTCCAAGATCATTCCCAGGCTGCTCAGCTCCGGCATCGATGCGCTCCACCCGCTCCAGGCGCGCGCCGCGGGCATGGATGCCGAGAGTCTCGTTGCGCGGTTCGGTGATGAGATCGCATTCGTGGGAGGAGTCGACACTCAAGACCTTTTGCCTTTCCGGTCCTCCGCCGCCGTGCGCGAGGAGGTCGAGCGACTGAAGAGGGTTTTCGGCATGCGCTACGTGGTCTCGCCCAGCCACGAAGCCCTGCTGCCCAATGTGAGCATCCGGAATGCCATGGCCATGCGCGACGCCGCGCTGGAGTGAACCGCAACTCGGCATTTCGACTCCTCTCGGGAAGAAATCGCCACAGGAAGAGGTTCATTTTCTTGACATTTGACCTATAGATACGACTGAATATAGGTTTTGAGAACCTTGAGATAAGGAACGTCCTTCACTTGTGTCCTAAATCGATCGCACCTTTCGAGTACGTCGACAAAGCAACGTCGCTGGCAAAACTGACCGCCAGGATCAGCAAAGCCAAGCGTGTGGCTCTCGATACGGAAGCCGACAGCCTCTTCCACTACTTCGAGAAGGTCTGTCTCATCCAGCTTTCGATCGGCGACCGTAACTACATCGTCGACCCCCTGTCCGAGAGTCTCGATCTCGGTGATTTTCTCAAAGCCCTTGCATCCAAACCACTGGTCCTCCATGGAGCGGACTACGATCTGAGGATGATGCGCTTCTCTTTCGAGTTCTTTCCTGAAAGCGAGGTCTTTGACACGATGCTCGCCGCGCAGCTTCTCGGCTACGAACAGCTCGGCCTGGCCGCACTCGTGGAGCGGATCGTCGGGGTCACTCTCTGCAAGGACAACAAGAAATCGGACTGGTCACGTCGCCCCCTGTCATCGTCGCAGCTCGAGTATGCTTGCGACGACACGCGTTTTCTCGATACCCTCGCCCAGGTTCTTGCCCGCGAACTGAAAAAGCTCCGGCGGACCTCATGGCATCAGGAGACGTGCGGCACCATGATTCAGGCCACCCGGCGCGACAAACCGCCGCCCGATCCCGATGATCAGTGGCGCATCAAGGGGCTCAGGGAGCTCAGGAGCAAGCAGCTCGCCTTCGTGCGCGAACTCTGGCAGTGGCGCGAGGATCAGGCGCGCAACGTCGATCGTCCGCCCTTCAAGGTCATGGGGAACAGGCAGATCATCGACCTGGCTGTCCGTGCTGCCGGGCGCCGTGCATGGGTCCCGCGGAACGGGCAAGGTATCCCGAAGAACTGCCGGGGGCGCCGCCTCGAATCGCTCACAAAGGCAATAGAGCGGGCGCACGCGCTGCCTCAGTCGAAGTGGCCGAGCCACAAGAAAGGCCGCAAACCCAATCATGAGTGTAGCCGCGAAATGGAAGCACTGACGGCGGCAACGAAGGGAATCGCCGATGGGCTAGGTCTCGCTCCGTCGATTCTCGCCCCGCGCGCCACTCTCAGGACAATCGCACTGAATCGACCGCGCACCGTGGATGAAATCATGGACTGCAGTTCCATGATGCACTGGCAGGCCGAACTGCTCGCACCGGTTTTTCAAGAGGCATTCGAAAAAATCTAACGTCGAGCGGAGGGGGCATTGATTCTTGCCGAACTCTTTTATCTCGTCTCCGGAGCGGCGGCTTTTTTCTTTTTTCTCCTCTTCGCAGTCACCTCGCTCAGGGAATCGAAGGGCCGTGCCGCGCTCGTGAGCGGACTGGGCGCGCTTTTCACCGGCGCGCTCTGGGTCTCCGTTTATTTACTGTCCGACTCGTCGCTCCTCGCTCTCTGCCTGATGGCGGCGATCGGGCCGCTGGCTGCACTACTCTTTTTTCTTCCCCTGAACAGACGGACGCCGATCAGGATCGAGGGTCTGTCTGAGCGCGTCGACGAGCGGGATGTCATTTTCTCCCGGGAGGAGTATCTTCCCGGAACCGAGAAATACGACACTTACTATCGGCTCAGACCGGAGAAGAAGGCGCTGGACGACAAGCTTCGAGGCCTTCCCGAACTCCTCGCTCCGGGCGGCCTCTACTACGATCCCCTGCTCTCGGGGCAGGTGGCCTCGACATTCAGGGTCATCGAAAGCCTGCTCCCCTCGGTCGATGGGGAGGTCGACTCCCGCTGCAGAGAAATCGATCCACAGGTGGCGACGCGCATGATCAAGTCGATGGCGCTTCGTCTCGGCGCTGGCGACGTGGGCATCGCGCGGCTCGACCCGATGTTCGTCTACTCCCATGTGGGCCGAGGCCCCGAGGAGTGGGGCGCTCCCATAGAGAACAACCATGCCTACGCGATCGTCATGGCCTTCGAGATGGACTACGCCCATGTGGAGGCCGCGCCGCGGCTCCCGATCACGAACGAGAGCGCGGTCAAGTATCTTCGAAGCGCACAGATTTCGATCGCCCTTGCCAAGTATCTTCGCACCCTCGGATATGGAGCGCGCGCGCACATCGCGGGGAGCAACTATCAGATCGTGCTTCCTGCCGTGGCCCATGACGCAGGCCTCGGCGAACTGGGGCGCATGGGCTACCTCATCTCACCCCGATTCGGCGCCAGATTCAGGCTCGGCGCCCTGACCACCGACCTCCCCTTGATCGTCGACCGACCTGTGGTCTTCGGCGTCCAGGATTTTTGCGCTCTCTGCAAGAAGTGCTCTCACAACTGCCCCTTGGGGGCGATTCCGAAGGACGGTAAGAAGATGGTCCGCGGCGTGGAGAAGTGGCGGATCGACATCGAAAAATGTCTCCACTACTGGCGTGTGGCCGGCACCGACTGCGGTCTGTGCATGAAAGTGTGCCCATACAGTCACCCATCGAGCCTGGTGCACAACGCCGTGCGCGTCGGGATCAGGGATTCGGCCATCGCGCGCAGACTTTCCCTCTGGGGCGACGACCTTTTTTATGGAAGGAAGATCTTTCGATAAGAGCCTTTCGCCTCTTCTGCCATTTAAAGACTTGCAACGGGAAATGAACTTTGCCTCAATATCGACGGCACGAGCGAACCCGGTATTTGGCGTACAGGGCTCGTGGGTTATTTACTGACAAACAGTGTTGGTATTTCTTGGCACCGATTCGAATAGTCTGATTTTTTTTCCTTTCTCTCTTTAAAGGAGAAGCGAGATGAAAAAGGTCTTATCCCTGTTTGTTGTTTGCCTCTTGGTCTTTGCCTGGACCGGAGCTGCACTTGCTCAGGACAAGTGGGACGAGATGCACCTTCAGAAAGTCGAGGAGTTGGACAGCTTGCTGGCCAAGGCTGATCTGGCCTATAGTGATCTTGCCAACGCGCCGTCCCAGGACACTCCGGGTTGCACCTGCGAGAAGCTGCCCTTCAAGCTCTCCGGCGAACTGCGTATTCGCGAGGAGATCTACAACCACTTCTACGGGCCGGGTATCAACATGCTCGGCCGCGACTCGATGAACTTCGCCCACATGAGGACGAGGCTTCGCGTCGACTGGGCCGTGGAAGAGGACCTGGACGCCGTCATCGAGTTCCAGGATGTGCGTGTCATGGGCAGTGAGCTCACCACGGTGGCTGATACTGCCGGTGTCGATCTCAAGAGGACCGAGTTCATTGTTCACAATCTTTTCGACGAACCGCTCACTCTCGAAGTGGGGCGCTACGTCATGGCCTACGGCGATCAGAGGCTGATCGGCCACCTCGAGTGGGCCGACCAGGGGCGGACCTACGACGGTTTTCGCTTCTCCTACAAGCCTGATGACGACTGGTATGTTGACTTCTTCGGTGTTCGGGTGACTGATTTCGCCGCCACCGATGCCAATGACCAGGACTTCGTCGGTGTCTACACCGGCAATGACAAGCTCGCCGACAATCTGGGACTCGAAGGATACGCCTTTTTGCTTCGCGATCAGAGACGTCTGCTCGTTCCCCTCAATCAGACCGAGCGGCGTTTTGTGACGGTGGGAACGCGTGTTTTCGGTGAACAGGACCAGATGGACTACTCGGGCGAGTTCGCCGTTCAGGTCGGCGATGTGGGAGTCACCGATCTTCGCGCCTACGCATTCGCCCTGGCTGGAGGCATCACCCTGACCGACAGCGACTGGAAAACGCGTTGCGGCGCCGAACTCTCTCACGCGTCGGGTGACAGGTTGGGCACTGACAACGACAGTGAACAGTTCCAGACCCTCTTTCCCACGAACCACATGCATTATGGTTATGCCGACCTCGTGGGATGGAGCAACATCTGGGACTACATGGTCGGCATCTCCACCTGGCCCAACGACGATGTGAAGCTCGCCCTCAACTTTCACCATTTCATGCTCGACGATTCGGACGGCGGCTGGATCAATGCCGCCGGTGCTACGATTCGCCAGACCACGACCAAGGAGTCGAGACACCTCGGCGACGAGGTCGACCTCCTGGCCACGTGGAAAGCGACGGACGCTCTCTCGTTCCTTGCCGGCTATTCCCATTTTATCGCCGGTGGATACATCGAGGATACTGGACGTCCCTCGTCGACTGGAGACAGGTCGCAGGACTATATCTACGTGCAGGGCAGGGTGCAGTTCTAGATCAGTTCGGCCAGTGTTTTTGAGCTGAACGAGCCACTAACGGACCCGCGACTCGATGCAGGGCGCATCAGTCTGCGGGTCCGATTTTTTTACGGATATTTCAAGCCTCGTGGGTGGCCACGACAGTTGTCGTGATTCCCCCGCGCACGTTGAAATGACCCTCCACCGTGCAC
>CAYXGI010000085.1:0-11559 GCA_964464495.1 uncultured Phycisphaerales bacterium
TTAAACCGCCTTTTTCAGCACGGCAGGTGTTTCACTTTTCAACCGGCGTTTACAATGAAATCAACAAAAGTGATAACTGTGACAAGAGCTTTGATAGATCAGTAGTCGTATAACAAGAGTTTTGAAACAGACGAGTCGCTACGCGCCTCGCACCTCAAACTCAGGGCGTTAGGCAGGATCGGTATGAGCCGGATTTTTGATACTGACGAGGGCGCAGATGAGGCCTACATCGATTTGGCACGAGGCACAGATTCCAGATCACGTGAAGTACGCGAGATTCTCGAGCGCCTTGGGGAAGCTGCAGCGCCATACCTAGACCGAGACTTCAGGACTCGAATCCGATTGAGTTTCCAGCAAGGATTTTGGGAGGCCTATTCTTGCGCTACACTGCGCCAGGCTGGCTTGCCGGTTGTGCCTCGCGTAGACCGCAGGAAGCAAAATGCCGGTCCCGACATTCAGGTCGGCGATGTCGAGGCTTGGTTCGAAGCAATCGCTGTGACTTCCGGCACGGGGCGAGATGCCGTGCCCGCACGAGATGTCCATGGCGTCGTCGAAATTCCCGACTCCAAGTTGTAGCTGCGGCTCACGAGTGCACTCCGAGACAAGAGTTCGAAATTCGAAAACTACGCTCGTAGCGGCTTGGTGTTGGAGGGTGAACCGCGTGTTGTCGCGATCAATGCAGGTGCCGTCCCCTACGCCCACAAGGAGTACGATCCTCCACGCATCGTTCGATCAGTATTCCCGGTCGGGTGGCCGGTAGCAGAGGTGAACACCGCCAATCGCACCATCACCGACGGTGGGTTCGAGTACCGTGCTTCCGAAATGAAGAAGTCCGGAGCTGAGGTCCCAACCGACTCTTTCTTGTCGGGAGATTTTCCTGCTGTGAGCGCAGTTCTTTACAGCGCAGCAACGCCGCATAGCTTGATCAATCACGATCATGGCTCTGAATTCGTTCTTGTGCATAACCCGGCAGCAGAGGCTCCACTGCCTCGGGGATTCTTGCGCTTAGGCACGGAGTATTGGCTAGAAGGGGAGGTTATTCACAGGCAGAGACACGATGGCTGATCTGCCTAACAAACGTTAGGAGCAGGCAGCCGCCTTCGGCGCCTGCTGCTCAAACGTAAAACGTTCGGCAAATAAGGGCAGTTATTGAATATTCGAAATATTTGAAAGGGATCATTGAGGTTTTTAAAAAAATGAGAACACTATTAATTGCTATAGTTGTGATTATTGGCTGTGCAGTTCAAATTATGGCGAAGGAAAAATCAGATGATTTTGATTTCTTATTGGCACTTACCCAGCAGGATGCTGAACTAGATTGGTGGGATGCTGTGCCTGCTCAGTTTAGGCCTGAACTCTTAACTATCAGCAGTGTGTCAAAAGGCGAGTATTTCAAAATTCTTCCCATCTTCAACAATTATGGAACTTCAAGTAACGGAACTCTAAACATTACATATGATGTAATGATCCAAAAACCAGATGGCTCGATATATGAGCAGGTAACAAACTGTATTGGCTATCAAGGCCGGTCAACCGGCCTTCATTTGATCCCATCAACTGCAATATTGGCTGTTTGTTTTGAACCGGAAGATCTGTTTGGAAAGTATACCATCAAAATTAGTGCAATGGATCATGTAAAAGATCAAAAGATACAAAAGACTGAAAAAATAGCATTGCAGTCGTTTGAGTTGCCTAACCTTGATGAAAATGAAATTGAGATGCTGTTTCTTGAGTATACAGTTCGACCACAACCATCAAAAGCGATGGCAGCGTTCCTGCAGTCTCCTCACCCATATATTGGTAAAAACGGTGATCCGCTGTGGTCAGCCTTATGGTTCTACAAGCAGGTATTTGAAGACAACGGCTTTTTGATTCCTCACACCGTCAGCTTCTTCAAAGAGAAAGCCACAGAGCAGCAGAAGAAAGACATCCTGCTTCTTTTTCATCTTATTAACAAAGTAGACATGCTTCCTGCAAATGATGAATCATTGAAGAAACATAGAGCAGATTTTGAAGTTGTGAGTGTTCCAGATCCATATTCTGAGATATCTACAGGTGATCAATTGGATATGCTTTGGGCTGAGTTTTTTGCAACGTCACGAGTTAAACCAGTCCGTCAGATTCTTACAGCACTGAACCTTAGTAAAAATGCAGACACGTTGGAAAAGGTCAAAGCTGGAGAGTTGAACGGACAATCAGAAGAGGTACAACAGAATGCGATGCTTGAGGCAGTGTTCCAATCTGCTATCTGGTCAATAAGGAGCAACTGTGAACAAATACCACTGCTTTTTCAATACTGTGTAGGGCTTTATGAATCAGATGAATTGAACAGGATTGAGAAATCATTTCTCGGAGCAATCCTACGAAAAATATTTGAAGAAAGACAATCCAACAAAAGAACGGACAGTGACAAGAAATAGCCGCGTTGCGGCAATTTCTTGCGCGTCATGCATGACGTTATGCCACATCGAAGGAGAAGGAATGATACAGGCAGAGATTCACAGTAAGCTAAATGTAATCGACTTCGCCGAAGATGCCGAAGACGTCTCGTACCCCGACCTTACGCGAAAAGAGGACGTACTGACGAGCAACGTCTTTGGCATTCTAAAGAACCTCGATGTCACCTTTCTCAACGAAATACTTGGCGCCGCCAATGTTCCAGTGCATTTGACCGACGATACTTTTGAAATCGAGTTCTGGCCTAACTTCGAGGATGGCACTCAACCCGACCTTCTCATACGGGGGACCGACTTTCTCGTGGTGATCGAGGTCAAGTACCTGTCGGATTTCGATCGCGGCAACGATTTGCGAAAATCTCAGATCTTGCGTGAGTTTGAAGGCGCTCGCATGCTGGCAAATGAGGCACAACTTCCTCACATATACTTGCTCGCCGTGACACAGATGGACTCCATCGAATGGAAGGACAAGGTCCGTTCATTTGATCGATCGGAGTTAACCCGGATTGAGCCGAAGCTCCACTCTATTTCCTGGAGTCAGATCTTCAACATCGTAAAAAACACAAACACAAAGGACAAAACGTCCGCGAGGTTTCGGGCGGATTTGCTCGAGCTAATGGAAAACAAGCAGATTGGCTGCCCTCCGCCGGCGGTGCCGAAAGGCCAAAGAGATTTTCTGTCCATTTTCGGGGACCAGGCCACGCGGTTAGACGGCCTGTTGAAGGCCAACAGCTATTATGTGGTCCTTTCTGAACTCTCTGTTGAAAAAAAGTGCGAACTATACGGGTGCATTGTGGAGTATATCGAGAGCATCGAGAAAGACCAGATGCTGCGCCCCCTTGGCAATACACTCTCAACCAACTCGATCCCAGTCGATCTGCTCTTGGGTGTCCCCGAAGACGAAATTGAGCACTGGGTCAAATTCATGCTCTTTCTGTTCAAAAACGATCATGTGAACCTGAATGGCAAAGACGACTGTTCGGTCAAGCTTCACTTCAACAAAGGCAACTACACGAAATTTCCAGTCAGTCTCTTCAGGTATCACCGAACCAATCGGATCATTGAGGTTCAGGAATATCGTTGATCCGGAACGGGCCATCGAAATCTTGGATTGACCACCTCTTCCGGCTGACGGCCATGGCAGGCAGTCGCCTCCTTGATTGAACCACCCCAAAGCGGTATGTTCACATCAGACCGATGGTGCCGGCGGGAACCATGGGAGAATTCCGGGCTGCTCTTCGGCGGCCTCTTTTCTTGTCGCGAGGCCCGATGACACTCGAAAACGAAAAAGTCCTGATCTTCGACGGTGCGGCCGGGAGCAACCTCCAGTCGCTCGATCTTCCGGCAGCGGCGTGGGACCGCCACGAGGGGTGCAACGAATACCTCAATCTTTCCGCGCCCGACGCGATCGGCACGCTGCACCGGTCGTTCCTCGACGCCGGAGCCATGGTGATCGAGACCAACACCTTCGGCGCCACGTCGATCGTTCTCGCCGAGTACGGCCTCGAGGATCAGACAGCGCGCATCAACCACGCCGCGGTCGAGATTGCCCGCAAGGCGATCGGCAAACGCCAGCGTGCGTGGATCGCCGGATCGGTCGGCCCGACGACCAAGCTCCCCTCGCTGGGCCACATCGCGCCCGCCATCCTCGCCGCCGCCTACCGGGAGCAGATCCGCGCTCTCGTCGAGGCCGGCGTCGACACGGTGATCATCGAAACCTGCCAGGACCTTCTGCAGGCCAAGACGGCGGTGGTCGCCTGCTTCGACGTTCTCGAAGAGCTCTCCCGCGATCTTCCGGTAATGGTGTCGCTCACTATCGAGTCGACGGGCACCATGCTGGCCGGCGCGGAGATCGCCGCCGCCGCGGCCGCGCTCGAACCCTTCGGCCTCTTCTCCCTCGGCCTCAACTGCGCCACCGGCCCGGAGCTGATGAAATCATCGGTCCGTTACCTCGGCGACCACTGGCCCCAACGGATCTCGTGCATTCCCAACGCGGGGATCCCCGAGGTCGTCGACGGCGCGGCGGTCTTTCCCCTGGCGCCAGAACTCTTCGCGTCTCAATTGAAGGCCTTTGTCGAGAACGAGGGCGTCAGCATCGTGGGCGGCTGCTGCGGCACGTCGCCCGCTCATATCGGCGCACTGGCCGCCGCCCTCGACGGCGCCGCGCCCGCCGCACGAGACCCCGTCTGGAAACCGACGATCTCGAGCGCCTACCAGGCCGTGGAGCTCGGCCAGGAAATCCCCCCCCTTCTCGTGGGCGAACGGGCCAACGCCGCCGGCTCGAAGAAGTTCCGCAAGCGGCTCCTTGCCGGCGATTACGACGGCGCCCTTCGAATCGGCATCGACCAGCAGTCGGAAGGCGCCCACGCCGTCGACCTCTCCGCTTCCTGGGCGGGCCGCGACGAGAAGGACGACCTGACGCGGCTCGCGCGAATGTTCGCCGAGTCGGTTCGTGTGCCGACGGTGATCGATTCCACGACGCCCGATTGCGTTGCAGAGTGCCTTGAGCTCTACCCCGGGCGCTGCGTGATCAACTCGATCAACCTCGAGGACGGCGGGAAGACTCTCGACCGTCTCTGCCGCCTCGCGCGCAGATACGGCGCGGCGCTCGTCGCGCTCACCATCAGCGAGAAGGGCATGGCCAAGACCGCCGACGAGAAGGTCGCCACGGCCAAAGCGATCCACGATCTTGCCGTGGACAAGTACTCCTTACGACCGTCGGATCTGCTCTTCGATCCTCTCACCTTCACCATCGGGTCGGGCGACGAGTCTTTCGACCGCGCCGCCATGGAGACCCTCGAAGCGCTGCGACGGATCAAGGAGGAGCTCCCCGGCGTGTTCACCCTTCTCGGTGTGAGCAATGTCTCCTTCGGGCTCGAGCGCAAGTCGCGGCGCGTCCTCAACTCGGTCTTTCTCCACGAGGCGGTGCAGGCGGGTCTCGACGCCGCGATCGTCGATGCGGGCAAGGTGCTGCCCTTCTCGCAGATTCCCGAGGAAGACAGGAAAAAGTGCCTCGACCTGATCTACTGCCGCCGCAAGGACCCTGAAAAGACGCCGCTCATCGCCTTCATCGATCACTTCGCCGACCGGGAGGAGGAAAAGGGCGCTGACGGCGCCGACGAAAAGGCTGCCAAGCCCGCCGAGCAGGCGCTGAGCGACAAGGTGGTTGGCGGCGACAAGGACGGCGTCGGCGATCTTCTCTCGATCCTGCTTCGCCGGCGGACAGCCGTGTCGATCATCAACGACCTCCTCGTTCCCGCCATGCGCCACGTGGGCGAGCTCTTCGGCCGTGGCAGGGTGTTGCTCCCCTTCGTGCTCCAGTCGGCCGAGGTAATGAAGCGCGCCGTCGATTTCCTCGAACCTCACCTCGAAAAGAAGGACGCCGACTCGGGCGTCCGAATCCTCCTCGCCACCGTCCAGGGCGACGTGCACGACGTGGGCAAGAACCTCGTCGACATCATCCTGTCGAACAACGGCTACAAGGTTTTCAACCTCGGCATCAAGGTCCCGGCGGAGACGATCATCGAGAAGGCGCGCGAGCACGACGTCGACCTGATCGGCCTCAGCGGGCTGCTCGTCAAGTCGGTCCTCGTCATGCAGGAGAACATGGACCAGTTCAAATCGGCCGGCCTGAAGACACCGATCCTCCTCGGCGGCGCAGCGCTGACGGGCAAGTTCGTGGCCGAGTCGTGCGTGCCCAAGTATGACAGCCCCGTGATCTACTGTGCCGACGCCTTCGCCGGGCTCAAAGCGGTGCGCGAATTCGAGGCCGACAGTCTGACATCGACGGTGTTCGACAAAAACGCCGTGAAGCGCAAAAAGCCGGGTTTGAAAAACGTCGAGATCTCCCGCGAAAATCCTGTGCCCGAGCCGCCCTTCGTGGGCACCAGGCGGGTCGTCGACATCGACCCGGCCGTGCTCTTCCCCTACGTCAACGAGCAGGCGCTCTTCCGCGGACGCTGGGGTTACCGCCGCGGCAAGATGGACGGTGACGCTTACACGGAGCTGATCGAGGGCAAGGTGCGCCCGCTCTACGAGGAGCTCAAGGGCAGGATCATTGCCGAAGGTCTGGTGCAGCCCCGCGTCACTTACGGTTATTTCAACTGTCACTCCGACGGGGACTGCCTGGTCGTCGGCCACGAGGGACGCGAGCACCTCTTCCCCTTCCCTCGCCAGGCCGACCCGCCCCATCTCTGCATCGCCGACTTTTTCAAAACCAGCGCCGAGGGCGGTGACGTGGCGGCCTTTTTCGTTGTCACCATTGGCGAGAAGATCGGCGAAGCGACGCGAGGCCTCTTCGAAGGCGACGCCTACCACGACTACCTCATGCTCCACGCCCTCGGCGTGGAGATCACCGACGCCCTCGCTGAGTACTGGCACGACGCGATGCGGCGCGAGCTCGGCATCGGCCGCCACCAGCCCACCGGCGGATACGCGGTCCAGGACTATCAGGGGTCGCGGTACGGTTTCGGCTACACGGCCTGTCCCGATCTCGACGCCCACCTGCCGGTCTTCGAGCTTCTCGATCCCGGCGCGATTGGCGTCACGCTGACGGAAAGCATGGAAATGGTTCCCGAGATGTCGACGTCGGCGATCGTCGCCCACCATCACCAGGCGAAGTACTTTGCCGTTTGAGCGGCAGGAGGCTAACTCGTGAAGAGCTACATCTGCATCCAGTGCGGTTATGTCTACGATCCTGCCAAGGGCGATCCGATGAACGAGATTCCTCCGGGGACGGCCTTCGGTGATCTGCCCGATGACTGGATTTGTCCGATGTGCTATGCGACGAGGGAGGATTTCGACGAGGTTTGATAGCTCGGCGTCGATCAGACTTTTGGCGAGACTTCTGTGATCGGAATGACGCGGAAAAACTCCATGAGGAAAGGGTAAACGGGTCCAGCACGTTCTCATGCTGGATCAACCCAACGGGCAGTTGCGTCGATGGCTTCAAGGCATCTCCGGAAAAGTACTATTCCAGTCTTTGACCTTCTACGCCATAAACACTATCGAGTGGTCCCTTTGAGTTAATGCGCGGCGCAAAGTAATTAATCGCGCGCTAACTCCTTATTTTCTTAGTACGCGCGTAGCTCGTCCCTTGGCGAAGTTTTTTCTCTTTTCTCGCCCCGTATGGGATGGCGGCCATTACAATGGTCACTGTCGAATTATGGGTGACATGGGAATCAACTTGGCCCGCGTGAAATCTGGGATTTAGCGACGGGCGGCTGTACACCACTCTTCACGATATCGAATTGTTGGAACGCATTCGGGTCCTTCAAAGAAAGGAGGCATCCACGATGTGTCTACTGCATTCCTCACGGCAGGCCATCGGGCCGTTGGCGCCTATCGATTCTCGATGCTCTCTGAGTCTCACCGTCCGCTCTCCGGTAAAAGCCTTGCTGATGCTGGCGACCCTGGCCGGTCTCTGCTCGCTCTCGGCGTGCATCACCATTCCCGGTGCGGGAGGCACCAAGCACCACATCATTTTTGGTTTCGGAATCGTCTCGGTCAACGAGTGCAAAGCCAAGTCGGTGATCGCCACCGACACGCACGCGATCGGTATCAGCATTTCGGGCCGCCCCGGCTTGAAATGCGGCATCGGGATCTCGTCGAGCACCGTGGTCACCGTGCCCCACGGCGCCGACGATGTGCGCGTCGAGGTGTCGAAGCTTCCCTGGGGGCCCCTGATCATCGAGGCCGACCGTGTCCGTTTTCAAAACTTCACTCGCTCGAAGAAAGGAGAAGTCACTCATGAATATTAGGTCTGAATTTCCAGCTCTTTTTACTCTGCTCGTCACTGGTTTCTGTGCCGCTCTGCTCGCGGGGTGCGCGACCGATTCGGTCATCGCTACGACAGCGACCGTGATCGGCGTGGAACTGTCGGAAAACCCGGCCACCCATGTTCCCGTGGCCAAACTCGGCTACAACCGGGCCGAATTCGCCTATGTGCCGACCAATCGATCGGACGAATCGCCGGGCAAAAGAAGCGGCGCGCCCGAAGTGGCCGACGTGATCATGGAACTCAAGTACGCGGGCATTTTCTCGTGGGGCAAGGAAGGGGGCATCTACCTGCGTCTCGCCGTGGAACCAAACGCGGTCAAACAGCCTGGCGCGGCCTACATATTTGCCCGCGACGCCGGCGGCGCGATCGAGGCCGAGGCGGCACGGTCGATCGGCGAGGCGTTCAACCGGTCCCAGGCGATTCCGCAGTCGATCGCCATGTCCTTTGCGAGAGATGTTTACGAAGCGCTGAAGAACCGGACCGACGAGGGCGGCGAGAAAGCCGCGTCCATCGTCAAGAGTCTCGATCGGCTCGGGGCGCTCTATTCGGTCTATGATTTCGAGGAGGCGGCCGAAGACGAAGGGGCAAACTTTGTATGGAAAGCCATCGGAAGGCCCCTTGACGGCGACGAAGATTTCACCAGGCTGATCGGGTACCGGGACAGCCTCCTCGGGTCGATCAAAGCGATGCAAGATCGACTCAATGAAGCAGAGCTCGACGACAGGGAACGCGAAAAAACAGAGAAGAACCTCGAAAGCCAGAAACGAACGCTGGACGAGTTCGACAGGAACTTTGGCTGCTACCCGGAAATCATCAAAGCGTACGACTACTTCACGGAACTACTGACGTCCTGAGATCAAGGAGGATAAAAATGGGATACAAATTTTACAGAGACGAGTCGACCAAAGCTGCCGACAAGAACTACAAGCTCGCCGAGAGGCTTCGCGCGAGCTGGCAAAACCTCAAAATCGTCAAGATCGAGCGGATCAAGAAACAGTCGAATCCCAAGCGTCTCCCTGGGTGGAAGGTCTACTTCGACGAAACATGATCGGTATGCCGGATCAGATGGTGCAGAATACCGACGCGAACCGTTGCAGGCCGCCTCTCACCAGACGCCAAGTTCGAGCAACTGCTCCGTCGCCCTCGGCGCCCAGCCGCGGTTGGCCGCGGGGCTCGCCGGGCTCGGGTGGAGAATGACGCCGACCCTCACCCCCGTGAGTGCCTCGTCGGCGCGATTCCGCGCGAACGCTCCCACTCCGATCACCCATTCCGGTTCGAGGATGCGCACCGCGGCGCGGAGGTGCTCGTCGCAATGCGCAAAGAGTTCGCGCCTCTCGTCGCTCGTGAGCTTGTCGGGCGTGACGTTGCGGCCGCTCTCTTCGAGGAAAGACAAGGGACAGTAGTTGGCCACGAAGTGCTCTTCGAAGAAAGCGCGCGGGGCCCCGAATCGTTGCTTGAAAAGCCCCCACAGCCGCTCGCCGCTCACCTCCGAACGGGTGCAGTCAAACCCGTCGACAGGGCGCTTGGGATGTTCTCTCGGCGGTTTCTTGACAGCCGCCTCGATCCCCAGCCACTCGCGCACAGCGGCGATCTGCCCGAAAGGCACGCCGTTCTGGACCATCCCCCACGGTCCGGGATTCATTCCGAGCAGCAGAACGCGCTTCGGGCCGTCGGCGTAAGCTCTCACATAGCGGGCGTGTGGCCGCCATGCGTACTCGAGCGGATTATAGACGTACGCAACGGGAGCGCTGAACCGGAGAGACCCCGTTGCCCGGCTGAGTTTCTTTTCCGCCCGAAGCAGCCTGTCGGCGATCGGCATTTTTTCTCCCTTCGGTGAGCGGCTCGCTAAAGCGATGAGGGCGATCTGGCGCAACCAACATCCAATTGTATACGATAGTCCAGGCAAAGACGCCCGGACAATTGATTGGGTCTTTCCGGGGAAACACGGAATCAGGACACCTTCATGAACGTAAGCGTTCGGCGAACCCCATCTTTTCATCGGCGGCCTGATCGCGCATAATCCTCCGCTAGGAGGATGCGCAATGATCGATTCAAAAACCAAGACACGCCGTCGGCGGCACAGCAAAGCAGAGCGCGAGAGAATTCTGGCGCAGTACACGAGCAGCGGTCTGAGCCAGGTCCGGTTTGCAGAGAGCAACAGGATCAGCATATCCACATTTCAAAACTGGCTTCGGAAAAGCAGGGACAGTCAAGCCGACTCGAATCCTGAGGGTCTGATCCCGGTCCGTCTCGTGCCAGGCCTCGGTCCGACGAAGCCCACGTCGAGCGAACTCTTCGAGATCGAGCTGGCTAACGGCTCGGTCATTCGCATATCGCCGGGATTTGATCCGGACGAAGTCCGAGTTCTGGTGAAGATTCTGAGGGAATCGTGCTGAGCTTCTCGCCGGCGACCAAGATTTACCTGGCCACGGGAGCGACCGATATGCGCAAGTCGTTCAACGGTCTCTCGACGATCGTCCAGAATGAGATCGAGAAGGATCTTTTGTCCGGCCACCTCTTCGTCTTTTGCAACAGGGTGCGGAATCGGCTGAAGGTACTCTTGTGGGACTTATGTGAAGTGCCCGGTTATGTGGAGAAACCTCTTGTAACGCTCCTTGATAAGCTTGGCAAGCACGCTGTAGCTCCACATAATTCTGGCACCAATCAGAGAGCTTCCAGCCACTCCAAAACGGATGTGTCAGCCCGCCAAGAAGCGAGGGCCGCGTCCGGGCTTTCCGTGATGGGGCCTGCTCGTTCAAGGGCTTCACGTTTCGTTTCGAGGTCGATCACAGCATAGCGATTTGTCGTTTCGACGCTTGCATGCCCAAGCCAATGGCTGATCGTGATGAGGTCGACACCTGAGCGTAGAAGAAAGACGGCGGTGCTATGTCGAAACGAGTGTGGGTGCACGCGCTTACTGGAGAGATGGGGTGAAACAGTTTGTGCGCGTTCTGCATACCGCCGAAGGATGTAACGGACGCCGAAACGAGTCATCGGTTCGCCGCGACGATTTCGGAAGATCTGCGATGTCTCAGCTGCACCACCCGGCATAGCCGAAAGGAGCCTTTGTAGGGACTTAGCCGTTTGACTCCACAGAGGACAGACTCGTTCCTTACGCCCTTTGCCTCGAAGGCGGATCTGGTAAGGTCGCTCCAACTGCAGATCACGGGGACGGACGTCGAGAATTTCCTGCACACGGCCTCCGGTGTTGAAGAGTGTGAGAAGAAGTGCGTAGTCTCTTTTCCCGTGTGGTTTTTGCTGGTCGACAGCTTCCAGCATCGCGTGGATTTCATCAGACTCCAAGTACTCCACGGTCTTGGGGCG
>CAYXGI010000086.1:0-11471 GCA_964464495.1 uncultured Phycisphaerales bacterium
CTGGCTTATGGGTGCTGGTGGGGTAAAATGCTGTTTGAACTTCTTATCCGCTCGGTCCGGATCGGACGAGGTGATCCGTTACACCTTCGACAAAAATGACGAAGGATGGGTGGTCGCCGGAGGAAACTCGGACCGGCCCGATCATGACTCGGAAGGCGGAAACCTGGATGGTCATATCTATTCCACGTCACCCAGACTGCGGTACTGGACGGCGCCGTCCGGATTGAAGGGAGATTTCTCCGATGCTTACGGCGGACGACTCTCCTTCGATCTCAATACGACAGTCTGGCACGATACGGTGGCGCTGGTGGAACTCGAAGGGGGTGGAGCAAAGATCGTCTTCAATGGAGAATACCCTGTCCGTCGTGATTGGACTAACTTCAATATCCTCCTCGACGAGAAAGAAGACTGGATCGTTGAAAAGTCGAAAAGGGCCACAGAGAGCGATATTCGAAAGGTCCTGTCGAACGTGACCCAGCTCAGGATTCGGGCCGGGTTCTGTGGCGGCAAGAGCACGTGCGGCCTCGACAACGTGTCTCTCTCTTATCCCGGCGCGAGCTTGTCGCAACCGGAAGGAGCAAGAGTCGCCTCTCGCTTTGATAACGGTGATGAGAACTGGCAGGTCGCTGGAGTGAAATCGGGCCGATCGGGGGTGCTGGACTATACCGAAGACGACGGAATCCCCGGTGGACACATCTACTCGGAGGAACCGGGAGAGCGGTACTGGATCGCCCCCCCCAAGTTCAAAGGCGATTTCAGTTCCGCCTATGGCGGAAGCCTCGAGTTCTATCTGAATACGACCAATTGTCACAACACTCATCAGCTCGTGATCCTCGAAGGCGGTGGGATCCAGCTCTACTTCGACGGTCGCTATCCTCTTCGCGGATACTGGACCTACTACTATGTGCCATTGAATGTCGACGAAAAATGGTTCAACACCGCCACTGGTTCGAGGGCCACGGAAAAAGAGATGCGTACACTTCTCGCCGCACTGGGCCAGTTGAAGATCCGTGCCGGTTTTGCAGGAAACCGGACCTCGAGCGGCCTGGACAACGTGGTGATGCGTCTCTCCGATGACAGGCTTCCAAAGTGGGACGGAAGTGATCTGGCTTACACTTTTGACAGCGACACTGGTGGTTGGTCGATCGCGGGCAGTGCCTTCCAAAGAGCTGGAGTTATCGATCATATGGTGGACGGCGGCAATACCGGAGGGTATCTTTCCGCCAATTCACCGGGCGGGAGTTACTGGATCGCACCAGGTGTGGTTTATGGTGATCTTTCCGCAGCCTATGGCGGGAAATTGGCCTTTGATCTCAAAAGCGCGGTCTGTCACCACGTCAAGCATCTTGTGGTCTTGGAAGGCGGCGGAGTCCAGCTCTCTTACGACGGAAAGGATAAGCCGCGCAACTGGAAGAATTTCACGGTGAACCTGGATCAGAGCGGCCGTTGGATCAACACTGCCACCAATAGTCGCGCAAAGAAATCGGAGATTCGGGCCGCACTTTCCGCACTGGGGAGTGTCAAGATTCTCGCCGGGTACGCAGGTGGTCACCATGAGAATGGGCTCGACAACGTCGTGCTCAAGAAAGCGGAATAGGCCTTTCGGATAAGGCTGCGTTGAGTGAGTAGAGGCGCCGCTTGCCGGAATTCCGGCAGGCGGCGCTGTTTTTGTAATTGTACTTTCCCGTTTCTGCGTGATCCGCTCGGCCTATCAGCGACCGATGACGGTAACGAGTCCGTTCAGAACCTGACCTCGATCGCCTCGCCCGGTTTCAAACCCGCTGAATCAGGACAGGGGATGTGAACCGCAAGTCCCCAGCTCGGCGCCAGGGCGCCCGGGGTGAGGCGCGCCGGCAACTGCTCGATGCTGCCGGCCAGAGTGGTAACCTTGCTTCGAAACGACTTTTTCCGATCGGCCAGCGTGCGGATCAGAACGCTTGCGCCCTCCTTGACATCGTTGATTCTGGCCTCGGGCAGGTATGCGACGACCTCCGTCGGTTTCGGATCGACGATCGCGATCACCGGTTGACCGATCTCGACGAATTCGCCCGACCGGCGGTAAATGGCCGCCACCGTGCCCTGTGCGGGCGCCTTGAGCACGAGCTGACCGATTGCGAGAAGGGCCTGCTCGATCCGCACCTCCTGAACCTTGACGGCGTACTCCAGCGGTTTGAGCAAAAGGGCGGTTTCGGGGATTTCGCCCAGGTTCTGGCCCGTGAAATTCGTGTACCGCGCGTCGGCCTCTTCGTAGCGCTCGCGCATCTTGTCGACGAGCGGTTCCTGTTTGGCCACACTTTCCTCGAGAGCCCGGAAGGCGAAGAGGTCTTCTTCCAGCGTGGCCAGCGGCTCGATCTCGCTGTCGTGAAGAAGGCGGCTCCGGTTTGCGACGAGCTCGAGTCCCTGCAGCCTGATCCTGTCCTCGGCCAGGCGGGCGAGGGCGTCGAGGTATTCGATGTGGGCGTTTTGACTGTCCCGCGCAAAGCGGCGCACATTGGTGTGAAGTTCGGTTCGCTGCCCGGCCGCGCTGAGCTCCCAGAGAGCTTTTTCCCGGCCCAGCTCGAGTTTGAGCCGTTCCAGCTCGACGCGCGCCTCCTCGAGCTCGAAAAGGAGCGTGCTGTCGTCGAGACGGGCGATCAGCTCTCCGCGGCGCACCTCCTGCCCAACGTCGACCTCCAGGTGATCGAGGCGCCCCGCGACTCCGGGTGCGACGGAGTATCGGATCTCGCTGGCAAATCCCGTGACTGTCAGGCCCTGCTCCTCCCTGAGGTAGAGGGTTCCCGCGCCGACGAGCGCCGCCAGCCAGATGAGAAGAGGCGGAAACTTCAGAAGGTAACGCCGGATCCGGTACCAGAGCGGTATCCGGATTCGCGCCGGTGTACTGGATTTCGCGTTAGCGGCGGATTTCGCGTTAGCGGCGGATTTCGCGTTAGCGGCGGATTTCGCGTTAGCGGCCATTAGGGTGCGGCCTCCCCGTCTTGCATCAGGAGGGAAACATTGTTCACTCCATCGATCGACTCGATCTCGGCCATGAGTTGAGAGCCGTACCTCGGATCGATGAGCTTGACCTGGTAGGCATGTTCCATCAGCGATCCGGAACCCGCTTCTCTCATATGCAGCAGCTTGATGGCGTCGCAGTAGTGATTAAGCACGAGCTGCATGTCGGCCTCCGCCTCACCGCCGAGGGGCAGACTGAGCCGGAAGAGTCCGTCATGGCTCACCGTGTTTCCGAATCGCACCAGCGAGAGATAGACGAAGATCAGGCAGATCGTGATCGTGCCGATGACCCCGGCCATGATGTTTCCCGTCCCCGTGGCGATTCCGAGCGCCACGGAGAGAAAGAGAAAGACCGTGTCCTTCGAGTCCTTCACGGGTGTTCTGAAACGGATCAGCGCCAGCGCGCCGAAGAGGCCGAAGGCGCGGGCGATGTTGTTGCCGATGACGAGCATAACGAGCGCCACGATGAGGGAGAGGACGACGAGCGACTGCGACATGGATGCCGAATAAGAAATCCCGCGGTGCGTCCAGATGTAGATCCATCCCACGGCCTGGCTGAGGACAAAGGTCGCCAGCAGGCAGAGGAGGATCGATCCCGCGTCGAGCGAACCCGCCCCCTCGTTGAAGTCGAGCATGGAGTTGAAGAATTTGTTCATGGCATTTTTCTCACATCCGCGGCAGGGCCCACGATTCGCCACGAGGCAGGAGCCAGTTGTCGAGCCCGCGGCGGACGGCGAATCCATATTTCGAAAAGGATCTCTGCCTCAGGCAGAACTGTTTCACCAGGCGACCCATCCAGTCGGGAAAGGTCTGGTTGAATTTGAGCTCGAGAACAACCTGTCGCGTTTCGATCGGCCGCCAGGACGCGGGCGGTGCGCTGTTCGACGTGTGCAGCGCCGGCGCGCAGCGAAGATTGCGGTCCATCGTGATCCGGATACCGGGATTCATCGTTCCCACGAACGCTTCCCGCCTGTACCTCACCCAGATGACGGGCTGGGCGAACCAGCGCGCGATCCATCCGACGAATTCGTCGTAGCACGCCCGCTCCTCGCCGTCGAGGCGCGACGTGTCGGGCGCCCCGCCTGCGAGAAGAATCGCCACGGCACTCTGCGCGAGCCGCGACCGCCCTTTGAGCACGAGCCGGTTGTAGCGCCTCTTGATCTCCATGAAGAGCGGCGCGTCGTCGCACTCGCAATAGCGCCTGATGCGGAGCTTGATGCGGCTCAAAATCCCCTCCTGGCTCTCCCAGAAGAGCTTCAGATCGGGCGCGTCGAGATAGAGGCTCGTGATGTCGTAACTCCGGTCGGGGCTGTCCGCCGCATGGGGGTCGACATCGACGTAAGGCTCGATGAAACGGCGGATCTCCCCTGACATGCTCTCGGGAATGGTGTACTTGCACTCGTATCTCCGAAAGCGGGACTCGAAGGGCGGCGGTTTTGGCGCGTTGCGTTTCATGGCGATCTGACCGTTCCGCGTCTCACGGTCCGATGACCGTCTCGAGACCGTTCGCTGCCTCGACCGGCCCGCTGTAGTACGTGAGGCACTGCGCGTACACGGGGAGACCGACGAGGTTCGGATTGTTGGGGATCGTCATGTTCAGGTTGACGGCTCCCGAGCCGTTAGTCCAGAGTGTCGTCTTCCAGAAGGGAGGCACGCCGATGAGCAAAACCGCTCCCGACGGATAGGTCGAGTAGTTGTGGTTCCACGAGAGGCCGAAAACCACCCAGTTGCTCGTGGGCCCGTTGCGGATCTCGAAAGTGATCGGCGCACTGAGGACCGGAGTGCCCGCTCCTGTGAGGCTCAGAGTGTTGGCCGCCGGCTCGAGAGCCGAGTAGGTCCTGTAGCCCGTCGTTCCAGGTGCATTGAGAGCATCGGGCGAAGGAACGGGATAAGTCACCCACCTCTCTCCGCCGTCGATGAGCCGGCCCGTGGAAATGTCGGTCTCTTGCGTACCGAAAGCGTAGTAGTCGAGCACGCTCGCGCCGTCGCTATCCACGAATGCGATCTCCTCGCCGGAGCCGCTGAGTTTGAAAGTCGCGTGCAGCGGGCCCTCGTCGATCTCGTTGTCGGCCCAGACGAGCAGGGTGTCGCCGGGAAGGATCGAAGTGCCCGCCGGGATCTGCCACTTGGTCAGATCGGTGATGTCGTCGGTGAGATGGAGGCCGCCGAGATCGACGGTGAATGCATTTTGGTTGTACAGCTCGATCCAGTCCTCGTACTCGCCGCCCTCATCCTGGTTGACCGTGTTGTTCAGTGCGAGGAATTCGTTGATGAGCACGCCGTTGTTGCCCGCCTCGGGTTCGACCTGATAGTCATAGGGGTTGCTCTCCCCGTGAATCGGATCGAGGGACACGGTCTGGGCCGTTGTCTGGGCCAGAATGAAATAGTCGACCTTGGTTCCAGCCGTCTGTGCCGGGATCCAGTTGCCGAAGAGATCGTCGCCCGCGGCGCCGTCGCCGTGCTGGCCGTCGTCGTACATCGAGAACTTGGTGTAGAGACTGTCCACACTGGCACGACCGTAAAGGTCGACGTCGCCCAGGGTGGCGCCCGACACGGTCACCGTCGCCGTGACGAGAACGTCGTCGTTGGGTCCCGGCTCGGTCGGCGAGATCGTCGTTCCAGATATCTGAGGCGCCGAAGCGTTGATGTAGGACTGATTGAGCAGATAAGTACGGCGGTTCTCGACAAAGGGCTGCAGGCCGCACGAGGTGCGGTTGCCGATCTGCACGTTCTGCGTCACGTTGCTGTAGAAGTAGCTCAGCGAGTAGAGCTTCTTCGTGTCGTTGATCACATCCTGTTCGATCAGGTCCTGGTACTGCTGGACGAGTCCGCCGATGTTGGTCCAGTTCCACTCCTCGTTCAACATGTCGCGGTAGTGGGCGTAATAAGCCTGCCTTCCACGGATTCCGGCCGCGGGATCGAGAAGCTGGCTGATCAGAGGGTAGTCGTTGTCCCCGTAGTTGAGCAGGGGCGAGAGCTGCTGGAGCTGGGTCGGGGTGAGGGGCGGCCCGCCGGGGATCATGGGGAAGTTGCCGAACGATTCGTTCGTGTCCCACGTGACCGGGCTGAAGCGCCCCTCGTAGGGATCGTTGTACATGTAGTAGTTGTGCCCGCTGCCGATGTACGAATCGAGGTTGCAAAAGAGATTGCACCCGGCCAGGTACCAGAGGCAGCGGTCCATGAAGAGGACGGGCGCGAGGTCGGTCCAGTGGTCGGCCACGGGATCGTTGTTGAGGATGTCGATCATGTCGACGAGATCGGTCCACTCGGAACCGGTAGGATCGCTCTTGAGCTCGTAGTAGTTGTAGTAGAGGGCCGGATTCGAGCCGAGCCATTTCAGGGTTGCCATGCCACCTGAGAGAGGATCGCACTTGTAGCGATTGCCGTCGCTGTCCTCGAACCACTCGTCCAGGAACTCGCCGCTCACCTGCTCGGTGTTGACATAAATTCCCCAGTAGGTCCCGTTGAGCCAGAGCCGCACGTAGTTGGACATCGGCGCGGGCATGTATTTGCGCAGGGTGTGGTAGGTGACCACCTCGCGAGTGAAGGTAGGATCCATGAACGAATTGCCCAGGTTGATCGTGTCGTAACCATAGAGCTTCTGGTCGGCCACGAACTCGTCTGTCTTGATCTTGAAGGGCATCTTCTCCGCCGGCCAGACCGAAGCCGACGAATTGCCCTTGAAGCGCACCCCTACATCAAGGTAGGTGATACCGTCAACAACCATGTCGGCCTCGATGCAGGTCTCGCTCGACATGTTCTGGTAGAGCAAGTTCCACCAGCCGGACTGGTGGAAGGTCAGCTCGATATCGCGAACGATCGTCTCGTCGTAAAGGTCTTGCGAGTGTGATGCCGCGGCTGCGGTCAGCACGAAGAGGAGTACAAGTGCGGTCAGTCGGGAGAACAAGTTCATTGCGGATCCTCCGTGGATAGGAACCATTCCTCCGGAGGCTCCCTGAACCAGACGGACCGTCATTCATCGAGTCCGCCGAAAGGGAGTCTCCATTCAGGGTTAACGAGCCGGCGATTAAGCGGGCTACCTTCTTGAACGGATAGAGAAAGTGGATTTCTACCGGCTCGCGGTGTTTTTCAGAGATTCTTGTTTTTTTTATCGGGTTTGGGAGTTTTGTCTCTGTTGCGGCGCAGTTCCTGTGCCTTGTCGAACATCTCTCGGGCCGAGTTTTCGTCGCCCATCAGGTGGTACAGATCACGTTTTTCCATGTAGCATTCTATGAGCAGCCCTCGGATCTGGTCCGGAAGCGGCTCGGCCGCCATGAGCGGCCCCAGAATACCAAGGGACTCTTCCAGGAGCCGTTCGGCATCGGCGAAGCGGTTCAGGTCGCGCAGCAATCTGGCCAGGGAATTCTGAATCACCACCGTCCATTGCTCGTACGACGAATTGCCCGGAAAGCGATCGGAGAGCGACTTCTGATACACCAACGCTTTCTCGATCGTCGTCCTTGCCAGATCGAGGCGGTCGGTTCTGCGCAGGATGTCGCCCAGCTTGTGGAGAGCATGGACACGTGCCATGAGGTATGACGGAACATGGGGATGTTCGATGACGAGATGCTCCAGGATGTCGAGAGCCTTTTCGAGATCGACCTCCGCAGTCGCGTGTAGTTCGTGTGGCAGTCGGCGCACGTCCCAGAGCGCGTAGGTTTTCGCCAGTTCGAAGCGGAAATCGGACAGATCCGGATACTCGTCGACCAGTTCTTCCAGAATCCGCACCGCGTCCTTCAAAGGATCGGCACTTTGATCGAGGGGGATCCCCCGGGATCGGTCCCGGTAGCAGAGCCCGAGGAGGTGGCGGCACGCAGGATCGGACGGTGATTCGGCGATGAGATCGTCGAGAAGAGCGATCGCTTTATCCAAGCACTGCTTCCTGTCCGGTCGTTGATCGGCCGGCGCCCGCGGTCGGCCTTCGCGTGCCGGACCGGCCTGTTTGCCTGGCCCGTTCCGCCGGGGCGGGGGACGAAACGACCGGTCGCCTGACGGACTCGGCGGCGGCCGGAACCGGCCCGGTCCGGGGCCGCGCTGCCCGGGGCCTCCGCGCGGTGAACCGGGAGGTGGTCCGGGTGGAACCATGTCCAGATCCCGCGAGATCTCCGATCCCAGATAGTAGAACGTGCGCGCCAGTTCAAAGCGCGTCTCGAAGGTCCGGTCCGCTTCCGTCGCGGATTTCTCGAGCAGGCTCAACGCCTTCCGATGGGCCGCGAAGCCTTCGTCGGGACGGGTGGTCGTCCTGTACAGGCGGCCGAGTTCATTGTAGATCTTTGCAGTCTCTGTCCCTTGATCCCCGAAGATGTCGAGCGCCCGAAGGTACGCGGCTTCGGCCTGTTCGAACTGTCCCAGATATTGCTGGATCGTACCCACGCGATGATTCGCGCTGGCTCTTTTCTGCCGGAGCTTCGCGTCGTCGCCGCCCTGCTCGGCCAGGCGATCATAAAACACGAGCAGGCTGTCAAGGAGTGCTGCCGTTTCCCTCGAGAGGGCAGGCTGGGCGGGAATCTCGATTTCGTTCCCCTCCGAGTCTTCGACGGTGAGGTTCATGCCGTCGTCGAATCGGGCCGGCGCGAACTGGGTGTAGATCCTGTCCAGCACATCGAGGGCGAGACCCGATGTGGCCTCGGCTTTTTGCCGTTGCTCCTTTTCGCCGTCGAGCGCCTGTGTGACGAGCCGATTGGAGTTCTTCGTCTTGACGTATCCGGTGGTGGCGACGATCGCGACCAGGATCAGCAGGACCAGGACAGCCGAGGTCAATCCCGCGGTCACCGGATTCCGGCGGCACCAGAACCAGAGCCGCTCGACCGGTGTGGTCCGTCGTGCCTGGATCGGACGATCTTCCACGAACCGCTGGAGATCGGCGGCGAGCTCTCCGGCCGTGGAGTACCTGTGATCGGGCTCGCGGGCGGTCGCTTTCTGGACGATCGTTTCCAGGTCGCGCGGAATCCGGGGATTGATTTTGCGCGGTGCGACCAGTTCGCGGTTCACGATCTGCATCGTCAATGCGTGCTGATCGGCCGCGTCGAAGGCCCATCGCAGGGTCGCCAGTTCGTAGAGCGTCAGCCCAAGGCTGTAGATGTCGCTCCGGGCATCGGTTCTTCCGTGGAACCGCTCCGGCGCGATATATCGCAACGTGCCCGTGACATCGGTCGTGCGGGTCACGTCATCCGACTGAATCGCCTTGGCCACACCGAAATCGGTGATCCAGACGACGCCTCGCGTATCGAGCAGCAGGTTGGCCGGTTTGACATCGCGGTGCAAGGTACCCTGCGAATGGCCGTAGTGGAGCGCCTCGGCCGCCTGCATGCCGATCCCCGCGACCGTCTTCCAGTAGCGCGCCTCTGTGCCGGACGTTGAAAGGGGCCTGTCCTCTCGACGGCCAGTTCCGTTCAACAGTTGGCTCAGGACCGCTTCGAGCTCCTCTTTTCCCGCGGCGGCCGTGTCCGGTTTCTCCTCGAGTGCCCCTTCCGAAGAGGTCGGTCCGAGCCGGTCGGAGCGCATGAGGGCCTTGATGATCCGGTCGAGGCCCACGCCGCGGATAAACTGCATGACGATGTAGTGAAAGCCCGATTGTTCGCCCACGCCGATCACGGGAACGATGTTCGTGTGATGCAATCTGGCAGCGAACCGAGCCTCCCGCTCGAAGCGTCTCAGGTTCTCGGGATCGAGGATCGAATGGCCGGGCAGAACCTTGACCGCCACCCGGCGGGCGAGCGATTCCTGTTCCGCCTCGAAAACGACTCCCATGCCGCCGCGGCCGATTTCGCGGATGATCCGGAAGTCTCCCAACCGGTCGATCTTTACGGGGCCGAGAGACGCGCGGCCGTCGGTGGAGTGCTCCTTGTGGATCTTGAGCCGTTCCACCGCCGCGATCGTGGGAAAGAGATCGTGGATCTCGTCGGCCAGTTCGGGGTGCTTGGCAACGTATTCCGAAATCGAGGGACGCTCGCCGTTCCGCTGCCGTTCGATGAATTCAGATGCGAGCTCCTCGAGAGGATCACGGCCTGTTTCGTTCTCAGCCGTCATCGCGATCCTCCGAGAAGAATCCGGGCAGGTGGGACATGATATCCTTGAGACGCTTGATGGCGCGAATGTATCGGATGCTTGCAGCTTTCTGCTGGATACCCAGGACCTCGGCGACCTCGATGTTGGTCAGCTCCTCGAAATGACGCAGAGCGAGAACTTCCTGATCGAGCGGATCCATCTCGGCGATCGCCTGCTCGACCCGTTCGATCATCTCGCCCCGGGCGGCGGCCTTGCTCGGCGAGGTCAGCTTTCCGACCAGCTGGACCGCGAGCGACGTGCAGGTCGATTGAGAGTAGGCGCCGTCCTGAATGGCGATCTCTCGGTCGGCGTCGCGCATCTGGGCGCCGAGGTGAAGTCGATGCACATCGATCATCGTTTGACTCACAATCAAGCGGAGCCAGAGAAAGGGCGACCTGGTATCGAGCGACCTGTAATGCTCGATGCGCTGCGCGGCGGCCAGATAGCCTTCCTGGAGCACATCGTCCGGGTCGACGCGACCGCGCAACCGGCGATCGAGCCGAAAGTTGACCGTGCGCCACAAGCGCTCCCGGTGCAGCGCGAAGAGCGCCGCAAGGGCCTGTTCATCGCCTTTCTCCAGGCGTCTGTCGAGTTCGTGGTGATCGCCCGACCTGGTGGTCATGCTTGGCGTCCCATAATGTGCTGAACGGAAGGACGGATCGTTTTTCTACAGCCTTTCTCGAGATGCCGCTTTTCGGCGGCTCTCTTATGAACCCGATTTTCCACCGCGAGTTGCTCCTGTCATTACAATATCTTAAAAACCAACCGTGAACCTGTAGAATCGGCCCTCCCCCGTACGTTCATGACCTGCAGTAACCGGAGTGCAAGTGGGAGGGTCGGTCGGTGCAACCAAAACGAGGGAGAAAACAATGAACGTTCAATTGTCGAAGAGAACCGTTTCGATCGTTCTGCTCGCGGTCGGATGCCTCTGCCTGTCCCTGCAGGCGGGCGATTATCCTGTTGTCGATACTGCCCAGAAGAAAACCTACGACGATGCCGGTGCCATCGACTTTCCCGGACAGGCGCAGGCCTTTCACGGTCAGGATGCCCAGTATGTGGGAACACTGCCCGCGTATCGGCTCAATGGCGACGGCACGGTGACCGACCTGCAGACAGGTCTGATGTGGCAGCAGGATCCGGGCGACAAGATGTCCTTTGACGATGCTGTCGCGGGTGCCGTTTCGTTTAATCTCGCCGGTTACACCGACTGGCGTCTGCCCACGATCAAAGAGCTTTATTCGCTGATCGAATACAACGGCCACACAGGGATAACGGCCGCCTCGTCGAGACCCTACATCGACACCGACTATTTCGTCTTCGAGTACGGCGACGAAAACGCGGGCGAACGCTTCATCGACGCGCAGTACTGCTCGTCTGGGCAGAGTGTCGGGCGCGCCCTTTTTCGAGTTCAGCGGAGAGCGATGCGCCGA
>CAYXGI010000087.1:0-11405 GCA_964464495.1 uncultured Phycisphaerales bacterium
GCCTCGGCTCGAAGCGATAGTGCCCGGCAAACTTGAGAAAGTCGGGATTGAAGCGTGTACCGATCCAGACCGGGTCGATCGGTCCCAGCGAATCGAGCAGGCCAACGGCGCGGCCCGATCCGTCGAGAAATCCGGCAAAGTTGCTGAACATGGGCTTGTTCAGGTTGTCCAGCACGAACCGGGTGAAATTGTCCTGATTCAGTGGAATGTTCACGCCGTTGATCCATGTGCCCGGGGTCGTCCCCGACATGGAGGCGGCGATGAGATACTTGGCTCCCGAGTCGGTCGGGGTCAGCTCCATCATGAGGTTGGCGTCGCCGCCGGCGGCGCAGGAGAGCTCGTCACACACGGCGCAGACGAGGGTGTCGCCCTTGAGGTAGCGCATGTAGGCGCCCATGATCTCGGTCTTGGTGTGGGATGCGCCCGCGTCCTTCATGGCGCCGAACCAAAAGGCCGAGTGGATCGCACGATATGTTCCGTCCGGACCGGAATAGGCCACGGCGCGGTACAGGCCGCTCTGGCACTTGTACAGCATGTCGCCGCCGGCAGGTCCGATCCAGTCCAGATAATCACCTGGATAGCCCGTCATCGTATAATTGATCGTCGACCCGTCGAGCAAGGTGCTGCTCTGCCCGGTGAGGCTGTTCAGGTCGGTGTGGTCGCCCAGGTAGGTGCAGCCGAACATGGCGTAGATCGGATCGGTTCCATTAAAATATCCGAAGTCATTGCCGCCGATGTAAAGGCCCTTGCCGTCATTGAGGAATTCGACGAGATCTTGCTGCTGCCCCGCAGTCAGCTCATAGTCCGTCATTCCTCAGCAGTAAGATCCCATGACGACGAAAATAACATCGTAGCCGCTGATGTCGGAAGGAAGAGTGGCGCCGAAGGTGTAGGCATAACCGAGTTCATCGAGTGCTTTTTTCACGCCGTAGGTGGCATCCACGTTTCCGCCGCCCTCTGGGTCGGCGAAGAGCTTGTTGTGGTCCTTGTCCCAGATGTAGATCGACTGGGACAGCCCCGGCGCAGCCATAAAGCCCACAAGGGCCGCGGCCAGGAGAAGTGTAAGTAACCGCATCGAGAGCCTCCTTTCTGGAGATAAGAAAAACATCCTCAAATCGGACAAAATAAAAAAGCGTCTGCCGCGCTTTATCGTGCTGCTCAGAAAGGAATTCTGTACATTAAACAATACACCGTCGTTGATGGATCTGGTTCAACAAAATCGGTGATTTTCGACCCGGAGGACCCGATTTGGGCACCCTACCGTTGCTGAAGAGTGCTGCCGTCATTCATCCAACTCGAGATCGACGACGAGGGAGAGGATCTCGTCGGAGTCGAGCAGTGTCAGGAGAGGCGAGTGATGAGGTACGTAACCGGGTATCTTCACGCGGATCCGGTAGGCGCCCTTCGGCACGAGACGCCGTAGGGCGAGGGCGCGGTGTCCGCCGTAGCGCATTTCCTCGTGGCGGGTGAACCAGTACCGGCCCTCTTCTTCAAGCTCCTCATCTAGAAGAGAAATCGCCGGGCGGCCGTCATCGGGAACGAGCGCCACCATCGAACGCGTCGGGAGCAGGCCGATACATTCGGCCACGGCGTCGGAGATCCCGTGGTAGACGATGAGGATCTCGATCACCTGGCCCGCCGGAAGGGTGACGAGCTTCTCGCCGGAACCGGTTTGCGCGTTGACGGCTTCCTCGAAAAGAAGGACATCTCTCGAGGTGAGCTGACTCTTCTTGAAGAGAGCCGATCGGATCAAGATCGAACCGCTGCGATCGGACTCCATCGATGCGCGTCCATCACGATCGGTGAAATCCTTGAACCAGCCCCTGTAGGTTCCGATTCCGCGCCAGAGGGATTCTCCCTCGCGCGCCCAGGCCGTGATCTCGACCTGGCTCATGGGCCGTCCGTCCGACGAGACGCATCGCACCGAGACGGGATAGCGCTCCGGGGGCGGTTCGACGGGAGGCGGCGCGTGCTTTTTCACCACCATGCGGATGGCCGGGCTCGCCGTCTGTCTGAACCGATTCGATTCACCCCGGACACGGTTCCCCTCGCAACCCTTGGGCGCCGCGCCGCAGGCGAGGATCATGTCCGGCACGTAGGGAACGTGGAACCGGCCCTCGTCGTCCGTTGCCGGATGGTAGGCGAACTCGACCTTTTCGTTCCCCTCTTCGGCAACGGTGTAGACGGCGCGCACATTGCACCTCGGCAGCCGCTCGCCACCTACGGCGCACACCACCCCGTCCAGCCACTCGGTCACCGGCTCGAGGGTGAAGGCGAGATCGTCCATCGCCCGCCCATCGAACGCAGCGCCGGGCATCCAGACCGGAACATGGTGAGGGTGGGTGACTGTCACATTTCTAATCGTGTGGATCCCCGGCACGCAGAGGATCTCGAAGGCGAAGCGGCCCGATTGATCGACGGGATGATTCGGGTGGGATCCCTCCCTGAAGTCGTTTCCCAGATAGAGCTTCCTGTTTCTTTTGATCGGATCGGGATCGGGTGGCTCGGGGCTGCCGTCGATGAAGAACTCCACCCGCGCCCCGGCGATCGGATTGTTGTCGGGATCTTTCACGATTCCCGCCACGGGAGTCTTGGGCGGCGGATCCGGCTCGTCCTCCCAGAAAGGTTCCGTCGACAGGGATAGATGGACGGTGGTGACCGATCCCGGCTCGCCCGAGTTGATGATACGGGTCGGCGACCGCTTGCGTCTCATGTAGTTTTGCGACTTGCTTTCCCATTCGAGGGAACAGAAGAGAAAGATCCTGGTTTCAGCCGGCAGTCCGGTGATTCTTGCGAGCCCCCCGCTGTCGGTCCCGATCGAACCCATGGTGTAGCCGCTGTCGCCATAGCCGATGATGGCGCCTTCGATCGCTTGCTCTTTCTTCTCGTCACGGACCCAGACGTCGAGCGAGGCGGGTCCGTCCACGATGAGCGTGCCCAGATTGCCGAGGCCGCCCGGTGCGGTCACGCGGCACTCGGGCGGTTTGCGCGCATCGGTGGGGCTCTGGACGAAAACGTTCACCTCCACCTCCCTGTCGGGCACACGGGCGAAACGGAACGCGCCATCATGTCCCACGTGGGTCGCGTTGTGCTTTTGAAGGTTGTAATCCCGTTCGTCGCGGCACCGTACCGTCGCTCCCGCGATCGGGCTCCCGTCCTGCGACCAGAGCACTCGGCCCGTCAACTTCCTCGCCGGTTCGAGCCGAAGAAGCACGATCTCCCCGTCGCCGGTCGCTGTCCAGAGGGACGCGGACCCCTCCGCTTCCGCGCGGTACAACCCGGGGCCGGAACCGTACCGTTCCGATCGATCGTTTCCGGCACAGAAAATAAATGAGCCGTCCTCCCCGCTCGTCGCGAAAAGCTCCTCCCTCACCAGTTCCCGCTTGCCGTCCACCTTTTCGAAGCGGCTCTTGAAGAGACCGGTTATCCGCGCGCCGGCGACAGGGCGGTCGTCCCCGTCGACGACCCGGCCCTGGACGCACCAGCGGGGTTCGAGAAGGAGCTCGTCGAAGACCGCGACGCTTCCGCCGGCCTCACCCACGTCGATGACCCGGTTGCCGTAGCCCGGTGCGCGGATCGCGAGCCAGGCCGGCCCCGGGTCGTCGATTCCGCCGATGGCGAAGCGGCCCGAGCGGTCGGTCGTGGTCTTCACGACCTGCTCCTTGTCATCTTTTTTGGATAGGATCACGGTGGCGCCAACCACCGAACGCCGGCAGCGTGCGTCGAGAACGCGGCCGGACACCTGCTCGGTGGGAACGAGCCGCTGCCGCGCCACCATTCCGGCGAGATGGGGAGCGGCGTCGGCTTGACCACCGGCGGCCCCGTCGCCGCCGCGCTGCGCGACCGCGATGGAGCCGGAGTCGGCGCCGGCGAAGTCGAGGTCGGCGCCGCTTTCGTTTTGCCCGACGAGGGTCCAGAGAGTGATCGTGCCGCCGACGATCAGCGCCGCGGTCGCGGCGATCTTGACCTTGGCCCACAGGCTCAGGGCGCCGGCGAGTGCCGCGCCAGAACCAGCCGCGGCGCCGCCCGACGTCGTCGACAAGTGGAGCCCCGCGAGAGGCGCGATGGCGAGGCGCCAGTTCTCTTCGCTCTCACCGTGGGCGGCGTCGAGTCGGCCGCGGAGCTGTTCGAGCCCCCGGTGCAAACGCGTCTTGACCGTCTCGAGCGGTGCGCCGAGGGTCTCTGCCACGGCGCGCGGCGGAAGGTTCTCGTAATAGCGGAGCAGAATCACCTACCGGTAGGGCTCCTCGAGGTCGAGCACGGCGCGCACCACGCGCTGCCTGATTTCCTCGCGCGCCACCACCTCCTCGGTCGACGGAGATCGATCGGGCCTCGCCGCGGCGGACTCCCTCTTCCGCTGTCGCATTTCGCTGCGAAAGAACCTGTGCCGGAAGTTTCTCACCACCGTCGACAGCCACGATTTCAACGAAACCGGGTCTGCGGGCGGGCGCTCGAGCGCAGCAAGCCATGTGTCCTGGGCGATGTCGGCGGCGCGGTGCTCATCGCTGACCAGACTGCGCGCCAGATGGCGCACGAAATCGGCGTGGGCGAGCAGTTCCTCGGGATTGACCGTCACGATCGGCTCCTTTCGTATTCGCTAGACAGGATCCGGCGTGCGTCCGTGCCTTCTATCGGGGCATACTCCGGAACGTAACGCCAGGAAGATAATCCCAAGAAGCGGAATTCGAGCTCACCCGCTTTCGCGAGGCAGCAGATCGACGAGCACTGAAAATGGCTTGCACTGGTTTCTATCCGGATCACACCGAGGTCAGTTACTTCAAATCATGAAGACAATGGAGTTCAATTTCGAAAAATGGTGTTGCTTATTGACCAAAAAGTCGATTAACTTCAAAAAGCAAAGTAAATGTTGGATAAAAAGGCCAAGCAACAGTGATATTCGATGAGCTTCTCACCTCGTCTTCACGACTCAGCATCATGGCAGCCCTGGTACCGGGCAAGGTTCTTTCTTTTACGAAGCTAAAACGCGCCACGAACCTCGCTGACGGAAACCTGCACGTTCAAACGCGGAAGCTGGCTGATGGCGAATACATCGAGATTCTGAAGGGGACCAAGGGCCGGCGCTCGGTAACCCATTTTCGAATCACCGAGCTCGGGGTGGAGTCCTTGAAGCTTCATGTTCGAAAGCTACAGAAGATCTTGGCCACGGAAAGCGGCGAAATCGGGCCCACACCAGCTTCAGATGATAAAGACGAGTCCCAGGTCTGGTCGTAACTAAATTTGGGAGAGTCGGTTATGAAAGTCGCTCTCGGAGCCGATCATGGCGGCTATGAGCTGAAATCCACTCTGGCCACCCATCTGAGAAACCAGGGCCACGAGGTGATCGATCTCGGTACTTCATCGAATGAAGCGGTCGATTACCCCCGCTTCGCCTACGCGGTGGCGAGCTGGGTGTCAGAAGGGCGCTGCAACAAAGGAATTATGATCGACGGCGCCGGAATTGGCTCGTCCATGGCCGCCAACAAGGTGCCCGGAGTGCGCGCGGCGCTCGCCTATGATCTGTCCACGGCCCGCAACAGCCGCGAGCACAACGACGCCAATGTCCTGACCCTGGGCGCGCACCTCATCGGCCAGGGCCTGGCGAAACAGATCGTCGATCTCTGGCTCCAGACCGACTGCGTCGAGGAACGGCACAAGCAGCGGGTTTCCATGATCGACGCGATCGAAACAGGAAAGCTCGATCTGCGCATCGCGCAGGTAAAACCGGCCGCGCCGGCCGGCGGCGGCGCCGGTCCCGCCCTACCTGCGCCAGACGGGCCGGCTGCCGGAGACGGTCTGCCGCTCAATCTCACCGACGGGGACCTCGAACGGATCGCCGCCAAGCTCCAGATCCTTCTCGCCGGAAACGGGGTGCAGGGCCCCACCGTATCGGAAAGCCCCGAAACGGTCCGCCAGTTCATCCAGCTCGGCGTCGGCCGGTTCAGCACGGCGCCGTCGCCCGGTCCGATCCCCAGGGACATCGCACGGTACATCGACCACACCATCCTCAGGCCCGACGCCACGGCCGACGACATCGGAAAACTCTGCGCCGAGGCGCGCGAATTCAGTTTTGCCGCGGTCTGCGTGAATCCGGTCTGGGTGAAGCTCGCCGCAAGGGAGCTCCAGGGAACGAAAGTCGACGTCTGCAGCGTGGTTGGCTTCCCCCTCGGCGCCACCGCGCCGGAAACCAAGGCCTTCGAGGCGCGCCGTGCCATCCGCGAAGGCGCACGCGAGATCGACATGGTCATCAACGTGGGCGCCCTCAAGGGGGGCGACGACGCGGCTCTCCTGCGCGACGTGCGCGCCGTGGTCGAGGCGTGCCGCGACGGGAGCGCATCGTGCAAGGTCATCATCGAAGCGGCGCTGCTCACCGACGAGGAGAAGCACCGGGCGTGCGAGATCTCGCGCAAGGCGCGCGCCCACTTCGTCAAGACGTCGACCGGGTTCGGCCCGGGCGGCGCCACGTCCGACGACGTGGCCCTCATGTCGGCGGCGGTGAGCGGCGCGGGCATGGAGGTGAAGGCGGCGGGCGGGATCCGTTCCTACGACGACGCGAAGCGGATGATCGAGGCGGGCGCCACGCGCATCGGGGCGAGCGCCGGTATCGCGATCGTCCGGGAAGCGAAAGAAGTCACGGTCAGTACTTGATGGAGGAGGCGACATGGTCGACCTGAGAGCCTACATCTTTCTCGATAGTCTCCAACCCCAGTTCGCGTCTTTCCTGGCCACGGTGGCGCAAGGGTTCCTTCCCACCCAGGGCCAGGCGAGCCTCTTTGTGGAGATCTCGCCCGGGATCGAGATCAACCGCGTCACCGACGTGGCGCTCAAGTCGACCGACGTGACGCCCGGCATGCAGATCGTGGAGCGGCTCTACGGCATGCTCGAGATCCACTCGAAGAGCCAGGCCGACGTGCGTCAAGCCGGGCAGGCGATCCTCGACGCCCTCGGGCTCAAGGAAGAGGAGCGCATCAAACCGCGCGTCCTCTCGAACCAGGTCGTCCGCTGCCTCGACGACCACCAGACCCAGCTCATCAACCGGATGCGGCACGGGAACATGATTCTCGCCGGCGAGAGCCTCTTCATCCTCGAGTGCGAACCGGCCGCCTACGCCGCCCTCGCCGCCAACGAGGCGGAGAAGGCGGCCGAGATCAACGTTCTCGAGGTGCGCGCCTTCGGGAGTTTCGGACGGGTCTACCTGGGAGGCGAGGACCGGGACATCGATGTGGCCGTGCCCGCCGCTGTCACCGCCGTGCAGGAACTGAGCGGCCGGACCGCTCGGAAGAACAGATAGAAGATCGACGCATCATTTGTTGCTCAAGGAGACAAAACAATGGCCGAAGCGCTTGGAATGATCGAAACGCGGAGTTTTCCCGCCATGGTGGAGGCTGCCGACGCCATGGTCAAGGCCGCCAAGGTGGAGCTGGTCAGCTACGAGAAGACGGGCGGCGGTTACACGACCGCCGTCATCCGCGGCGACGTGGCCGCGGTGAAAGCGGCCTGCGATGCCGGGCAGACCGGCGCCGCGCGTGTCGGCGAGCTGGTTTCGGTTCACATCATCGCCCGTCCCCACTCGAACGTCGACCTGGTGATCCCGCTGGGCCGCAACCCCGAACCGGCGCGGTCGAAGTAAGACAGAGCAGGAGGCGCGAATGAAACTGGCCAGAGTGCTGGGCACGGTGGTCGCCACGCGCAAGGAGGACAGCCTCGAGGGGCTCAAGTTCCTCCTCCTCGGGGACCTCGACCCGACGGGCGAGTTGAAGGGTGGAACGGTGGTCGCCGCCGACGTGGTGGGAGCCGGCATGGGGGAGACGGTCCTCTACGCCACGGGCTCCTCGGCGCGACAGACTCCGGTCACCGACAACCGCCCCTGCGACGCGGTGGTCATGGCGATCGTGGACAGCTACGAGATCGAAGGCGAGGAGCTCTACAAGAAGGGCCGCGACGACTAGACAGCGCGGCCCGAGAAGGAGCGGACCGACCGGGCCGACACCGCCCGCCTTCGGGCCGGGAGCGGGGCCCGTCAGGAGCGTGAATCGTGAGCAAGCTGAATGAGAGCGAAGTGAGCCGCATCGCCGAGCTGATCGCCGGGCGGATGAGGGGCGTTCAATCGGCGCCCGCGGCGCCGCCGGCGTCCGCACCGGCTCCGGTGTCCACACCGGCTCCGGTGTCTGCACCGGCGGTGGCCGAAGATCCCGCCCAGGGTCTCTTCACCCACCTCGACACCGCCGTGGACGCGGCGCGGAAGGCCTTCGGCCGCCTGTCGACGATGCGACTCGACGTCCGCCGCAGAATCATCGACGCCATCAGGGAGAGCATGCTCAACGAGGCCGAGACGCTCGCCCGTCTGGCGCACGACGAGACCGGACTCGGACGGTTCGAGGACAAGGTGAGCAAGAACCGTCTCGCCGCGCAAAAGACGCCCGGCCCCGAGGCGCTGGGCTCGGAAGCGTCGAGCGGCGACCGGGGTCTGACCCTCTTCGAGGACGCGCCTTACGGTGTCATCGGGGCGATCACGCCTGTGACCAACGCCACGAGCACCCTGATCTGCAACACGATCGGCATGGTGGCCGCCGGCAACAGCGTGGTCTTCAATGTCCATCCCGCCGCGCGGAAGGCCGGATGCCGGACGGTGGCGCTTCTCAACCGGGCGATCGCGTCGGCGGGCGGACCCGAAAGCCTGGTCACGGCCGTGACCGATCCCACCATCGAGAGCGCCCAGGCCCTCATGGGCCATCCCGACGTGCGCCTGCTGGTCGTCACCGGCGGGGCGGGCGTGGTGCGCCAGGCGATGACGAGCGGCAAGCGCGCCATCTGCGCCGGGCCGGGCAATCCGCCCGTCGTTGTCGACGAGACGGCCGACCTCGATCAGGCCGGCCGTGACATCGTGCGCGGCGCATCGTTCGACAACAACATCGTCTGCGTCGACGAGAAGGAAGTCTTTGTCACCGCCCCCGCCGCCGACCGGCTCATGGCGTCGATGAAGGTTCACGGCGGTTTTCATCTCACTGCCGGACAGTTGCACCGCCTCGAGGAGGTCATCTTCGACGAGGTGCGCGGCCCGGGGCGGCCGGCGGTGGTGAACAAGGAGATGATCGGCAAGAACGCCTCGGTGATCCTCGCAACCATCGGCGTGAACGCCGGGCCCGAGACATGCCTCGCCTTTGCCGAGGTCCCGGGCGATCATCCTCTCGTTGCGACGGAGCAAATGATGCCCGTCCTTCCCGTGGTCCGCGTGGAGAACGCCAAGGCCGCCATCGAGGCGGCCGTGCGCGCCGAGCGGGCCAACGGCCACTCGGCCGTGATGCACTCGAAAAACCTCGACCACCTGAGCCGCATGGCGCGGGAGATCAACACGTCCATCTTCGTAAAGAACGGCCCCTCCCACGCGGGCCTCGGCGCCGGCGGAGAGGGCTTTTGCAGTCTCACCATCGCCAGCCCCACGGGAGAGGGCATGACCGGTCCCCGCGACTTCAGCCGCCAAAGGCGTTGCGTCGTGGTCGACCATTTCAGGATTGTTTGACCATGCGTCATCCTGCACTGGCACTGATCGAATCAAACAGCGTGGCGACCGGGATCCTGGCTGTCGACACCATGGTGAAGCGCGCGCCGATCGCGCTTCTCAAGGCGGGTACGGTGCAGCCGGGGCGCTACCTCGTGCTGATCGGGGGATCGGTGGCGTCGGTGGAAGAAGCCTTTCGCGCCGGCGTCGACGCGGCGGGCGACTTCCTGGCCGACTCGGTCCTTCTGCCCGAGGTTCACGGCGATGTCTACGACGCCGTCAAGGGCGACCGGGCGACGCCGGAGCGGGAAGCGCTCGGTGTTTTCGAGACGCGCTGCGTGGCGTCGCTCCTCGGCGCGGCCGACGCGGCCGTGAAGGGAGCCGATGTGCGCATCGCCGAGATCCGCATGGCCGACGGTCTGGGCGGCCGGGCGTTCGTGCTCTTCGACGGCGCCGTGGCCGATGTGGAGGCCGCACTCGAGATCGCCGCGGAACGCACCGCCGGGGACCAGAACCTGGCCGCGACGATTTTGCCCCGTCTCGACGGATGCCTGCGCCGGGCTCTCGGCGCGGGCACGCACTTCGCCTCGTGCGAACCGCTGCAGCCCGAGGGGGCTGAAATTCCGGAGGAGAAGAATGTATCTCGGTAGAGTGATCGGCACGGTCGTCCCGGCCGTGATCCATGAAGGACTCGAGGGCGTCCCCATGCTCTGGGTGCAGCCCCTCGACAAGCGGGGGGAAGAAGAGGACGCGCCGATCGTCTGCGCCGACGGAACGCGCATGGCGGGGCCGGGCGAGCTGATCTACTGGGAAGCGAGCCGCGAGGCGGCGCTCGCCCTCGATCCCTGGTTCGTGCCCGTGGACCACGCGATCATTGGCATCGTCGACGGTGTCGAAATCGTCGACGGTGTCGAAATCGTCGACGGTGTCGAAATCGTCGACGGTGTCGAAATCGCCGACGGCGAGGACGGAGAGGAACCATGATCATCGGCCGCGTCACGGGCTGTCTCTATTCCACCATCCACCACCCGTCGATGGCGCACAAGAAGATCCTCGTGATCGACCGGCTCGACAGGGCGCTGAAACCGACGGGCGGCTACATCATCGCTCTCGACGCGGTCGGCGCCGGCGACGGGGAGACCGTTCTCGTCCTCGACGAGGGGAACGGCTCGCGCCAGGTCCTCAACGACCCGCTCGCGCCGGTGCGGTCGATGGTGGTCGGCATCATCGACGCGGTGGACGGAAGTCCCGGCTGATCGACGCGGAACGACTCATGGTCAAGAAGCGATTCTGCGACTCCCCATCCTATTGAACCACGAAATCGACCCTATCGAAATCCCACAGGAAAGGCAGACTGATATTGCCGTCGGGCAGAAAGTCGACGGCCAGATAGGCTTCATAGCTGCCCGTCTGGATCGGCTGGTCGAGCACGGTGGCCACGTGGTCGAAGAGGGGCCCCGAGTAGTATTCGTTGGCGTTTCCGTGTTTCCAGGTCGGACTGTCGTGAGGCCCGTAGGTGAACAGGTTGCCCGATGTGGTGTTCTTGAGCAGCACCCACGCGTCGCCCTCGGTCCACGCGGCGTAACCAGCGTGGGCGTCGATGACGAGCGTCACGTTCTCCCCGCTGTTCACCACCACGCCTCCGTCCTGGCCGTTGCACTTGATGTCGAGATAGGGCGGATTGGATTGTGAATCCTCGTAGATCGGCGTCCCGTAACAGCCTGTCCTGCGGAAGTCGTGCATGAAGGTGGCCCACTGGATGTTGGTCTCGGCGAATGTTCCCTCGATATCCCAGACAAAGGCCCCGTCACGGAATCCCTTGCCTATTTCGGTCTGACCATCCTTGTCGATGTCGCGTAAGCGTCCTGTTGACCCAGTGGGGTCGTCGCGGGCGATTTTTCTCTGATCC
>CAYXGI010000088.1:0-11124 GCA_964464495.1 uncultured Phycisphaerales bacterium
AAAACTCCCCGTCGCAAAACGCGCGACGGGAAAACTCCCCGTCGCAAAACGCGCGGAGGGGCGGGGCGAAGAGCGAAACAGTTCAGCGCAAAATACGCCCAGCGGCGGAGGAGGGTTGAGATGCCGCGCCGTACCGATATCAAGTCGATCCTTGTCTTGGGGTCGGGCCCGATCGTGATCGGCCAGGCGTGCGAGTTCGATTACTCGGGCACCCAGGCGATCAAGGCCCTCAAGAAGGATGGCTTCCGCGTCATCCTCGTGAACTCGAACCCGGCCACGATCATGACCGATCCCGAACTGGCCGACGCCACCTACATCGAGCCGCTCACCGCCGCCATGGTCGAGAAGGTGATCCGCGCCGAACAGCCTGACGCGCTCCTCGCCACCGTGGGCGGCCAGACCGCGCTCAACCTCGCCGTGGAGCTCGAGGAGAACCACGCCCTCGAACGGTGGGGGGTCGAGCTGATCGGCGCCGGCGTGCGCAGCATCAAGCTCGCCGAGGACCGCGAGCTCTTCAAGGAGGTGATGGGGAAGGTCGGCCTCCGCGTGCCCAAGAGTTTTCTCCTCACGTCGATCGATCAGGCGGACGCGGCGATCGAGGCCGTTGGATTCCCCGCCATCCTGCGGCCGAGCTTCACCCTCGGTGGATCGGGATCGGGTGTGGCCCACGACAAGGAGGAGTTCCTCGTGGCGGCCGACGACGGCCTGCGCCTCTCGCCCACCCGCAGCGTGCTCATCGAGGAGAGCGTTCTCGGGTGGAAGGAATACGAGCTCGAAGTGATCCGCGACACCGCGGGCAACGGCATCGTGGTCTGCTCGATCGAGAACTTCGACGCCATGGGCGTTCACACGGGCGACAGCATCACCGTGGCGCCGGCCCAGACCCTCACCGATCGCGAGTACCAGCACCTGCGCGACGAGGCGCTCGTCGTGCTCGACGCGGTCGGCGTGGTCTGCGGCGGCTCGAACGTGCAGTTCGCCGTCGATCCCGTGACGAGCGAGCGCGTTGTGATCGAGATGAACCCCCGCGTCAGCCGTTCGAGCGCCCTGGCGAGCAAGGCGACGGGCTACCCGATCGCCAAGATCGCCTCTCTTCTGGCCGTGGGCTACACCCTCGACGAGCTGCCCAACGAGATCACCGGCACCTCGTCGGCGTGCTTCGAGCCGTCGATCGACTACACCGTGGTCAAGGTGCCGCGCTGGTCGTTCGAGAAGTTTCCCGGCACGCCCGACCGGCTCGGCACCACCATGCAGTCGGTGGGCGAGGTCATGGCGATCGGCCGCACCTTCCGCGAGGCGCTGCAGAAGGCGCTCCGTTCCCTCGAACTCGGCGACGACGGCTGGGAATCGACCTTCCAGCGGCGCGACCTGACCGCGCTGCGCGTAGCGCTCGAACGACCCAATCCCAATCGCCTTCACGATCTGCACGAGGCGATGCGCCGCGGCCTTTCGTCGGAGGAGCTCTGCGCCATCACCGGGATCGATCCCTGGTTTCTCGACAACCTCTCCTACCTCGTCGAAGTGGAGGGCCGGATTCGGAGCTTCACCCTCGCCGAGCTTCCCAGGGAGGTGCTGCGCCTGGCCAAGCGCGAGGGATTCAGCGATGCGCGAATCGCGCGGCTGCTCCAGCCCGCGGTCGGTCCCGACGCGGGCGTTCGCCCCACGGCGGCGGAGGTCAAAGCCTTGCGGCAGGAGTACGGCATCAACCCCGTCTTCCGCCGCGTCGATACGTGCGCGGCGGAGTTCGCCTCGAGCACGCCCTATCTCTACTCGACGTGGGAGGACGGCCCCTGCGAGGCCGAGCCGAACGACGTGCGCAAGGTGATCGTGCTCGGCAGCGGGCCGAACCGGATCGGCCAGGGGATCGAGTTCGACACCTGCTGCTGCCAGGCGGTCAAGACGCTCCGCGGCGAGGGGATCGAGGCGATCCTTGTCAACTGCAACCCCGAGACGGTGAGCACCGACTACGATATCTCCGACCGCCTCTACTTCGAGCCGCTCCGCTTCGAAGAGGTGATGCACATCGTGGAGCGGGAGAATCCAGACGGCGTGATCGTCATGCTCGGCGGCCAGACACCGCTCAACCTCTCGCGTCAGCTAGCCGACGCCGGTGTGCCGATCCTGGGAACGTCGGTCGACGCCATCGATCGCGCCGAGAATCGGGATCGATTCGGCGAGCTCGTCGATGAGCTCGGCATTCCGATTCCGCGCTACGGGAGCGCGTTCAGCAAGGACGATGCGTATCGCGTGGCGTCCGAGATCGGCTACCCCGTGATGGTGCGGCCGAGCTACGTGCTCGGCGGGCGCGCCATGCGCATCGTCTACGACGAGAAGGGCCTGCACCAGTATTTCGACGAGGCGGCGCGCGTCACGCCCAAGCATCCCGTGCTCATCGACCGCTTTCTCGAGGACGCCGTCGAGTTCGATGTGGACGCCGTGTGTGACGGCAAGAGCGTGATCATCGGCGGCATCCTCCAGCACATCGAAGAGGCGGGTGTGCACAGCGGCGACAGCTTCGCCGTTCTCCCCGCCTACCGGGTCACGCCGATCGAGCTCGAGGTTCTCGCAGAGTACACGCGCCGTCTCGCGCTCGAACTCGGCGTCGTCGGTCTGATCAACGTGCAGTTCGCCAGCTTCGAGGGCGAGGTGCACGTGATCGAGGTCAATCCGCGCGCGTCGCGCACGGTGCCCTTCATCGAGAAGGCGACGGGATTCGCCATGACCGCCACCGCGGTGCGCGCCATGGTGGGCAAGGATTTCGCCATGCAGGGCGTCGAAGGACCTGGTGTCTTGAACCGCGTCTTCACCAAGGGGCCGGTTTTTCCCTTCCGCCGGTTTCCGAAGAGCGATCGGCTCCTCGGGCCGGAGATGAAGAGCACGGGCGAGGTCATGGGCGTGGGCAGCACCTTCGGCATGTCGTTCGCCAAGGCGCAGCTCGCCACCGGCCAGGGGCTGCCCGAGGAAGGCACGGCGTTTCTCAGCGTGAACGACAGGGACAAGTCGAGCGTTCTGCCCATCGCGCGCGATCTGGTGAGCCTCGGATTCGACCTGCTGGCCACGGAGGGAACGGCCGATTACCTGCAGAAGCAGAACGTGGCGTGCGCCCCGATCTCCAAGGTGGGGGAGGGATCGCCCAACGTGGCCGATCGCATCCTCGAAGGGGGCGTTCAGCTCGTGATCAACACGCCGCTCGGCAAGGCGAGCCGCTACGACGAGACCGCGATCCGCCGGTCGGCCACGCGGGCCGACATCGCCTGCATCACCACGCTCTCCGGCGCGCGCGCCGCGGTCGACGGCATCCGCGCGCTGCGCGAGGGGCTCGATGAGGTCGCGGCGCTGCAGACGCTCTACTGAGAGACGGCAATGTAACCTCCCGCCGGCTCGGGCGACTGACCTTGCGTCATGAAGAGCCCGAGCGCCTCGCTGAAGAGGAGCGCCTCGAACAATCCCTAGCCCTCGTGATTAGCCAGGCCGACGGCAGAGATCATGGTGCATTCGAAATGGCCCCCCGTTACTTTCCCCACCTCATCGATCCGACACGAACGCTGTTGGAAGGAAAACCGGACGCAAAAAATCAAAGAACCGAAATTTCCACCTTGTCGTAAAACCGTCCGCGGGCCTCACCGTCCAGAGCGTCCACGGCGAAGTAGATCGTGTAGTCGCCGGGGGGTAGGGCGTTCGTATCGATCACGGTCTTGGAACTGATCGGAACGAGCGGACCGGCATAGGTCCTTTTGAAACCGGGGGTCCAGAATCCGGCCAGCCTGTAGCAAAACCATCCGAAGGGCGCGTCGGCCGAGAGCCACCAGTCCGCGGGCGCGCCATGCAGGCCGCCCGGCGTGGTGGAGAGGGTCACCACGAGCCGATCGCCCGCGTCGAGGTCGATCGGTCCGTCGGAACCATTGGCTTTCAGATCGCAAATCTCGAGTTCGACGGGCGGCAGCAGATCGCTCATATCGAATTCGATGTTGAACCAGCAATTGGTCTCCGCCACGGGCGGATTCGAGATCGTCTCGAACCAGGTCGAAGTGACGCACTCGGGATGATCGGTCCAGTACGCGGTCTGGCCCATGTAATAGACCTCGTCCCTGTCGACAGGTAGGGGAAACCTGGCCGTGACGATCCGCTGAGCGCCGATGTTTCTCAGATCGAGGGTGAAGTCGGAGTAGTCGATCTCGAGCTGCTCGCCCGGAGGCGGGGGCGGCGCCTGCGGCGCCACGCCGGTCTGCGAAAAGATCTGCAGGTCGGCCACGGCCTGAGCATAGCCGGCCGGCGAGCTTTCATAACGCTCGCTCCAGGGATGCGCCTCGCGCCAGAGGCACCTCGAGTCGGTGTGCCAGTCGGAGTGGATCCATCCGCCGGCGTCGACCGGATAACCGTAGATGCTTGATTCGGACGTTGCCGCGTAGCCGGCCCAGAGGTTGCCTGTCGATTTGAAGGCCGATCGTCCGCCCGTGGTGTTCATCACGGCCCAGTAGCCGTCCCCCCAGGGAAGTTGCACCCAGAAATGCGCGCCGCCGTAGGGCTGCATGGGCCGCGCCGGAATGCCGAGAGCCCTCAGGATCGCCGTGTCCAGCTTTCCGTGCTCGATGCAAATACCGCGGCTCTCGGCGATCATCTCCGAGGGTTTGTAGAGCCATTCGGCAAAACTATTCGCATAGCACCATCCCACCCCCGATATGGTCTGCCAGGCGCCGCTCGTCACGTCGATATAGTTGGGGCTGCTGTACACGCCGTCCCACTCCACGTTGCGAACGATCCATTTATAGGCCGCGTAGGACACGGCGAGAGTGTTGTTCCTTTCGGCCGGGTCGACAGTGTCGAGAATCGCCGCAGCGGTCTGGACCACGAGGGGATGGTCGCTGTCGATATATTCGTGCGGTGCGAGAAAGACGGCGACCTCGGGCGGGTAGAGCGTCGGATCGATCACACCGAGGGGATTGACGGGATTCGGGTCGGTGTCGCCCTTCCAGATGAGCCGCCCGCACTTGACCCGGATCTCCAAATCAGCCGGCTCCTGCCCGGGTCGGAGCACGAAGTCGACATCGGTCGCCGCATCCTCCTCCACGTCCACATTACCCGCTGCCAGACTGCGGTACGCGGGATGGGACGCGATCAGCACATACCTGGGCGACGCCACCGGAATTCCAGTGATCACGTAACGGCCGTTCGCGCCCGTCACTGCCGAGAGGTCGGTGCCCCACACTTCGACCGTGGCCCCAGCCACGGGCCCGGCGCCGTTGGTCACGGTGCCCCCCACGCTTCCCAGGGGGGTGGGACCGAAGAGGATGTCGTCGAACCAGACCGTTCCGTCGCCGTCGAGCAGGAGAGAGACATCGACGCCGACCGCTCCAGCGGGCGCCCGAAAGCAGGATTCATGAGGAAGGTCGTAGATCCACTCGATCGTGCCCGAGTGGCGCAGCACGTCCACCGTTTCGATGATCGCGCCGCCGCTGTCGCGAAAGACGAGCTGGAGCGTGCATGAGCCTGGAACGGCAACGTCGCGTACGTTGGAGTATCCGGCAAAGGTGTAGACCGTTCCTTCTGTCACGGGAACGGTCTGGCGCCAGATCCCGAGATTGCCGCCGCTGATGTCGACGGCCACGCTCCGGAAGCCGCCGTGGCTCACGGTGCTGTCCCACAGAAAATTTACGCCGGGCGGGGGTGGAACAGGAAAGATGTTCCACCCGTCGGGCCCGGTCGAACCCGATTCGAAGCCGGGATTGACGAGAAGGTTTGTCTGGCACGGGGCAGTCACACACAGGGCGAGTACCAACAGGGCGGAGAGAAAAGAAAGGGTGCCGGTGCTGTTCATCGGATGGGCCTCCAATTATAGGGTCGGGAGAAACAATGAATGACATAATGAACAGCCCCCCCGGCGTGCGGGTTGCGTCGATTTCCGAGAAGAGCCCTCTGAAGGCGCACTTTTTGGTCTGCAAGTTCGACAGACTGATAGGTTACAGAACAGGGTTTTTTGATTATAATACTCGCATCGATTGGATCCGGGATTTCCGGGCGCCTGGAGTCATTATCAGGGAACCGGTCCGAGACAGGCGAACCGCAGAATATTCTTCTCACGAGCTTCGTCAGAAGAAACTGTCGAAGCACTCTCGTTTTTTTCGCTGAGCATAATCCTTCGTCGGGCACAGATGAACAGAGCAATCATGATCATCACAAACTCCAAGCTCTTCGCGACCGGTCCGGTGCCTGCCCTGCTCCCCGCTTTCTGCCTCGCCGCTCTCCTCGTATTTTTTTCCGGTTGTTCGGCCGAGTCCTATTCGGCCGCCGCTGACCGGGACGTGGATTCCATCCTGGGCCGCAGCATGCGCCAGTTCAATGCCGACCGCCGCAAATCGGTCATCTACCCGGAACGGATCAAGGCGGCCGAAACAGATCAGTCCGAAGGTATCCCGACCGATGTCAGCGATGAAGAGACCGGCGATGTGCGCTTGCTCGATCTGCAGGACACGCTCAAAATCGCGCTTCAGACCAACCGCAGCCAGGTCTCGCGCAAGGAATCACTCTACCTCTCCGTTCTGAGTCTCGTCGAAACGCGCCACAGTTTCACGCCTCAGCTCTCGGCAGTGATCAACTATCTTTTCTCCGATGGCACAGGACGGGCATGGAACCAGTCGTCGGGCCTCGGTGTGAGCGCCAGCCAGATTATGCCCTTCGGCGGGTCGCTTTCGGTCAGCGCCAACACGGGGTACGACAGCAGCGACACTCCCGGCCTCGACGACCCGCGCACCTTCAGTTCGAGCCTCGGTGTTTCGCTGAGCCAGCCCCTGCTGCGCGGCGCGGGGCACGAGATCGCCTTCGAGAGTCTTGTCCAGGCCGAACGCAACCTCATCTACACGATCAGGGACTACGAGCTCTTCCGGCAGGACTTTTCCATACGCGTGGCGAGCCAATACTACGACCTGGTGAAGCAGAAGCAGACGATCGATAACTTTCAACGGAATAGTGACGACGTCGATTACACGCACAGAAAAGCCAAGGCCATGGCAAACGTGGGCAAGGCGACCGAGATCGAGGTGCTCAACGCCCGGCAGAACGCGCTCGACGCGGAAAACGATCTCATCGTGGCCGAGCAGAACTACGAGCTCGCCCTCGACCAGTTCAAGATCTTTCTCGGTCTACCGACCACGGCGCGGATCGATGTGCTTCCCACGGAGCCCGAGTTCATCCCCGTCGACTTCGATCCTGAGTCGGCAGTGGAGGTCGCCCTGGCCAACCGTCTCGATTTCATCACTCAGAAAGACCGGCTCGTCGATTCGGAGCGCGGCTTGCGCATCGCCAAGAACAGTCTCCTTCCCGATCTCGATCTCAGTCTCGGATACAACCTCTCGACCAACGCAAACACCAGCTTCGGCAACCAGAAGTTCGACAACAGGTCTTACAGCGCGGGGCTTTCGCTCGAGATTCCCATCGACCAGATGAGCGAGCGGAACAGCTGGCGGCGGGCCGAGATCTCTCACGAGGCGACCTTGCGCTCCTTCGATGAGTTCAAGGACGGGCTTGTCGTCGCGGTGATCAGTTCCCTGCGGGGACTCAAGCGCCAGCGGCGCACCCTCGACATCCAGAGGCAGCAGATCGAGGACTCGGCGCGCACCGTGCGCATCGCCGAGCTCCGGTTCGAGCGGGGCGAGATCGGCAACCGCGACCTGCTCGAGAACCAGCAGAACATGCTCGAGGCGCAGAACAGGCTGATCAACGAGAAGGTCAGCTACGAGATCACCCGTCTCGGACTGCTCAAGGACCTTGGAATCCTTTTCATTGACGAAAGGGGGATGTGGGTCGAATGAAGTACGCACTGAGTTTTTTCGGTCTCGTCGCAATCGGCCTGATCCTGACCCAGTTCGACTGGACGGGGTCGGACGAGAAGGCCGATCTGCCCCGCGACGAGGCGCTCTTCACGGTCAAGCAGGACGTCCTCAAGATCACCATTGCCGAGGACGGCTACCTCAAGGCCAAGCACTCGCTCAACCTCAAGCCGAAGTTCCGTCGGGGGGCCACGATCACCTGGCTCATCGACGAGGGGACCGAGGTCAAGGAGGGCGACATCCTCGTCGAGTTCGAGAAGACCGAGGTCCAGACCCAGATCGACGATCTGGAGAACAGCCTGATCCAGTACGAGACCGAGCTCGAGGCGGTCAAGGCGGAGCTGGCCATCCAGGAGAGGGACAATGTCGCCTCCCTCGAAAAAGCCGAGCTCGGGCTCGAGATCTCCGAGATGATACTCGAGCGCTTCGAGAAAGGCGAGGCGCCCAACCAACTGCACAGGCTCAAGCTTGCCGTGAAGAAGGCCCAGTCCCGCCACGACCGCGCCGTGGAGCAGTTCGAGCAGGTGCCCGCCCTAGCCGAGGAGGGTTTCTTCACCAAGATCCAGGTTGAGGAGGAGCGCCTCAAGGTGGAGGAGGCTCAGATTGACCTGGAGAACGCCCAGAAGGACCTCGAGCTCTTCGAGACGTATACCTTCAAGATGGACGTGATCCAGAAGAACGCCGACGTCAAGGACGCGCAGCGCACCCTGGTCAATGCCAAGGAAAAGACGGAGATCAATCTCAAGGAGAAGCAGGCGCGCGTCACGAGCCGGCAACGCCAGGTCACCTCGACCACGGTGCGTCTCGACAAGCTCAAGAAGGAGTTCGAGGAGATGACCATGAAGGCGCCCCGCGTGGGAATCGTCCATTACGGCGATCCGGCACGCCCCTGGCGGCGCGAGGAGATCAAGGTGGGCAACAGCGTCTACTCCGGAATCACGATCATCACACTGCCCGACCTCAGCGAGATGCAGGTCATGATCTCCGTTCACGAGGCGGATATCGATCTCGTCAAGGAGGAGATGGATGTGATCATCACTGTCGACGCGGCCAAGGGTCACAGCTTTTCGGGCAAGGTGACCAAGATCGCGTCGGTGGCGTCGTCCGACGGGTGGGACGAGAACAGCAAGCAATTTCGCATCGAGGTCACCATGGAACCGGGCGAGATCAAGCTGCGCGCGGGGATCTCGGCGCGGGCGGAGATTCAGGTGGAGGAGATCCCCGATGTGATCCAGGTGCCGATTCACGCGGTCATTGCCGAGGGAGGCGAGCACTTCTGCTTCGTCTACGAGGCCGAGGACGTGATGAAAAGGATCGTCAAGGTCGGCAAGAACAACAACCATTTCGTACAGGTTCTCGAAGGTCTCGCCGTGGGCGAGCGCGTGCTGCTCTACGATCCGCGCGAGGGGGGCGTGTTCGGCGGCGAGGAATCCTCTCCCGAGGAGGAGTCGGCCGATCCGGCCACACCGGCCGAGAACCTCGCGGTATCGGAATGATTTCCATGGAACAGGTGCTCGTCAAGCTCGAAAAGGTCGGCAAGAAGTACGGCATCGGCACGGCGGCGCTCACCGTGCTCGACGACATCGAGCTCTCCATCGACAAAGGGGAGTTCGTCGGATTCGTCGGCGCCTCCGGATCGGGCAAGACCACGCTCATGAACATTCTCGGCTGTCTCGACCGGCCCTCGGAGGGAAAGTACTTTCTCCTCGGCGATGACATCTCGTCCTTGAGCGACGATCGGCTTTCGCGGATCCGCAACCAGCGGATCGGTTTCGTCTTCCAGTCCTTCAACCTCATTCCCGAGCTGACCGTTCTCGAGAACGTGGAGGTGCCCCTCTTTTACAAGAAGACGCCGCGGAAAAAACGCAAGGCCAAGTGTCTCGAACTGCTCGATGCGGTCGGTCTCTCGGAGCGGACCACCCACCAGCCGGCGCAGCTTTCGGGCGGCGAGTGCCAGCGGGTGGCGATCGCGCGCGCCCTGGTCAACGAGCCGACAATGCTCCTCGCCGACGAGCCGACGGGCAACCTCGATTCGCGCAGCGGTATGGATATTCTCAAGCTCTTTCACGATCTGCATCGGTCGGGGAAGAGCATTCTCATAGTGACCCACAATCTCGAGATCGCCGCGGGCCTGCCCCGCGTGGTGGAGCTCAGGGACGGCCGCGTCCTCTCCGACCGCGCGCAGCGGCCGGCGGCCAAGGCAGTGGAGGCTTGACACGTGTGGGGCGAGCGTCTGGCTGAAATCTTTTTTCTCGGCATGAAGAACCTGCTGCGCAACAAGCTCAGGTCCTTTCTCACCATGCTGGGAATGATCTTCGGCGTCGGCTCGGTGATCGCCATGCTCTCCGTCGGCGCCGGCGCGCGCCACGAGATCCTCTCGCGCATCCAGGAGCTCGGGATTTGCAACATCATCATCAACTCGGTGCAGCCGCCCGAGGAGACCAAGGCCGAGGATATCGCGTGGATGAGCCATTACGGCCTCACCTTCGACGATGCCGACTACATCGAGAGCACGATTCCCACGGTGAAGAAGCTCCTGCGCGTCAATCTCGTCAAGCAGCGGATCTCCTACGGGTCGACGCGCATCGAGGCGAGCGTGCTCGGCGTGGAGCCCGAGCATCTCGAGATGTTCGGACTCGATGTCTGCCGCGGCCGGCGGTTCAACATGATAGACTCGGCCACCTGCGCGCGGGTGTGCATCATTCGCAAGGACCTGGTCAAGCAGCTCAAGACCGTCGACGATCCGCTCGGCATGGTGCTCAAGATCGGAAGACGTTCCTTCCAGGTGATCGGCGTTCTGGCCGACGAGCAGTTTCGGTCGCACACGCGCAAGGCGCTCGCCATCGACGACCGCTCGCAGGAAGTCTACATCCCCTACTCGTCGTCGATGCGCACCTTCGGGACGGTGACCTATTTCCAAAAGACGGGGAGTCGGGAGATCTCCGAGGTGGAGCTCGACCAGATCATCGTTCAGGCCGAGTCGTCGGACAAGGTGTTGCCCACGTCGCTGATGACCGCCGCCATGCTCAAAAACTTCCACGAGAAGAAGGACTACGAGATCGTCGTGCCTCTCGAGCTCCTGCAGCAGAGCGAGGAGACGCAGCAGATCTTCAACGTGGTCATGGTGCTCATCGCCAGCATCTCGCTCGTGGTGGGCGGGATCGGCATCGCCAACATCATGCTCGCCACCATCACCGAGCGGACCCGCGAGATCGGCATCCGCCGCGCGCTCGGCGCCCAGCGCAAGGACATCATGATCCAGTTCCTCACCGAGACCGTGGCGATCGCCGCGGTGGGCGGG
>CAYXGI010000089.1:0-10850 GCA_964464495.1 uncultured Phycisphaerales bacterium
AGGGGATGCGCGGGGGGTGGTACTCGGACACGTCGATCACGTCCACGTCCGTGGTCTCCGGGGCGCCGGGCTCAGCCTCGCGCTTGGCTCGCTCGCCCCTGGCGCGGTTGGAATACCACCCGTAGTAACGCACCATCACCCCTGCAGCGATCCACTAAGAATATCAAAAGAGAAGTATACTGTAATTTCGAAATGCCTGGAAAAAGACCAGGAGCTGGATTTTGATGAGGAATTGGTGGATTTAGTAAGAGCTAAATTGAGCCCGGGCAAGACATATTATCGATGTTGGGAATTTGGACAATTGGATATTGCTGATCAGTTCTTCGAGAGCATAGAGGATTTAGAAAGCGAAATTGCTTACATGGTTCTATGCGATGTGGAATGGTGTCCGTGGGAAGATTTCGATGACGATGAACTGCGGGAATGGTGCGACGTTATTGACCGAATGTAGGATTGTATTGACAAAACCAATGGAGGTATGACCCACGCATCTAGCTTGAGAGATTGATTTTGTACCGAGTATGACGTATTGCAGAAGATAGTTCACCATAACATAATACGTTCTCCAGCATCCTTGGCATTACGATGTAGGGAAACCAATCGAAACGATCAAGTAACTGAAGACCTATGTTCCTCACATTAGAAGATCCACGCGCCAGAATACAGGGGTCCAGGGACCCGTTGGGAGTCCAGCCGGTGTGGGCGTCGTTCGGGCGTCGTGTTGTTTTGAATCTGACCACGGTGACCAATTCAGTGCGGGGCTTCACAACGCTTCTTCTGGGGCGGTTTCTGACCGAGAAGATGATCGAGAAACACGTCGCACGCGACCGGGACGCTCTCTCTATCTTTCTTCGAATGGAGCAAATCAGCGCCTACGTTCGCCGTGTGGGGCATGGTGTGGAGGGGGAAATCCGAGGGATCGAGAGAGTCAAGGCACACCTGGAAGAAAACAGCGCCGAGGTTCCGATTCAGGATGACTCTTCCGGCATGATTTTGTCTGATCAGAAGACGTACGGCCTTTGGGGGCTCTATTCGGTATCGGCAAGGATATCCGGCATCAGTTCCGACGGGCCGGTTGGATTGACGCCCTTTGCAAAAGAATTCTGCGAGAAGTACTACTGGCCGCGTCTCGGGCGGATCGAAAAGCCCTTATTCAAAATTTTGTCGCGCGGGGGCTGGCTCAAACTCCGAAAGAGTGATCCTGTATTCAAAGTGATGGTTGAGATTTTCCCTGCTCTGTTCAGCCGGCAGGAACGGGAATTCTACGGCGAAGCTCTCCGCGATGCCGGGCAGGTATCCGACGGCCATTTCCCTGGAAGGCAGGATTTGTTCGCCCGGCTTCTCGCCAGACACACGGATATCGAAGATGGGATCAATCGCGAGGAAGTCAAAAAGCTGGCACGGGCGGCAAGACGCGAGGATGAAGGCCTGGCACACCGATTGGAGAAGATATTGAGATTGGAGGCGCTTTTGGCGCCCGCCGAGGCCATTTTTGATTATCTTCAGGCTCGTAATGGGCAAAGACCATCCGACCTGGCCGCAACTCTCCACGACCATTGGGGTGGACGGGTCCCAAATCTCGATCGTGCCGGATTTCACGACATTTTGCCGGAGATCACCGACATCGTGGGAGCGCGACTTGCAACAGTCATGGACCGTTGCGACGAAACTATGTCGGCAGGCGATTATGAAGAGGGCATCAACGCGCTCCTGGAGTGGAACAAGCTGATCATGGCATCGCGAAAAGCGGCGCCCTGGATTAGCCTCAAAGCGGGTAAACTCGATGTCCGCTACCGGGGCTTGGAAAAACAATTGCCGTCGGGAGATCGGCTCGAACACTTGTGGCGAAACAGCTATTTCATCGACAGCCTGAAGGACATTACCCGCCAGCTGAATGGAGTCTCCTGATCGTGCAAAAGAGGATGCCTGAAGATGTTTTGACCGACGCTCTGGCCGCGGCGATAAACGGCCGGAAAGTACGTACGGCAGTCTTCACGACTTACACGTTCGATCCGGGATTCTTCGAACGGAATATTCTGCCCGCTCTCTTCGATCTTCCTTTCAGCCAGGTGGACAAGATTCGCCTCATCAGGCTGGAAGAGGCACTCCGATCGCTCAATGGAATCGCCGTCTACTATGACCGAACGGCCCTGTCGCAGGACGCCTTGCCGGCGCAGCTCGATTTTCGCAGGATCGACGTGAGCAGATCGACCGGAGTCTTTCACCCCAAGCTTGTCTTTCTCCTTGTCGAAAATCCCTTGGACGCGGACGACGAGAACGATGACGAGGCCCTCCAAGGCCCGCTGAGTCTTATCGTGGGTACGCTCTCGGCAAACCTGACTCGCCCCGGCTGGTGGGAGAATGTCGAAACCGCCCATTTCGAGGAGATCCAGGACAAGGACTACAGCAACGAACGCTGTTCGTTCCGAAAAGACCTGCTGGCAGTTATCCGCGGGATCCGCAATACCGCGGCCCCTGATGAAGACCACCTGGCGCTCGATCGTATCCACGATTTCCTCAGGAAAAGAACCAACCAGGCCGGACACAGACAGATCAGTGCCGGCGGCCGCCTGTACACGCGTCTGTTTTGCGGACAGAGCAGCCTGTCAAATTGGCTGCAAGACCTGCGCCTGGGACGGCGGGAGTGGAACATTGAGATCATTTCCCCCTATTTCGACAAGGACCATGCTGGCACTCTGGAGGCCATTCTCGATGTGTTGCCGTCACGAGCCGTGCGCGTTTTTTTGCCGACCAATTTTGACGGATCTGCGGCGGTATCGGAGGAACTCTACGACGCGATCGCCGAGTTGGACGGAGTTGAGTGGTGTAGTCTCCCCAAGAGCCTCCTCCAGCCCGGCGGGCGCTCGGCCATGGAAAACGTTGCGCCCCGGCGTGTTCACGCCAAGGTCTACCGGTTTTGGCGGCACAACAAACAGGATCTTGTGTTCTGCGGTTCGGTAAATCTTACGTCCGCAGGACACAGCCACAGGAACGCCGGCAACCTCGAAGCAGCGTTTCTGACCGACATCACGGACTACAAGTGCGGGGGGCGTTGGTGGCTCGAGCCTCTTGCGAAGGAACCGGCGCATTTCACGGAGGACCAGGAAGAGGAGACAGACCGATCGCAAGAGATCTCGTTCGAGATCAGCGTTCGCTATGACTGGAGCGACGGCACACTTTGCTACCGGGCCGAAGACAAGGCAGATGTCCCACTCGAAATCTGTGAGCCCAACGGCAAACGTCTGTTTCTCATCGAGAATCCACGGCCCGGCAACTGGATCGATTGCGGACCAGGTCCCGCCGAGCAAGTCGGAGAGCTTTTACGGTCGACGAGTTTTCTGCTGGTCCGGCATGCGAAGGGGGAGTGGCGCATCCTGGTTCGGGAAGAAGGCATGCACCAGCGGCCTTCACTGATGGAGGCTCTGACACCCGAGGAAATCCTGATGTACTGGTCCCTCCTCTCACCCGAACAGAAGGAGTGGTTCATCGAGCGGAAGGTGGCCGGAGAGTTGGAAGGCCTCTCGATCGGAAAAACGAGAGGGTATGTCTCGGACGAGACAGTCTTCGACCGTTTCGCCGGCGTCTATCACGCCTTCGAACGGCTCTTCCGGCACGTGGACAGGGCCATCCGAAAAGAAGAAACCAGCGAGGCTGAAGCCCGGATGTTCGGGGCCAAGTATGACTCTTTGCCCGTACTTCTCGATGCCATATTAGAGCGCCGGGACGGCGATCCCGTGATGGGCTACGTTACTTTTCTTTGCGCCAATCAAGTGCTGATGAGGGTGGCAGCGCGTCATTCGGATTTTGTCGGGAGATACCGCCAAGAAGTGGGGCGGATGAAAAAGACCCTGGAACAATCTTACCTGTTCCGGGAATCGCTCAACCTGCCCGATGACGAGGATCGAGACCTCTTTCTCGACTGGTATGAAAAATCGTTTCTGCGCATGATTGAACAACCCGGAGACGTTGCTTGAGGACGATCAACAAGGATTACGCGCAGCGCCTTATCGACTTTGCTCCCAGCAAGGAAGCCATGGAACTCGGTTTCGGCGAATCGCAGCTCGATGGAGCGGTCGCGGCCTACAACATGCTTGCCCGGAACAAGATCGCCTATCTCGCGGACGAAGTCGGGATGGGAAAAACATACGTCGCTCTCGGCGCGATGGGACTGATGCGCCATCTGGATCCGGCGGCCCGGATAATGGTCATTGCGCCGCGCGAAAATATTCAGCGGAAGTGGGAAAAAGAACTCTCGAACTTCATCCGCCTCAACTGGCTCGTTGAGGACAATCGCGTCAAAGGACTGGACGGAAAACCAGTCCACAAAGCGATCCACTGCGGGTCCATCGGCGAACTGGGACAATTGGCCCGGACCGGCGATCAGGGGGACATGTTCCTGCGCATGACGACGTTCAGTCTCGCAACCAAGCAGTCCGAGAGCCGCAAAAAGTACCGAAAGCGGCTGCTCGATCTACTTCCCTGGGTTGACAGGGGTTTGATCAGCGCGAGGAGCGATCCTAACGAGTTTCGCGACGCATACGGCCGTATTCTCAATGCCTTGATACCCGACATCGATCTGCTCGTTGTCGACGAGGCACATAACCTGAAGCACGGTTTCGGTCCGAAGGTGAGCAACCGGAACAGGATCCTGGGCCTGACGCTCGGACACTCCGATGGCCGGGAAAACGGTTGCCACTGGTTCCGTCCGCGCGTGAAGAGGGTACTCCTGCTGTCGGCAACACCATTCGAATATGATTTCGGAGATATATATCGCCAATTTGATGTTTTTGGATTTGCAGGAGCCAAGGTTCGTGATCTGGATGACGGAGATCCGCTCCCTCTCCACCTCCTCTGCGACACGGAAACCACCGAGGAGATGAAGAAGGAGATCATCGGCCGCCTTCTGCTCCGCAGGGTAGCCTATCTGAATATCGCCGATACCAAATACAGCAAGAACATGTACAGGCGCGAATGGCGCTGCGGCGGGTTGGACAATCACGACGAGCCGATGGAGATGACAGACACCAAGCATCGCCTGATCGTTGGATTGATCCAGAAAAAAGTTGCCGAGGTCCTGGGGGACAAGCGTTTCAATAACTCCTTTCAGATCGGCATGCTTTCTTCATTCGAAAGTTTTTTCGAGTCAATGGCTCATCTCCGCCGCCGAAAGCCAAAACCGAGTACCGTTGGTGAGGAAAAGGAAGAGCCCATATTTGATGGAGATCAGGAAGCAACAGCCGAGGAACGCCGTGGAATCGACACGTACTCCCTCGAATCCGTCGTCTCGTCGTATCGAAGGATATTTCATCGCAGCCTGCCCCATCCCAAACAGGATGCGACGGTCGCGGCGCTGGCCGACGTGTTCGATACGGGGGAAAAGGCACTGATCTTCGTCAGGCGCGTTGCCACGGTAAAAGAGCTGAAAAACAAGCTGGATTCTGTTTTTGATCGCTGGGTCCGAAGACGGTTCGATGATGTGCTGCCTCACCTCAAGGCTGAGATAGACGAGATTTTTGGGAGCTATCGCGAAAGCAAGACACTATTGAGGGGAGATGTAGACCTTTCAGACAGCTCACATGGCGACATGGACCAAGTGGAGGAGGAGAGGCTCTTTCCTATCGAAGAAGACGAAGGTGGAACGGATAGTTTTTTTGCCTGGTTCTTTCGAGGCAAGGGTCCTTCTGAAATTTTGTCCGGTGCGGCGTTCCAGAAAAACAGGCTGTCGTCTATCAGTTCAGCCTACTCGACACTGTTCGAGGATGACTATGTTTCCGGGCTATTTGGGCACCCGGAGGATCCTCTCACACAGCTTGCCTGCGCTATCAACCTGCCTCTGCAAAAAGTAATTTCGGAACTGCGGAAGAGAGCCTTCGGTTTCTTTTCGAAGCGGACCAAGCGCAAAGAAGGTTATCCTCGCTTCTACGTTTTCGAAGCCTACCAGGTCGCAGCTCTCCGCCTTTTAGCCGAGCGGGACGGTGAACTCGGATCAATGGCACGGACGATACTTGACGAACGGTTTACCAGCCAGGAAGACGCTTCGGTAGAGCCACTATCCGGATTCCCCTCGCCGGACGAATTGATTGGACAGCCCACTTTTTTTTCCGAACTCGCCAAGCGGCGATCTCTGAGGGAACGTATCTGGCCGGTCGAAGAGGGATCGGACTTCAGGCAGCGGTTCCGCCGGCAGGAGATGCGGCGCGAACTGATCAGCGCCATGTCGCGCCTGGGGGCATCGTACATCGATCTCTATCTGCTCGCCATAAAGCGGCTCGGATCATTCAGGATGGGTGGGAAAACGCAAGAAAAGCGTCCTGAGGTGGCATTGATTTCCGATTACCTCGATCTTCTTCAGACACAGTCGGGACAATCTGTTTTTGGCGCCTACCGCGAGCTATCCTCTGCAGCGGATACGTTCGAGAACCTCCTCAACGTCAATTTTCCCGGAGCGCCGTACGCTTCCCTATCAGAGCTCGCGTTGATATTCGGTCGCACCTTGCAGCACCAAATGCCGGTCGGGTCCATGGCGGGTGGGGTCAATAAGCGTCTCGTCCACCAGTTCCGGATGCCTGGATTCCCATTGGTGCTGGCGACTACGGATGTTCTTCAGGAAGGCGAAGACTTGCACACGTTCTGCAGGAGAGTGATTCACTATGGGATCACCTGGACGCCGTCGGCAATGGAGCAGCGAACGGGGCGGATAGACCGTATCGGTGGCCTCGTCCAGCGCGAACTCGACGGCAGGAGGACCGTTCCACGTGATGACGAGTTCATTCAGGTCTACTTTCCGCACCTTGCGGACACGGTCGAAGTGATTCAGGTTCAGCGGGTTCTCGAACGGCTCGACAAGTTCTTCGGCTTGATCCATTCTACCCGTCCGGGGAAGGAAAGTGACAGGTGCCGCATCGATGTTGCTGAGGAGGTCCTGCAACGTTGCAGTTATCCCAGGCCGGTCGAAGGCCTTTTGGAATCTGCTTTTCCGGTTAAGCCGGAATGGCTCAAAGGACGGACCGGCAGCGAAGGAGTCTTGTGTCCCGACATAGGGTCACTCGAAGCTTATTTGAAAAAGCTGTGGACCGGTCTTGTCAGCCGATTGCAAATCCAAAACGGGCGGGAAGAGTCACCTCGTTGCTATTCGGGATCCGTCTCGATCGCCGGAGATCACATCGCTTGTGACATTGTAGATTTGTCGTCCGGGGAGTTTCGGAGGCAGTCGTTCAAGCTCGAATTGCGCTCGCAGGTCATGGGAAGCCGCACTTTACTTCGTTGCACAAGTCCTGTCGGGAGTCTCAGCCTTACCGACAGCAAGGTTCTGGACAGGCTTTACGAACTTCAGCGGGATTTCGGGATGGTGAAGGTCTGTGCGCGCTACAACGTCCGCCGAAGAAAATACAGAATAACCATTGAGGGAGATCGCCTTTTCGTGCTCAAGACGACGCAGCCGGAAGAAATCGAGGATTTGCTCAGGCGAGTGATCGTAGCCGCGGACCGCCTTGAGAACGATCTCTTGGGCAGTGACGATGATTTCAAATTCTGGCCAACGGAGGGGGAGGAAGAGACCGATGAATAACCTGAAGTCGATCCTCGAATCCGTTGCCGCAAAACAGGACGGCATGTGGACAGTGCATGGGCGATCGGTGGAGGTCAGACTGGCAAAGAGAGGGCGCAAGCAATCGGTTTATTTCGAACGGGAAGGCAAATACTACCTATTCAAGTCCGTCGTTCTGGGGGCCGCAGCAGTAACGAAGACCACCAAGAGGTGGAACCACCTGGCGTTGCTATCGTGGCTCTACAATGCGGAGCACGAGCTGGTGACATTCGCTTTTGACAAGCGCGACAGGCTTATCGGATTGATCAGGCACCCGGCGAAATGGCTGGATCCCGAGGAACTCGATCTCTACGTTTCGACACTGGCCAGGGATTGCGATCGATTCGAGTATCTCTTGCGAGGTTACGACAAGTTTTGAATAAGGTTGCCGATTTGAGTTTGGGCTGAGAAAAACGTTTTGAGTTGGTCGAGGCTCCGACTCGCTGTGTGATCTCGCGCATTTCGTAGGAGAGGTTAATGAATGAGAGAAGTTCCGGAAGAGACGTTGCGAGCCATCGAGCGATTTTTCCACGCGATCATCCATGAACGCGCGGGCGAGTTAGTCGAGCAGCATAATCTCGAGTTGCCGAAGCTGTCGGTTCTACTCACCGCGGCAGAGAGCAAGGCCTGGTTCCCCGTTCCTGGAATGTACGGCGGCTTCCACTACTGGCTCGAAGGCGAAGGAGAAGAAATCAAGCTCATCATTGAGAGCTGGTGCAGGGTCGTCGGCGGTTCGGGGCAGCGTCACGAGGTGACGGTGGACGGGAGTCGTCTCGTGGAGGAGGGATTCGTTTAACGGCCGGTGTCACGATCGCCGCTGAACGAGGCGATGAAGCCAAAGGTCGCTTCGTCCCTCCACCCCCTTGCGGGGCAAGGCCCGCACCGAAGCGCACACGGCTTATCGCGAAAGGAGGTAACTAAAGTGAAACGAGAGATCATCGGACCGAAGTTCGTGGAGGCGCTGCGTTTTACGGTTCAGATCCATGGCGGAGACTTTCGAAAGGGCACCTCGATCCCATACCTCTCTCACCTAATGAGTGTCTGCGCCTTGGTGCTGGAGGACGGCGGAGACGATGACGAGGCAATCGCTGGACTGTTGCACGACACGCTGGAGGACCATCCCGAGGAGGTGACGAAAACGGATCTGGAACATCGCTTTGGAAAAAAGGTTGTGGATCTCGTGGCGCTATGTACGGACACCCCGCCCGACTATCGGGGAGGTCCGAAGCCTTCTTGGCGCGAGCGCAAGGCCGACTACGTTGAGCGGATTCGAAATGAAAAGTATCCACTTTGCCGGGTAGCCGTGGCCGATAAGCTTCACAACATGCGATCAATGGCCATGGACTACCGTCGACTTGGCAATGCACTTTGGGATCGTTTCAATGCAGCCAGGGTAGACCAGCTTCGGTACATGAGGGATCTTGTGGCAGCCTTTCGCGAGGCGAAGGCACCGGATCACTTGGTCGATGAGTTGGATTCGTTGGTTAGAGAGTTGGAAATGACTTGACCATGCATTTCAGCTACTTCGATCCGTGGAAAGACAAAACTCTCGAGTGTCGGAAGTGCTCCTGGACGGGCACCTTCGATGAGGGCGAAGTTGAGCTGTTCAAAGAGGTCATGCACTCCGAATGCCCTAAGTGCGGCTCGATTCTTGCCACTGTCACCTATCCTACACTGAAGGAGATGAAGGCCAACCTCGACAAGCTGGACAAGACCGGACGGGCGATGCTGGGGTATCGCGAAGAATGGCTAGGTACGTTCGAGAAGCGTTCCTTAAAGTCGCCGGAGGACCTTCCTGACATTGATGCCGACTCGATCGTGCTTCTGTGGGATTTCGAGCATCATAACGATCACGCACCAGAAACCTTGATCAAATGGCGCGGCACGGTGATTTGGCGCGAGCCCGCGGGTTGGGAGGGCTTTTCCAGGTTCGAGGAGGTTGTCCACATCCTCAGGCAGAGGTACGGTCCACGACTTCGTGATGTCAGGCCGTCTTCCGACAGCGAACTCTACCTTTACGGTGATGATTTGAGTTCGATTCAGCTTGTTGAGCGCATTCGCGCCAGCATTTCCGATAGGAAGCGTTGACCCGAGCGGAACGAGTTTCCTGACACGTCATCTACAGCGATCGCTTGGATGTGGTCAGAAGATTGTCCCGGCATGCAGGAAGGGACCCACGTCAACATCATGTTCGGTGAGCCGTGTGGCCTGATGTTGACTCTGGAGCAGCATACCTCACTGGCAGCCCACAGCGGATTGGGGATAGAAGGAATCGTGACAAGGAACTGGAACACCGATCAAGCAGGTCCAGACGACGCCTGATGAAGGGCATGACCAGCGATTGTGGATTGGGGCTCCAAGGACGTGTATACCCCTTCGGACGGGGTTTGGGGGGGGGTAAGGTTTTCTAGTGACCCGACGGAACAGATCTGTAGAATTCGAGCAGGTGATCAACGGTCTGTATCTTGCGCCGAACACCCCCGATCATTCTGGAGAATCAGTGGTCGCCATTGAAGATGAAAAACTGAATGAGGTTCCGGAAGAAGGCGGTGAAGAACCGTGTCCGAGTGTGAGTAATCCGAAGGATCCTGAACTCTTCAAGGAATTCATACGGATCGAGAAAACAAAGTCGGGAGTTCAGATCCTCGTCTGCGAGATCGAGTGGGATTGCCAAACACCGATCTCCAAATGGGTGGCCTACAAGGAATTTCCAGCCGACACTTCTGAAACCGAGATTCAGAATGTTGCTGCTGGGATTCTTGAAGACTCTCGGTACTTCAGATTTTGTGAAGAGTGCCGAGAACGCCACCTTGTTGGCCAGATGCATGACGACCGTATTTGTCAGGGATGTGCGGCAGGAAATCACGGGATCATATACTGACGCTTATCCCCCCCCAAAAAAAACTGAGAAGAACTCGTATCCTCTATTGCCATCGCGAAAATTTCCCCAGTGTGTAAGAGCATAATGAATCATCTGCGGATCGAGAGCGCGAGGACGTGTATACCCCCTCGAGCGGTGTGGGGGGTGGTTTTTTAGGGGGAACCGATCTGGGACGGCCTCCGGCGTTGGCCGGCGAGCCCTCAGTCGACTCTCCCCTTGAAGGTACTCTGAGCCATCGTTTTCATGCCACCACGGCCCTTTCAGGGAATTCAAAAACCTCTAGACAGCACGGATCGAGCGGGTAAACTAGTTCCTGTTATCAATATCTGCTGAGCAGTTGGAATTAGGCCATGAAACTGCAGGGACGCGTTTCGCATTGGAGGA
>CAYXGI010000090.1:0-10645 GCA_964464495.1 uncultured Phycisphaerales bacterium
GTATCTATCTATTTTTATGTTCTTTCGATTACGTAGGCCAAAATTTGCACCCTTTGCTTTCAATTAATTCATTTTTCGTTCATAATGACGTCTCCTTTTCAGAGGAAACATTTAATCTTTGCCAGCTGGCTAAAGAGCCTATCGGGCTGACAAAAGGACCGTCTAACCGGTTCCGCGTCGCCTAATTTCTTCGAAAAGGACGGTTGGCAAACAACTCATCAAAGGAGGTGGAATTGTGTTCAACGGAGAATTGCTGATTACTCGCTTCAAACCGGTTTTTGACTTCGTCGGTACCACTGTGTCGAGGAGGGAAGCGGCCTGCTTTTCGCTGGCTGCTTTCTTGTGGTTTCTGTCCGCTGTTAGCGGACACGGCCAAGGCGTGCCGACTGCGTCGGTCATCGCCGAACGCGGAGCGCCTCCGGCTCTTACCGAAGTGGAAAATGTCTTCATCTTTGTGATCGACGGGGTGAGGGCCAGTGAGGTCTTTGACGATCCCTCCTACCAATTTGTCCCTCATATGGGCAACGACCTGAAACCTCTCGGAACGGTTTACCGGAATTTCTACTGCATGGGCTACACCGGAACCACATCGGGTCATGCTGAGATCACGTCTGGAGTGACCCAGTTTCTGCACAATACCTTTATGCCCAAATGGGGCTTCTCAACGATCATTCAGGAGGAGCCGAGCATCTTCCAGTATTATCGCTACCAGAAGCAAGTTCCCAAGGAGAAGACATGGATCTTCGACGGAAAGGGGAAAATGATCTCTGATACAGGCATCTGCCTGAATCCGGCCTACGGGAACTCTTTCGGGCCGACCGTCGCGTTCGAGGATCACACGCCCGACAACGCGGTCTGGGCTGCTGTGAACAACGCCATCGATACGCACCACCCTTCGATGACCATGGTCAATTTCCCCAATGTCGACATTTTCGGGCACTCGGCAAATTGGGACGCCTATGTCATGTCCATCAAGATGGTGGACAACATCATCTACGAGATCTGCAAGAAGATCTGGCTCGATCCCTATTACGAGGACAACACGCTGATCATCATCACCGCCGATCACGGACGGTGCCTCGATGAAGTCAACAGTGGGTTCAAGAGCCATGGATGTACCTGCGAGGGTTGCCGCAGGCTTCCTTTTCTGATGATCGGCCCCGGGATCAAGGAAAACGTTGAAATCACGACAAGAGCTTACCAGCGCGATATTGCGCCCACCATTGCGAAGGCGCTCGGTATCGAAGCCCCCTTCACCCAGGGACAGGTTCTTCGTGAGGCTTTCGAAGTCCCCCCGCCCCCCACCCAACCGTCCCAGCGAAGTCCGGTTGTCGCCTACGATGGAGAAAAGCTGCACCTCGCTTTCTGCGCAAGTTACAAGGGAGGGTCTCTCCTGTACTATGCCAGCAGCGCCGACCACGGAAAAACGTGGGACAACGTGCAGGTTCTCAGCGAAACCAATGATAATTTATTCCCCCGCATCACGGCTGCAGAGGGTTCGGTCGCCGTGGGTTGGAGTAGCGCCAAGCAGAAGTACGGTTATTTCCGTCCCTACTCCCTCGCCTTGCGCGAAAGCAAAGACGGTGGATCGACCTGGTCGAACGTTCACTTCGCGGCCGGGGAATATGGCTGGACGCGTGGGTATCTCCATCCCGACGTCTGCTATCACGACGGGAAGCTCAATGTCGTCTTTTCCAGCCCGCTCTTCAAGGACGGATTCATCTTCCTGGCACGCCTTGATGATTTCAATATCGAGGTACTCGAATCTTTTCGCGAACAGGATGTCATGCGGACCAGATGCGCGGCGGCGGCGGCGGGGATTCATTCGGTCTATGAAAGGTTCGTTTACAAGGATGACAGGTGGGAAGTCTGTTACCGCTTTTTTGACGGGAACACATGGAGTACTCGCACAGTGCTGAGCGACGGGAATGAAAGGTCGAACTGGCCGGACATCGCAGCAGACGCATCGGGGCTTCATGTTGTCTGGGCTGCCGAGGTGGATGGCACTTTCAAGATCATGGCCAGAAGCTCCCAAGACGGCTCGACGTGGGATTCCCCCAAGGTCATCAGTGGGAATCAAGACGGCGCGTGGCACCCTCGAATCGCCGCGTCGTCCAACAGGATCATCGCGGTGTGGGAGTCCTACGAGAGCAAGCGACCCTCAATTTTTTTCAGCGAAAGCAACGACGGCGGCAGCACCTGGACCTCACCGGTCAAGATTTCTGCTGAAGAAATCCCTGCTGTCCTGCCGGCACTCGCCATCGATAACAGTGACAACGCGCACATGATCTGGATGGAAGGACCGCCACCGTCGCGACTCGCCTCGGAGAACGTCCAGTTCTGATCGCGGGCGCGCCCCGATGCCGGATCAATAGGAGGTCACTTCGATGCTGTCCGCGTGGGTTCCCTCGTAGCTGTTGTTCAGCTCATCGACGGCGAAGACGAACTGCCACGTCCCCACGGGAATCTTTCCGCTGTGGATCGTGTAGTCGGTCACGCCGAACAGAGGGCCCACGTAAGCGCGGGTCGGGTAGCAGGGGCCGATCCAGCCGCCGCTGTAGGTCCAGCAATAGAGGGTGCTGGTGTTCTTGAGCCCGCCCACCCACCAGTCGTGGGACACACCAACCTGATCGAATGGATCGAGGCTGATCGTCATGGTCACATCCTGGGAGGCCGGAATGGTGAGAGGGCCGTCGAGCCCGTCGACCTTGATATCGGTCAGGGGGCTCATCGTGAAGGGACCGGCGATCTCGCCGAGCGTGGCCAGAAGCAGCCAGGTGCATCGCATCAGATAGTTGAGGTCCATGTGGGCGATGGTGTCGCCCGACGAGTGATAGTAATTATTGAACTCGTACTCGTGCAGGAAGATCGCCTGGTACCCTTCCCACCAGAACGCGAGGTGGTCGCTCCCCCCGCCGTTGGCGACGGGATACATGTTCAGACCGATGGAGCCGAAATACTGCTGGGCGGTATTGTTCATGGCGTTCTTGATCCACGCCGAGGGATTGTCGTAGTAGACGTAAGCCTTGTCAGTGGTGGAGGGACCGTCGGTAAAGCCGATCATGTCGGCGTTGAGAACGGCCACGATGTTGTCCCCGTTGAGCCTCGCTTCCGAAGCGTAGATCTGGCTACCGATTATTCCCTGTTCCTCTCCCGAAAAGGTGACGAAACGGATCTCCCCATCGAAGGAGCAGTTGCTGAAAAGCTTGGCGAGGGAAAGGACCGCGGCTGTTCCCGAACCGTTGTCGTCAGCGCCGGGGCAGTTGTCGACGCAGTCGTGGTGGGCGCAGACGATGTAGATCTCGTTGCTCGATCCGCCGGTCGGATGAAGCGTGGCCTCCACGTTCCGGTCCGCCATACCATAGTAATTCCAGTAGTGAAAACGCACATCGAGTCCCATGTCGACGAACTCGTCGTAGATGTACTGGCTCGCGTCCCGACAGGCGTTCGACTCGGTGACACGCGAAGGGAACGCCACGATCTCCTCGAGATAGCCGGTCACCAGCGCCTCGTCGAGCTGGTCGATCAAGGCCTCGATATTCAGATCGCGGCTCTGGACCGAAAGCCCCTCCGTCGCGGGTGCCGCGGCGAGGTCTGCCGCGCCGGTGCTCTGCGAGCGGGAAAACTCATGATCGATGAAATCCTGGCCCCTGGCCCAGGGCATGATTGCCCCAGCAGCGAACAGGAAAAGAAGAGCGATCAAAGAGATGCGGATTTTCTTGGGTCCCTGCATGAGATGTGTCCTCCTTGATGAATCAATATCCGTGACTCGCGCTCAGGCTTAGCGGGATGCTGTTATGAACAAACAACCTACATAGATATTTTACAGAAAAACCGCGGCGATTGCATCGGCAAATCTCCGGCTCATGGCGTGGGGGGACTTCAATCGGTTTCGGTGGTTGGCTGTTCGAGAATTTCCAGAATCGCGGTGAGGAAATCAGGATCGGTTAGGCAGCGGCGGCAGAGGTCGGTGTAGTACTCGATGTCCGGTTTCACTGTTGACGGACGCTGTTCGTTCGGGGAGGCGCTCACGGGATTTCGCTCCTCATCACGGTTCACGACAACGATACAATTCACTTGAGGCCCGCACGATCGAGAGCGGGGCCGTCTCTCCGCCAGACTTTGTCGAGTGTCCCTCGGTATGGGGTAATTATCCGACTGTGGGCGCTCTGTAACCGCAGGAATTATGTGAATGAATGTAAAAGTATGTAAACCGGTCGGCGACGACGTCAGTCGCCTATCGCGCGAGCGCGAACAGCAGCAACGATGCGATCAGGATCGGAAGCATGGCGGCAGGTTTCCACAAAGCGCAAACTCAAGGAACAGACTCGTTTTCAGCCTACATTAATAATCATTATCGTTGAAGGCGTAACAGCCAGGTCCTATACCGGTTGAGGACTCATTGAAAATCGATCCGCTCGGTTAACCTCCTCTCGAACCTGATCGAGGTATGTACGATGATTCTCTTTCGCCGCGCCGCGGGCGCCGCCGTCTGCGTTCTGATTGCCCTGTGCTCTGCTCCACTCCATGGGCAAGGGTCCCTGTCCGACTATGAACGGGCCGCCAAGATTTTCGTCGGCGATTACCAGAAGCTCGTTGTCGGTGGAGAGGTCGACGCACACTGGCTGCATGGTGGCGACAGCTTCTGGTATCGCACGGCCGCGGCCGAGGGCAGAAAATTCATCCTCGTTGACGCGGCCGCCGGAACGCGCACCGCGGCGTTCGATCATGACAGGCTGGCCGCGGCACTCTCCGACGCTGCCGGTGCTGATTTCGACGGCCGCCGCCTGCCCTTTGACACGATCGTCTTTTCGATCGAAGGCGACTCGATCGATTTCGACGCGGCGGGAAAGAAGTGGTGCTGCACTTTGGATCAGTACAAATGCTTTCCCGTGGGCGAGGCGCACAAGCCGGATGGAAAAGAGAAGGGTCGGTTGAAAAAGCCCGACGAGCCACCCGAAAACGGGTTTTCGCCCGACGGACTTTGGCAGTACTTCACGAAGGCCCACAACCTCCACGTCCGCCGGGTGCGTTCGAAGACGGAGTACCAGCTCACCACCGACGGCAAGGAGGCGCACAGCTATCTCTGGCCGGTCTGGTCTCCCGACTCGGAGCGGATCGTGGTCCACCGCACCGAGTGGGGCGCCAACAGGAAGATGCACATGATCCGGTCAAGCGACGACGACCATCAGCAGCATCTTCGTCCCCGTGTCGAGAGCCATGTCTATGCCCTGCCCGGGGATGCACTCGACAGGAGCGAGATCTGGATTCTCGATCTCTCCCGGAAGCCCGAGCCGGCGAAACTCGACGATTTCGAGGACGGAAAGCGGCGCTTCCCCAAATGCCCGGCGGTCAAGGCAGCCATCGATCGCATCGACTGGGGCGGAGCGCCCAGGCTGCACTGGTCGGCCGACGGTCGCCGGTTCATCTTCGTCAAGACCGATCGCGGCTACCAGCGAGTGCGCGTCATCGAGGTCGACGCCGCCTCGGGCCGGACGCGCACGCTCATCGACGAGACGAGCGAGACCTTTGTCGATCCGCACAAGAAGGTGTTTCACATCCTCGAGGAGACGGGCGCGATCCTCTGGGCGTCGGAGCGGGGCGGGTGGAATCACCTCTACCTCGTCGACAGCGCCTCGGGCGCGGTGAGAGCGCAGATCACGCGGGGTGCGTGGGCGGTGCGCTCGGTGGAGCGCGTCGACGAAGCGCGGCGGGAGATCTGGTTCACCGCCGGCGGCCGTGAGCCGGACCAGAGCCCCTACCACGTGCACCACTATCTCGTTGATTTCGACGGAAAGAATCTCGTCCGTCTCACAGGGGGCGACGGTACGCACGCGATCGCCTGGTCGCCCGACCGCAGATACATCGTTGACACCTATTCGCGCGTCGATCTCGCACCCGTGGTCAATCTGCGCCGCGCGGCTGACGGCGCACTGATCTGCGCGCTCGAGCGGGCCGATACGAGCGGCCTCCTCGAAGCGGGCTGGACAGTGCCTGTTCCCTTTAGCGCCAAGGGACGCGATGGCGAGACCGACATCTTCGGCGCCCTCTTTTTTCCGTCGCACCTCGACCGAAAGAAAAAATATCCGCTCATCGAAGAGGTTTACGCCGGGCCGCAGGGGGCGTTCGCGCCCACCTCGTTCAGCGTGCGACGCCGGGTTCAGGCGCTGGCCGAGCTCGGGTTCGTGGTGGCGCAAGTCGACGGCATGGGTACGTCCCATCGCTCCAAGGCGTTTCACGACGTCTGCTTCAAGAACCTCGCTGACGGCGGCTTTGCCGACCGCATCGCGTGGATCCGGGCCGCGGCCGAGCAGTATCGGTTCATCGACATCGATCGTGTGGGAATCTACGGATACTCGGCAGGCGGGTACAATGCGGCGCGGGCTCTCATCGCGCACAACGACTTTTACAGGGCCGCGATCGCCCTGGCCGGCAACCACGACCACCGCACCGATAAGGTCTGGTGGAACGAGCTCTGGATGGGTTATCCCGTGGGCGAACACTACGCCGCGCAATCGAACGTGGTGGACGCCCGCAAGCTCGACGGTGCGCTTCTGCTCGTACACGGCGAGATGGATCGCAACGTCAACTTATCAGCGTCGACAATGCAGTTCGTCGATGCGCTGGTGAAGGCGAACAAGGATTTCGAGATGCTGATCCTGCCCGGCTGCGGACACAATCTCGGGGGTGCCTACCCCACGCGGCGGTGCTGGGATTTCTTCGTGCGCCATCTCATGAGGAAGGAGCCGCCATCGTTCAGTCCGCGTGAACTGCAAAAGGGCGGCGGCAGCAAGTGATCGGGGCGGCCAAACCACCGGCTCAATCGACAATCATGATCTCAACCGGAATCGACGCAAAGTCCCACGGATTGGGCGTGGCGAAAGCGAAGTACATGGTCCACTGGTACCACTGGGGTCCGAGCGGACCCACGTCGAGAGTGACCAGCGCCTCACCCTGCGCGTCGAGCACACCCCAGAACTCGGAAAAGACCGGCCAGTAGAGGTGATCGAAGATGAAATTGGTGAACCAGTCGCGGTTCAGCGGGATGGTGACCAGGCCGCCGGGGAGAAGGGTGCCGGGATCGGTGCCGCTCAAGCTGCCGCAGAGGAGGTAGTTGCGGCCGGCGTAGGCCGCGCCCGCCCGGAGCGAGAAATGAACCGTTCCGCCCGTGGCCATGGAGAGTTCGAAGGCATCGGCCACGAGAGTGTTGTCGGTGCGAAAGACCTTGATGTTCGTGCCGTCGCCCGCCATGGCGAGTTCACCATGGTCGCCAAGGGCGGGGCCGCTGTAGTAATTGTAATTGAACGTTTCGCTCCAGACCACGTCGAGGTCGGGCGTCAAGCAGTAGACGCTGCCGCTCACCGTTCCGGTGCTCACGTAAAGAAGCCCGTTCGATGCCACGGTGATGCGCGGGTGAATCTCCGTGGCGAGCGTCGGGGAAAGGTCGAGAACGCCGCCTGTTTCAGGATCGAGACGCTGGAGCGAATCTCCCGTGAAATCAACGAAGTAGAGCGTGCCGTCGATGCCGGTACCGAACTGCGACCACGTTCCCATTCCGGTCGCGCCCGTTGCGGTGGGTGTGGTCCAGACCTCGCTGAAGGCGCTGCCCGTGTCGTCGAAAGCGCGGATCAGGCCTGTTCCGTCGCGGATCACGTAGATCCTGCCGCCGGGATCGACCATGAGGGGACACTCCTGATCGCCGTCCCCGGGCAGATCGGCTGACTCGTAGAGCTTGACGCCCGAGGCGAGGTCGTAAGCGACCAGCTTCTTGCCCGTGTTGATGAACCCCTCGAAACCGTAGATACGATCGCCGTACACGCAGAGGCTCTCGGCCATGGTGTTGGGAATGTTCCGGTTCGTCTGCCACACCACCGAACCGTCGGTGCAGTCGATGCGCGCGATGTAGGACATGGTGGGAACGATGAGATCGCCGTTGTCGGCATAGGTCAGGGCATGGACGATGCTGAACCGCACCATGGCGGGCGCGATCCAGAGCGTGGAACCGTCGACCGGATCGAGGGCATAGAGATCGTCGCCGCCGGAGTTCTCCTGGTAGTTGACGGCGTAGATCCTGTTGTCGCGGAATCCGAGCGGCATGGAGCGACTCTTCTGCCCCGGGAAATCGAGCGACCAGAGCTCCTGCCCCGTGTCCACGTCGTAGCAGACGATGGGCGACACATCGATGCCCTGGAATCGCATGGTCACCATGCGCGTTCCGCTGATGTAGACCTGGCAGCCGAACCATGTCGATTCGGTTGTGCCTTGCCAGAGGATGTCCGCTGCGAGCGGTCCGGAGACATCGCCCTGGCCGTTGTGCTGCGAATTGGCGCCGATGGTCCGCCACCCCTCGGCATGGGAAAGCGGAAGGGCGACGAAGAGCATGCATAGGGTGAGGAAAAAACTTTTCATGATCATCATTCCTTCTCGTCAGAATCCCGGTGGAGGTGGTTTTTGAACCGATCTCATTATACCACGGGGGTTGCACACAAGTCAACTTTGCTTGATATCTCCACTCCCTCGCGCCCCACGACCGGGCCGCGGGCTTCCTGATTGCGAAGACGATCTGTATAGTATCCGGGACAGTTTTCGAACCGATCGCGCAACCGACAAACACTCTCCGGAACGCCATGAACAAGACCGCGAACAAAGCGCCCAGGAAAACACTGATGGTGCGTTTCCTCGACGGCGTGGAGAAATACGGCAACAAGCTTCCACACCCCTTCTGGCTCTTCTGCATCCTCATCGGTTTCATCCTCGCCCTGTCGGCGACACTGGCCGGGCTGGGTGTCAGTGCCGTGGCGCCCGAGACGCAACTCCTCAAGACGACGGAGGGAGATCGCCAGGTCGACGGCCAGCGGATCGAGGCCAACGCGGATTTCACGCCGATCGTGATCGACATGGAAAAGGCGTCGCACAACTCCCGGCTGAACAATCTCTTCGTCGAGATCTACGACGACAGGGGAAAGGTGCACGAGGAGTCGATCCACCGGACTCAACTCAAGAACCTGACAGTCTCGACCGAACGTTTCGCCTGCCTCGAGAGTCCGGGCGCCTACCGGATCCACGTCGTCAATCGTGCGCGCGAAGTGCCGGTGCGCAACCTCATGTCCAAGGAAGGGCTCAACTGGTTAGTGCTAAACGTGGTGAGCAACTTCGCCCACTTCGAACCGCTCGGCATGGTGCTCGTCATGCTCATGGGCGTGGCCATTGCCGAGGGCGCGGGGTTGATCCCCGCCCTCATGAGGGGCGTGGCCAATGTGGTGCCCGCCCTGCTCATCACGCCGGCGCTCTTCATCCTCGCCGCCTGCGGCAATGTCGGTTCCGACGCGGGGGTCGTGGTGATCCCCCCGCTGGCGGCGGCGATCTTCAAGCAGCTCGGCAAGAATCCGATCATCGGGCTGCTCGTGGGCTACGTGGGCGCCACCGCCGGATTCACGGCCAACTTTTTTCCGGCTGGAACGGACGTGCTCGCCATGTCGCTCACCAATGCGGCGACTGGTAACAACCCGGAGATCAATGTCTTTTCCAACTGGTACTTCATGAGCGTTTCGGTGATCTTTCTCGCCGTCGTCGGCACTTTCGTGACCAAGTGGTACGTCGAACCCCGCTTCGAGAAGACCGCCGCGGCCGGAACCAGGAAAGTCGAACCGCTCACATCCACTGAAAAGAAAGGCCTGATCTTTGCCGCCATCGGCATCGCGCTCGTCATCGGCGTCTGGTTGATCACCATTCTGCCCGAGAATGGGTGGCTCCGGAATCCCGATCCCAACCCCGACCTGATCTGGCGTTCCAACTTCTTCAAGGGGCTGATCCCGATCCTCTTCACCATCTTTGCCGCGGGCGGGATCGTCTACGGCAAGGTGACCGGCTCGATCAAGAAGGCCGACGACATCATCGGCTTCATGGTCAACGCCATGAAGCGCATGGGCACCTACATCGTGCTCATTCTTGTGATCGCCCAGTTCACCAAGATGTTCCAGTTCGCCAACCTCGACTCGCTCATTGCGATCAAGGGCGCCGACATGTTGCGCTCCGCCGGGATGGAGAGCTACCCGGTGCCCTTCTTCATCGCCTTCGTGGCGATCATTGCAATGGCCAACCTTTTCATGGGAAGCTCGTCAGCCAAGTGGGCGATCTTCGCGCCGATCTTCGTGCCCATGTTTTTATCGCTCAACTATCACCCGGCCTTCACCCAGCTCCTCTACCGAATCGGCGACTCGATCACGAACTGCGTGAGCCCGCTCTATCCTTTCTTCCCGGTGCTTCTCGGCTGGATCGCCGAGCACGACAAGCAGAAGGCCAAGGTGGGCACCGTGCTCTCCTATCTGATCCCCTTCGCCAGCTTCCTGCTCATCGGGTGGATCTTGATGCTCATTGTCTGGTATCTGTTCGGATTCGCCGTGGGGCCCGATAGCCCGATCATGGTCTGAGATCTTGCGGGCGGGTCACCAAAATTGCATTTCGGCTCTAAGTCATTATTTTGCTTGTGGCAAAATAATGACTTAGAGCCGAAATGCAATTTTGGTGACCCGCCCGCAGAAAAGAAAAGCCCCCTTCCCGTGGGAAGAGGGCTTTTTGTTGGTAAGACTTTGCTGATCGTACCGCGATGCGGCGCAATCAACTCATCCGATTAGTACTCAGCGCG
>CAYXGI010000091.1:0-10515 GCA_964464495.1 uncultured Phycisphaerales bacterium
GGGCCGTAGTGGATTCGAACCACTGACTTCTACCGTGTGAGGATAGCACTCTACCGCTGAGTTAACGGCCCACTCGAGTGAAAACCCATTTTGAGGGGTCTTCATACAGGTTTCGGAAAGGCTTTTCAAGGCACTTTTCCGATAAAACGCTGGTGCCAGAGGGGGGACTCGAACCCCCACGCCCCTTGCGAGGCTTCGGATTTTGAGTCCGACGCGTCTGCCTGTTCCGCCACTCTGGCGCAGTGAGTTATTTTGTAAAAGATGCACACTCGACCTGATTCACGCTGATCAACAGCCCGTTGAGAAGGTACTTCGAGGGTCGAATGACTATTTCATTGGGCTGTCAATCCCGGCAATAAATATCTATCGAGAAGGCAACGGTCAAGAAATCCTCGCGAATTTCTTCGTTGACGGGGCATTCAGACTTTCAAACCGACCTCGAGGCCCTCGATTTCAAGTACGCGCCGAATCGCCTGCACTATTCCGGGAACGAAAGATTCGCGCGAGATCGAATCATGACGAATCGTCAGGGTCTCGCCTGGTCCTCCAAAGATCACCTCCTGATGGGCCATCCGGCCCGGAAGGCGTATGCTGTGGACCCGGATTCCATCATGCAGGCCACCACGGCTTGCGGCGCTCTCCCCGGAGGTCTTCCTTTTCGGCCGTCCCTTGGAGATGATGCCGGCAGTGAGACGTGCTGTCCCCGAAGGGGCGTCGACTTTCCTCGCGTGGTGCTGCTCGATGATCTCGCAGGAATCGAAATGCCCCGCGGCGACTGAGGCCATTTTCATCATGAGAAGCGCGCCGAGAGAAAAATTAGGCGCCACGATACCGCCGAGTTTCTTCTCGGCGAGGGCACGCCTCACGACGTCGAGTTCCTCCTTGGTCAGGCCGGTCGTTCCGATGACGGGACGCACCCCATGTTCGATGATTGCCATGGTATTTGAGAATACAGCCGACGGGATCGTGAAGTCGACGACCACATGGGGCTTGCAGCGTTTTATCCCTTCTCCGAGGTCATCGCCAGCGTCAAGCCCGAAGACCAGCTTCATATCTTCCGATTTTTCGACAGCCGCAATCGAGATCAGACCCATCCTTCCCTTGGCGCCATTGACACCAACCCTGATTGGATTCATTTCTCTCTCCCTCGATTCTCGTCTTTCAGTTCGAGTTCGATGATCGTGGTCACCAGATCCTTGAAGAGAATTCCGTCTGTTTTGGCCGACCGCGGAAAGATCGATTGTGGGGTCAATCCCGGAATGGTGTTCACTTCGAGAAACCAGACCCCCTCATCGTCGACGATGAAATCGGAACGCGAAAAACCACGAGCCCCAATGCGTTCATGAACGCGAAGGGCGATTGCGCGGATCTCCTCAGCTACCTCGGGATCGAGAATGGGATCACAGATCTCTTCCGCTCCGCCCGGTTCGTACTTGGCCCCGTAGTCGAAGAATGTGGCCGTGATCGGCTTGATCTCGACGAGCGGCAACAGCCGGAGCGGAGAGTGGGCGTTTCCCAGAACCGGACAAGAAAACTCTCTCCCCTCTATGGACCGCTCGATCATGACCGATTCGGGCGAGACATCGAGAACGTCATCAATCGCGGAGCAGAGGGATTGCAGATCGTCCGCCGGGCGCACTCCGACACTCGATCCCAGTCGAACGGATTTGACGAAGCAGGGGACATCGATGGTTGCGAGAATCCTGGCCGCCGTCCCTTTGCGATCTGTCCTCCATTCGTTTCTGTCGATCACCAGCGAGGCGGGCGTCTTTATGCCGTGGGCTGCCAGGAAAGTCTTGGACAGTGGTTTGTCCATGGCCAGCGCCGAGGCGTGAACGCCTGAGGCGGTGTAGCGAAGGCCGAGAGTCTCGAAAAAGCCCTGAATCGATCCGTCTTCTCCGCCCGGACCGTGAAGGGCGAGGAAAAAGAGGTCAACGCCCCATCGTCGCAACGTCCTCACAGCGTCTTCTGCTGTTTGCCGACATTCACGAATGCTCCCGTCAGCGAAATCAGGCGTGCTTTCGTCGAGAACCGACCAGAGTCCGTCCGGGCAGATCACGACCGCACGGCCCTTATAAAGTCGCTCATCAAGCGCGCTGAGAACAGCGCGGCCGCTTTCCATTGAGACAGAATGCTCCGGCGAACATCCGCCCATGATGACGGCGATTCGTTTGGCGTCCATAGAGACTATGATGGGAGCTGCGCTACTCGATGTAAAGCTTGGAGGAGAAAAGGCGGCTTTCCTTGGCGACCTTTTTGACGAGGTCGTCCGCGTCGAGAGCGAAGAGAGGCGAAATTTCTACATCACACGCTCCCAGGTCCTTCACATTGAAACCAGCGGCGGCGAGCCAGGAAGTGTAGAGAGAAGAGAGGGCTTGTCTCGATGTGGCAGGGCTGTCTTCGCCCGATGCGTTCTTGACCGGGGCAAATTCTTCTTCTCGGGAAACCTCCATGACCACGGTCTTGCGCGCGTACTGAAGCGCGTCGAAAACGAAGGTCTCGAACTTGACACCGTTAGGTTCCTCTGGAGTGATGACCTGCCCTGACTCATCGAAGTAGGGGATCTTCTTTTCCGCCTTGTGGTAGGGCAGCGTGAACTCGCCCTCGTTGCATTTCCTTATGAAGTCGATATTGATGAGGTGGATCGCGATGCTTCCCGCCGAGTAGAGGAGGTCGCCACCGGTCGATCGGGCATTGGCGTCTTCTTTGCTCAAGTCCGAGTACTCGATCACCCCTGGTTTGCCGTCGATCAGACCGATCACTCCCACCTTTTCCATGGGATCGGTCTTGCGTACGATCTTCGAGGACATCTCCGAACCTTCCTGGGCGTGGTAACCGATAAAGACAGGATCGAGGACCTTGACGAGTGGATTGTCCACCTGGAAAAAGGAGACGTACTCAATCCCCCTCTTTTCTGCCTCGGCAAGCGCACCGCTCCGGAAGAGTGTGGTCAGAGCGCCTCCATGCCCGTCTGGACTCATGAAGAGAGATCCCTTATCCTTGAGAATGAACTTGCCGGCGAAATCAAGAGCCGGGAGCATCCCCTGCTTGGCGAAGAAAACGTCATCTCGAGAAAGACCGAAGAATTCATTCTCTTCAAAGAAAAGGCGGGTCTCCTCGTGGTTGGTCAGGCTCGTCATCACGAAGAAGGGGATCGATACATCATGTTTTCTGGAGAAAGCGAGGATCTTTTCCGAGTGATGCTGAAAAAGCGATTTGCCCGTAATCGGCATGACGGGAAACTTTCCCTTGGCCATCTTGAGGCCCAGTCGGGAACTCTGGCCGCCGGCAACCACGAAGACAGCGGTCTTGCCGGAGCAAATGAGTTCGAGCCCCCTCGCAGCAGCTTCGGCCTCGGCTTTTTCCTGTTCTCTGTTCTTGGGAATTGGAATGAAATCGGCAGGTTTTAGTTGTGCACCCTCGATTCCGGGTTCGGTTGTGATGTATTCCGTCGCGAGGCGGCTCATGAGATCGAGGTCGATCTCAGAGAGCTGGCCGGTCAACGTTTCCTTCTCCTTCGAGGAGAGCTCGTCCCACCAGTCAAAAACGTGCCCCTGGCCGCCGTCGCAGAATGCTTTGCGAATGGGGCCGATGGTGTCACGATTTTGCGAAGGTTTAGCCATGGTTCAGACGGATCCGGTCACCAGGCAGACGTTGTGTCCCCCGAATCCGAGGGAATTGGACAGTACGGTGCGAACCCTGACTTCGCGGGCTTCGTTGGGAACGTAGTCAAGATCGCACGCAGGGTCGGGTTTTTCCTGATTGACCGTGGGGTGGATCGCTCCAGAGTACACAGAGTGAACCGCGACCATGAACTCGACTGCCGACGAGCCGCCAAGCAGATGACCGATCATCGATTTGGTCGAACTGATCGGCATGGAACGGGCGTGGTCACCGAATGCCGCCTTGATGGCGGTTGTCTCGATGGCGTCATTGAGGGGTGTCGACGTCCCGTGAGCGTTCACGTAGTCGATATCCTCGGGATTAAGACCCGCATCGGCGATAGCGCGGAGCATCGCTTTCTTGGGGCCCTCGCCATCTTCTTTCGGAGCCGTAATGTGGAAAGCGTCGGCGGTCGAACCGTGGCCCCTGAATTCGGCGTAGATCCGGGCACCGCGTTTTTTTGCGGACTCGAGTTCCTCAAGAACAAACGTTGCCGCGCCCTCGCCGATCACGAATCCATCGCGATCCTTGTCGAAGGGGCGACTCGCACGTTGCGGATCGTCATTGCGGAAGGAGAGCGCTTTCATCGACCCAAAGGCAGCCACCGTCAAGGACGTGATGGTCGATTCCGAGCCGCCCGAGACAACAACATCTGTCTCTCCGCGGCGGATCGATTCGAGGGCTGCCGCCAGACCCGACGCTGACGAGGCGCAGGCAGACGCGGTCGTGTAACTCGGGCCCTGCAGACCGTATTTGATCGAGATAACACCGGCGATGGCATTGGCCATCATCATGGGAACCATGAATGGTGAAACTCTCGAAGATCCCCGCTTGTCGAGAACCTCTTTCTGGGCTTCGAGCGTTCTTATACCGCCAATACCGGTGCCAAGTATGCACCCGACTCGGTTGGCATCGATCTTGTCGAATTCGATGCCTGAATCCTTGATAGCCTCGTCGGCAGATACGAGGGCGAACTGGCTGCAGCGGTCCAGTTTGCGGGCTTCCATCTTGGACATATAGTTGAGGGGATCGAAATCGCTTACTTCCCCCGCTATTTGCGATGCGAAATCAGTCGGATCGAAGTTCTCGATCCTGCCGATGCCGCTACGTCCATGTAGAAGACCGTCCCAGACCGTCTCAACGCCAATACCCAGGGCAGAGAGACATCCCATCCCTGTAATGACAACGCGACGCTTACTCAACAGTCAGCCTCCACTTGTTCTTCCGGAACGAAGAACTCCACCGCCGGGCGGTGCCGCTATGTGTTCAGTTTGTAGAGGACGAAGTCGCTTCCAACCGATCAGACGACCTTGCCCTTTATATAACCAACCGCATCTCCCACCGTCTGGATTTTCTCAGCATCATCGTCGGGGATGCTGATTTCAAATTCATCTTCGAAATTCATCACGAGTTCGACAGTGTCGAGGGAATCGGCGCCAAGATCGTTGATAAACGAAGTCTTATCGCTGATCTTCTCGCGAGTTGTACCCATCTGCTCGCAAATGATGTTAATCACCTTATCTTCGATTGAATCGGTCACTTTTTGATGCCTCCAATTTCCACTAGAAAAATGAGACCTCGTGCGTACCGGGTACACGGAAAGACGTTTCTTTTCGGTATCCCGCAACGAAGGTATCAATTCCGCCCGGATCGTCAAGATTGTGTACGAAAAGATTCCTGTTGATTTTCTTCAGTATGCCGGTAAGAACCTTGCCAGGGCCGGGTTCGAAAAATGTGTCTACGCCTTTGGCGATAAAGGTATTCATTATGTCGTGCCAGAGAACGGGCGCTGTCACCTGCTGCGCCAGGCTGGCCCGAATCTCTTCCGGGTCGTCGATGAAACTACCCGTAACGTTCGACGCAAAGGGAACGATCGGTTTTCTGAATTCGACTTGGCCAAGCTCATTCGCCAGTCTTCGTCCGCCCTCTTCCATCAGAGGAGAATGGAAGGCGCCGGCAACACGAAGCCGAACGCCCTTTCGGATTCCAAAGTTCTTCAAATGCGCTTCAGCTTGGTCAAGGGCCTCCAGAGAACCCGAGATCGCAATCTGTCCAGGGCTGAGAAAGTTGGCCGGGACGAGAACGTCGTTCTCGCCGAACTGCTCGCAAAGAGACCTTGCTTGTTCGGGTGTGGCGCCGATAAGCGACATCATACCGCTCGGATTCCGATCGGAATCATCCTGCATGTAGCGGCCCCGTTTCGCGACGAGACGGACGGCATCGTCAAAATTCAGGACGCGCGCGAAAACGAGCGCCGAGTAGTCGCCGAGCGAAAGCCCCGACGTGGCCGAGAAATCTCTCGGATTCAGGCCGAACCGTTTTTCGAGAACGTTGACTATGGCGATCGATGTCGTCAGGATCGCAGGCTGACCGATGTCGGTTCTGCTCACCTCTTCGATCGATCCATCGAAGCAGATCGCTGCAAGATCCATGTCGAGAGCCTCGTTCGCCCGTCGATAGATCTCATCAGCCTCGGGAAAATTATTGCAAAAGTCCTTCCCCATTCCGGGGTACTGAGCCCCCTGTCCTGGAAAAAGCATTGCGTTCTTAACCATTGATCTGTCCTTCAAATATCAGAAACAGTCTTTAATCCCATCCGTTCAGAGCATGAGCAACAGCTCAGACGCCGAGTCCAGATGCGATGTGCTCGTTCAATTTACTTTCCACCGAACGCCGGGCGAAACGGATCGCATTGGCGATTGCTTTGGTGTCCGACCGTCCGTGGCAAATGTAGACATTTCCGTTCACGCCGAGAAGAGGCGCCCCACCATATTCGGAATAGTCGAGTTTACTGTAAATGTCTTTGATCAGACTGCCAGAGATCTCTTTCTTCTCGGTTGTGATATCTTCTTTTCGCATGTCGCGAAGGAGAGCGTTGTAAATGTAAGCCCCTAATCCTTCAGACACCTTTATGACAACATTGCCCACGAATCCCTCACAGACAATTACGTCGCATTTGCCGGAAAAGATATCCTGCCCCTCGACGTTTCCAACGAAATTGACATCCGACGTCTCGAAGAGATCGCGCGTTTCCTTGAGGAGCGCAGTGCCTTTTTCATCCTCTTCGCCGATGTTAATCATGGCAACCCGCGGTTTCTCAATTCCCAGCACGCAGCGCATGTAGTTTGACGCCATGAGTCCGTAGTGGAAGAGATGAACCGGTTTGCAGTGGATATTGGCGCCCACGTCGATGATCGTACAGGCGCCGGACAAAGAGTGATAAAGGACAGCGATCCCGGGTCGCTTGACGCCACTGAGCATACCGAGCCTGAGCGTGGCGTAAGCGACCATGGCACCAGTATTGCCGGCAGAGAGCATTGCGTCGACACCCCCCTTTTTCAGGAGTTGAATGCCGATCGCGATGGATGAATCGCGTTTCTTGCGAAGAGCGTCCACAGGGTTCTCGTTCATCTCAACAGTTTGAGCCGCGTCTTCGATTTCGAAATCGAGTGAGCAGTTCAGGTCATTGTCGAGATGGGCGCGTAGACGGTCTCGAGAGCCAACAAGAACGATGTCGGAGGCTGAGATGTCGCCCCGTTCGACCGCCTTGATCGCTCCTCCGATTATCGCCTCTGGAGCGTTGTCCCCTCCCATGGCATCGATAGCTATGCGAGTCAATGGATCCCCTTTCGAAACTAAGATCCGCCTCCCAGTAAAATCCGACTCGACTGCGGCCGAGGCGAAAACTGGGCGGGCTGTTCCTTATTCCTTGGAGATGGTCTCCTCGCCCCGGTAATAGCCACAGTTGTCACAAACAGCATGGGGACGAGTCGTCTGCCCGCACCGCTTGCAGATCGATGTTCCGGGAGCGGCGAGTGCGTGATGTGAACGCCGCTTACGTTTTCGGTGTTTCGATGTTTTATTTTTGGGAACCGCCACTATCGATCTCCGAAGTATAGTCTATCTTTAAGGGTCAAATCGAAAAGGATCGGCCCTAGCCGACGAGGGGTTCAGGTGTCCTTAATGTTTGACCGGACATAAAAACCGGGTATTTTACGAATTCATGGACAAAGGTCAACAGCTTTCTTCTTGAGAACGCGGGAATATGGCGAGGCCGATAAAAGACGCCAGAACGTATTGGAATAAAACACATTACAAGCGCAACGCGCGAGTCGCAATGCCGAATCGTTTTGATGATATTCACGGAGGATTCCTGAGCGAGGCTCCAGGTTTCCAGAATCGTTTAGGAGCTGACCTCTCGAAGAGCCGCGTCGAGCGCTTCGGCGAAGAGATCATCCAAGTTGGAGGGAGCTGTCCCCTGCCCCTGGGCCATCGTTGGCCGGCCGCCGCCGCCTCCGTTCATCCGACCTCCGAGGTATTTACAGATCTCGTTGGCTGGCCAGGAACCTCTGTCGACAAGAGCGTTATCGATGGCGGCCACGAAATTGGCGCGGTCGCCATCCTTCGAGAGGAGAACGATACCAAAGGGCGCCTTGCTCTGACCGCGGATGTTGTCGATCAGTTTTTTCAACTCCAAGTGGCCCAAGCCGTCGACGCGTCCCGAAAAGAATTTCAGACCATCGCCCAGGTCACGCCCCGTTTCGATGATCGTTGAGAGACGTTCCAGAGCTCTTCCTTCTCGATGATGGGCGATCTCCTTACGCAGATCCTTGAGTTGTTGCTGGAGGTCCTTGATTGCGTGCGGAAGACGGTCTGTGGGAGCCTTCAAAACTCTGGAGGCCTCGGCCAGGAGGGCCATCCGATCCTGCAGATACTTCTCAGCCTCGTTCGATGTGACTGCCTCGATGCGGCGAATTCCAGCAGCGATAGACTCTTCACTCACGATCCAGAAGCTGCCGATCTCACCGGTCGAACAGACGTGAGTGCCGCCGCAGAGCTCAACGCTCCTTTCGTCTGGTTCATCGGCTGTGATGACAACAGTCCGCACCTGTTCGCCGTATTTTTCACCGAAGAGCGCCATGGCTCCCATGGCCTTGGCCTCAGCGATCGGTAGAACGAGCGTCTTCAGGGAGAGGTTGGAGCGAATCTTCTCGCTCACCAGGGAGAGAACGGTGCTGATTTCGGAGTTCGTCAGTGCGCGCCCGTGCTGAAAATCAAATCGAAGACGACGGCCCTCGACGAGAGAGCCGGCCTGTTCCACTTGATCTCCGAGCACCTTGCGCAACGCCCAGTGCAAGAGGTGTGTTGCAGTGTGATTCCGTTTGACCGACATGCGCCGAATCTCGTCAACATTCGCTCGCACGCTGTCTCCAACAGTGACCGTTCCCTCCGTCACCAATCCTGAGTGCAGGTAGAAGTCGCCTTCGGCCACTGTGTTGCGATTGACCAGGAAGGAAAACGTGTCGCAGTCGATCGATCCCCTGTCCCCGACCTGCCCTCCTGCCTCAGCGTAAAACGGTGTCCGGTCGAGAATAATCGATGCAGACGTTCCTTGTGGAGCAGCGTCGACCAGACCCTCGTCAGTGAGAATGGCCGCGATGCGGCAACCGGCGCTGTGAGACTCGTAACCAACAAACTCGGTCGGAGTCACTTTGCCCTTGAGATGGGCAAGAGGCCCGGTGTCAAAAATCTCGGAGGCGATGTTCGAACCGGCCCGTGCTCTGGCGCGCTGGGCGTCCATTTCCTCGTTGAAACCGTCGATGTCGACGGTGCCGCCTACGTCCTCGAGGTAACGGATTGTGATGTCGAGCGGAAATCCGAAAGTGTCGTAGAGTAGAAAAGCTGATTTGCCGGGAAGAACTTTTTTCCCCCTCTTATCGAGTGTTTTGACGAGACCCTCGAGACGATTCAGACCCTGCACAAAGGTCGCCGAGAACTTGTCCTCTTCCTTCTTGATCTCTTTCTCGATCCTCTTTTGAAGTTCAGTCAGTTCAGGATAGGGCGTTCCCATGACAGCCACGACAGGTTCGACCAGCTTATCGAGGAAAGGGCCCTCGATGCCAAGTTTTGAGCCGTCGAGCATGGCGCGACGCAATATTTTGCGAACAACGTACCCCTGCTTCTCGTTGGTTGGCGCAATCCCCTCGGAGACGCAGAATATGGCGGCACGGATGTGGTCGGCAATCCTCCTTATCCTGATATCGTGAGCCCGAACCGATCCGTATTCCTTTCCAGACAGGGAGCAGATCCCGTTGATGATCGGCTTGAAGAGCGTCGTGTCAAAATTGCTGCCCACTCCTTCGAGAATCCGCAAAAGCCTCTCGAAGCCCATTCCGGTATCGATGTTCTTTTGCGGAAGAGGATCGAGCACTCCACCGTCCTTGCGCAAAAACTGCGTGAAGACAAGGTTCCATACCTCGACGAAACGGCCGCAATCACAATCAGGATCGCATTCAGGCCTGCCGCATCCCCCACCGACATCGACGAATATCTCCGAGCAGGGCCCACACACGCCGTTGGGGCCTTTGGATGGTGCCTCGGCCGGCCAGAAATTGCTCTTTTCTCCGAACCGGTAAAAACGGTCCGCAGGCACATTCATCTTCTTCAGCCAAATGTGGGCAGCTTCATCATCGTCCTCGTAGATGGAAATGGCGAGATCCTTGAAAGGGATTCCGAGTTCATCGACGAGGTATTCGATCGACCAAGCAATCGCCTCCTCCTTGAAGTAATCTCCAAAGGAGAAATTTCCCAGCATTTCAAAGAAAGTGTGATGTGAAGCGGTCTTTCCCACGTTGTCCAGGTCAGGCATACGAAGGCATTTCTGGCTCGTCGTCGCTCTCTGGAACGAAAGAGCGCCCACACCCATGAACATATCCTTGAACTGGTTCATACCTGCGGGCGTGAAGAGCAGACTCGGATCATTCGCGGGAATCAGGCGGTCGCTGGGGCAGACGGTATGGTCTCGTTGGGCGAAGAATTTCAGAAATCCATCGCGCAGGTCGTTGGGATTCA
>CAYXGI010000092.1:0-9843 GCA_964464495.1 uncultured Phycisphaerales bacterium
CAGAAGGTGCGGCCGGTGCCGCAGAAGGTGCGGCCGGTGCCGCAGAAGGTGCGGCAGGAACTGCAGCGTCTTCCGGTGCCGCAATCGGAGCAGACTCCCCAGCCGGGCCGGCCTGCAGGTTGGCGCCGATCCAGTCGATGATGCCGCGCAGGGTTTTCTGCCGGCCCAGCTCTTCCTGGGCCAGTTCGTCCTGGGCCTCGCCCAGCTCGGGGAAGTCTTGCTGCACAACGCCGAGGATCTCGACGCGCTTGATCGAGTCGATGCCGAGGTCGGCTTCGAGATCGAGGTCGAGGTCGAGCATGTCGGGCGGATAACCGGTGCGCTCGCTCACGATCTCGAGAAGGCGCGCCTGAATCTGCGCGGTGTCGGTTGTGGTCGCAGGCGCCGACGCCGTGGCTGTTGCCGACGCTTTGGCTGTTGCCGACGCTTTGGCTGTTGCCGACGCTGTGGGCGTTGGCGCAGCCGACGCGGGAGCCGGGGCAGGCGCAGCGGCGGGCTCAGGCGCCACGGGTGCGGGCGTCGGAGCTGGTGGTGTAGCCGAACCGGCTTTCACATTCGAACCGATCCAGTCGATGATCCCGCGCAAGGATTTCTGCCGGCCCAGCTCTTCCTGGGCCAGTTCGTCCTGGGCCTCGCCCAGTTCGGGGAAATCTTGCTGCACAACGCCGAGGATCTCGACGCGCTTGATCGAATCGATGCCAAGGTCGGCTTCCAGATCGAGGTCGAGGTCGAGCATGTCGGACGGATAACCGGTGCGCTCGCTCACGATTTCGAGAAGGCGGGCTTCGATCCTGTCCGTGTCCACGGCAGCGGGTGCTGGTGCAGCGGGCGCGACAGGCGCCGCGACTGGAGCAGACTCAGCCGACTTCGATGTCGGAGCCGGCGTTGGAGTCTGAGCCGGGGTGGCCGCAGGAGCCACGGGCGCAGGTGCGGGAGCCGGGACTGGCGTCGGTGCGGGGGCCGGTGTAAAAGCTGCCGCAGGCGGTGTCGCGGGCGCGGAAGCGGCCGTAGGAGGAGAAGGCTCGGCCGAAACGGTCGGCTTCGCCGAGACGGGCAGTGTGGCCTCGGGACCTGTCCCCTCGAGGAACGCGGTCATCACCTTCTGCTGTGTCTCGAGAAACTGCTGCATCAGTTTCTGGTGCTTGTCGAGCATGATCCGGTCGAGTTCATCGTCGGCCGCCGAGCGGGCCGGTGCGGCCGGCTGAAGCGCCACGGCTGGAGCTGGTGTCGGTTCCGGCGCGGGGGCCGGCTGGGGCGGAGGCTCCACGATCTTCTCGATGACCCTCTCCACCACTTTCTCCACGACCTTGACCTGGTCGGCGGGAACCATGTCGATGGGAAACTTTTCCTTGTCGTCCTCGTGAAGCGGCCTGGCGCGGCCGCCGTTGACCATCCATGTGGTACGCGAGGGTTCCTCGGCTTTCGCCTCCTCGGCGAGATTGTCGAGATTGTACTGCCGGACGCCGCGTCCCTCGTAGAGCCGGTCGAGGTTGACCGGCACCTCGTGGACGGCGATCTGACCGAGCACGTGGTGGAGGTGGAGAATCCCGTCCCGTCCGGGCTGGTCGAGGGGCAGAGCGAGCACCTTCTTGTCGGCCAGGATCTGCAGCGTCAGGTTGGTGAGCACGCGGCGCGGGCCTGCCTCGATGAAGACCCGCGTTCCGGCCTCGTACATCGCCTCGATCTCCTTGGAGAACTCGACAGGTCTGGTCAGATGCTCGCCGAGCAGAGCGGCGATCTCCTTGGGATCGGACGAATAGAGCTGGGCGGTTGTGTTGGAGAAGACCTCCTTCGAAGGCGCGGAAAACTCGAGCTCGTCGAGGTAACCCTTGAGGCGGTCTTGCACCTCCGAGATGATCGGCGAATGGAACGCGCACGACACGGCCACCTCGCGGGTGGAGAGTCCTGCCTTCTCGAGTTGCGCCACGGCATTCTTGATGCCCTCGCGCGTCCCCGAGATCACGGTCTGCATGGGCGAGTTGAGGTTGGCGATCCACACGCCGTCGATCGGTTCGATGACTTCCTGAACCTGCCCGCGCTCCGCCTCGACAGCCGCCATTGTGCCGAGATCGCCTGCAGAGTCGCCGAACTCGCCCTCCGCGCTCTCCACGATAAAACGCCCCCGCGCCTCGGACAGGGGATAGAGCTCCTCCTCGTCGAACACTCCCGCCGCGCAGAGCGCCACGTACTCGCCGTAGCTGTGGCCGGCCACGGTCTCGGGCTCGACGCCGAGCGATTCCATGAGACGGAGGAGCCCCATGTCGGTGGCGCCGATCGCGGGCTGGGCCACGTTGGTGGCCATGAGCGCCTCCATGTTGGCCTTTTCCTCTTCCTCGGTGAAGTGCGGCGGCGGGAAGACGTAGGAGTGGAGCGGACGGGGAAACTGATCGGCCAGGAGCCGGTCGGCGATCTCGTAGCGCTCGCGAATCTCGCTGAAGTGGAGCGCCAGCACGCGCGCCATGTCGGGATAGGGCGAACCCTGCCCGGAGAAGAGAAATCCAACCTTGCCCTCGCGCGCCAGGGGGCTGCGCGTGAAGTAGATGCCGCGGGGATCTTCCACCCCCTCGGCGTCGTCCTTGGCGAGGTAGCCGCGCGCCAGGCCGAGCTTGGTTTTGAGATCGTCGAGCGACGTGGCGATGATCGTCAGGGTGGGGCCTGACTTTTCCTTGGCATCCTGCCAGAGCGAGAAGGCGAGATCGCGCAACTCGGGATTGGCTCCCTCATCGAGCGCTTTCTCGATCGTGTCGAGCAGGGTGTTGATCGCTGCCTCGTCGGCGCCCCGGAAGAGAAAGAGTTCGCTCGACCAGTTCTTGGTGGCTGCCTCGGCGGAGCCGTTGACGAAGTCACCGGTGTATTCCTCGAGCACCACGTGAAAGTTCGTTCCGCCGAAACCGAAGCTGCTCACTCCCGCGCGGCGCGGGTGGTCGGCGATCCCGTGGATCCACGGACGCGCCTCGCGATTCACGAAGAAGGGGCTGTCCTGCAGGATCGCGTTGGGCTCCTCCACGCCGATCATGGGCGGCGCGACCTTGTGGTGCAGCGCCTTGGTCACCTTGAGCAGGCTGGCGAGTCCCGCTGACGATTTGAGGTGGCCGATCGACGACTTGACCGATCCGACGACCGTGCTCTTGGGGAGCGAGCCGCCCTCTTCGAAGACCTCCTTGAGCACGGAGACCTCGACTTCTTCGCCCGCCCGCGTGCCTGTGCCGTGGCCTTCGACGAGGCCGACCGTGGCCGGCGGGAATCCGGCCTTCTCGTAGGCGCGCCGCAGGGCGATCGCCTGGCCCTCGGGCCGCGGCGCGGTGAGTCCCTTGTCCTTGCCGTCGCTCGACGCACCGATACCCTTGACCACGGCGTAGATCTTGTCCCCATCCCGTTCGGCATCGGAGAGCCGCTTGAGAACGAGGAATCCGAACCCCTCGCCAATGGTGATCCCGTCGGCGCTCTGGTCGAAAGGCCGGCAAAGACCGCGCGGGCTGAGGGCCTGGGTCTTGCTGAAGCAGAGATAGGCAAAGGGGTTCATCATCGTGTCGGCCGCGCCGCAGAGCACCATGTCGCTCGAGCCCGTCTCGAGCTCGCGCACCGCCGAGTAGAAGGCGGCCAGCGATGACGCACAGGCCGCGTCGACGACGAAGTTGCACCCGTTGAGATCAAGCCGGTTGGCCACGCGCCCCGTCGACACGTTGGGCAGAATGCCCGCGAAGGAATCCTCGGTCCACTCGGGAAGCTGGGAGAGGATCTCCTCGGGAACGTTCTTCACGTACATGCTCAGGCTCGTGCGGAAGGCGTACTGCTCGGCCAGATCGGGCGCGCCGCCGCTCATCCCGCTGATCACCGCGCACCGTTCCCTGTCGAAGGAGCGCTCGTGGTAGCCCGAGTCCTCGAGCGCCTGTCGCGCGCACTCGAGGGTGAGCAACTGGATCGGATCGATCGACTTGAGCGACAGGGGCGGCATGCCGAACTTCATCGGATCGAAAGGCACGTCACCGAGGAACCCCCCCCACTTGGAGTAGGACTTGTCCCTCTTCTGCATGTCGTCGTCGTAGTAGCGCTCCCAGTCCCAGCGGAGCTTCGACACCTCGGTCACGGCGTCGACGTTGCCCAAGATGTTTTCCCAGTAGGTCTGGAGGTCGCCCGCCTTGGGCATGAAGCACGCCATCCCCACGATGGCCACGTCCGACGGCTCGGGGCCCTTCACCCGGCGGCGGCCCTTCTCGGAGAGGGGCGCGTCGTCGAGACCGTCGATCCGGTCCGATCCACCGGTCGTCACCTCATTGTGCAGATCGCCGACAGACCCCACCTCGTTGTTGAACGCCGCCGACTGTCCGAGCATGTAGGCGCCCTTGGCGTACTGGTCCCTCGAACGGACGGCCACGAAGGGCGAATCGCCGTCGCCGGCCGCGGGCTGGGTCCGGCGCTTGAGTCCCTTGGACGCGATGCGCAGACTGTCGAGCACGAGGGTTTCGAGCTCTTCCTGGATCTCGGCCGCCGACCGGCCCGCCTTGGAGAGCCGCTCCCTGTCTTCGAGGATCGCCTCGGAGAAGGGCGTGTCGGCGCAGCGCAGCGCGTAACCGGGCGCCGTCTCCACGAGCTCGGTGCGGGAGCAGTCGAGAACCTCCTGCTGGTAGGCTTTCACGATCGCCTTGGCTTCTACAGCGTCCTCGGTGAAAAGGTAGGGTGTTCCCATGAGCAGACCGACCTTGATGCCCCGCTCGGCGAGGGTTGCGGCCACGGTGGCGGCCATCGACGCCGAGAGGCTGTCGTGGATCCCGCCGCCGAAGAGCACGTGATAGTCGGCCGCATCGTCGGTCGAAACCTTTTCGAGGAGCGTATCGACAGCGATGGTCCAGAGTTCGAAACTGCTGCGCGCCCCCACACGTCCGCCGCTCTCGCAGCCCTCGAAGATGAATCGTTTCGTTCCTTTGGCAAGGAGGGAGGTGAGACTGTCTCTCGAGCTCGCGTGAACATAGACGCTCGTCTCGGCAGCGAAAGAATCTGCCAGTCCGAGAGCCTCATCGGTCGTGTCGCCCGAGATCATGGCGAAGGCGGGGCGGCTCGCGCGCACCGCGTCTTTCTGCTCCGCGGCGAGATCGGCCGGGAGCGAGCCGAGGATTCCCACGCCCCAGGAATGGTCGGCCAGAGACTGGCTCCACTCGGCAAGAAGCTCCTCGAGCTCTGCACCGCTCGCATGGCCGAGAGCCACAAAGGGCAGCGCGCCCTCTTCGGCGACACGAAGGCCGAAGGCGGCCTGGTCGCTGATGCCGATCATCGGGGTCTGGACGATCGGATACTCGGTGCCGTGCGACGCGGCCAGGGGCGACGCGGAGTCGAAGGGACGCAGAGTGCGGGCCGCACCAATAGCGCTGTCGATCGTCTCGCGGATTCCTTCGAGAGCACGTCCCACGGTAAGATATTTTTCTCTCAGACCGGCCGCGGCGGCGGCATCGGTGCAGAAAGGCACGACCTGCGACGAGGGATCGTCCCATCCCACGAAGCGGCTGATCTTCTCGCGCCAGGCAGCGAGCTTTTTCGCACGCGAACCGGAGCGGCCCAGGATCGTCTCCTCTTCGTGGCCCAAGGTATCGATCATGGGGCTGTCGGGCTGGTTGAGAATCCGGAAGGGTGCGCCGAGCTTCTGGCCGACACAGACCGTATCGTGACCGTCGTTGCCGGAGACGATCTCCTGCGCCGCGCGGGGTAGAGTCGACTCGCGCTGCAAGGCGAGTTGATAATCGAGCACCGCTCCCACGGCGCCGGCAGTGAAACAGGCCGCGGCCGTATGAGCGCCCATACCGCCCTGCGCCCAGACAGGGAGAGAGAGGTCGTTCAAGAAGCGCTGTACGAGGATGAAGGTCGTTTCCTCGCCCACCCATCCGGCAGCCTCGTTGCCCTTGGCGATCAGACCATCGGCTTTGGTGCGGTCTCCGAGCCGGGCATCTTCGATACTCGTCGCCTCGAGCAGGACGGTCAGGCCGTCACTGTGCAAGGTCTCGATGAAGGGAGCGAGGACCTTGGAATCGGCCGGCGTGAGGATCACGACCTTGATCGGATCGGGCAGCCCAGCGCCGCCGTTCCGTTCCGATAGGGTCGCGTAGAATTCGGCCGATCGGCCATCGAGCTTGATACCGCAATCAGCCCCGGCGAAGGTGGCGAGCTTGTCGATCGCCCGCGCCGCGGTCGCCTCGGCAGCGGTGTCGTCCCAGGCGAGGTATTCGAGGTCGAGGACACCGAGCGCGCCCGCGCGGCTGGCCGCGATGGCGATCGAGGGATCGGTCAGGCCGGGAGGTGTCAGGGCAACGAGTTTAAACGTACGCATAATGCTCTATCCTTCAAGCACTTGTGAGAACTCTATTCAAAAACTTGCACACGCCGTCCTATCGCCCCGTGGTTCCGGATCGATTAACATCTGCCGCTGTGTGCATGAATTAAAGATATTAATAAATCTTGTTTCGTAGAACACCTATTTTTTCGTGATATCGTCAAAAAGGAAAATTTTGTTAACTCTTTTTATGACAGAGATCAAGACCCATAGGTCATCCCCCGCGAGAGCCTGTTTTTCCGGTCTCCGGGTCGAGGGAGCAAAGACACGTTTCACACTTGCTTGTTAGCTCGTTCTTTTCGGCCTGAAATGACGGATCCGGAACAAAGCTTCAGATTATGAAACATGGAGCCAAAAGGCTACCTTCTAGCAGAAGAATAATAATATAGGGAAGCATTTCGGCGGGATTCGGGGCAATTCGTGGAATCTCTTTCCGTGCAGGGCCCCGCGGCGCATACCACTATTCACCGCGCGGCTGAACGCGCCCGAACCAGATGTCGACAAAGGTCCCCACCAGCTGCAGAACGAGCAGGCCGCCGTAAACGCCCCCGGCCACGATGAGCACGGTACAGAACGGTTCGCACCACCGCGCCAGCCACCAGCTCCCAAGGTCGGCGAGAAGGGCGAGAAAGGTGAGCGCGATGATGCGGTTGCGCCAGCGGCACGACCAGCCCGTGCCGAGAAAGAGAAGCGCCGTGAGGGCAGTGACCATGGCCATGCTCAGCGCGTGGGTATGTGTCGACATGGTGAGAATCTCGAGCGGCACGGGATCGAACTGCTTGCTGTAGGCGATCGGCTTGATGTCGTCCCAGTATTCGAGCGGCACGCGCGCGCCGATGCCGCCGCCCTCCTCGGCGTTGCGGCTGTGGCAGCCCAGGCAGTTGCAGTCGATGATGTCGGCCGGAGCATTCTGGCCGAGATCGAGGTTGTCATAGTCTTCGCTGATCCGCGTGCCCTCGAGCCACGACAACAGGGCGGCGTGCTCGGCATCGCTGAGGTGTTCGCGCATGGTGGTGTTGATGGCGGCGATCATGGGCGCCTCGCTGTTGACGCCGTGAAAGCTCCCCGTGATGTCGTCCATGGAGAGGCCGGGCCGCTCGTCCTTGTTCTCATAGTGGTCGAACATGTGCTGCACCGCGGCCGCGTAGCCGCCGCCGAGGATGATGAGCAGGATGGTGGCCGCCACGCGCAGGGAGAGCCCCATGCGCCGGAGACGGAAGTTGATTTCACCCATGACTGTCCCTTCCTTTGAAGAGGCTGATTAAATCTCGAACCACTCCTTCTCGAAGACGATCTCCTTGCCGCTCATCATCGCCTCGTGGGCCTTGATGCCGACGACCGACGCGCGCAGGCCGAGCGCCGCCGGGCACGCTGACGGCTTGCGGCCGGTCACGCTGAGGAGAAAGTCCTGCACGCCGTAGTACATGGCCGGGTGGGGCAGCCCCACTCCTTCCTTGAGCTTGCCCTGCTTGGCGAGCTTGGTGGCGTCGGCGATGAGCGTGATCCCCTGATCCTTGTGGAGGTTTTGCCGCACCGCATAGACCTCCCATCCTTGCGTGGGTGCGTCGGCCTCCTTGAAGAGCCAGCCGAAATCACCGACGAGCCGGATCGCGCCCATGGTGCCGACGAACTCCTCGAAGCGGCCGAAGTGGGAATTGGCGAGGGTGGCCGTGTAGTTCATGGCGGTTCCACCCGGCCAGATCATGGAGCAGTGGCACGTGTCGGGCATGGTGCGGCCGTCGTTGTGAAGCTTGATGCTGCCCGAGCCCGAGACGCTAACGGGGAGCTTGTTGAGGAACCACCCCATGATGTCGAACTGGTGGGTGCCCTCCTCGCCGAGGAGGCCGATCGAGATGTCGGGAAAGAGCTTCCAGTTGAGGGTCCGATCCTTGGCCGGATCGGACGCCGGCATGCGCCACGACGTCTTCTCGTGGAACTGTCCGCGCAGACAGACCGTGTCGCGGATCGATCCGGCGAGCATGAAATCGCGCGCCAGCTTGTAGATCGGATTCGACCGGTACTGCAGGCCGACGTGAAAGACGGTGGTCGCATTCTTCGCGGCGGTCGCGATCGTGCGGCAGTCGTCGATGGTGGTCGCCATGGGCGCTTCGCAGTAGACGTGCTTGCCCGCGTCGAGGCAGGCGACGGCGATCGAACTGTGGAGGTGGGACGGTGTGCAGACGAAGACCGCGTCGAGGTCCTTCTCCTTGTCGAGCATCTGCTTGAAGTCGGGATAGGTCGCCACGCCCTTGGCGCGGCGCTTGGCGCCCCGAAGGCGTCCGTCGGACACGTCGCAGACCGCCTTGATCGTGACGAAGGGGAACTTGTTCAGCTCGCCCATGATGACCCGCCCCTGGCGGCCGGCGCCGATCACGGCAACGTTGACCGGTTTCACATCGTCTGCGAACTGGGCAAAGAGATTGGCGCCCTCCACTGATAGAACAAAGGCGGTGGCGGCGCCCGTACTCATTTTCAGGAAATCCCTGCGGTCCATGTCTTTCATCGTCTGCCTCTCTATCGATTTGTTGAGAATGGTCAATGGTCGTCTGTCAAACTCTCGAATAGTTCCTGATCGACCCCTGCCTTGTCAAGACGCTCCGCGCCTTTTGGCCCGTGAAAGAGAAGGGCGGCGTCGATTGCGTCGGCTCCGGCAACGAGGTCATGGAAGCGGTCGGGGCCGGCAGCGACGAGCGCCGTCGACCACGCATCGGCCAGGGTGGCTTGCTTTGCGATCACTGCCGCCAGAAGCGCGCCTTCGGCCGGTTGCCCGTGCGACGGGTCCATGAGATGTCCTTTCAAAGCGCCATCGGCCTCGAAGCAGCGGCCGTGCTGGGCCGACACGCTGAGAGCGCTCTCCGAGAGATAGGCCGCGGCGAGGAGCGCACCGTCCCGCGTCGGATCGCTGATCCCGACCTTCCACGACGCGCTCTCGGGAGGCGCGCCAAAGGCGATGACCGTGCTCGTGCCGCCGTGGATTATGGCGGCGGGCACACATTCGTCGCGAAGGATCTCGGCAGCGCGATCGAGGGCGAATCCCTTGGCCACGCCATTGAGGTCGAGCCCCACGCCGTCACAATCGAAGCGAACCGTGAAGTTCTCCTTGTCGAGAATCACGTGATCGAGGCCGACGTGGGCGCGCGCCGCGTCAAGGACGGCGGCGTCGGGGACCTCTCCGTCGCCGTCGCGAAACCCCCAGCACTCCATGAGCGGCCCCACGGTGATGTCGAAGGCGCCGCCGCTCGCGTCGAAGATCTCGCGGCACGTTTCGAGAAGCGCGAAGAACTCCGGATCGACACGCACCGGCCGGTCGGCGGCCGATTCATTGACGAAGCTGAGAAAACTGTCCCGGCGAAAGAGATTGAAACTGCGATGATGAAAGGTGATCTCGTCGAGCGCCGCCTCGGCGCAGGCGAGCAGGTTGACCTCTTCGCGCGTGAGGGTCGCCTTCTCGGCCGCCGCGCCGCGCGGACGGCCGCTCCGCGGAATGGCCACCTCGAACCGGGTGCCCATGGCGGGCCGGCCGA
>CAYXGI010000093.1:0-9677 GCA_964464495.1 uncultured Phycisphaerales bacterium
GGTCAAGACGCGCTTGCCGGCACTATCACGCGCTTCTTGGTCGGCGTTAACACTTGGAAGTGGAGAGGGATTGGAGGGTGGAAGGTCGGACTCAAGACGGAATCCAATCTGGTAATCAGTCGCTTAGCTGTTTTCAAGCCACGTTCCTGCTCTCCTTCTTCTCGACCGTGAGCATCAGCGGTTTCGTCAACCAAGACTGCGGTCCACCGAGACCTTGCTCTCACCCCCTCCTATCAGATAGACTTTCCTCCGGTGTCAGAACCGATTCGACTTTGGGAACCCGCCGAGATGGGTTGGAGAAAGATGAGGTCCTCATGACCGCAGGAGATATTGGATGTTTGATGGCTGTGGTAGGTGCTCCAGTACTGTTGATAGTGGCGGTCACGGGCTTCTTCTTTCCAAGATAGTTCAAAAAGAATAGGCCGGTAGAGGCGGGAGCAGTACCACTCGTATTCGCCATTCTACTATTTCTTATTGGTGTGTTCTTAGTTTCGATAACGCATGAGAGGACCGACCCACCGTTTGGTGATGAACCAAGCGACGAGTATTATTACGATTGACGAAAAGAGCCTCCTCCCCGCCCGCTGGCGTGGTGGGGGAGAGATGATGAGGCAGGCAGTCGCAGGGAATATTGTCAGGTATGAAATTGTCTAAAAGGGAGGCACAGCCAACTCACCCCCACTCTCCCACCGCCTTCGTTGACATGGGACAATGTTGCCTCGGGATTTCGACGTTAAGTTTACGTCCGTTAAGATTTGCTATAATGAACCTCCCTACGCGATCCCCCACATCGAAAGTGTAGTTGTAGCCCCAAAACACCCTCGCTTGCGGGGGACACTAGGCATCGAGCCGAAGGCGCAGGAGAATATTTTTTTCTTTTACTTTCGTTGGATATGAATAATCGTTATATTGATATTCGGACATATAAGGGTGCCAACGCCTTGGGGAATGTGGCATTGATAATCAACAGGTCTAATCAGAAAGGAGAATGATATGCGCCGATTCTCGCTCTTTCTAACGGTCCTGGCCCTCTTGTCAGCGGGGTCCGCGACAGCCTTAGAGCTCACCCCCTGTGGAAAAGAGTTCAAGATCAATGCCAACACCAGCGGCGACCAGCATCACGCCACCGTGGCGATCAATTCGAAGGGGATCATTCTCGTGCCGTGGTGCAAAAAGCTCTCCACTGAAGACTGGGACATCAGGTGTCGTCCCTTTCAAGGGAGCTTTGGAGGTCCCGAGTTCAAAATCAACACGGTTCCGGCCAACGATCTGTACCGGCAGCGAGTCCCTGACGTGGCCACGGGCAGGGATGACCTCTTCGTCGCGGTCTGGTCGGGCCAGACCGAGCCGGGACGCCAAAAGTACTCTGCCTACGGGCGGTTGTTCGGTGCCGATGGCATCAGCAGTACCTTCAAGATTCATGACGCCATATCGTCCTCTCGAAACTGGCCCGATGCGGCCATGTTCGCCGATGGATCTTTTGTCGTGATCTGCGACCATGTCGTCGACAACGAGATCTTCTTCTTCGTGCAAGCCTTTCGGGCTGACGGATCTAAAGTGGGTTCTCCAGTCAGGATCAACTCTGTCCCGTCCTACGCGCCCAACCGCAGCATCGGTTTCGGTCTCCCCGACATCGTTGTTGCCGAGGTGAATGGCGTCAAGACGGGATTCGCCGTCTGGGAGAGATGGGAACTGTGCGTCTGGCCCCACCGCGTCACGGTGGTTGGCCGTCAATTCACAATCGATCCCTTTATCATGGGGGACGAGACTGCGATCGTACCCTCCTGCAAATCGACTTCCAGGCACCGCCCCATGGTGGACATGAACGACGATGGAGAGATCCTCGTCACCTGGTTCGAAAGGAACTACGACAAGAGAGAAATCAACGTCTTCGCCAGATGCCGCGGCGCGAACAAGGACTGGAATAGTACGATCGAAATGCCCTTTCCCGTCGGTGCCGTCAAGCAGGATCGTTCCGTGGCGCGACTCTTCTCCAACGGCTCCTTCGTCATCGCCTGGAACTGCGACACAACGGCAAACCGAAACCGGCAGGACGTGATGATTCAGCTCTTCCGTTCCGATTCCACACCCTTCACCAATGAACCGATCACGGTGACCGACGATGAGAACACACGGCTCCGCGACCAGCGACGTCCCGCGCTCGATTTCATCGAGAAAGACGGTCAAATCTACATGATCGTCGTCTGGGAAGGCGCCGAACAACTCGAAGAGCCTTTGATCTGGGATACGTACGGCAGGTTCTACTCCGGATCGCTTTGATCGGGATTTGCGCGGAGCAAAGCCCCCCTTTCCGACTCCGTGCGCTCCGGCACACGATGACAAACGCCCCCTGCGCACGATACGCAGGGGGCGTTGAATTTTTCGGCGAAAGCAGGTTGAGGTCTTAGCGATTGACTACCTTCTCGATCATCGACTTGAGAACGCCCGGTTCCTGCTCTTCCAGCTCGTAGGTCACGCGCGTAGAGGGCTTGTCGATCTTGATGATCCGTCCCAGATCGATCGGCGTGCCGATGACGACGGCGTCGCACTCGCAGCGGCGGATCGTCTCTTCCAGGTCGGCGCACTGCTGCTCACTGTATCCCATGGCGGGAAGGACCACGCCGATCTCCGGATATTTCTCGAATGTCTCGGCCATTTCGCCCACCACGTAAGGGCGCGGATCGACGATCTCGGCAGCGCCGTGCTGCTTGGCGGCCACCGTGCCGGCGCCGATCTTCATGCCGCCGTGGGTGAGTGTGGGGCCGTCCTCGACGACGAGGACGCGCTTTCCCTTGATCATGTCGGGATCGGTCACGGTCACGGGAGAGTTGCATTTGACCGTGACGGCGTCGGGATTGAGCGTTTTCTTGTTCTCGAGGATCGTCTCCACGTCCTCGGACTTGGCACTGTCCATCTTGTTGATGATGATGGCGTGGGCCCTCTTGAAGTTTTCGTCGCCCGGGAAGTGGGTGAGCTCGTGACCCGCCCTCAGCGGATCGGCCAGGGTCAGATAGAGATCGGCCTTGTAGAAGGAGGTGTCGTTGTTGCCCCCGTCCCAGAGAATCACATCGGCTTCTTTCTCAGCCTCGGCGAGGATGGCGCCATAGTCGACGCCGGCATAGACGACCGATCCGCTCTTGATGTGCGGTTCGTATTCCTCGATTTCCTCGATGGTGCACTCGTGCTTTTCGAGGTCGCCCAGTTCGCCGAACCGCTGCACAGCCTGCTTGGCGAGGTCGCCGTAAGGCATGGGGTGCCTGATGGCGACGCACGTCTTGCCGAGCTCCTTGAGGATCCGCATGACATAACGCGTGGTCTGGCTCTTACCGCAGCCGGTGCGCACGGCGCAGATGGCGATGACGGGACGCTTGGAGGGGATCATGGTGGGATCGACGTCAAAGGTCTTGAACGTTGCGCCCGCGTCCGTGACGATCTTCTCCTTGCCGGCCACGTACTCGTAGGAGACATCGCTATAGGCAAAGATCACTTCTTCCACACCCTTTTCCTTGATGAGGGCCTCGAGGTCCTCTTCGGGTCGGATCGGGATACCCTCGGGGTAGAGCTTGCCAGCGAGCGACGGGGGATAAAGCCTGTCCTCGATGTTGGGAATCTGAGTCGCCGTGAACGCCACGATCTCGAATTCCTCGCGGTCCCGATAGCATGTATTGAACACGTGGAAGTCTTTGCCCGCCGCGCCCATGATCAAGATTTTCTTAGCCATAACCTATTTCCTCACAAGTAACTATCTAATATCAACGTTGAATGTTCGCGTCACTCCGGTCCAAGTGCGTGCTCAGCGAAATTCGCCGAACAGCTTGAAGTATTAAACTTTATGAGTCTACTCATTCAGTCCCTCAATGCAATGGGAAAGGGCTCCCCCATCAGGAAAATTTCCACTTTCCCGGGAGTCGAGCAGATTGTTCGGGAAAGAACATGCAACAGGCTATAATGGAGCGATGATGAAGATCGCCTGCCTCGCCACGAGTACGGATCACGTCTCCCTGCGCTATCGAACGGGGCAGTACATTCCGCGACTCGAGCAGGAGGGGATCAACCTGGAGATCATGGAGATTCCCCGGGGATTGGTCGAGCGTCTCCGGTTCTTCGGCCGTCTCAGTCGGTACGATCTCGTTCTCCTTCATCGGAGATTGTTCAACCTGCCCAATTTCTTTTTCCTCAGACGATCGGCGAAAAAACTCGTCTACGATGTCGATGACGCCGTCTTCTTGAAGGACTCCCGCCAAGTCGCCCGTTCTTCGCGCACTCTGAAAACCCGGTTCTGCCGCACGGTGCAAGCGGCTGATCGTGTGATCGCCGGAAACGCACACCTTTTTTCGAAGATCAGCAAATTGAATCCGCGCACCACGGCTCTGCCCACCGTGGTCGATCACTCCCGCTATGAGCGATCGAAAAGGCAAAACAGCGCCGAGGGCCTGAACGCCGTTTGGATCGGCTCTGACTCGACTCTGTTCTATCTCGAAGCCCTCCTGCCCCACCTGGAGCCGCTCGTCGACAGTTTGCCGGGATTCAAGCTCACCGTCATCTCCGACCGGTTTCCTGAAAGAACGCGCGTTCCGATCACACCCGTCCCATGGTCGCGGAAGGATGAGGTGAGCGCTCTCTGCTCAGCCGATGTCGGTCTCATGCCCCTCTTCGACGATGCATGGACTCGTGGGAAGTGCGGACTCAAGCTGATCCAGTACGGAGCGGCCGCGCTGCCGTCGGTCTACTCTCCCGTTGGAGTGAATCGGTCGATCGCCACCCATGGCGAGACGGGATTCAGTGCGCTCTTTGGAGAAGACTGGCCCAAGGCGCTGACCCGGCTCGCTGCAGACGAGGGTCTGAGACGCCGTATGGGCAGAGCGGCACGGGAGCGGATCGTCAATCACTATTCCGTTGAGGCCTGTTTCCCCGATCTGTTGAAAATACTCCGGGAGACAGTTGCGTCTTGATCGACTGGCTTCTTGATTAACCGGTCTTTTCTTTGTCCAGCTTCGAGGCGCGTCTCAGAAGGGCGCCGAGCTGTCGTCAGCGTCAGGGGACGCGCCCCCGGAGTCGTCGACCGTATCCCTCGGTATCAGCTCGGCCACGACCTTTTCCACTTCCATCTTGGTCCGCTCCAGCTTGTCCTTGCAGACCCGAATCAGTTCGGCAGCGGTCCGGACGCGATCGGCCAGTTCATCCACGTCGACCTCGTTGTCCTCGATCTCTTTGAGGATCTTTTCTAGCATCTCGCGAGCTTCACCAAATTTCAAGTTGGTGACCTTCTTCTTGACCATGGGGCACCTCTTGGTTGATTTCTTTGATCTCGGTTTGAAGTTTTCCATCTCTCAGATGGACCGTCAAGGGATCGCCTCTTTTCAAGCCGGCCACTTCCTTGACGATCGTGCCGGTCTTCGCTCGAACCAGTGCAAAGCCGCGCTTGATCACGTTTCCCGGATCGAGGAGTCGACCCTTCTCGCGAAGAAGCGCCAGGTGTTGGTGCGAACTTTCTATCGCTCTGATCGCCGTCCGGCCGAGTCGTTCGCGGCGGCGTTCGAGTTCGAGCGTCATCGTTGCCAGGCGCGCGATATGCCTTCCGGCCACGAGCTTGTTCACGGAGAAACCGAGGCGCTCCGTTTCGATCGCCACCCGGCGCAGCAGTGACGAGGACAAGCGCTGGCCCGCGCTCTGGAGAAAACCGGTTGCATCACTCACAGCGGCGCGACAGCCCAGCCTGATCCGGTCGGCACCCCTCGATAGCGCTTCTTCCTCGCGTTCGGTGTAACGCGCTGCGGCGCGCGCCAGCGTATCGCCCGTCTCGATTATACGCTCCAGATACCTCGCCACCCTGCCTGTGACAAACGCAGCCGCAGCGGTGGGGGTTTTCTTCCCCTCGCTCGCCACCATCTGGCCCAGGCTCACGTCGATCTCGTGGCCGATCCCAGTCACCACGGGAACAGAACAATGAACAATGGAAAAAACAATCTCCTCCCTGTCGAACCAGGAGAGGTCAAGGCGCGATCCCCCGCCCCTGACCAGAGCAATCAGGTCCGGCGAGAGCGCCTCGAGTGTCCGAAACGCGGCCGGCACGGTGGTCAGCGATTCGTCTCCCTGCATGCGCGCATCGCAGGCGATCACCCTGAAGCCGTAGCCCGAATCGGAGAGCTCCTTGATGAAGTCGTTGTAGGCTGCGCTCTCAACAGAGGTGATCAAGCCGATGCGGAGCGGGACTTCTTCCAACGGTCGCTGAGCGTTTCGTTCGAGCAGGTCTTCCTTCTGGAGTCGCTCGAGGAGCGCCTTGCGCCGCGCTTCGAGCTCGCCCAGAGTGTACTCGGGATCGATGTCCTGAAGGTGAAGCGAAACCTTGCCATAGGGCGGATAAAAATCGACCTTGCAGAGGGCGAGAATTTTGGTCCCATCCATGGGAGCATCGGGCTCGAACACACCCGCACACCGCCCCCCGGGCCCGAAAAGTTTTTTCTGCACGCCTTTCCAGATCGTGGCACCGAGGCGGAAGGTGGAGCCATCGGCGTTCGTCTCGCAGAGTTCGAAATACCAGTGGCCCCGGTGGCGACTCCGGTCGAGTCCCTGAATCTCGCCCACAACCCAGACCGATCGCGGAAAAGCGCCGGCAATGGCTCTTTGAATGCCGGTCGAAACCTGCGATATGGTGAGATAGTTCTTTTCGGTCATATTCCTGATTCGATCGAATCTTTCTCCCTGACGCCCGCGGCAAGAAACGCCCGCCCCGCGTCATGCCCACCGAGGTACTCTTGCATCGAACGGGCTGCCGTATCGATCTGCTCCTCCATGCTCTCCAAGGAGAACAAAAACGGGGCAAAAAGAAAAACGAAGAGCCGCTCCGTCCCGTCATCCACGCGAGTTCTCAACGAATCCCCCGTGGGATTACCGAAACCGCCCCGATCGTCGAAAAGGCCAATCCGTCCGTGGAGGTTGAGCCTGCCCGATCCTATTCTGTCGTATCCCTCGGTGTCTCTCCCCAGCCGCAGGTGGATATCTCCCTCGATCTTGTCGGCATCGTAGAGTCCTATCGGCAAAAGCAGGCGCAGCGACACGACATTGGCGGCATCGACGGCGGAGTTGATTCTCGGCAGCGAGCCGCCCTTGAGAATGCGACGGAGCAGCGCCTCCGAAGCGGGGCGCATACGCGTGGGATCGGCGCCAATGGAGCGAAAGAGGCGGCGGGCGGCCTGGAGGCCATCGATCTCCGACGGCTTTTTGCCTACGTAGACCGCGCGGACTTCGTCTTCGGAATCGCGGATCGCTACGTCCAGTGCAGGGCTTCTTTGCCGCTGCACTTCAATCCCGGCATGAAGGAGAACACCCACCACCAGCTTCTGCGCGAGGCTGGAGTCAACACTGATCGCCACCATCTATTTCCCGATGCGCCCTCGCCCGTAGAAACCGATTCGAGGATGTGAAGGCCAATCCTTCACATCACCTTCAAGCCTGCTATCATGACAGCAAAGGACCCCTTCGTCCACAGTCGACATCGACCCTTCTCTTTTTGGAGAACACCTAATGAAGACCCGGAAAGAAGCATGGAACCTCCTTACCGAACACACATCCAATCCGAGCCTGATCAAGCACGCCCTCTCCGTGGAAGCCGCCATGCGGCACTTCGCCTCCAAGGGCGATCACGATGTGGAAAAGTGGGGAATCGTGGGACTCCTTCACGATTTCGATTACGAGAAACATCCCACGATGGAGGAGCACCCTCACGCCGGCGCCGAAATACTGCGCGGTCTGGGCTGCGACGAAGAGATCGTACGCGCCATAATGTCCCACGGAAACCACACCGGTGTAACGAGGCAAAGCGCGATGGAAAAAACACTCTTCGCCGTGGATGAACTGTGCGGATTCATCGTTGCTGTTACCCTGGTCCGTCCTTCCAAGGACGTACGCGACGTCAAACCCAAATCGGTTGTCAAGAAGCTCAAGGACAAGGCCTTTGCCAGGGCGGTCAATCGCGATGACATTCAGCAGGGATTCGAGGAACTCGGGATGGAGCGCAGCCCTTTCATCCAGGAAGTTCTGACCGCCATGTCAAGCGCGGCCGACGATCTCGGGCTCTCAGGCGACGGGAATCAAGAAACGCCTTAAAAAACTCAGGAAGAGGACACCACGATGGGTAGCCGCAGGAAGAAGACACTACCTAAAAAGTTCGCCGAATCACTTCGCCCGATGGAAGAAAAGTATGTGAAACGGTTTCTCAATTCACTCGACCGTATTTACAAGGACGCGCACTGTTCGCTCGATTTCAAGAATCCCCTGCAACTGCTCGTCGCCACCATCCTTTCTGCCCAATGCACCGACAAGCGGGTGAACATAGTCACGAGTTCCCTGTTTAAAAAATACAAATTGTCTCGAGATTATGCCGCGGCACCCATTGAGAAGCTCGAAGAAGCGATTCGGTCCACCGGATTTTTCAGGAACAAGGCCAAATCGATCCGCGGCGCGTGCACCATGATCGAGGAGGATTTCGGAGGTGCTGTTCCCGACACAATGGGATCTCTACTGACGCTCCCCGGTGTGGCGCGCAAAACAGCAAGTGTCGTCTTGGGAAACGCCTTTGAAATCACCGACGGGATCGTGGTGGATACTCACGTGGCACGCCTGTCACAACGTCTCGGCCTCAGCGCGAATACACGCGCCGACAAGATCGAGCGAGATCTCATGAAGATCGTTCCACGAAAGAAATGGATCCTTTTCTCCCACCAGATAATCCAGCACGGCCGAAAAATCTGCAAAGCCCGGAAGCCCGACTGCCCATCATGCCCCTTTGCGGAGCTCTGTCCTTCTCCGGACAGACTGGACATAAAAGCAGCCGCGACTCGGAGATTCAAATCTGAGAAGAATAAAAAAAGCCGCGACTCCTAAAAGTCACGGCTTTTAATAATAAGCCTGGCGAGAACCTACTCTCTCGGTTTTAGCCAATACCATCGGCTTAAGCTGCTTAACTTCTGTGGTCGGAATGGGAACAGGTGTTTCCAGCTCAATATGATCACCAGACATTTTTCAAATGTAGGGTAAAGTGGGGTCCGCAGCCTCTTCACACACTTAACTTGGAAGAAGCGATTGCGAAACAATGTGTTCCGCATTGTTTCGAAGAAAAGTGGTCAAGCCAGTCGTCCGGTTAGTACCGGTCAGCTCAATGCATTGCTGCACTTACACCTCCGGCCTATCAACCTGGTGGTCTACCAGGGGACTGATAGGGAATACTATTTTTGAGGGAGGCTTCACGCTTATATGCTTTCAGCGTTTATCCTTTCCGAACTTAGCTACCCTGCGATACCGTTAGCACGATAACAGGTACACCAGAGGTTCGTCCATCCTAATCCTCTCGTACTAAGGACAGAGCCTCTCAATATTCCTACACCCACGCCAGATAGGGACCGACCTGTCTCACGACGGTCTGAACCCAGCTCGCGTACCGCTTTCATTGGCGAACAGCCAAACCCTTGGGACCTTCTCCAGCCCCAGGATGCGATGAGCCGACATCGAGGTGCCAAACCTCCCCGTCGATTTGAACTCTTGGGGGAGATCAGCCTGTTATCCCCGGAGTACCTTTTATCTGTTGAGCGACGGCCCTTCCACTCGGAATCCGCCGGATCACTAAGCCCTGCTTTCACACCTGTTCGACCTATATGTCTCACAGTTAAGCACCCTTATAC
>CAYXGI010000094.1:0-9548 GCA_964464495.1 uncultured Phycisphaerales bacterium
CCCCCCCCCCCCCCCCCCCCCCCCCCCCCCCCCCCCCCCCCCCCCCCCCCGGTGAGGTTTTTTTCGGCCGACTTCAGTCCGTCCCGAATGACCACATACCCGGCTCCAACTCAGCACGGGACGGAATGTTGGAGGCCGAAAAAAACCTCACCACCCCCGACCGCGCGGACCGCTTTGCCGGATACCGAGCCTGCCGGGCTTCGCCGAATTCGCGCGAGTGACAATTACCCCTTTCAGGGCCGACTTTCATACGATAGCGACGATTCACATTATGCTCCTGTCAAACCGGTGGTCGCGGGCTTCGATGGCCGGCTCTCGATGAGAGACAGCACCGACGGCAGGGTAATTCAAAACCCCAAATCCTTCTTGTGCATTCTTGGCGGTCTTGGCGCCTTTGCGAGAATCGGCTTTTCCCTTTCAATAGAAAAAGGGGCGAGCCAGTCTTCCCGGGGATGGGAAAGGGACTGGACGCCCCGCTGGATTGATTTTGTTGAGTGCTTACTCGACTACGATGTCGAGAACGTTCGTGAGGCGGGTGTACGCTCCGCCGAAGTTCCCCACCAGCGACTGGAAGTGGAAGCTGTCTCCCGCATCCCAGAAATCGGGAATCGTGACCGAAAGGATCAGCACGCCGTTCGACGGGATCGTGCCCAGATTCCAAAGGTTGACCAGAGGTCTCTGGAGATGGAAATCACCGTACTTCGACGCCTGGGGCGTGGCCAGCGAATTGCCCTGGCAGAGGCGCACGGGCGCATCGGGCCGGCCCACGACGCGGATCGAGATCTCGGCGCCGGCCGTGATCGTTCCGACCGTGTAGAGGTGATAGTAGTACTCGTCGGCGCCCATGTCGACCGCACCCTGCACGACACGAGTGTCTCCCTCGAAATCGGCATCGATGAGGCTCACCACCGAATCATCGCCACTGTTGACGCAGGGAGAGGGCAAGGTCAGATGAAAGTCCTGGCTGTCGACAAAGAGCGGATCGCTGTCGATCATACCCGTGTTCCAGTTGAGCGTGTCGCCCGGGGCGACGTAAACAGCCGACTGACCGCTTTCGAGATTGGAGTGGCTGATGGTCAGCGACGACAGGGTGGACGTATGCTCGACCCACGCCACCGACCCTTCGGCCGATTCGTTGTCCCAGATGATCGAGTTCGCCACGGTGATGACACCGTTCTTGCAAAAGAGCGCATGGCCGTTGCCGCTGCCGGCCGTGTTGGAATGAATGACATTGTTCACCAGCGTGGGAGACGACGTGAGCCAGCAGGCCACTCCGCCGCCGCCGTAGCCGGCGTTGTTGTTGGAAATGATGTTTCCCGCGATGGTGGTGTTGGAATATCTGCAGAAGATGCCGGCGCCCGCCGTGGACGTGTTTGAAGCAGCCGGCCTCGATCCGCGTGAAACGAGACTTCACCTCGAGCCGGCCGGGGAACGGACGAGCGAAGCGCACCGCCCCTGCCCTCTGTGCGGGAAGAAGATGGAAAAACTCACACCCGTCGGCACGGGCGGCCTGGTCATCCTCGACCGCTGTCACAAGGGCGGCGGGATCTGGTTTGATTCGAAGGAGATTGTTGAGTCTTTGAGCAGTCTGTCACACGCGTCCGGGGATAAGAACGAGACCGTTCGGCTCCTCACCGAGTTTTTGAACGAAACCTTGGCCGGCGGGAAGGACGGTTCCTGAAATCTCCCGGCGATTCTGAAAGACAGGAGGGTCGAAAAATGAGTCCTTTACTGATCATTCCGCTGGTACTCGGAGGCATTCTGCTGCTTCTGGTCCTGTGGACCTTCGGGCTTTACAACGGGCTCGTTCGCGCGCGGAACGCGGTCAGGAACGCGTGGTCGCAGATCGACGTCCAGCTGAAACGGCGGCACGACTTGATTCCGAACCTCGTAGAGACTGTCACAGGCTACATGCAGCACGAGAGCGGAACGCTCGAAGCCGTGACCAACGCGCGGACGGCGGCCATCAATGCCTCGGGCGTGGCTGAGAGCGGTAAGGCGGAAGGGGCGCTCACAGGTGCCTTGAAGAGCCTCTTCGCCGTTTCGGAAGCCTACCCCGACCTGAAGGCGAACGCGAACTTCCTGGCCCTTCAGGAAGAGCTGGCGTCCACTAAAACAAGATCTCCTTCTCCCGGCAGGCCTACAACGACGCAACCATGGTCTACAACAACAAGACCGAAGTCGTGCCTTCGACCATCATCGCCGGCATGTTCAATTTTCATCCGGCCGAGTTTTTCGAAATCGAAGCCCCGGCCGAGAGGGAAGTCCCCAAGGTCAGCTTTTCCGACAAATCGAAATAGTGGGGTGCTGCGTTGTGGGAGCTGATTAGAGCCAATCGCCGCAAGTCGGTCTGTCTCGTCATTGTGATGGCGGCTCTCCTCTTCGCCGCCGGGTACGCGGCGGGCGAGGTGCTCGTTGGTCCGGGTGCAGGCGTTTTCGGACTCTGCATCGCTTTCGTCATCTGGATGATTCTCACCCTCGTCGCCTTCCTCCAGGGGAAGGACATCTTCCTGGCGATCTCCGGGGCCCGCAAGATCAAAAAGAAAGACCACCCGCGTCTCTTCAACATCGTCGAGGAAATGACGATCGCGTCGCAACTCCCCGCCATACCCGATATCTACATCATCCACAGCGAGGCTCCCAACGCTTTTGCCACGGGGCGAAAACCGGAGGTTTCGGCCGTTGCCGTCACCACCGCCCTTCTCAACCAACTCAACAGGGACGAACTGCAGGGCGTCATCGCCCACGAGATCGGACACGTCAAGAATCGCGATATTCTCTTCATGACCATGATCGGCGTCATGATGGGCGCTATCGTTCTCCTTTCCGATATCACGGTGAGGGCGCTCTTCTGGGGGAGAGTCCATACGCGATCGCGCACGTCGTCGCGTGACGGGGGCGGCCAGGTCCAGGTCGTTCTGATGATCGTGGGGCTCATCCTTCTGATCCTCGCTCCGATCCTTGCCCGGATCATCTACCTCGCGGCGTCGCGAAAACGGGAGTACCTGGCCGACGCTTCGGCCGCTCAGTTCACGCGCTATCCAGAAGGCTTGGCGAGCGCCCTGGAAAAGATCGCCCACTCACCGGCCAAGATGGAAAAAGCGAACCGCGTCACAGCTCCCATGTACATCGTCAACCCCTTGAAGAAAGAGGCGCGCGGTCGGCGGGTCTCGTCAGCGAGCCTCTTCAGCACCCACCCGCCAGTGCAGGAGAGAATCAAGATTCTGAGAAGCATGGCCGGTGGGAGCGGCTACCTTTCTTACGACAAGGCGTACCGGCAGATTACCGGATCCTCGTCACCGGTTTTGCCCAGATCCGTACGCTCCGGTCCGGATGAAACTGAGCGGAAGCCGGGCAAGAAGCCGATTCCGCTCCCCCTCCCTGTTCCGCTTCCGACCGCCGCTGCCGCGCTGCCGGAGCCGGAAACATTCTCGGGGAAAGTGCGCGAAACCACGGACGCACTTTGGAGGTCTAAGAACTACAGGTTCGTCGACTGCGACTGCGGCGCGATTCTCAAGGTGCCGGCCACATTCGGGCGGCCCGAAGTGAAATGCCTCCGTTGCTCGCGCACTCACCGACTTCTCCTTCTCGCACGTGGCGCGGAGCGCTAACCGAACGCCGAATTGAGGCATTCCTCCAGAGTCGATGATACAAACAAGGAGGATAGTATCAGGCTAAACATGCTCAGGATGGTATGATGGCGTCGGTGTAAAGGCAAGTATCGCAGGGAGTACGAGTTTTCAGAAGGGACAGGTAATGCGGGAGATCCTCTATGGTCGGAACGCGATCTGCGAGGCACTGCGGGCCGGACGGCGCAAGTTCTACAAACTGATGCTGGCCGAGAGTGTCCGGCAAACGGACATTGTCGATCAAATTGTCTTCCTGGCCGGGCAAGCCGGAGTGCCTGTGAATCACACTAAGCGGCGTTATCTGGACCGTCTCGGCAACGTCCATCACCAGGGAGTGGTGCTGGAGACGAGCGAGTATCCCTACAGCACACTTGATGACATCCTGGCCGCGGCACGATCCCGTGACACAGCTCCCCTGCTCCTGTTGCTCGATCTACTGAAGGACCCGCAGAACGTGGGAAACTTGCTGCGTACGGCCGAGGCCGTGGGCGTGCACGGGATGATCCTTCAGAAGCGCAGGGCAGTGGGCATCACTCCGGCGGTGGTCCACGCTTCGGCGGGCGCGGTAGAGTACATGCCAGTGGCACAGGTAACCAATCTGGTGAACGCCATCGGCGAACTCAAGGCGCGCGATGTATGGGTAGCCGGGCTGGAGGCCGTGCGCGGAGCACAACTGTACGGCCAGGCCGACCTGAGCGGGCCGCTGGCACTGGTAGTCGGCAGCGAAGGGGACGGACTGCGGCGATTGGTGCGGGAGCGCTGCGATTTTCTGCTGCAACTGCCCATGCTCGGCCAGGTGACCTCGCTCAATGCATCCGTAGCCGGGTCGGTGGTGCTGTATGAGGCACTGCGACAGCGACGGACGGATAAATTAACATGAGAGCCCAGAGGAAGCGGAAGGCCGGCGAGAATCGCGGCTTCGGCTCTTTCTTCTCGTCGATGCGATGTTTCAACACGGCCAGCTGTTTTTCGGCCGCGAGATGCCTTGCAGCAAGCGGTCTCTGAGGGATAATAAGAGATAGACTGATGTCGTCGCATATTGAAGCGTTTGACGGACGGTCTGAAGGGTATTCAGAAAGTAGTATCTGGGAGGAAGAAGAGATGCCCACCTACGACTATTCCTGCGAAAAATGCGGCAGGAAGTTCTCTGTGTTCCATTCGATCATGGAGCACGCAGAGAAGAAAGTGAGTTGCCCGAAGTGCAAGAGTCGAAAGGTGGAGAGAACTATTAGCGGCTGCTTCATCAAGACCTCGAAGAAGAGTTGAAATCGGGTTTTCGGCGACGTGCGTCATTCAAAAGTTTCCGAACGTGCGTAACAAAAAGGAGGCTGCGATATGATCGAGGAAATTACTGCTCAGGAGCTGAATACGGAAATCTTCATCGAAAAGAAGATCAGGGAGATCCAGGAAACCGTGGGGGACGGAATAGCGATCAACGCCCTCTCGGGAGGAGTCGATTCTTCCACGGTCACCATGCTCGGGCACAAGGGCTTGGGGCAGCGACTCAGGACCGTGTTCGTAGAGAACGGCCTCATGCGCCAGGGAGAATCCCAACGGGTGGCGGATCTTTTCCGGGAGCTCGGCGTCGCTGTTGAAATCGTCGACGCACGTGAGGAGTTTTTCTCCGCGCTCGAGGGGGTCACCGACCCCGAGGAGAAGCGCGAGGCCATCACCCAGACATTTTACAGGACCGTGTTCGGCCAGATCGTCAAGGAAAGCGGGGCGCAGCACCTTCTCCAAGGGACGATTCTGACCGATGTCGACGAGACCGTCGCAGGGATAAAGCGGCAGCACAATGTTTTCGAGCAGCTCGGGATCGACACGCAGGAGGCTTTCGGCTACCGCATCCTTGAGCCACTAATTCAGCTCCGCAAAGACGGCGTGAGAAAGGTCGGCAGTGCTCTCGGGCTTCCGCCCGAACTGTTCGAGCGCATCCCGTTCCCCGGGCCGGCGCTCTCGGCCCGTGTCATAGGTGCAGTGACCCCGGAGCGCATCGAGACGGTACGCAAGGCGACCGTCGTTGTCGAGAGGTTGCTCGAGAGCAGCGGTGCGTTTCAATACATGGCGATACTCCACGATGACCGCGTGACCGGCATGCGCGACGGCGAGCGCGATTTCGGCCAGCAGATCGAGGTGCGCTGCTGGGAAAGCGTGGACGCGCGGACAGCGACGCCGACGCGGCTTTCCTACGACATTCTCGAGAAACTTGCCGGCGAGATCATCCGGGATGTGCCCAGCATCGTGAGCGTTACGTACAACATCGCGACAAAGCCGCCCTCGACGATCGAAGCGGTCTGATGACGGTAAGTGGTGTGCTCGTCCAAGAATTTTCTTCCTCTGAAAAATACAGTTTCACGGCCTTCGAGCGGACCTTTTGATCTTCGAAAAGCAGCCTGTCCCTCCGAAATATTGCATCCGCCTCTTGATTTCAGCAATTTCGACGATTTCCTGGATTTTTGAGATGCTCGGAATGAATGGCAGCCGATGGAATGTCAGTCCTACCCGGAACATTCCCGCTGATTTGGGTAGATCCTTCGCTGAGAAAGAGGATCAACTATGCTGCCGCGCGCCTGTACTTGTGGTGAAGTTCGCCGAGGATGGGAATTGAGGCGAGCTTGTTCGATGAGGCTGGCGGCGACTGCGGACGATAGGGGACTGGGGGGCTACCATCAAGTCCTTGAAATATAGAGCGGCCGTATTTTTTTGTGGGGACAGTATGGAAAGCGGCCTTTGCTCTACACCGGATGAAATAACCGGGCTAGGGACGCTGTGGGGAGCGGTTTTCGCTTGTCGTCTCTTCGAAAAAAACACCCCTCCGCGGCGTCAGCCGCAGCGGAGGGGTGTGCTTTCAAGATCAGTTGAGATTAGTACTCGGCGCGCACGGTCCAGAAACCGTAGGGCGACTCGGCCGGCGGATACTGATTCGCGTACAGGTTGACCGGGTCGAAAGCGTTGAGCGTGTTGGTGCCGGTGTAGAACGCGGCGCCAGGCACGTAGGTCACGCTGCCGTCGATCGCCAGGCAGTACTCGTAAGCAGCGTGGTGCAGGTTGTAGGCCACGTAGAAGTTCGGCGTGGTGATGGTGCAGGGGCACGCATCCCAGTAGTGAACGTCGGTGTCGACGTTGCCCACAACACCGGTGCCCTGGGCCAGCAGGGTGGCGTTGGTGGGATCGCCGAAGCTGGTGGCTTCCCAGACGTAAAACTCAGTGGCGGTGCCGTTGCCGGGAGCATAGTTCGCGTAGAGCGCCGAACCGAAGATCGTGCCGACGTCGGTCAGGTTCTCGCCACCGGGAATGGTGTCGAAGCAGTGCATGCCGACCATGTCGCCGCCGCTCGTCCAGCAGAGGAGGTTGTCGGTCGCGCCACTGTCCCACTTGTACTCCGTGGGCGGAACGACCACATCGAACTCAACCACGTCCATGTCGAAAATGGCTCCGAGATCGAGCTGACCGTTGACGACGGTGTCGAGGGCTATGTAAGCCTTGTAAGAGCCGAGGGGAAGGGCCATGTCGAGAACCGTGCCCGACCAATCGAGAAGTCCGCTGCTCCAGGCTGCATGGCTCAGATCAGGGTACCAGTTGCCGTACTGCCAGGTCCACCAAGTGCCCGAAGGAGCCTTGATGGCGACCCAAACATCGACTGGGTACCCGAGAAAGTCACGGGCCTGGACGTCGATGGTGATCGTGCAATTCGTACCATCAAAAACATCGAGGGGGCCGTCACTGCCATTGCACATCACATCGATGATAGGATTAGCGATACCAGACGTATCGTAGTAGAAGGTCCCGTTCCACTCACGCGGAAAGAAGGAACCGCTGAACGCGGGAGAAACCTGCCCAGTGTTCGTGGTCAAGGTGATGTCCGCGTTCGAGTAAGTGTGCTGGCCATTGGTGTAGTTCATGCGCGATGTGGAATAGTTGGCAATGTCCACATAGATACCATAGGTATCGCCGCTGATGAACTGAACGCCGTTGCCGCTCAGATCGATCCAGGTCGGCAGGTCCGTGCCGGCTGAAGTCGCCGTGTTCGTACCGAGGAAGGTCCACGCGGAAGCATCGTTCTCGTAGCCGACGCAGCTTCCGGATTTGTAGTAAACATCGACCACAGTGGTTTCGCCGCCGGAACCCATCCAACCCACGTTGACGTCAAGACCCTCGCAGTACATGTCCATGTTGGGCATGATGTCGAAGGTGTTGCCCGCATAACCGTTGTTCTGGGCAAAAATGGTGGTGATCGACCCCTGGGCGCGCGCGTCGTTGGATCCCACAGCGCTCACATCTGACGGTTTGACAGGCAATCCGTCATCGGCGACTTGGGCAAAGCCTACGACGCAGATACAAAAAGAAAGAGCAGATAAAACGATTAGAGACTTCTTCATGGTGTACTTCTCCTTATCAGAATCCAGAAAAACGAGATGGTGCCAAGGTGCCATGCTCAATGATTCGACTCAGATTTTACGTCCGGTTGGGAAGCTGAAATAATATATCAAAGAAGACTGAAGTTCTCCACAAAAAAGGGGCTGATCGCATTTGGTTAGTAGAGTACACTCATCAAAGCGACCATAACCTTCTCTGCTTGATTGTGTTACGAGTTGGAAGTCGGAACTGGATTTACAAGCCTGACTGGAATCTGAGGTGGTGATGAAAGCAAGATATCAGAGACGGTTTCGATCCCGGTTCGTTCTCCTCCACCATCGATAACAAAGCGGACTGGCTCCGCAGTAGAACGGCCCGCTGGGGTGACCTGGCGGGTCGTTGGCTATTTTGGCCTGTGGGTAAAGGTGTTGCGATCGTTGGGGCTGTGCAGGGGACCCAGAACCGAGTGAAAACGGAATTGTTCAGCCGGGCCAGGATAAAATCGGTAAGCCAGTCCCTGTTTAGCGGAATCGTGACCAGGCCGCCGGGAAGAAGGGTGCCGGGATCGGTTCCGCTCAGTGAAGCGACGAGCAGATAATTCCTGCCCGCGAAGCTCGCGCCAGGCTCCATGATGAAGTCAATCGTGTCGCCTTGAGCCGGAAGAAAAGTACTCTCCGCCTGAAGCGGCGCAGGCTCGATCAGGGCGGCCAGGTCGCCCCGCCCAGCGCATCACTGGAAAAGGTGATGCCCGCCAGGTAGTCGGTTCCCAGGCTGTGGGAGAGGATCATAACCCCAGTCGACCGATCGAGTTCGTAAACCTGCCCATATGCGCTGCCGGTGTACGAAGAGATGTAAACGGTCCCGTCTCCCCTCAAGGCAATGTCTGAAATGTCTCTCAGATCGTGGGGGTCGCCGTAACAATTTGCCACATAAAGGGAAAGGATATGCTGCAAAAGCGCATCAACGTGAATGCATTTTTTATGAAGTCCTGAGCGCCAAATGTCGAAGTAGGGCGGCTCGGGCGAAGTTGGGTGGGACCTGGTAGGCGCTGATGGACCGAGGCGGCGATATTCTGAACATCACGTGCCATTAAAGAAGCGCCTCGAGATATGGCCGGATGACCTTGGTCATCCGGCAAATAGACGCATGACGCATCAGGTCGTCCACCCGGAGCCTCATCTTTTCGCGATAACACAATCTAAAACCGAATTTGCTTGAACTAAGGGAAATTACTGATAGAATTCTATCTGAAAAGGGAGAGTTTGGCACGGCCGCGCCACCGAGGGTGTGGAATCCAAAGACACCTCCCTAACCTTCTGATATCTTTGGGTTTCCTGGCAGACTCTCCCCCTCGTTTCAAGTAGAAGCAAATGGAGCGACCACAATATGAGCTGCTCGATCCGTCCACTTACGGACCTGGGGCTCCGGCTGGGTCACGGAAATATAGTCTGCTATTCAGATATTGAGGGACTTGCTAAGGTTTCTTTGCCCGAATAAAATGGTAGGATATAACCGTCTTAGTTTCGCCATCCGCAGTTTTGAGTCTTACCGGCTTTATCTTGT
>CAYXGI010000095.1:0-9184 GCA_964464495.1 uncultured Phycisphaerales bacterium
CTCTGAATGATCTCTCCCACCAGCGAATTCACGCGCTTCTTGGTCGGCGTTAACATCCAAGGCCAGAATCGCGAACAAACCAGTGAAATGACCAGTGAAACGAGTATCGTTACCCCAAAAAACAAGGGCTCACGATTTCTCGTAAGCCCTTATTTGATAGTTGGTCGGGGTGATAGGATTTGAACCTACGACCCCCGGCTCCCAAAGCCGGTGCTCTATCCAAGCTGAGCTACACCCCGTAGGGAGCACACTCATAGCAGTTTCAGTTCCTGGAAACAAGAGGGAAATCGCCATGGGAGAGCGAAAGAGGCAGGGAAGAACTAGAACTTGCGGAGCACGCCGATCACAACGCCGCGGATCTCCACCTCGTCGGTGTAGATCGGGCTCATCGTGGAATTGGCCGGCTGGAGGCGGATCTTGTCGCCTTCGCGGTAGAAGCGTTTCAGTGTGGCGTCGTTTTCCTTGAGGATGGCCACAACGATTTCGCCGTTTTCAGGCTCCTGGCGGCGCTCGACGATGACGAGGTCGCCGTCGGCGATTTGATCCTCGATCATTGAATCGCCGCGCACTCTGAGCAGGAAGCACTGGCGGCTGTCGGGGAACATCTCAGCCACGTCGAAACTCTCAGGAATTTCCACCGCCTCGATCGGTGATCCTGCCGCGATCGTTCCCAGGATCGGGACATTGAGCCGCGACGCCGACTCACGATCCTTGCGTGAGATCAGCTCGATCGAGCGGGCGCGGTTCTTCGACTTGCTCAGTGCGCCCTTCTTCTCGAGCGCGTTGATGTGCTCGTAGATCGTGATCTTGCTGACCTTGAAGTACTGGGCGATCTCTTCGAGGGTGGGGGAGATCTCGTGTTCGTCCACGAAGTCTTTGATGAAGTTGAGGATATGAAGTTGCTTCTCAGTGAAATACAAGGAAGTGTTTCTCCCTTTCAGGCGCCCGTCGATGGTTAGGATCTAAAAGAACTTTTCGAAGAGGTCCGGGATCACTGGCACCAGGCAGGAGGCCTGCCTGGTGCCGCTGCAAACTTCTTAGATGTAAAGAAGGAGGAGGAGAACAACGATGATGAACAACACTGCACTCGCTTCGTTTTTCACACTTCTCAATGACATGTTACACCTCGCTATCTTTTAATCTCGTTGTCAAGCGCAAGGCTCGTTATTGACCCTTACAAATGCCTAACTCATATATAGCCTAAAATAACCCTAACAACAAACATCTTTTTGAGAAATTTCATGGCCTTCGAGTACTAAATAGGTTATCAATGCAAAGGAGTCCTCTGGTGTTAGACTCTAACTAACTGTAATATAAGGCAATTATGGTCGACCGACTACTGCCGACACCACGCTGGTTACTCGCTCCGCAGAACCTGAAATTATCCCAAAAAACCGCTGATGTCATCGTGGTTGGTGGGGGAATCGCGGGCCTAACAGCGGCGATTTGCACCGTCGAAGAGGGCGCGCGGGTCTATCTGGCAACCAAGGATTCACTCGAAGAATCAAACTCCTTTTATGCTCAGGGCGGCGTGGCCGCTGTTCTCGGCTCGTCCGATTCTTTCGATCTCCACCGCCAGGACACGATTCGAGCAGGAGACGGACTCTGCAACGAAGACGTCGTCAAGATCGTGGTCAAGGAAGGTCCCGCCGCGATCGAGCGGCTCATCGCCTACGGCAGCGAGTTCGACAAGGAGGATGGCCACCTCGCCCTCAGCCGCGAAGGCGGGCATTCGGCCCCGCGTGTCGTCCACAACCGCGACTCCACGGGAATGGAAATCCAGCGCGCCCTGATCAACAAGGTCAGATCGCTTCGTGCCTTGTCGATCCACGAGCAACTCTTCGTTCTCGACCTACTCGTCAACGAGGGCCGTTGCGTTGGGGTGCTGACTTGGAGCGAGAAGGAGGGTTTTTGTGCCGTGCTCGCCGGCTGCACCATTCTCACGTCGGGCGGAGCGGGACAGGTCTATCGTGAATCGACCAATCCCGAGGTGGCCACGGGCGACGGCTTGGCCATGGCTTTTCGCGCCGGCGCAGAGGTCCGCGATCTGGAGTTCTTCCAGTTTCACCCCACTGTTCTCTACCTGGCCGGCGCGCCGCGCATTCTGATCTCCGAGACCGCCCGCGGAGAAGGCGGCATCCTGAGGGACCGAGACGGCGTCCGCTTCATGACCGAGTACTCGCCATCAGCTGATCTGGCGCCGCGAGACCTTGTTTCGCGGTCGATCCTCGATCGCATGACGCGCACCAGTGCCACTCACGTCAATCTCGACCTGACCCATCTCGATGCAGACTTCCTCAAGACGAGATTCCCGAAGATTCACGAGGTCTGCGCGCGCTATTCCATCGATATCTCGAAAGATTCCATTCCGGTCCGCCCGGCGGCTCATTACATGATCGGCGGCGTCGGGACCGACGACCAGGGCCGCACCACCCTGCCGGGACTCTTCGCATGCGGCGAGGTGGCCTCTTCCGGCTTGCACGGCGCCAATCGCCTGGGCAGCAACTCGCTCCTCGAAGGGCTCGTCTTCGGATGGCGCGCCGGACTCGCCGCGTCGGACGAGACACGCTCCGCGCCTGTTCCCGCGTGGCGCCCAGCCCAGGCCTTGCCCAAACGGGCAGCCATGGAGTACGGCATCGACGTGTGGGACCTGCGCAACTCGCTCTCTTCCCTCATGTGGCGCAACGTCGGGATCGAACGCGACCTCGCAAGCCTCGACGAAGCGCGCGACACCATGGATATCTGGGCGCGGCTCGCGGCCAAGGCAACCCTCAGGTGGCCGTCCGCGTGGGAACTGGCCAACATGCTCACCCTCTCCCGGCTTATCGTGACGGCGGCCCTCATGCGCACCGAGAGCCGCGGTGTTCACTTCCGAAAGGACTATCCCGCCAGGGACGATGCCGCGTGGCAGAAGTCGACCGTCTTTGGCGCACGCCCCTACGAGGACCCGAGCCGATGACGCCGACGTGGACCGACGACACCCAACAACCGATGGAACGCGTTTTTCTCGCCGGAGTGATCCTGCCTGGCGAGAACGATCTCGCCTCGGAGTACATGGACGAGCTGCAAAATCTCACTGAAACCGCGGGGGGCGAAGTGGTGGGGCAGATCGTTCAGAAGAGAGACCGTCCGCACCAGACAACTTTTCTCGGCAAGGGAAAGGTCCTCGAACTCGCCTCGCTCGCCCGGAAAGAGGGTGCGTCGCTCATCATCATGGACAACGATCTCTCACCCGCCCAGGCGCGCAACATCGAACGCATCGCCGAGCTGCGCATTGTCGATCGCAGCCAGTTGATCATGGACATCTTCGCTGCCGGAGCGCGCACGCTCCAAGCGCGCAAGCAGATCGAGCTCGCCCAGCTCGAGTACACCCTGCCGCGGCTCAAGCACATGTGGTCCCACCTTTCGAGGATCCGTTCGGGCATCGGGATGCGCGGGCCGGGCGAGACCCAGCTCGAGGTCGACCGCAGGATCATCCGGCAGAAAATCAGCGAACTCAAACGCACTCTCAAGAATTTCGAGGACCGCAAAAAGAGGGAGATCTCGTCGCGCGAAAGGTTCTTCAAGGTCTGCCTCGTCGGTTATACCAATTCGGGAAAATCGACCCTGCTCAACCGTCTCACCGGGGCGCGCGTCAAGGTGGAGGACCGGCTCTTCTCGACCCTCGACACGCGCACGCGCAAGTGGGATCTCGGCGACAACCGGGCCGTGCTCCTTTCCGACACGGTCGGTTTCATCCGGAAGCTCCCGCACCATCTGGTCGCCTCCTTTCATGCCACCCTCGAGGAAGCCGCCACGGCCGATCTACTCCTCCACATCGTCGATTGTTCCCGCGGTGCGGCGGAACGCAACATCCTCGCAGTGAACAGCGTGCTCAAGGATCTCGGCGTCGCCGACACCCCACAGATCGTTGTCTTCAACAAGACCGACAGGGTCACCGATTTCATGGATGTGAGTGTTGTGGCCCGCGGCGTGCGCGACCACGTGCTCACCTCGGCCAAGACCGGCGTGGGGCTCGACGAGCTCGCCGCACGGATCTCCCGGTTTCTGGCGAAGACATATGCCTGCGTCGAAGCGCGCTTTTCGATCGCCTCAGGGCGGCTGCGGGCTTTCATCTCCGACAAGGGTGAGATTCTCGACAGGACGACCCACGACGGGATTGAAGAGATCCGCTTCCGCCTGCCGCGCTACGAGCTGGGCCGCCTGCACGAAATCGCCTCGGCCGAAGAAGCCGGCGTCAGGGAATGTCAAGACTGAGAGAGCGGCGGAGGGCGATCACTTGTAGTAGCGGAGGCGCTGGCCGGCCTGGATGTAGTGGGGATTCTGCAGCTTGTTCCACTCCTTCAACTCCTGAACCTTGGATTCGTCGTCGAAGAGCTTCTTGGCGATACCGGTGAGCGTGTCGCCTTCCTCCACCTCGTAGTAGTACTTCTTCAATTGCGGCTGGAGGTCGGTCACCGGGGGGGGCGTCGGCACGGTCTTGGCTGCATCGGAATCGGCCCGTTTCGAGTCATCATCGGGCTGCTGCGTCCCGGGCTCTTGGGCGCCTCCATGGGAGCCGTCGATCGATCCGGGAGGAACGGTCCTCTTGTCACGCCCTCCGTCAGGATGGCCGAGGATGATTTCGAGGACATTGTCATCCCTGATCTCGGGCGGAACCGCCGTGGAGCGGGCAGTGCGCGACTCCTGGAGTACGTTCCTGTCAGCCACCAGGGCCAACAGGAACACCACCAGGAGGAGAACGAAAAAGAGAATCTTTCTCATCTATTTTCCCGCTGCTGCTTTCGCCTCGCGGTTGTGGAGCATGAGCAGTGCCGGGCTGGCCACGAAGATCGACGAGTAGGTCCCCACGATCACACCGATGATCATGGCGAAGGAGAATCCCTCCAGCACGTTGCGCTGCCCGTAGTTGATGGCGAAGAGAATGACCAGAACGAGGATAGTAGTCGTCGACGTGAGGATCGTTCGCGCCAGGGTCTGATTGATGCTCACGTTGAGAATATCCGGGAAGGGCCGGCTCATGCGCGGCAGGTTTTCCCTGATCCTGTCGAAGACCACGATCGTGTCGTTGAGAGAGTACCCGATGATCGTCATGAAGGCGGCGATGATCGGCAGGTCGATCTCGATGTCGACGAGGCCGGTGTAGTGGGCGGCGGCGATCGCCCCCATGGTGATGGACACGTCGTGCACCAGGGCGATACAGGCGGCGAAGCCGTACTTGTACTCCTTGAAGCGCAGGCGGATGTAGACGATGATCGCCACGAGGGCGAGAAAGATCGCCTTCACCGTGTTGTTCATCATTTCCACGCCCACCGACGCGCCGATCTGGTCTGACACGGGGAAGGGATCGGTGAGCGCCACGGGCAGACCCTTTTGCTGGGCGAGCTCGATCTGGCGCACGAGGCCGGCTTTGAATCTCTCTTTTGTGATTGAGGCTGATCTCTTGTACTCGGCCACCAGTGTGAGCGTGCGGCCGCCGTCGGAGAACAAGTAGGCTTGCCCCTCGATAAAATCGCCGAACGCCTCGGCCAGATTCTTTTGATAGGCCGTGGCCGGTTCAGCACCGTCGAGGGCTTCGAGTTGCGCTGCGGTCGCCGGCGGATTGACGAAGTGGAGGACCACCTTGATCGCTGTGGTCTCTGTCTCGGGCTTGGGTGTCAGCTCGAGCCCCGAGATCGGATTGTCGACGATCTTGTCGCCCATGACGGCTTCGATTTCCGCGCGGTAGATATCGGCCGATTCGGACGACGCGTCGTCTTGCTCCTCCGATCCTTCGTCGGAGACGATGCTTCCCTTGATCTTGATATTGTAGACCGCTGTTTCCGTTCCCACGCTCGCCCCGGCAGCGTCGCCCATGACGGGGATGACCTGGAGGTTGGAGAATTTCGAGCCCAGTTCGTCCCGCACCTCGCCCTCGGTGACACCCTCCTTGCAGACGAGCTGGACATTGTATCCGCCCGTGAAATCGAGTCCCAGGATCGTGTCCGAGACCATGACGAGAACAACGAGGCCCGCAACGATCAGGATGATCGAAATGAAGGCCGCCTTGGTGCGCATAGCGAGAAAGTCGACATTCACTTTCTTGAGGATGCGGAACATGTTCAGCTTCTGCAGGCCCCTCTCGAGCATGATCGCGAGGATGACCTTGGACACGAGCAGCGCCGAGAAGAGGCTGGTCACGATACCGATCATGAGAGTCACGGCGAATCCCTTGATCGGTCCCGTACCGAAAGAAAAGAGAATGAAGGCGGTGATGAAGGTGGTCGCATTGGCGTCGACGATGGTGAGGAAGGCCCGCTCGAAGCCGTTCTTCAGCGCCTGGGCGATCGTCTTGCCCTTGTCTTTTTCCTCCCTGATCCTCTCGAAGATGAGGATGTTGGCGTCCACGGCCATACCCACTGTGAGCACGATGCCGGCGAATCCCGGCAATGTGAGAGTCGCCTCGAGGAAAATGAGAACAGCGAGAAGCAAGGTGAGGTTGATGGCCAGCGAGATGCTCGCCACGAGACCGGCCAGGAAATAGTAGGCGATGATGAAAACGAAGACCGCTGACAGGCCGATCATGGCGGCTGTCTCGCCGCGCTCGATCGAAGTCTTACCGAGGGTGGGACCGATGTGGTGGCGCGAAAGAAGAATCGGCTTGACCGAGATGGAACCTGATTTCAGCACGGTGAGCAGCTGTTCCTGCTCGTGGGGGAGAAAACCCTTCGGCTTCGGCCCGGAGATGATGCCCGAACCGGGGAGCACCGACTTAATGATCGGCGTGGTGATGACCTTGCCGTCGAGAACGATGGCCAGCCCCTTCTTTTTATGGACCTCGGTGAACTCGCTGAAGTCGTTGCCCCTTTCGGGCTTGAACTCGAAACCGACTGCCGGGAGGCGCTGTTCGTCGTACGATTTATGGACCAGGATCAGGTCCTGGCCGCTGAAGCGCCACTGGGGATCCTTGAAGATCTTGACCATCCTGAAGTAAGCCGATGCGAGCGTCTTGTTGTCTTCAGGCGCCGCGGCGCCGAGTCCGTCGCGAAGCTGGTTGAAGGTCGTGTCTCCCTCCGGAACGAAGACGCCCGATCTCTCGAGCGTGGCCGGTGAGTTCGGCAGCCATCGGAAGATCGCCTCTTTTTCGTTGAAGGTCCGCGTTCTGTCGAGGGGACTGAGATCGCTCTCGAGCCCCCAGCCGCCTTCGTCGGTTTCCTTCTGCTCGAGGTAAGCGGTGAGTGTGTCGAGCTCCTTGTCGACGAAGAGACTGTTGTCAGGATCGTCGGGATCGGTCTCATCCTCCGCCACGAGCAGCCATTCGAGGATACCCTGGGTCTTGATGATCTGGATGATGCTCTCCACCTCGACCTCGGACATGCCAGGAAGCTCGATGAGGATCTCGTCCTCGCCCTGACCGAAGATGGGGATTTCCTTGAGCCCCACCGAGTCGATCCTCTTCCTGAAGACCTCGATCGTTTCTCTTCTGATCTGGTCCATGTCCACGGTTTCGCCGCCGGGTGTGTCCGGAGCCTGGAGCCTGTAGCGCAGAGACGAACCACCGCTCAGATCGAGTCCGAGGGTCACGTTGCCTTCGGTGATGCCTCCCTTGTGGAAGAAGATGACGTATAAGGCCGCAATGAGCACGACCAGAATGAGGGCGATCTTGGTGTTCAGATTCTGAACCATTTTTTAAAAGTCTCCATGTTCTCCGAGGAGCGGACTGATGGTACATATGAGTGCATCGCCGGCGGCTCTGACAGATCCGCGGCGATGACAGGGGGCGCTACCTTGGGGCACGTCTTGGGTCATTCGCATGCAGGCGCACGCAGAGAGAGCCACTCTTACTACTCTTCCTTCTCGGGAGTTTCCTGGGTTTCGGGTTCAGCCTCGGCCTTGGCCTTGGCTTCGGCCGCTGCTGCTTCAGCCGCTGCCGCTGCTTCGGCTTCGGCTTTGGCCTTGGCTTCAGCCTCAGCTGCGGCGGCCTCGGCCGCGGCGAGAGCCTTGGCCTTGGCTTCCTCGCGCTCGGCGGTCCGTTTCTTCCGCTTCGCCAGGCGGTTTCCGGTCATCTCTTTGATGCGCGTTCCCTTGCCGGTCCGATCCCTGAGGTAGTAGAGCTTGGCCCTGCGAACGACACCGGTTTTCTTGATGCGCACGTTGCCCACCTTGGGAGAGTGGTAGGGGAAGGTGCGTTCCACGCCCTCGCCCTGCACGATGCGGCGGACGGTGAAGGTCCTTCCGATCCCCTTCCCCCTGATGCCGATGACCGTGCCGGAGAAGATCTGGATACGTTCCTTCTCGCCTTCGACAATGGTGACTTCCACTTCGACCGTGTCGCCCACCTTAAAGTCGGGCAGCTCTTCTTTGCGATATTGCTTCTCTATCTGCTGGATAATGTCCACTTCTCTACTCCTGCTCTAGACTCAATCCTTCTGTTTCAAATCCGGTCGTCTCCGTTCCGTGCGACGGAGTGACATTTCGGCGCGCCACTCTTCGATCTTCTTGTGGTCGCCGGACAAAAGAATCTCAGGGACGCTCAAGTCCCTGAAGGTTCTCGGTCTCGTGTACTGGGGAAACTCGAGCCGATTGCGCGAGAACGAGTCGTCCCATGCTGAATCTTTGTGGCCGAGCGCGCCGGGGATGAGCCGCACCACCGACTCGACCAGGCACATGGCCGCCACTTCTCCGCCCGAGAGGACATAGTCTCCGATCGACACCTCGTCCCAGGGCAGAACTTCGCGAATCCGTTCGTCAAATCCTTCGTAACGCCCGCAGAGAAGAAGAAGCTCCTCTTCGTCTGCCAGGCTGACCGCCTTGGGCTGATCGAAACGCTGCCCCTGGGGGGTGAGAAGAATGAGCTTGACGCTGCGCGCGTTCTTTTGAGGCCTCTTGGCCAGCACATCTTCCACCGCGTCGACGATCGGCTCCGGCTTGAGAACCATGCCGGGCCCGCCGCCGAAAGGGCGATCATCAACGACCCTGTGCGGTCCGGGCGCAAAGTCGCGAAAATTGACAAGGCGGACATCGATCAGCCCGCGAGAGACTGCATTGCCCACGATGCTCTCCCTCAGAAAGGGATCAAAGAGGCTCGGAAACAGGGTCAGGATGTGAATTATCATCCCTTAAATCGGCCACTTTTCTGCAGGAGTCGTGGTGCCCTTTGTGCAACTCTTTAACGGACTTACGAAAATCCGATATCATAAAATGC
>CAYXGI010000096.1:0-8366 GCA_964464495.1 uncultured Phycisphaerales bacterium
CTTCGCCTTCATCGCGCTGATCGTGCTGTGATGCGACGCCAGGGGTTCCATGTCCTCATCGAGAAGCTGAAGCCGGATGTGACAGCTCTCCGCCATCGTGTCGGAAAGTTCCCAGCAGAGGGTGACACCCATCGACTCGGATTCCCCATCATCACCGCCCGCCACCCCGTCGATCCGGTAACCGTAGAGGCTCGCCTTCCCCCCGAAATCGATGTCCGTCACCTGCTCCGGCTCCACGACGCCCGCTGAGCCGAAATCGGCATCGAGCTTGGAGAGCCTCTCGCACGCCCCGCGGTGCGTGGGCACCTTTTCGATCACCTTCCTGTAAGCGTCGCGCGCTTCGTTGAGTTGCCCCCTCGCCTCGTAACCGCGGCCGAGGAAATACCATGTCAGGTGTTCGTTCTTCCAGTCCGCTCCATCCGACTGAAGGCTCTCCTCGAGAAGAGCAATCCCTTCGTCCTTTTCCCCGTTGAGGACCGAGAGACCTCCGCCGACGAGCGCGTGGTGGCGGCGTTCCGATTCGCTGTACGGCTCGATTCTTGCCAGCACTTCCCTGGCGCTGTCAGCCACATCGGGCCGGACCGAGTCGTTGAGCAGGATGAGCCTGAGAAGATGATCGAGCGGATAGCTCTCGAGCGGGTACTCGTCCTTGACGACCGGTCTGCGCGCCAGATCGGCGGCCACGACGAGCGCCTCGGGATTGGCCCAGTCCTCCTTGAGTATCTCCCGGATCCTCCTGAACGCCTCGCCATACTTGCCGCTGCCGCGAAGGGTCTTGGCCTTCTGCACCTTCACGTCGTCCCGCTGCCGCGTGAGCGTGCGATAGATCCTCACCTCGTCGTTCCGCTCATCAAAGCGGCCGAGAATCCCCAGAATCGATGCCTTGCGATTCGCGATCGAAATCTTGATGTCGAGCAACTCCGATTCGCTCAAGGCTTGGTCATCGCGCGGCTGATTGCAAAGTTCCCACGTCCGGTCGAGGCTCTCGATGGTCGAATCCCACTCCATCCTTTCCTCGAGAACTCGAGAGAGCTCGAGGTTGTCGTCGATCGTGTCGGGGGTGACCGCAAAGAGAGGCTTGATTCCCTCAAAGGTCTCCCCCACGAGAGTGTAGATGCGCTCCCTGTAATCTGGTTCGATCGACAGGCAGCGTTTCAAGTAGTCGAGACCCTTCCTCCCCTTCGGGGCCGCGACCGGCAGCGCGTCCCGGTCAATCCCGTCGAGAAGAGCGACCTTTCCGGCGACGAACAGGGTGCGCGGTTTGCCGGGCGCGAGCCAGAGCGATATGCTCGCCTCGTCGGCGGCGGTCGTGGCCCCTTCGATGGGCTCTCCGATCTCGGAGACGATCTCGGCGAGCAGGAGATGATAGGCGCTCTTCGACGGCGCCATCGCTATCGCCTCTCGCACGATCCGCTCCGCCTTCTCGAGAAAGGGCTTGCGCTCCGTGGTCATCTCAGCCGCGAGCTGCTTGTAGATCGCCTCTTCCAGCGCCGACAGATCGACTTCGTATCCATCTCCGGCCGGCGCAAGTCCGGCGGCGACCGTTCGCGCCTGGGCTCTCACGAGATCGTTCGCCTCGCGCACGCTCTGAATGGCGCCAAGATAGACGAGAAGCGGATTGCGGCCGTCGAGGTCGCGCGCCTTCTCGAGCACCTGGGCCGGCTCGATTTTCGCATCCTCGTCCATGGGCAGAAAGTGATAGAGGCGCGGCTGCTCGAGCTTGGTGTCCGTGGCGGCGAGATAGCGATTGAGCTCGATGTCGGCCACGGCCGAACGCACGGGCTGGATGGCGAGCACCCCCACGAGGGCGATCACGATCAGCGCGAGCACGCAGCGCACGGGCGCCGCGCCCAGGGGAACGGTCACCGTCCTGTTCTTGGAGTGCGAATGGCGGCTCTTCCCCGGCATGTTGACCGCCGCGTACCAGATCCCGATCACGGCGGCGAAGACGAGGCTGTTGGACGTGACCTTGTAGAGGTTGAAGTCGAAGAAGCTGTGGATCAGCATGGCGAGGCAGGCGGCGAGCGCCCCAGTGGCGATCCAGCGGCAAAAGATGTCGCGCCGCGCGAGCGTCTTGCGGGTGAGCGCCACAAAGACGAAGAGGATCCCCGCGATGGCGATCAGTCCGCCGATCACGCCGGTCTCGCAGATTACCTGGATCCAGTCGTTGTGGGCAAAGGCGGCCGACTTGTCGCCGAAATGGGACGATTGATACCTCTCGAAGGCCTCCTTGAACGTCCCCAGCCCTGTTCCAAAGATCGGATAGTCGCCGATCATGGTGAGCGACGACTCCCAGAGATCGAGACGCGCCTCCCACGAGAGCGATTCGCCCGACGCCACCTCCCCCATCCGGTCGACGACCTCGTCCGTGTCTCCGCCGAGAAAGAGGCACAGGATGGCCACGATCAGGAGGAGCACGGCGAGAGTGTACTTGCGCGACCCGCTCGTCATTCCAAGAAAGAGAAAGAAGGGGATCCACGCCCCCACGGCGGCGCTCGTTCCGGCGCGCGAGAGGGAAAAGAAGATGGCGATCGTCATGACGACGACGAGGATGCCGAGCAGAGCCTGGTGGTGGACGCGCTTCGACGACATCGTCTCGAGCGCCTTGACCTTGAAGCTCCCTCCCCGGATGCTGCGCGGCGCGAGCGCCATGCAGAGCCCCACCGTCACGGGAACGACCATTTCGAGGAGCCCCGCGAAGTGGTTCTTGTTGATGAAGGTACCCGAGACCGCGTTGCGCGACACGGTCATCTCGTTCCAGAAGATGCTCTTGCCGCCCCCCACATACTCGACGAAACCATAGATTGCCTCGAAGGCGCCCACGGCGATCATCGCCGCGATCACGGCGAGCACCTGGAAGCGCGTTCTGAAGGTGTTGACGATGACGAGGAACACGAGAAAGACCGTGACGATCCGCCTCAGTTCCCACGAGGTGTGATAGGGAGTGAGCGAGAGTGTTCGCGCAGCTCCCGAATCCGCCGCACCGGGCAGCGTCGTCTCATAAACCTCGGCCGTGGCCGGCGAGATGGTTTCCAGGATGCCCTGGGGGAGAGGCACGAGCTGCGCGCAAACAACGAGGACGAAGAGGCCGATCAGCATGAAGACCGGATCGCGCACGAGCACGATCTTCCCACGCCTCGCCGCTTGCAGGAACCAGACGAGGATCATGACCAGGGAAAGAACGAAAAGCGTGTTCTTGGCCCACGGCGCCACCGATCCCATGGCCACGGGCGCGAGCACGATCATGGTCACGAGCACGGAGAGCACGATCCCATCGAAGATGTCTAACCGTTCTTTCTGCCCCATTCTCGTTTACCCCTAATACCGCTGACGCGGCACCTCCTGTTTGATTCAGATACCCTGGATTCGTCTGATCCTGTCCCTCCACTTCGTTCCCGCCATGGGTAGGATATATTGCGGCCGGCGAGAACCGCCCTCGGATTCCAGTCGAAGATCCGGTCGGCCAGCTCGCGTCCGGCGAGTTTTTCCACTCTCTTCCGTGCGCCCGAGAGGCCGGGGGGACGGAACCCGGGATGGCAGTCACTGGCCACCACGTGGCACAGCCCCTCCTTGAGCAGCTTGATCGCGCAGTCGTAGGGTCCTCTCCCGAGATCGCCCGTCAGTATCGTCGCAGTGATCTGGACAAAGTGTCCGGCCCGGACAATCGTCTCGACCCGCTCCGGCCGGTACTGAAAAGAGTAGTTCCTCGCCGCGTGGGCGATGACCGCCCTGAAACCGCGCAGGCGCAGGTCGAGAAGAAATTCCTCCAGTCCGGGCGGCGCCACATCGTGGGGCAGCTCGAGCAGCACGTACTTGCCATAATCGCCGAGGGTCAACGCTTCGCCTCTTTCGAGAAGCGCGGGAAGGTCGACGGTGATGTGCGTCTCGCCCCCGGGCATGATCTCGAGCGGGATGCCTTCCCCATCGAGGCGCTCCTGGAGCGCCTTCACGCCTGCGAGCACATCGTCCCTGGCCACATCGTAGACGCCGTCGAACATGTGGGGCGTGGCTACCATGGTCTCGATCCCGTCGCGCGCGGCTTCGGCGCAAAGCGCCACTGCCTCGCCCATGTCGGCAGGGCCATCGTCGAGTCCCGGGAGAATGTGTGTGTGCAGGTCGATCATGTAGTCTTGCCCGCGCCTGTTTTACGGCGCATCCGCTTGCGCACCACCTGTGTCTTGTCGTCGCTGTAGTAGTAATCGTAGGTGTGGTAGTACCGGTAATACCGATCGTAGTACTTGCCGCTGTACCCGTAGTAGCCGCTCCGGGGCACGTCGGCGTTGTTGAGCACAGCTCCCAGGACCCTCGCCTGAGCATCGGACAGGATATAATGAGCGCGCGAAGCCATCTCCTTGTCCGTCTTGAAGGAACGCACCACAAGAATCACCCCATCCACATCCTGGGCCACGATGGCCGCATCAGTGGCGTTCATGGTGGGCGGAGTGTCGAAAACCACATGGTCGAACCGCTCGGTCATCAACTTGGTTAATTCCTTCATCTTGTCGGACCCTAAAAGCTCGGCCGGGTTCGGCGGGTGCGGCCCGCTCGGAAGGAGTCTCAGGTTGTCCACGCCCACATGCCGGAGCGCCGCCTCGAGAGAGGTCTCGCCCTGGCCGGCTAAAATATTGCTGAGCCCCGGCTCCGAGGACCCGAGGTTGAACACCTTGTGAAGGCGCGGCCGCCTCAGGTCAGTGTCGATGAGCAACACCTTCTTGCCTGTCTGGGCCAGGGTGATGGCGATGTTGACGCTGACCACGGTCTTGCCTTCCAGCGGCAAGGCGCTGGTCACGAGGATGCTCTTGAGCCCGCGGCCCGCCTTGCTGAACATGAGCGAGGTCCGGATCGACCGGAACGATTCGGCCAGGAGCGACCGCGGTTTTTCCAGGACGAGAAGCTCGGCGGCGACCGATCCGTTCGACCCGATCGGTGAGATGGGCGGCACGTAGCCGAGGGTGGGCAGGTCGAGCTCCCGCTCCACGTCCTCGCCGGTCTTGATCGTCGTGTCGAGGTAATCGATCAGAAGGCAGAGGCCGATTCCGAGCACCAGGCCCATGATGGCCGCCAGGGTGATGTCCCTCGATTTCTGCGGCTTCACGGAAGTGCGCGGCACTTTTGCCTCGCTCACGATGTGGATGTTGTGATCCTTTTTGCCGCCCGTGGCGAGCGCCAGCTCGAGCTCGGCAATGTCTCTCAGGAGGCCCGAGTACCGCCCTTCCACGTCGGTGTAGTCCTTGAACAGGCGATTGTATTCTCCGGAGTTCCTGGCAATCTCCTCGTACTTCTTCTTTTCCTCGTCGAGCCTCCGGCTCTCCTCTTTTAGGAGAGTGTCGAGCTTCTCGGCGCGGTTCCGGGCGATTTCGTACCGGCTCCTCGCCAAGGCGACGAAAGCCTTCTTCTCAAGACCGATCCAGCTGACGATGTAGTCCACATTCGCCTGGGCGCTCTTGACCTCGGGATGGATCGAGCCGAATTCTTTCTTCACCGATGTGAGTTCGAGCTGTGCCTGGACCAGATCGATCTTGAGCCGGTTGATCGTTCCGCTCTCGAAGATCTCGGGGACATCCTCGAGCCGGTCGTCGGCAATGGCGGCCTCGATGTTCTCGAAGCTGTTTTGCGCTTCCTCCAGTTGCAACTCGGCTTCGCTGTGAGCGAGAAGCAGGTTGTCGTGGCGCGGGCTCGAGCCGGTCCATTGTTGTGATTCGCTCTCCACGAAAAAGAGGCCCTTCTCGGTCTTGAAGGCCTGGAGCGACTCGAACTTTTCCGTCACCTTGGGGGCGAGATCCTCGGCCCTGTCGCGCTTGATGGCGAGCGTCCCCCGGTCCACGGTCTGGGTGCGTTTCTGGAACTCCTCGAGATAGGTCTGGATCAGGAAGTTGACGATCTCGGCGGTCTGGGCCGGATCGGTCCACTGGAAACTGATGTCCACGAGGAAGGTCCCCTCGAGAGGGGAGACATTGAAGAGTTCCTTGGACAGGCCCGGCGAGTCGAAGTGCTCGTTGGTCCTCTCGATCACCTTGTCGGAAAGCATGAGCTCGCACTGCGTCTCCAGGAAGGCATTGAAGATGGCTGTTGTGCCCAGTTCTCTCAGGGTGGGGTCATAGGCTGCCTTGGCTTCCTCGGAATTCATGGTCGAGGGCTGGAGCTCGAGCCGGCACTGGGACCGGTAGATCGGGGCCTGGATGAAGTCGTAGACCGCCGTGCCGGTCACGCAGGCAAAAACAACGGTGACGACGATCCACCGTCGCGCCAGGATCTTGCCGATGTAGTCCTTGAGGTGCGGGGTCTGCTCCTCCGGAAAGAAGGGAACTCGTCCCGATTGCGGGCCTGTCTGCATGCCGGTTTCGTTCATACTTTCGAGCTCTCGCATAATGCGCTTAACGGCGGTTGTTGGATCTCGGGTTCAAGTCGTAGCCGATGTGGGGAATACCCCCGAGAAAGTCCCAGATCTCGAGCGTCCAGAACCGGAGCGACGTCTGCCGCACGTCGATGACATCGTCGGGTCTCAAGAAGATATTCTCCCCCAGGCCGTCGGCAATGGCCACCAGGTCGAGGGGGATGTTGACCTCCATGTCGTTCTCGTACCGCTTGAGCACGCAGTGCCTGGGCGACGCCTCCTTGGGGATCAAGCCCGCGGAGAGAGCGATGCCGTCGAGCACCCGTACGGGGCGGTTCAGGGGAAATCCTCCCGGGCTGTGCACGAAGCCGATCACGTAGAAATACTCGGCCTCGGGAACGTAGACCACGTCACCGTGGCGCAGAACCAGGTTGAGGTTGAGGTCGGCCTCCTTCATGAGCGAGACGAGGTCGACGGTGATGGTCTCGTCGGCGGCCCCGGGATCGTCGACGGCGTTGAGGTCCTCCAGCCCGCGGATCAGGTGCAGCTTGTACCCGGCTTCCTTGGTCGGACCGCCCGCCTTGGCCAGGGCCTCGTAGAGGGTGATCTCGTTGTGTCGAATCGTGAACTCGCCCGGCGCGTTGACCGAGCCCAGGACGGCGACCCGCCTGCTCTGGTACTCGGTCACAACCACGCTGATCCGTGGAGACTTGATGAAATCGACGGCGATCATGACGTCGGTGATCTTTCTCTCCAACTCCGCCACGGTCAGGCCCTTGACATTGATCGGCGGAATGATGGGGAGCTTGATCTCGCCGCTCGCCTCCACGCGCATCGTGACGGTTCTGTACTCGCCGCGCTTCTCCAGCCCGTAGACGCTGATCTCGAGAACATCCCCGCTCCCGATGCGGTAGTCGGTTTTCTTCTGTGCAAGCATCTTTCGGGACTGGCGCGCCAGTTCGAGGCACCGCGCCGTGGAGTAGGTGGGACGCTTGGAAGTCAGGATGGCCTCGTTGACCCTCAGAGCATCTGAGCTGGAGCAGCCGCAGAAGGCGAGGACCTGAATGCAGGCGAGAAGAAAAAGTGGAAGTAGTTGAAGTACCCTGATCGTTTTCATTGTTTCTTACCCGACGAGCTCGAGAAATTGTTATCCGGCTCGTTTCAACGGTTGGTTAATTCTCGCAGTACCAGGCAAAAGTCTGTTCCCTTAAAAAGAGCTTTGGCTGATCATGCCATCCCCAAGGCTCTGTGCCACTTTCTAAAAAAGCCTCAAAAATCAGGGGCTCACGTTCTCGTCCCAGGGCTCCGGGTCTGTCGGATCCACGGGACCGGTCGGACCGCCGACGGACACGTAGCTGTTCGACAGCTGGATACTCTGCCAGTCGGATCGCGACGAGTTGGACGGCGTTCTGCTCGTTGCATCATTGTTCAGATTCATACCGCCGCCTGACGCGGGCGTTACGATCGTGAGCGACGAGATCTTCGATTCCTGCGTGACGCGCAGGGTACAGGATCTCATGTTGCCGACGTAGATGGTGTACTTGCCCTTTTCGATGTTTCTGAGCGTGTAGCGGCCAATCTTGTCGGTTGCTGTCCTGGCGACAATCTTGCCCTGACTGTTCCTGGCCGACACATCCACGTCCACGAGACAATGCCCCGAGGAATCCATGATCACGCCCGTGATGCTGCCCGGCTTGAAAAACATCTCGGTCACGGCCTTTGCAGCAACGGGCTTCTTGTCAACGGTCAAGACCGTCCCGGTCAAAACCGCCGCGCAGGCCGCAATCAGGACGAACATGATCAATAATGGCTTGGCTTTCTTGTAAAGCATGACCCTTGTGTCCCTTTTCTTTGAAGAATTTGCGTCTCGACTCTATCCTATTTCGACAATTTTATCAATATGCTTTCATGTTTCTTTCAGTACCTCGTTAAAAAATCCCCGTTTTGAAAATATCCACGAACGTAAGTTCTGCAAATCGTAAGTTCTGCAAATCGTAAGTTACGTTCATTGGATGCTTTGCGCGGAGATTCC
>CAYXGI010000097.1:0-8333 GCA_964464495.1 uncultured Phycisphaerales bacterium
ATTCAAAAAAAAAAAAACCCCCCCCCCCCCCCCCGACCTGAAACCCCCCTTTTCAGATCACCAAGTCCGACAGACTCCTCAGAACTTAAACCCGGCAGAGACAATCACCCCCCGAAGATCTTCCGCCCCCTGGTAGTAGTGGGCCGACAGGTCGACACCCTGCTCCTCGGTCGACGTCAGCGCAATTCCGGCGTAGAGCGCCGCCGCTTCGAACTCGTAGTCGATATCGAGCATTTCGACGCCCACCAGGTCGGCGGTCCATTCGCCTTCGAGCGTCTTGGTCCAGATCCCGGCACTCGCCACCACGAGCAGGCCGCGCTCGAAATCGAAGGCGTGGCGGACACCGACGTTGAGGTCCGAGCCGCCGCCGACGAACTCGGCGTCGTAACGGACTCCTTAAATCGTCTCTTCGCTCTCCATGTTGTGGGAATGAACCCTGACCTCCCACTCCACTCCCCAGCCCGGTTCGGCCGGGGCGGGCGCCCGGATGCCGAGGCCGAGTTCGGAACCGGTAGTACCCACATCGAGGCGCTCCTCTTCGGCCGCGGCGAATCCCAGATCGGTAAAGAGCTCGATATAGGCCGAAGCCTCCCAGGCGAACTCGAGGCCGAGCGAGGCGTAGTTGAAATCTCCTTCATAGGTGCCCGTTGGAACGCCGAGAAAGGCGCCCTCGAATTCGACGTCAGCACCAAAATGCTGGAATTTCGGGCTCAGCGTCGCGGTTTTGCACGATGCGCCGGCCACGATGAGTCCACCGCAGAGGATCAGAACAAGAGAGGTCGGAAAAAAACATTTCGAATTGTGCATGGTCTGTTCCATTCCGTGTTGACGAAAGGGTCCGTCAACCCTGATACCAATTTTATATCCGCTCATGGGGATCGGGCGCAAGGATTACCCGAGGACCTTGTTCAACGCGCGGCGGGCGTCATGCGCGCACGGGAGGATGGGCCGCGTGGGAGTTACTTCTCGTCGATCAGTATCCGGGCTTCTTCAAGGAGCGCGACGAGGTCGACGGCTCCTTGCCACTCCGCCTTCGTGAGGAGCTTTCGGGCCTGATCGAGAGTTTCGCGTGCCTCCGATAGGCGATTCGCCTTTTGAAGCGCCATGGCCAGGAAGATGATATTCGACGGAATCATTTTTGATTGCTCGTCAAAGATCTCCCGCGCTTCGTCCAGGGAGGCGAGAGAATGTTCAAAGAGCCCCATCCTGTATTGCGCCTGGCCGAGGACCTTGAGGCAGTGTCCGTTGCGCGGTTCGAGGCGGCACGCTGTGCGCGCCGCGTTCAGGGCGGCGCCGAACGACTCCTTGTCCGCGTCGGGTTTTAAGATGGCCACGTAGGCGACTTGGACGAGCCTTCGAGTGTCGTCGCTTATTCCGTCGATCATCTGTAGCGCCGTTTCGATCGTGGCGGGCGACGCGCTCTTGTCCGAATTCAATTTTTCGATAATTTCACCGAGGAGGATCGGCGCGGCGCAAAGAGGCTCGAGTTTTTTTCTGGCTGCCTCTGCGCCGGCGCCGAAGACGAGACGGTCCGCCTCGGCCTGGAGGAGCTCCAGCCTGCGCATCCAGGTGTCGTCTCCGTATGCCCTCTGGACCATGAGCGTGAAGAGATAACCTCTGGCCGCGGACATGTCGCCCTCCCGGAATCGGGCCATGGCGCTGAAAGCGAGAAGAGGGAGCGAGATCCGCCCCTCGTTGGAAAGACGATCCTCGCTTTCGGCCAGCGTGTCACACGCTTCGGCATAAAGGCCAGAGCGGTACTGAGCCGCGCCGAGAGCAATGAGAGGAAGGGGATCGTCAGGGAGCCGCCTGCACGCCGCTCGGGCGAGACGCAGGGCGCTCTTGCAATCATCGGCTGATTCTTGAGGGCGCCAGAGATCTTTCCAGCACAGGGAGAGCAGTTTCTCGGTCCGGCGTCGCCGGCTCTCGGCGAGACCGATCGCCGTCTGGCGGATTTTCGCGTCGAGGTCGTTCATGGCGCCGAGCTGCTCGATGACGCCGTCGGCCTCGGCCCACTCCTCGAAAAGTGCATCCACGAGTTCGGCCGCTTCCTTTTCGCCGCTGTCCCAGGCGGAGAATCTCTCTTTTTCCTTCCGCGTCAAGTCGCGCGGCTTCAGAGTTGCCGCGAACTCAGCGAGATCGAGAGGCCAGACCCGCACGGTGCCACCCTTCGATGCCGTGAGCGCATTCCGGTTGTTTGCGCTGAACGACGTGTGCAGGACGGCGCCTTCATGGCCTTCGAGAGTCATGATCTGCTCTCCGGTGATCGCGTTCCAGACAGAGGCGGACCCATCGTCGTGGCCGGTGATCAACAAGGCACCGTCGGAGCTGAATTTGGGAACACTGTCCCTGCTCACTCTGTAATCGATCGAAAAAAGCTCTGCGCCCGATTCCGCGTCGAAAACCTGTACCATCGGCTCCTGGTCGGCGATCCGGCCCTGGGAGACGACGAGGACTCTTTGCCCGTCGCCGCTGAAGTCGGCCGAATAGGCATAGTTGATCGTGTCGACGCGCAGCGCTTCTTTGCCTGTGGCCGCGTCGAATATGCGCGCGCAGCGGTCCTCGGTGTTTGCGGTGACGATACGCGATTCGTCGGGACTGAAGCGGGCGGTGTAAACGTAGGATTCGTTCCCCGCGAGAGTGATCAGCCCCTCGCCGGTGGCGGCGTCGAAGACGCGTACCCTCTTGTCTTCCAGGACGGCGATCACCGACCCGCCGTCGGGGCTGAAGTCGGCCGAATAAATGAAGTCGCCCTTCTCTCCAAGCGAGGTGATGATCTTCCCCGTTTCAATGTGGAAGATCTCGGCTGATACGGAGAGCTCCTCGTCGGTCTCCTCGTCGAACTGCACGCGCCCCGAGGTGACGATCCTCGAACTGTCAGGGCTGAATCGGACCGTTTCCACGTGGTCGAGGTGGCTGTCCACGGTGATAATTCTCTCGATTTCCGTCAAGGGGGTGAAAAGTTCGAGAATGTTCGGCGTTTCGACAGGGCCTGCTCGGAGTGTGGTGATCGGTTGACCCGTGGCGGCGTCCCAGATCCTGACCGTCTTGTCCCACGATCCCGCGGTGGCCACCATGCGGCTGTTCGGACTGAACCGGGCGTCGACTATTTTTCCCTCATGACCCTCGAGGACCGCGATCATTTCACCATCGTCCCTACTCCAGAGCCGTGCGATCTGCCTGTCGTCTTCCGAAACAGTGATGATCCTTGTTCCGTCGGGGCTGAGATCGACGACAAGGTATTCGAGCAGTGGTCCCATATCGCTTCCGACGAGGATGCTCTTTTTCTTCACATCGACGATCGCGCGGCCGTCGGGATCCTCGAGGGTGACGAGAGCTCCCGATCCAGACGCCCGCCAGATACGCGCTGTGCGATCGGCCGAAGCAGTGATGATGCTGCTCCCGTCGTGGTTGAAGCGGGCGCTGTTGACACTTTTTTCGTGTCCCCTGAAGGAGGTGATCTCGCGGCCCGTTCCGGCGTCGAAGAGCCGGACCGTCCTGTCATCGCAGGCGGTGACGAGGGAGCCGCTGTCGGGGCTGAATTCCACGCTGTTCACCCATGCCTGGTGGCCGGTGAGTGTGAGAAGACATTCGCCGGTGCGTGCGCTCCAGATTCGCGCCGCGCCGTCCCTCGATGCTGACGCGATCCGAGTTCCGTCCGGGCTGAAGGCGACGGAGTCGGCGCGCCGCTCTTGACCCGAGAGATCGAGCACACACTCTCCCGACGACAGGTCCCAGATCTCGATCGAATTCTTATCGGAATGGGTCACGACCGCACGCCGGGCGTCGGGACTGAGGCGGGCCGCGTCGATAAATCCATCGAAGCCGCCAAAGCTGCCAAGCATCTCGCCAGTCGCCACATTCCAGAGCCGCAAGGTGCCGTCGAAGAAGCCCGCCGTGAGCAGGCGCGTTCCATCGGCGCTGAAGTCGATATCGGAGACGAAGGCGTCATGTCCGGCGAGCACGGTCAGGCATTGGCCGGTGGTCGCGTCCCAGATGCGGGCGGTGTAGTCCTTCGAGGCGGTGGCCACGAGGCGGCCGTCGGGGCTGAACAGGGCGCATGTGACATCGCTCGCGTGTCCCTCGAGAGTGGTGAGCGTCTCGCCTGTTGCGGCATCGACGATCGAGGCGAACAGGTACCCGGCGAGAACGATTGTTTTTCCGTCGGGGCTGAAAGCGGCGCTGTCGAGAGGATCGCCACTCCTGATCGTCTTCAGCTCGGCGCAGTGATCGAGGGCGTCGAGAAGGGCGTTGTTGGCGATGAGCCCCGGCGTGCGCCGCTCGCTTTCGACGGCGAGAAGCAGCGCCAGCCCCGGATCTTCGCTGAGGGCAAGCGACGACCGCGCGGCCAGATGCAGGCCCTCGGCGCGAACGAGCGCTTTCTGCATCTCCACGAGGGCGGCGTTCCGACCGTCCCGCTCCCTGATCGCCTCGTTCATCGCCTCCCGCGCTCTGATTTCAGACGACTCGGCGTTGGCTCTCTGCGTCTCGGCAACGGCCCGCTGGTTGATCGCTTCTGATTTTTCACGCGAAATCTCTAGGACGTACCAGGGGATGGAGACGATCAGGCCGAGCAGCGAGAGGAGCGCAACGGCCGTCGCGACGCTGAGCGCCCGATTGCGTTTGATCCGTTTTGTCAGCCGGATCCAGGCGCCCGCCGGCCTGGCGAGGATGACGTCACCCGACAGGAAGCGGCGGAGGTCGTCGCCGAACTCGATCATCGTCTGGTAGCGCCGGTTCGGGTCCTTCTCCATCGCCTTGAGGCAGATCACGGCCAGATCGTGCGGCACCCGTCCGTTGACCTTGCGTGGATCCTTCGGTTCGAAGAGGAGTATCTTTTTCAAGACCTCCTGCGACGTCTCTCCCTCGAAAGGCCGGACCAGGGCGAGCATCTCGTAGAACGTGGCGCCGAGGGAAAAGATGTCGGTCCTGCTGTCGATACCGATGCGCCGGCTGGCGGCCTGCTCGGGCGACATGTAGTAGGGGGTTCCGGCGAACTCGCCCGATCGTGACAGGGCGAGGGCGTCTTCCACCTTGGCCAGACCGAAATCGGTGACCTTGGGAAAACCATCGGGGGTGAGCAGGATGTTGGAAGGCTTGACGTCGCGGTGGATCACTCCCGACTGGTGGGCGTGCTCGAGGGCGTCGGCCACCTCGGCCATGAGCCGGGCCGTCTCCCTGAAGTAGCCCCGCGGGAGAGTCTCCTCGGCCTGCAACTGGACCAGGCGATCGGAAAGGGTGGTGTCGCCCTCGATGAGTTCCTGGGCGATAAAGTGAACCCCCTCGTGCTCGCCCACGGCGTAGACCGCAACGATCCCGGTGTGGCTCTGGCGCCCGCCCGCTTCGGCCTCGCGCCGAAACTTGCGCACGGCGGCATCCGAATAGCTGAGGTGCGGCGGAAGAACCTTGAGCGCCACGCGGCGGCTGAGCGAGATCTGCTCCGCCTCGAAGACCGTTCCCATGCCGCCCCTGCCGATCTCGCGCACGATCCTGAAATCGCCCAGAATCTTGGGCGCCTCGCCGCCCGCCCTTTCGTCGCCGCTCGAGAGAGCGCCTTTTTCCTCCACCTTACGAAAGAGATTTTTCAGCTCTTCCTCGATCTCGGGAAACTGGCGGGTGAACTCGTCCGGATCGATCTCTTCACCCGACTGCCGCCGGGAGAGGAACTCCTTGACCAGATCATCAGGTTTTTGTTTGTCCCTTTTATCGTCCATGGTTCCTGTTTTCTACGCTCTAGCCTTCGGTTGTGTCTTGATCCCTGCGTTTCGTCTCGTCGATCGTTTTCAGGGCTCTGTTGCAGAGCTGGCGCACCGCGCCCGCTGAGCGACCCATTATCTCTCCGATCGCCTGGCAACTCAAGTTGTCTCTCAAGCGAAGGACGAGCGCCTGCCGCTGGGGATCGGGCAGTCCGCCGAGGAGGTGCATGAGCCGGTCGAGATCTTCGTCGGCCATGGCCGCCTCGCTCGGCGAAGGATCGTGCGCGGCGAGGCGCATGGCGCCGTCGAGACGGGAGGCGGCGCTGAAAATGCGCCGTTCTTTTTCGGGATCCCGCTTTTCGGTGGCGAAGTACCGGCCCTTGTCATTGATCTTCCTCACGATGCGGAAGGCGAGCCAGTTGAAGAAGGAGTCGGGACCCTGGTAGTTGAAATCTTTCATTTCACCGAGCACATCTTTCCAGACCGATTGGACGAGGTCGACGCTCTCCATCTTCGATCTAAGCCTGGGGCCAAGCCGTTTGTTGACCGTGGCCCTGAGCGCGGTTTCGTACATTCGAAAGAGGGTGTCGAAGGCGCGCAGGTCGCCGTCGCGTGCACGGGAAACGAGCTGCTCGATCTTGTCGTTCACCTTGTCTGAAGAGTGTTCCATTGAGGGATTTCCTCGCTTAACGCGACAGATCCACGAGGGACTGATCGAGCGCACAGCGCACCTCGGGCGCGCACGACTTGGGCAGGCACCGTCCGAACCTGGCGAGGATCTCCTGTTCGCGCGATCCGCCGATCGTACCCAGGGCCTCGATGCAGGCCAGTTGCGTCACCTGTCCCGATTTTGGTTGTTTCAGTGTTTTTTCGAGAGCCTTGCTCGCCCGGGGCGAACCGATTCTGCCGAACGCCACAGCGCATTCGGCGCGGATCTCCTCGACCTTCGAGTTCAATCCGGCGGCGAGCGCACGGGCCACGCTGCTGTTTTCGGAACAGAGAGCGAGGAGCGGAATCACGCCCGACAGGGCCTCCCTGTCCCGCTCCCTGATCGCCTTTTTGAGTGTGGCAATCGAATCGCGAACCTTCCGGTGCGCGTCGTCGGGAGTCAAAAGCACGATCCCCGCGGCGGTCTTCTCGAAGAGAGCCCTCTCCGCCGCGTCGCTCGATCGGAGAACCAACGCGTAGCCGCCCTTTCCGTGGAGCCCCATGACGCACAGGGCCGGCGGCCCGTCCGCGCCGATCTCCGATTGGGCGCGGAACATCTTGGGGCCCCGGGTTTTGCATCGATCGGTCCAGTCTGTTACTTGGGAAGAGAGATCGGGTTCCTTCTTTCTGAGCGTGCCGAGCATCCCGGTCAATCCCTTTGGTGTCCGTCTGAAAAGATAGAGTGCCATCGAGCCGTGAGGGAGCGCAACAAAAACCCGGTCAGCCGGGTGGGATCGTCTGTCGGGAAGCCAGCCGCGAGGCAGGCTCACAAAAAGCCCGAAACTCTCGAATCCGAGAGAAAGCCCTTTGTCATAGTCGAGCCTGGCGCGCGCGGCCGCCTCGGGAGAAAGCCGCGCCGTCCGGAGCGCGTGGATCATCTGATCGTGCGCCTCGCGGATCAGAAGGGGATCGTGGAGGTAGCTCACGATCAGGACGTGCGTCTCGTCGAGAAGGAGCCCTTCGAGCAGGCCGTAGCCCTTGTGATTCGCCATGTCGTAGGCGCAGATCAGCGTGGCGTCCAACTGGCCGCCGGTCACCTTTTTCACCTCGTCGATCCGGCACGCGCCGTGGGCGGCGGGGATGTTTTGGCTGAGGTGATAGTCGATCCAGTCGTCCGATGAGGTCCCATTCCGTTCCATTACATGAACGGTGAAGTGTCCGATCGCGCCAGATTTTCCCGATCCTTTTCGTTCCGGGGGGCGCACCTTGAGATGGAGGGTTATCGAACCCGATCGGTCGACCGCACACTCGGACCAATCACGCGGCACGTCGATAACGTAGCCGAACGAGCCTATGGCCATCTCTCTCGAGTCTCTCTCCGCCGCACAATCCTGCCCGGCCGCACTCAGAGAAGCGACTGCGAGAAAAAGAATCAACGCCTTTGAGAACTTCATGGCTCCGCTCCTTAAAAAGAAGATCGATTCCATTTCGTAAGGCGCTATGCGGGCGAAAAACGGACGAAAAAAAAGTGAATATGTCCGCCCCCGGCGGCCGCTCCCTGCGCCGATCGGGCACGCACTGGAATCTTTTCCTGTTTTTTGTGATCATCTGATCGGCCGGATCTGGAACCGGCCGTGGAACGCACTCACTGATTTTTTGCCCGGCGCCGCCGCCGCGGCACGATCGAAACGGTCCGAGATGAACAGACAACCTGGACAGACGGTTTTCGGAATCTGCGGCTGGAAGAACTCCGGCAAGACCACGCTCATCGAGTCGCTCATTCCCCACCTGATCGCGCAGGGCCTGAGTCTTGCGGTGGTCAAGCACGATGCCCACGGTCTCGAAGTCGACCGCCGGGGCAAGGACAGCGACCGCTTCTTTCGCGCCGGCGGTGACGTGATTCTCAAAGGACCGGGAGAAGAGATCTGCCGCTTTAAGAATAGGAAGTTCAATCTCTGCCCTCAACCCAAGAGAACCCGGTACCGCTCA
>CAYXGI010000098.1:0-7468 GCA_964464495.1 uncultured Phycisphaerales bacterium
CGCATCGTGCGACTCCCCGCATCGTGCGACTCCCCGCATCGTGCGACTCCCCGCATCGTGCGTCGGTCACGGCCCGGGTCCCCGGCCTTCGGGCGCGTCCCTACATCTTGGCCAGGGTCCTGGCGATCACCAGTTTCTGGATCTCGCTCGTGCCCTCGCCGATGGTGCAGAGCTTGGCGTCGCGCCAGTAGCGCTCCACGTGATAGTCCCTGGTGTAGCCGTAGCCCCCATGGATCTGGATCGCCTCGGAAGTCACCTCCATGGCGATCTCGGAGGCGAACAACTTTGCGTAAGCCGACTGGAGGGAGAATGGCTGGCCGGCGATCTTGCGCTGCGCCGCGTCGTAAACGAGGTGACGGGCCGCTTCGATCTTGGTCGCCATCTCGGCCAGCTTGAAGGCGATCGCCTGCTGCTCGATGATCGGCTTGTCGAACTGCACCCTCTCCTTGGCGTACTTGAGCGCCTTGTCGAGAGCGCCCTGAGCGATTCCGAGAGCGAGCGCCCCGATCGAGATCCTGCCGCCGTCAAGGGTCTTCATGAACATCCTGAAGCCTTCGCCCTCCTTGCCGATGAGGTTTTCGGCCGGAATCGCGGCATCCTCGAAGTAGAGTTCTCCCCAGTCGGAACCGCGCATCCCGAGTTTTTCATCGCCCTTGTTGACCTTGAAGCCGGGGATGTCGCGCTCCACGATAAAAGCCGAGATGCCGCGCGTGCCGATTCCCTTCTCGGTCAGGGCAGTGATGATGAACGTGCCCGCATGCTGGGCGTTGGTGATGAAAATCTTCGATCCGTTGAGAACGTAAGTGTCGCCCTTTTTCACGGCCACCGTCTGGGTGCCGCCCGCGTCCGATCCGGCGTTGGGCTCGGTGAGGCCGAAAGCGCCGAGGAAACGGCCCTTGGCAAGATCGGGAACGTACTTTCTTTTTTGCTCCTCGCTGGCGAAAGCGAAGAGCGGGTATGTGCAGAGCGAGATGTGCGCGGCAAGGGTCAGGCCCGTCGATCCGCACACGCGGCCCAGTTCCTCGACAGCGATGGTGTAGCACATGTCGTCCATGCCGGCACCGCCGAACTCCTCGGAGATGTTGATCCCGAGCAATCCCATCTCGGCCATCTTCTCCACGGTCTTCTCCGGGAATATATGATCGCGATCGATCTCGATCGCGAGTGGCTCCACTTCCTCGAGGGCGAATTTTCGCACCGTTTCGCGGATCATTGCCTGTTCTTCAGTCAGTTGCATTGTTGCACTCCGAACTGGGATCTCCTCGACTAGCTGAGCAGCCTGCGCGCCAGGACCATCCTGACCGCTTCTGATGTTCCCTCGTAGATCTTGGTGATCCTCGAGTCGCGGAAATAGCGTTCCACTGGGAATTCTTTTGTATAGCCTGCGCCGCCGTGAATCTGCACGGCCTCGTCGGCAGCGTTGACACAGACCTCGGAGGCTTTCATCTTGGCCATACACGCAAAGGAGGTGCAGTCGAGCCCCTTGTCGCGCAAGCACGCTGCCTTGCGGATCAGGAGGCGCGACGCCTCGATCTCGGTGGCCATCTCGGCCAGCTTCCACTGGATCGCCTGGAATGTGGCGATCGGGCGGTTGAACTGCTCCCGTTCCTTCGCGTACTTGAGCGATGCGTCGAGACAGGCCTGGGCGATCCCGAGCGCCTGGCTGCCCACGCCGATCCGGCCGCCGTCGAGCGCCCACATGGCGATGCGGAATCCCTTGCCCACCTCGCCGAGAACGTTCTCGGCCGGGACCGGGCACTCATCGAAAAGAAGTTCGACGGTGCTCGTCGCCCGGATGCCCATCTTTTCTTCCTCGGTGCCGATCGAGAATCCGGGGTAGGACGGCTCCACCAGAAAGCAGGTCACGCCGCGCGACTTCTTGTCCTCCCGAGAGGTCCGTGCGAAAACGATGAAAAGGCCGGCTTCCAATCCGTTCGTGATGAACAGCTTGCTGCCGTTGAGCACGTAGTGATCGCCTTTTTTCTCCGCCTTGAGTCCGAGGTTGGCGGCGTCGGTGCCCGCGTTCGACTCGGTCAGGGCGTAGGCGCCGAGGAGCTCGCCCGAGGCAACCCTCGGGAGGTATTTCTCCTTCTGGGCGTCGGTGCCGTGGTGGGTAAGCGTGCTGCCCACGAGCGAATTGTGAACGGAGAGGGTCACACCGATCGACGCGTCAGCCCGGCTGATCTCCTCGATCAGCAGACTGAGGGCGAGGTTGCCCATCTCCACACCGCCGTATTTCTCGGGAATGGTCATACCGAGAAAACCGAGTTCACCGGCCGCCTTGAGAAGGTCATGGGGAAACTGGCCGGTTCGATCGCGCTCCGCGGCCCCGGGAGCCACCTCTGCGGTCGTGAAGGACTTGACTGTTTCCTGAAGGAGCAAGAATTCTTCGCTGAGTTCGAATCGCATCGCCAAAACCTTTTTACAGTTTGATTTATTGGGGTCAGGAGATCAGCCGGGGCCCTTCCGGATCATCTGATATGACCAAAAAAAGAAATAACATTCCCGAGCCCTTGGAGGTGGGAGTACGCATCCAGCACCCGGCCCCAACGATCCATCGACATCGTTGCACATGGGTGCCGACACCGATGAATCAGCCGGGTCTGCGTTTCATTATGGAAACAATCAGGGATCAGGTCAAACGATTTTAGTGGGACGCGCCAGGGCCCGATTCTCATTACCTCTTTTCTGATAGAACCTTTCGCACTAGGGGGAGGGTCTGAAATCAGGCAGGTTCGCGGCCTCGAAGACCGGTCCCTCGTGGCAGACCCGAAGATATTTCAGGCTCGACCCATCGCCCGGACGGGGCTCTACCGAGATGGCGCAACCATTGCAGATTCCCGTGCCGCAAGCCATCCGCGTCTCGAGGGAGAGATAGGTAGGGAGACCCCGCTCCACGCCCAACCGCGCCACGGCGCGCATCATCGGATCGGGGCCGCAAGCATAAATCACCCGATTCGCCGGCCCTTCCCCTTTGTCGAGGATCCGGCAAAGGGGCGTGTCGACCATGCCCGCCTCGCCCTGGCTGCCGTCTTCGGTGCAGAGATCGACAGGGTAGGGCAAAGAACCGAATCGATCGCCGGCGAAAAGAGAAGCCTTGTCCCGGGCACCATACACAAGGCGAAGAGAGATCTCCTTTTCGGGATGGCGGGAGAGTTCGTGCATCAGGTGGTGCAAGGGCGCGATGCCTGTCCCGCCTCCGACGAAAACATAGTCGGTCTCTTCCCGGAGAGCCGGAAAGCCGCACCCAGCGGGACCGACAAGCAGGGCGGGAGAACCTGGCGCGGCAGCGTTGAGGATCTCGGTGCCCGGTCCGACGGCCTGCACGAGGAAGTCGAGATGGGCATTTCGTCCCTCGCACCGGTAGTCAAAGACGCTGAATGGACGGCCGAAAAGCGGAAAGCCGGCATCGAGAATTTTCACCATGAAGAACTGTCCCGGCAGCGGCGGCTGATCGAAAGCAGAAATCGTGAAACTCAAGATCCGCGCGCCGGGACCGACTGGAGTCGATTCGGTCAGGGTTGTTTCGATCCTCGATATATTTCGTTTGCGGCTGCTGTCGTGACACACTTCGGCCATTGAAATTTCTCCGGAAAAGGCCACCCTGTTGAAGACGCGGGGCCAAAAGGTTTATCTTTCTGCTTTCTCAATCTATCCTGCATTGTAACAGAGAAGCAATATCGAGTTGGACAAAGTTCCTTCCTCGCAAATAGAGGGGCGCCACCGTGCGGACCGAACCATGACAAACGAAACAGACGCTGTCCAGGCCGCGGGCATCATCGTCTATCGCATGAGCGAAGAGGGGCCGCTCTTTCTTCTCCTCAGAAACACGCTGCACGGGACGTGGGGATTTCCCAAGGGACACCGCAACGCGGGCGAAGACCTCGAAGACTGCGCCAGACGTGAAACCGCCGAAGAGACAGGGTTGGCAGGCATCGAGCTCTGCGATCGATTCCGGCAGACGGTCAGTTACGAATACCAGGCACGGCGCAAGGACGTGAGGCTTCTCAAAGAGGTCCATTACTTTCTGGCCCGGCACGATTCCGGAACAAGGGTGGGCATCTCCGACGAACACTCTCAGGCGGAGTGGCTCGACCGGAACAGGGCGCGGAAGGCTCTGCAGTTCGATATTCTCAGGGAGCTTCTCGACAGCGCCTTCGGGCGTTGTGCGGCGGTCGAGGGATTCGGCCACCCCGATCGTCCGGCAGCGAGCGCTCTGCTCGATGAACTCGCCGAACGGTTCACGCCATGGCGCCTTCACAGCCTCGAAACGGGACGTGTGGCCGGGGTGATCGCTCGGGGTGTGGCTGCTCATTCGCCGGAGCGACCGCTCGATCCCTGCTGGATCGAGGCGGCCGGCCTGCTCCACGACATCGGCCGCAGCCGATCGCACGGCATGGCCCACCCCATCGAAGGTTTCAGGCTTCTTTCAGAGCGCGGGCTCGGCCATCTCGCCAAACCTTGCGTGTCCCACTGGCTCAAAGGCCGAAGGCGCTCCGAGCTCGAAAAGGTCCCGGAGTTTTCCCGCACGCTGCTCGACGAACTCGCCTCCTCTGTCGACCTCGACTGCTTCAGCCTGTCGGAAAAGATCGTGGCCCTCTCCGACTCTCTCGTCCAGCATGACCGGATCGTGACCATCGAGGAGCGCTATCGCGAGGCGCAGGACCGCTACGGACCGTCCCGCTGGATGGCTGACAACGAGCGGATCTCGCTCGCCCTCTTCGCCGAACTCGACGCGCTCGCCGGGCAGCGTCTGGGCAGTCTACTCGGATTCGAGCAATGAGGAGGCGCGTTCACCCATGACCGTTCTGACCATCGAGAAGGTATCCAAGGAGTTCCAGGGCCGACCGATCCTGACGGAAGTCGATCTCGTCCTCGGCAAGGGAGAGTCTGTCGGTCTCGTCGGCGCGAACGGTTGCGGCAAGACGACCCTTCTAAATATCATCGCCGGGATCATTGAACCGGACGGGGGCAGGCGCCGTGTGGCCGGAACCCTCTCGATCGGGATCATCGCCCAGAAAGAAGACTTTGGCCAATGCACCACCGTTGTCGAGGCGGCGTCGGAAGGCCAGGTTCGGATTCGAGCGCTGGAAGCCGAGCTCGCGCGCATCACGAAGGAGATCGAAAAGGGATCCGACGATCCCATCAGGCTCGAGCGCCTCGTCCGGCGCCAGGCGGACATCGAGGATCAGTACCGGACGCAAGGCGGCTACCTCGGTGCTTCGCGCGTGGAGACGGTCCTCTCCGGCCTCGGTTTCAGCGCCGAACAGCTTGACGCATCGCCGGCTTTCCTGAGCGGCGGCGAGAAGAAGAGGCTTCAGATCGGCCGGCTTCTATTGGGCGGTCACGATATCCTCCTTCTCGACGAACCGGGCAATCACCTCGACATCGCCGGATTCGAATGGCTCACCCGTTTTCTCAAGGAGTACGCGGGCACGCTGGTCGTGGTGTCGCACGACCGATACCTCCTCAACGCGGTGGCCGGTCGAATCGTGGAGCTCGATGGACAGCTTCATTCCTATCCCGGCGATTACGACCGTTTCGTCAAGTCGAGGCGATCGAGACGGGAAGCGCAGAAGAAGGCCCTCGCCCAGCGAAAGCAACTCGTCGACAAGGAAGAGGATTTCATCAGGCGCACCCACTACGGCCAGAAATCGAAGCAGGCCAAATCGCGCGCCAAGCGTCTCGAACGCCTTCAGCCTCTCGATAGTGTGAGCCACGACCAGCGGTCGGCCTTTCGATTCAGGGAGCAGACTCGTTCGGGCGAGTGCGTTCTGGCCCTCGGCGACTGCGGTGCGCGCATCGGGAAGAGAACGCTCTTCGAGGCGATCGACCTGACGCTGGAACGTGGTGAAGTCCTCGGAATCATCGGCCCCAACGGCAGCGGCAAATCAACGCTTCTTCGCATGATTCTCGACAGGAACACCGCGCTGACAGGCGTCGAGAGAAGAGGAACGATCGACCTCTCCCCCACGGTACGCCCCCTCTACTTCGACCAGAACCTCGACGAGCTCGACGGTTCGGGAACGATACTCGACGAGCTCCGTCTGGAGGATCATGTTGCGACCGACGCTTCCTTGAGAAATCATGCCGCAGTCTATCTTTTTCGCGGCGACGATGTGCACAAGAAGGTCAACGAGCTTTCGGGCGGTGAGAGAACGCGCCTTCTGCTCGCCAGACTGGGACTGAGAAAAGCCAACCTGCTGATTCTCGACGAGCCGACCAACCACCTCGATATCTTCATGCGCGAGGCGCTCGAAGAGGCGCTACGTTCGTTTCGGGGAACGGTCATCATGGTCACCCACGACCGCCGCCTCCTCGACCGGACCGCATCGGCTGTTCTCCTCCTCGACTCGGAGCACAGCCGTCTGCACCGCGGCAATTATTCCGGTCTCATGGATCTGCTCATGGCCGAAGAAAGGGAGGTGCGCAACCTCTCGAAAAAGAAAACCCGCGGTCAGCGCCACCGGCGCGGTGAACAGAAAGGGATCAAGCGCACGCACACCTTCGAGGATCTGGAGGCGGCGATCATCGCCAAGGAGACGCGGCTCAGTGCGATCAAGGAGGACTTCTTCAAGGAGGAGGTCTACTCGGACAAGGAAAAGTACAAGCAGCTCGAGGCCGAGGCCGAGACTCTCAAAGAGGAGCTCGAAAATCTCTACCGCGAATGGGACACCTGGATCTAGAAGTCTGACGAAAGGGTCCGGCTTCTCTCAGGAATATTGCTTTGTTCTCTTGATGGGAATATAAAAGTAAGGTCGTTGCAGTTCATGGAGCCGTTCCCCGCGGGGAAACTCCGATCCCGTCCTTCCAAGGAGACGCCATGGTCGATCTCAAGAGCTTGATTCGCGACATTCCCGACTACCCGAAGCCGGGCATCCTCTTCAAAGACATCACCCCCCTGCTTCTCGATCCCGAGGGATTCGCCGAGAGTGTGAGGCAACTGAGCGCGATCATCGGATCTGTCCATTGCGACGCGATCGTGGGAATCGAATCGCGAGGCTTTCTCTTTGGAACCGCCGTGGCGCTCGACCTCAAGATCGGATTCGTACCGATCCGAAAGCCGGGAAAGCTTCCCTATGAGACGGTCAGCCAATCCTATGAACTGGAGTACGGGACTGACTCCGTAGAGATTCACACCGACGCGCTGAGCGCCGGCCAGAGAGTGGTGATCGTTGACGATCTCCTGGCGACTGGGGGAACGATGGCCGCAAGCTGCAAGCTCGTCGAATTGCTCGGCGCCAAGGTGGCTGCGTGCGCTTTCGTGGTCGAGCTCGCCTTCCTCGAGGGGCGCCGAAAACTCGAAAGCTATAGAATCGACTCACTCATCATCTTCTGATCCTCCCTAAAAGGCGGCAAGCATTTCGCAAGATGTGCGGTCGTATTCCAATCAGCACCACCTGCAGAGCAGGCGGTATGAGGAAGGCCCCTAAAAGGGGCCATTAATCAGTTAGTTTTTAAAGCCGAG
>CAYXGI010000099.1:0-7070 GCA_964464495.1 uncultured Phycisphaerales bacterium
CTTGCAGACGGCAACGAGGTCGTCGAGGATCTGGTTGGTGACGGCCTCGTGGAAGATTCCCTTGTCCCTGAATGAGAACATGTAGAGTTTGAGTGACTTCAGCTCGATGCAGAGCTTGTCGGGCACGTAGCTGATCTTGATCGTGCCGAAGTCGGGCTGGCCTGTTTTCGGACAGACGGCGGTCCACTCCGGGCAGGCGATTCTGATCTCGTAGTCCCGTTCCGGGTTGGGGTTGTCAAATGTCTCCAGTTGCGACACGTCGTTTCTCCTTTTTACGAATCGAATTTGGAGAGGCCATTTTTTCAGCCTTTGCGGTTCGAATCAAGACCTCTTCCTACAAGTCCTGTCCGCCTCCGGCCTGAGACCCTCCTTTATCGAAGAGCGAAGTCCGCCAAATGCATCGTTAAGGGCCTTTCCGAGGACGTTCTGGGGCTTTTCGCTTGCATTCAGGTATCGAGATTATAAAATCCAGAACTTGTTTGTTGGATAATAGGCTGTAAATGAATAACTTATCACCTCTTATACTCATACTGCTCTGCGCTCTGATCGGCTGCACGGCCCCTTACGAGTCGGTCATTGCCCTCGAACGGATCCATTGTTCGCCCGCTGAGGGCGCGACGTGCATCACGCGACAGGATAGGACCGCACTTCGTTATGGTTCGGAGATTTTCACCGACTCGGAGGAGGAGACCGTCGAACTCGACGATCCGGTCTCCTACTGCAGGGAGTTGATCGAGGAGATCGGGGACGCGGACCTTGCGTCACCCCGGCTGCGTGGGGCGGCCGTTTACATCCTCGCATTCAGCGCGGTCCGTTCCCCTTCGTCCCTCGTCCGCTCCGAGGCCTATCTGGCGCTCCGGAAAATATGCGAGCCTGAGGCGAAACGTTTCGACGCCCTCGATCCGAACACGACCGTGGAAGAATGGGCCGCTCTCTGCGAGAGATGGCAGACCCTCTGGGGAGATCTGCCTCCCCAGGTTGCCAAATCGAACCTTCCAGGCGTGGAAGAGATCAAGGCGAGAAGGGACGATCACCTCAAGAGAGGTCGCGTCGAGTCTTCCTTGAAAAACACTCCCGCGCCGCGGACAAACGAAGAGGAAGAGAAAAAAGTCGTAACCGAGGCGCAGATCGCCGGCGCAACCGCTCTGCTCGAAGAATTCAGCAGAATCGTTGTCAATTCCGCTTCGATCGCCTGGGATAGCCTGGCGCTCCTCACTGTTCACCGGCCTCCGGCCGAGGGGTGGGTGGACAAGAACGACATCTATGCAAAAGCTGTCGACTCTCTCATCGGTCAGGCCTTTTTTCTGTCGACGTGCGAGTCGGTCTTCGATCAGAGTCCGACTCTCTCCCTCCTGGCGGCAGATGGCCTCTTTCTTTTTGACTTCGACGACATGGGCAGTCTCCTGCGCCTCCGCATGGAACGTTGCTATGATCCGCCGCTGCGCATGCTGATCTTGAAAAATCTCGTCTCATTGCGCCTCGCGCCCGACGTTCTCGGGGGAAAGCTGATGAGCGCTGTTCGGGAATCTCTCGATTTCCGCGACCCAGGAGTTGTCTTCCACGCAGTGGAGCTTTTTCAAGGTTCCACCGGCATCACAGAGAACGATCCGAGCTTCTGGAGAAAGTGGTGGTCCGAACATGTTGTCGAATTCGCTGATGGTTGACCTCATCGAGAGGGTTCAGCGTCTTTCGAGTGGAGAGACATCCCTTGCAGTTTCAGATTCTCGACACTGATCTCGCCTATGACGGCAGCCAGCTCTCTTCACATTTTGCCCTGCGCACCGCGGGGATCGTGGGGGACAGCCTGATCGCCTTTCAGGGCGCCATGGATATCCCACCCGACAAGATCGCCGACCTCGAAGATCTGCGGGCCGGAGAAACGATACGCGGGGCGCGTCTCGTTCATTTCATTGCCGAACATTTTGGTGTCAGCCTCGAGACAGGAGTCTTGCGGCAGCGACTTCTGGTTCGCCTGGCCGCCGACATCGTCAATCAGCGGACAGCCAAGACCGTTGTGGTGGCCGGTGACGATCTGTACGTGGGAGAGGGAAAACTGTCAGTCAGCATTGCGGCGCCATCGCCCGTCTCCTGCTTGATACACCTGGGATTGAACGTCTCGACCGATCAGGTTCCTGTCAAGGCGGCCTCTCTCGATGATCTCGGCGTGGACGCTGCCGCCTTCGCCTCCGATCTCGGCAAATCCTACGCGAGCGAACTCGAGTCGATTCGAGGAGCCCTGTCCAAGGTCCGGGGAGTGCCGTGAAAACCGAGGAGAAGACGGCCACCATGCGCCGCAGGATCATTCACGCCGTTCAACTCGTTCTGGCGTTCATTCTCATCGCTGTTCTCCTTTCCAAGGTCCAGATTCACGATGTGGCGTTTCTTCCATCGGGCAGTCCCATGGCGGGCGAACACGAGGGCGCGCTCTCCGGCGATGGAAAGAGGACAGTCTTCGTGGCCGACGAGGGTTTTACCTTGGAAGTCCTTTTCGATGGGGACATTCTTCAGAAGGCCCGGCTGACCGTGGAAGGCGGCGAGACGGAGCTCGTCGACGGGGAACATCTCCAGGAGATCGAGCTCAAAGAAGGCCTGATCACCAGCCTGCGGCGCACCGATCCACTCCTCTTCATCGAGGCCCTCGGTGTCTATATCCTGGCCTACATCTGCGCCATCGTGCGCTGGAAGGTGCTTCTCGATGCCGCAGGTCTTCCCACACCGATCGGCCAGGCGACGCGGCTCAGTTGCATCGGTCTTTTTTTCAACAATCTCGTTCCCGGGCTGACAGGCGGCGATCTCGTCAAGTGCTACTACGTGGCCAAGGAAAACAACAAGCGGAAAACCGACGCGATCATCACCGTGATCGTCGACCGGGTGATGGGCGTTGTCGTGCTCGCCGCCTTCACGGCAGCGGCTGTCTTGACCGATATCGAGAAATACTGGCAGATCGCTCTTTCGATCTACCTCTTTCTCGCGGCGATCATGGCGGCTGCGATGATCTTTTACTCCAGTCGGCTCAGGCGGATTTTCTTCGTCGACAAGATCATCGATCTGCTCCCCTTCACCGACCTTATCCGAAAGGTCGACCGCTCAGCGTTTCTCTACCGCTATCGAAAGCGCGCGATTCTCCTCTGCGTGATGCTCACTGTTGGCGTGCATCTCTTTGTGATTGTCAGCCTGTCGATTCTCGGAACAGGGCTTGGGATCGAGTGCACCCTGACCACCTACGCCATACTCGTGCCGATCATTCTGATCGTGAGCGCTCTTCCGATCACTCCCGCCGGTTGGGGCTGGGGCGAGGTGAGTTTCGTGGCCGTCCTTGGTTTCGCGGGCGTTCCGGCTGTTTTGGCTCTGGCTCTCAGCTTCATTCATCGCTTCAATACACTGGCGATTTCTCTGTCCGGTGGAGTCTTTCTGCTCTTTGGAAAGGCCCGTCCCGATCAAGGGAGAGAGGTGAACCCATGAAAGTCATGATCCTGTGCGGCGGACGGGGCACGCGTCTCTACGAGGAGACCGAATTTCGTCCCAAACCGCTGGTGAAGGTTGGCGACGAGGCGATCATCGTCCATATCATGGAGATTTTTGCCGCCCATGGACACAAAGCATTCACGCTCTGCCTCGGGTACAAGGGCGACATGATCAAGACCTTCTTTCTCAATTTCGCGACTCTCACCACTGACTTCACCGTCGACCTCAAGAAGGGAGGCGTGCGACTGCTCAAGCCGCAGGAGCGCGACTGGACGGTCGATCTGGTGAACACGGGGCTCAACAGCGGCACCGGGGGGCGGATCAAGCGGGCCTTCGCCCACATGGGAAACAAAACTTTTCTCGTCACCTACGGCGACGGTCTTGCCGACGTCGACATCGGGGCGCTCGTCGCCCACCACAAGAAGATGGGACGCCTCGCAACGGTCACCGGTGTTCGGGAGTCGTCCCGTTTCGGCGTGATCGAATCGGACAGCGACGGGCTGGTGGGCCGCTTTCGGGAGAAGCCGGTTCTCGATGGTCTCATCTCGGGCGGCTTCTTCGTCTTCGAGCCCGAGGTGGTCGATTATCTCGACGAGGGCGCGCTCGAGAGCGTTCCTCTCGAGAGACTCGCGGCCGAGAACCAACTCGCCGTCTACCGGCACGACGGATATTTTCGCTGCATGGACACCTACCGGGATTACCTCGAATTGAACGCCCTGTGCGAGCAAGGGAAGATTCCCTGGAAAGGCCTGCCCGGAGCAAATCCTGACTAACGAACAGAAATAGCGGAGTGAGACGATGAAACTTCTTGTCGTAGGAACGGTCGCCTTTGACGATGTGGAAACACCATTTGGTCTGCGTGAAGGCATTCTGGGTGGTTCGGCCACTCATTTCTCCTATGCCGCCTCATTTTTCACCGACGTCGGCATCGTGGGCGCGGTGGGCGAAGATTTTCCCGATGACTTCCTCCACGTCATCGATGCGCGTGGGATCGACAGGTCAGGGTTGCAGAGGATCGAGGGAAAGAAAACCTTTCACTGGTCGGGCAAGTACGTGGGCGACATGAACGAGGCCGAGACGCTCGACACGCAGTTGAATGTTCTCGACGGTTACCGCCCCTCTGTCCCGGACAGCTTCCGAGAGACGCCGTTCGTCTTTCTGGCCAATGGAGAACCCGATCTACAGCTGGCAACCATCGATCAGGTGCGGCCGCGCTTTCTCGTCTGCGACACCATGAATCTCTGGATCAACACGGCTCTCGATCGCCTCAAGGAGGTGCTCGGGCGGGTGAACGGCATCATACTCAACGACGGGGAAGCCAAGCTTCTCACGGGGGAGAGAAACCTGATCTGTGCGGCTGAGGCAGTCGCCGCCATGGGGCCGCGGACGGTCATCGTCAAGAGAGGTGAGTTCGGCTCGCTCCTGCTCTGCGACGAGGGGCGCTTCGCTATTCCGGCTTTTCCCCTCAGAAAGGTCATCGATCCCACGGGTGCCGGTGATTCCTTTGCCGGAGGAGTCATGGGCTACCTCGCCGAGATCGGGTCGACCGCCTTTGCCGATCTCAAGAGGGCCATGGCCTATGGAACGGTGACCGCCTCGTTCAACGTGGAAGATTTTTCTCTCGACAATTTCAAGAGAATCAGCAGGGACGACATCGATCGCCGGTTCGAGGAATTCCTCGCTTTTACGAGTTTGTAGCTCCGACAGACGACTTTGTCGCCTCGACAGACACAGCGCACTGCCATCATTGAAAAGGGGTCAGGATGCGCACTTTCATCGCTATCGAGCTGGATGAATCGATCCGGCGGAGTCTCGGGCGGATCGGGGAGAGCTCTAAGATTCATGATCGTACTTTCCGGTGGGTCAAGCCCGCGTCGATCCACTTGACGCTCAGATTTCTGGGAGAGATCGAACTCGATATCGTTCCCGAGGTGGCTGCCGCCATGGAGCGGGCGGTGATCGGCGTGGAGCCTTTCATCCTGGAGGTGGGGGGGGTGGGTTGTTTCCCCAGCGCGCGCAACCCGAGAGTCGTGTGGGTTGGCGTCGATGCGCCGGAGAACACTCTGTTGTCTCTCCAATCGGCTGTCGAGGCCGAACTCGGCGCGATCGGTTTCAAGCGCGAGAAAAGAGCTTTCACACCCCATCTGACGCTGGCGCGCATCAGGGGGCGGCGGGTCGGTTCCTTTTCTCTCGACGATCTCGCCACCCCACAGGGGCTCGGAGAGCAGGAGGTGACAGCCATCACCCTTTTTCAGAGCGAACTGAAACCCGCCGGCGCGGTCTACGTCCCTCTGGCCACAGTTCCCCTTCAGGGCTGACAGATTCCAGACCGTTCAGTTCGGAGCAGCATCCTGCTTGACTGACTTAATTCCTGGTCTCTTGTCTGGAGGGGATCTCATGAGTTATGATGAGGCGGTCTGATAGGTTGGACCGCGATCCGACTTTCCCACGGAATGGAGTCAGTCACGGAAGGAGAAACCATGGCCGGCAAGAGTGCGCCTGAACAACCCAAGAAAGATCAGTCACTTACGAACACCATCGAACAGATCGAACGCCAGTTCGGTAAAGGGGCCATCATGCGGCTCGGCGATGATGTGGAGGTCGATGTAACGGGAATCAAGACGGGCGCTTTTTCGCTCGACATGGCTCTAGGAGGCCGGGGAATCCCCAAAGGCCGCATCGTTGAGGTCTACGGCCCTGAGTCGTCGGGAAAAACCACATTGGCTCTTCATGTGATTGCCAACGCACAGAGAGACGGAGGGATCGCCGCATTCGTGGATGCGGAGCACGCTCTCGATCCTTCCTATGCACGACGTCTCGGAGTCAATCTAGACGACCTTCTCGTGTCGCAGCCGGATACGGGAGAGCAGGCGCTGGAGATCGTCGAGATGCTTGTTCGTTCCAATGCGCTCGAACTGGTCGTTGTCGACTCCGTGGCGGCGCTCGTTCCACGCGCCGAGATCGAAGGCGAGATGGGGGATGCCCACGTCGGCCTTCAGGCGCGTCTCATGTCGCAGGCTCTGCGAAAACTGACCGCGGCCATTGCCAAGACACAGACCACGGTGCTCTTCATCAACCAGATTCGCGAGAAGATCGGCGTCTTTTTCGGCAATCCCGAAGTCACACCCGGGGGCCGTGCGCTCAAGTTTTACTCCTCTGTGCGCCTCGACATCCGCAGGATTGGCGCCTTGAAAACCGCCGACGAGGTGATCGGCAACCGCGTCCGCGTCACTGTCGTGAAGAACAAGGTCGCCCCGCCCTTCAGGAAAGCCGAGTTCGACGTTCTCTTCAACAAGGGTATCTCACGGATTGGAGATATTCTCGATCTGAGCGTGGAGAAAAAGATCGTTCAGAAATCGGGAGCCTGGTATTCCTACGGCGATGTGCGCCTCGGTCAAGGCAGAGACCGGACAGTCGAGTTCCTGGAAGAGAATAAGAATCTCCACGATGAAATCGAAGCCAAACTGATTGCCGCATACAAAAAGAAGAAGGACGAGGAAGACAGCCGTTTAAAAGAGCGGGCAGACATAGCGTCGCAGCAGACTGCGAAAGCGTCGCAGCAGACTGCGAAAGCGTCGCAGCAGACTGCGAAAGCGTCGCAGCAG
>CAYXGI010000100.1:0-6355 GCA_964464495.1 uncultured Phycisphaerales bacterium
TCCTTCCGAATACAGAAGATCGCAAACTCGGGACAGATCGTCTCGCAGAGATCGCAGTTCACGCACTCGCCCTCCTTCACGGCAATGGGCGGGTGGTATCCCTTGATGTTGAACTCCGGAGACAGCTCGAGCACGCCCTTGGGGCAGTACTCCACGCAGAAACCGCACCCCTTGCAGCGGTCCTTGACTATATAGAGTACGCCCTGAGGTATCTTGAGCTTGTTGACATCAAGGGGTGTTCGCCAGAATTTCACCTATTATCCTCCTCAGATTAAATACGGAGAGAACTGGTCATGCCCAGATCGGCAAATCCAGATCGGCAATATCTGTGGTGTTCGGTACTTTTGGTGCTGAATCTCGGGGGATGAAAAAAGGAAGCGCAGCGACGTCAGACGCCTGTCTAGGTTCTTCCAATCATTTGAACTGGCAATCAAGGTGCTCGATCCTGAAAAGAACCAGACTCGAAGAGAACTCGGACCGAGCTGATTACAATCAACGAAGAGAGGAATCACCTCTCCTCGATTCGCGATCAGCCCTTAGCTCGTCGGGCGTAAACGGCCATTTCATTCAGGAGGCACTTGATGCTGTCAGAGAGTCTTGGCCGCTTCCAGCCCAGCTTTGAAAGCCTTCTTATTCATGTCCTCGGTCCCCTTCGGCACGCGGGCGAGAATCGCCGATTCTCCCGCGGGTACGGAGACAACCTTGGACAGCGACACCACGACACCGAGAGCCACGATGTTGGTCACGGTTCTGTTTCCAACCTTTTCCATGGCTATGTCAGTGATGGGAAGCTTGTAAACCTTGTAAGATCCTTCGGGTATCCGGGTGACGTACGTGGAATCGACGAGGAGGACGGCGTCTTTCTTGAGATCCTTGGAATAGGAATCGCAAGACTCCTGGGTGAGCGCCAGGAAGAGGTCGACCTCGGTCACCTTGGGATAGTCAATTTCTTCGTCGCTGATTATGACCTCGGATTTGCTCGCGCCGCCGCGGGCTTCGGGGCCATACGATTGGCTCTGCGTCGCGTTCTTGTCATCGTAGATCGCGGCCGCTTCAGCGAGAATCTTTCCTGCCAGAATCAGACCCTGCCCGCCGGATCCGGCGAGACGAATCTCATATCGAAAACCCATAATAAACCCCACTGTCGAGTACGGGATCGAAAGGATATGAAAAAAAGAAGAGAGGGCTCCGATTGGAGGCCATCTACTTGGAGTTTTCGACTTTCGATTTTCAAATTGAAAGAAACAAATTCGGCGCTTCACTGACCCAGAAACGCTGTCTATTTTCGATCAAGCGTTTGACAAAATGGATTAAAGGGCCTTAATCAATTCATGTCAACAGGAAAAGGTTAGGAATGTGTACTGCCGACTGATTTTCTTTCAGAGCCGCTCACCGCATCTCTAAAGGCCGACAGTACCGGACTTCGGGCTCCCCGTCGAATCGCGTAACCCCGTCCAAAATCGACTCAGCCAACGCTTCCTTCGAGTGAGAAATGAGGATCGAGAAGGTTGATGAAATCGAGCAAAGCCGTGGTGAAGAACTTGTCCTTCCTGTAGACAAAACCGTACCCGAGTTTGCCGAAGATGTGGGTCACATTGATCGCTGCCAGTTCCGGATCAGGCTCGGCCTCGAGCGACATGCCTGAGACGATCGCCACGCCCAGTCCTGCCTTGGCATAGTCTCTCAAAATCAGAGCACCTCCAGTCTGCACGACCGGATTGCAGTCGAGACCTTCCATGTCGAAGACTTTCTCCACCCGTTTGCGAATCGCCGTACCCGCTTCGAAGAGAAGAAGCGGTTCGTTGGCCACCTCGTCGACGGTGAGTTTGGGATCCTTGGCTGTCAGGCTGTTATAGGGATGCTCCGGTTGAACGCAGAGAAACATGTCGAAGGAGAGAAACTCCTTGAACTCGAGATCGCCATGCTCGGACCACGAAGTGACCACACCGAAATCAGCCGTCCCCGATGTCACCATGTTGACGATCTCGTCGTCGACGAACTTGTTGTTGAGGCTGATCCCCATGGAGGGATAGCTTTTTCGGAACGATTTGATCACCTTTGGAAGCTTGTACTGAATAATTCCACGGTGGGCGGCAACCGAAATGGTGCCCACGAAACCGCCCCTCAAGGCATTGAGACACTCCTCCATATCCTTGACACGCGCCATGATCCGGTCGATGTGACCAAGGACTTCCTTGCCCTGATCGGTGAGAACGATCCCCCTCCGATGGCGCTCGTAGAGCTTAATGCCCATGATCTGCTCGAGGGACTTAATCTGGTGTGAAACAGCAGATTGCGTCAAGTGAAGCTTGCGAGCCGCATCGGAGAAGTTGCCAAACTTGGCAGCCTGTTGAAAGGTTTGCAGTTGTCTGAAGAACACGATTTCTGCTCCAAATATCTCTCATATCACCGTGATATTCACACTGTGATTGTGATATTAATATTAATACTACTTCGTTGTCAATTTAACAATTGTTTTTATATCACATTCATCGATAATCTTCCTATCGGGTTTAGAAAACAAGAGGCTGAAAAATCATGAAACATAATCCTCATTCGAAAGAGTCCTATCCAAGGAGGTCCGCAATGAAGTCATGCCAAATTCCCATGCTCCCCGCCAAGAACTTTGTCTTCCCCGTTCTGCGTCCTCTTCTCACCATGATCAAATGCCTCAAAGCAATGAGTGAGTTCTCCGAGCAGGCCACGCCGCCCGTGGTCCTTCGCAGGGAATGCCTCTCCAACGCGGGCTATCTTGCCGGCGCCCTGGGTGAGCTCTGCACGAGAGCCGACATTGCCAAGTCCGAATACGCTCCGATCATGGAAACTCTGAGCGACCCAAGGCTCTGGGCAAAGCATCCTGTCAAACTCGAAGTCTTCAACGGCCTGCTCAGAGGTCTCGAAACATTCTGCCAGAAACACAAGAAGGAGCTCGGTGCGGCCTACCGCCAGGACAAGACCTTCTTCCAGAAACTCTACAGGCAGAGCGTGCTCAAGCGCAAGGTTCTGATCATCCACGCGTCGAACGACAAGCCCGAGGTTCTCCAGGAGACTCTCTCCTCGGGCGCCTATTATGATGTGGAAACACAATTGATCAGCCACGCGCGCGACGTGGGCGGCGCGCTCGAAAAGAGCGTCAATCATCACATCACTCTCTTCCTCTGCACCGACTCGAAAGACGCGGTCGAGTTCCTCGTACGTAGCGCGAAGAACAGCGTCGATCTCTTCCTCAGCGACCTCGGCAGGGAAGTGCCCGTGCTCAACATGAATCTCTGCCGCCTCGTGAACCAGGCGCAGAACGCGGGCATGAAGTTCATGTCCTCGCCTTATGTGGCCATGAAGCTCCTCCCCGCCATCGAGGAAGCTTTCGTGGGCCGCCTCAAGAAATTCGACAAGGCGATCGCCGCCCAGGAGGGCGCCATGGCGGCCGAAGAGGAGGCCCTCATCGAGGGGATGGACGAAGCGGTTCTGTTCGCCGAGCTCATCGTGGAATCGGCGTGGAAGAAGACAGCGGGCTTCACCATGGAGCAGTCAGTGATGGAGGCCGGAATCTGAGCACTAGGTAGGGACACATAGTCAACGCGCCAGCGGCAGGGTTCTCGACCTGCCGCTGGTTTTTTTTAGTGTTCCCAGACCGAAGCCGCTCGATTCGAGAAACCATCCTCGGACAAAAAAGCCTTTTGCCAAGGCCTTCGGCTCCGGGTGGAAAAAAAATCGAATTTACCTAGGATATTCTTCAATATTTCGTTGCCAATGGAGACGATCTGTAGTGTCATGTTCCAATTCTTGCGACCTTGAAAACCATGACCTTTCACAGTCGCAGCTTCCTTGTAAAAATCGACGGCGCGCCACGCTGAATTCGCAGGGCGTGCCTATTTTCTTTATAGTGCTGAGGAAGTCCGAGAGATGAGCAAAGAAGAGCTCCACCCCGCCATGACCGAGAAGGAACTGGAAAACCTCAAGCTCGCCCACTCGTGCACGCTCGAGCAGGCCATTATCCTCATGGAAGAGGAACTCAAGACCTGCGACACCCCGGTCTACGTCTTCAAGAAGTGGTGCAAAGGGTGCAACATCTGCGTCGAGTTCTGTCTCAAGGGCACACTCGCCCTCGGCGCGGACATGAAGGTCTACCAGGCCAAGCCCGAGGACTGCATTCTTTGCGGGATGTGCGAACTGAGATGTCCCGATCTCGCCATCTTCGTCGTGCAAAAAAAAGAAAAGAAAAACAGCAACTGATTCCCGTCCCTTCCAAGGAGAAGGTAATGGCAGAAGAAAAAATTCTTCGCTTCTGGCAGGGCAACGAAGCCTGCGCGTATGCCGCTCTCAATGCGGGCTGCCGGTTCTTCGGCGGCTACCCGATCACACCGTCGACCGAAGTGGCCGAGCTCATGTCACGCGAGCTGCCTCTGGTGAACGGCACCTTCATCCAGATGGAGGACGAAATCGCCAGCATCGGTTCGATCATCGGTGCGTCGATCGCGGGCGCCAAGGCGATGACCGCCACGAGCGGTCCCGGCTTCTCGCTCATGCAGGAGCTGCTCGGCCTCGCATGCATCTGCGAGGTGCCCTGCGTGATCGTCAACGTGCAGCGTGCGGGCCCCTCGACCGGCCTGCCCACGCAGCCCTCGCAGGGCGACATCATGCAGGCGCGCTGGGGCACGCACGGCGACCACTATCTGATCGCCCTCTCGCCCCAGTCGGTGCAGGAAGCCTATACGGCCACCTTCGACTGCTTCAACCTCGCCGAGAAATTCCGCACGCCCGTCCTGCTCCTCCTCGACGAGGTGGTGGGCCACATGCGCGAAAAGATCACCGTCCCCCACAACACGGAGATGGAAATCTACGAGCGGCAGAAACCGACCGTTCCTCCCGAGGAGTATCTCCACTACGGTCCCGACACCGTGTGCAAGGCGCCGATCGCGTCCTTCGGGGAAGGTTACAGGTTCCACGTGGACAGCCTGACCCACGACGAGAAGGGTTTTCCCACGAACAAACCCGACGAAGCGGTGCGGATGCTCGACCGTCAGAAGAAGAAATTCGAGGACCATCTCGAGGAGATCTACATCTACGACGAGTTCGAGACCGACGACGCCGACGTGCTCGTCGTCGCCTACGGAGGCGTGGCGCGCTCAGCCAAGCGCACGGTCAAGGTGCTCAGGGAAGAGGGGATCAAGGCGGGACTCTTCCGCCCTCTCGTGATCTGGCCCTTCCCCGAGGAAGCCCTCCGGAAAAGACTTCAGAAAGCCAAGCTCGTCGTCGTCCCCGAGATGAACTGGGGCCAGATCATTTTCGAGGTGGAACGCCTCGCGCCCGATGCGGCAAAAGTCATCGGCGTCAACCGCTACGACGGTCTGATCATCACGCCTTCCCAGATTTTGGCCAAGGTGAAAGAGGAACTCTAAAATGCCAGGACTCAAAGATCTTCCGCCCACATACCAGTACCTCAGGCCCGGAAAGAAACTCTCCCACGTCTGGTGTTCAGGCTGCGGCAACGGGGTCGTGCTGAACTCCCTCCTTCGCGCCATTCACAAGCTGGGACTCTCCAAGGACGAGGTCTGCCTCGTCTCGGGAATCGGATGCTCGTCGCGCATGCCGGTCTACGCCGACTTCTGCTCGATCCACACGGCCCACGGCCGCGCACTCACATTCGCCACCGGCGTCAAGCTCGCCAAGCCGGACATGAAGGTGATCGTGATCACCGGCGACGGCGACGCCACCGCGATCGGCGGCAACCACTTCATCCACACGGCGCGACGCAACATCGACCTCACCGTCATCCTCGTCGACAACCACAACTACGGCATGACGGGCGGACAGTACTCCCCCACGACACCGGTGGGCAAGCGCGCAACCACCGCCCCCTACGGCAACCTGGAAAAACCCTTCGACATCTGCGCCCTCGCCCGCGGCGCGGGCGCGCCCTTCATCGCGCGGTCGACGGTCTACAAGGCGGTGGAGCTCACCAACCTCATTGCCAAGGGGATCGAGAAGGAAGCCTTCGCCCTCGTCGACGTGATCAGCTTCTGCCACACCATCCACGGCCGCCTCAACAAGATGCCCCGCGCCGACGACATGATGAAGTGGCTCAAGGAAAACGCCGTGAGCGCCAAGGCCGCGGCCAAGATGACGCCCGAGCAGCTCGGCGACAAGATCACCACCGGCGTCCTCCTCGACCTCGACGAGAAGTCCTACTCGGCCAAGTACCGCGAGTTCTGGAACGAGAAGATTCGGCCCAAGCTCGACGACACAACCTCCTTCAACATCACCTGGGAACAGGGGCGCGAATTCCTCTGCTAAGTGCGGGGGGGGGGGGGCATGCCGCCGGCAAATATGTTGAGGACGCGCTGACGGCGGGTGG
>CAYXGI010000101.1:0-6269 GCA_964464495.1 uncultured Phycisphaerales bacterium
GCGCACGTCGTCGCCGGGCTGGTACTCGCGCACCTCGTCGAACTCCATGCCGCGGCCGCGAAAGACGGACTGGTACTGGCCGGCGAAGAGGTCGTTGACCATCTTGTCGGCCACGATCTGGATCCGCTGTACCTTCTTGAGAATCTCGGCAACGGTCTGCTCTGCCACGGCGCGCTTCTCCTTCTCGCTCCCCTTAGGGAACGGGAACCTCTCCGAGGATGTCCTTGATCACGTCTTCGGTTGTCGTCTGCTCCGCCTCGGCCTCGTAGGTCAGGATGAGGCGGTGGCGAAGCACGTCGAATGCAATGTCCTTCACGTCCTGGGGCGTGACATAGCCACGGCCCTGGAGGAAGGCGATGGCGCGCGCCCCCTGGCAGAGGTAGATCGACGCGCGCGGCGAGGCGCCGAAATCGATGAGCGGTTTGAGGTCGCCTCGGTTGATCGATGCCGGATCGCGCGTGGCGAGCACGATATTGAGGATGTATTCCTTGAGCTGCTCATCGATGTAAATCATGCCGACCACATCGCGGATCGCGAAGATCTCCTCGGCCGTGATCACGGGATTGACCGTGGCCGTACCCCCCTCGAGTGCGAGATCCATGACCTTGCGTTCCTCCTCGGGCGTGGGATAGCCGATCACCACCTTGAGCATGAACCGGTCGACCTGCGCCTCGGGCAACGGGTAGGTGCCTTCCTGCTCGATCGGGTTCTGCGTGGCGAGCACGAGAAAAAGCCGATCGAGGGGAAAGGTCTCCTCGCCGATGGTGACCTGCCGCTCCTGCATCGACTCGAGCAGCGCCGACTGCACCTTGGACGGCGCACGGTTGATCTCGTCGGCAAGCACGAAGTTGGAGAAGATCGGCCCCTTGCGCGTCTTGAAGGTTCCCTCGTTGGGCACGTAGATCAGAGTGCCCACCAGGTCGGCGGGCAGGAGGTCGGGTGTGAACTGGATCCGCTGAAATCCCGTGTCTATCGCCTGGGCGAGGGTCTTGATCGCCGTGGTCTTGGCCAGGCCGGGCACACCCTCGAGCAGGATGTGGCCGTCGCTGAGCAATCCCACGAGGAGGCGCGAGAGCATGTTGTCCTGCCCCACGAGAACCTTGCCCACCTCCGAGCGGAGGCGATGAATCAAATCGGCTTTTTCAGCCACCCGTTCCTTGATCTGCTGAACGTCCACCTGCATCTGTCAATACTCCTTCTTTTGCACCGAGTTAGGAACTCTCGATCCCGGCAACTTAGAGGATGATACGTCTCTTCGAGAACAGTGTTGGAAAAGGCTCGCACTCCCCCTGACGATTGTGGTCACCGCAGGCGGGCCTTTCGCGATCTGGCCTCCTTTTCTGGGGCCGTCAAACCAAAAAACTTACTCGCGAGGGCGGGGAGTGTCAAGGAGGGCTCCGTCAGGGGAGAAGAAAATTACACATCGCCCTGGCGCGCACACTATCCTTGCCGATCGCCAATAAAGGATTGACGCTGCCCCGACGGGCTGGTCTATTGCGCTGAGCGTGAGCCGGCCCACTGCCGGATGAAGTCGGTTGGAGAGGCGAAGTGGTCAAAGCAACAGTCGGCATCGTGACCTGGAATTCGATCGTCAAGGTCGATCGTCTGCTCGAATCCTTTCTGCGTTTCCACGATCCCGATGATTACAAGATCATCGTCTCTGACAACGGATCAACGGACGGCACGCAAGCGATGGTGGGCGACAAGTATCCCCAGGTGCACCTCATCGAGAACGGCGCCAATCTCGGCGTGGCCAAGGCGCGCAACAAGACGATCCGTTTGCGCGCGGGGCGCCACATGGCGCTGCTCGACGACGACCTCGAATTCCACGACGACGCCCTCGATATCCTCGCCGAGCGTCTCGAGAGCTTTCCCGATGTGGCCGTGGCCGCGCCGCGACTCAACTACCCCGACGGCAGCTTGCAGCACTCGTGCCGCACCTTTCAGACGATCGCGCCGATCGTGCTCAGGGGATCGCCGATCGGAAAACTCTTTCCCGACTCGAAGATCGTGCGCAACCACCTCATGATGGATGTCGACCACAACGAGGAGCAGTTCGTCGACTGGACCCTCGGCGCCTGCCACCTGATCCATGGGGATCATCTCGCCCGCATCGGGGAGCTCGATGAGAAGTATTTTTACCTCTACGAGGACGTCGATTTCTGCTATCGGGCGCAAAAGCTTGGGCTCAAGGTGCTCTACGCCCCATCCACCACGGTCACCCACCACTACCGCCGCAAGAGCGCCCAGTCTTTCAACAAGATGACCGTCCACCACATCGGCAGCATCGTGCGCTACTTCTGGAAACACCGGAATATTTTTTGACGCAGCCTCCTCGTTGAAAAACTTTGAGGTGGGCTATACGGATGGGTGCACTTGGAGGGAGGCGCACACCCACTCGTACGCGTCATTTCAAGGTCGACGGAGACTGCGTCAAAAAATATTCCGGTATTCCGAATTGGCACAGTCTTCCCCCCGAATGTGATGGCGCTCACAGCAACGTGTTTTTCAGTCAGCAAAGCAACTGAACGGGATCAACAACCGAATCCCGCCGCATCAGGTGGTCGAGCTCCCAGCTAGGGTTCGAAAAAAGCTAACACACACCCCCAGTGCCCGATGCAAATTCTTACGACTCGGTTCAGCTCGTTCGAGGATTACGCCCGCGGGTGAGGCTGTTGATCATGTTCAGGGCGACGACGATCGTGGCGAGTCCGAAGACGGGCCATATCCCTTCGAGAAAGAGAAATCGGTCGGTGGCAGCATGCTCGAGTCCTGCCGTTTCCAACGCGGCCCGATCTCTGAAAAAGGTAAACGCCGTCACGGCGAAGGCGATCCCGAAGGCGACTCCCGACGTGCGCATCAAGGCGGAGAGGCCTGACGCGGCGCCCACCTTCGCGGGCGCGACCGAGGAGAGGATGGCGCTCGAATTGGGCGAGCCGAAGAAGCCCATTCCCACACCGATCAAGGCGAGAGGAGTGAGGATTTCCACGATGGCAGTCTGGCTCTCGATACCGGAGAGGAGAAGCAGCCCGGTTCCTACGAGGCCGAGGCCGAAGGTGGCGGGCGCCCGAGCGCCGATCCTGTCGGAGATCCAGCCGCCCACGGGCGCGACGAGCAGCATCGACGCGGGCAGGGTCATCATGACGAGCCCCACCTTCTCGGGCCGAAAAGCGCGCACCTCCTGCAGATAGAATGGAAGCAGAATCACGGTAGAGATCATGGCGAAGAAGGCGAGATAAGTGGCCGCGCAGGACTGGACGAAGAAGCGGTTCGAGAAAACCGACAGGTCGAGCAGCGGAGAGGCGGCGCGCCGCTCGTGCAGCACGAAGAGTGCGAACAAGAGCAGCGATGCGGCGATCAGGCCGAGAACGATCGCGTCGCCCCACCCCTGATCGACTCCGCGATCGATTCCGGCGAAAAGCGATGCCAGGCCAATCACGATAAAAAGCGAGCCGACCCAGTCGAATCGTCCCCCATCCGCGCTGGTTGTATGAGAGCCCAGAACGCGCAAGCAGTATAAGATCGCCACCGCTCCGATCGGGATATTGATGTAGAAGATCGATCTCCAGCCGAGCGCGCCGATGAGCAGGCCGCCCAGGGGTGGGCCGCTCGCGAGGCCGACGGCGACGACCGTTCCCACGATACCGAGGGTGCGCCCCCGCTGGGCGGGTGGGAAGGCGCGCGCCACCAGGCCCTGGTTGGCGCTCATGAGCACGGCGGCGCCCAGCCCCTGAAAGGCCCGCGACACGATCAGCATCGGCACCGACACGCTGAAGGCACAGAGCGCCGAGCCCGCCGTGAAGACGGCGAATCCCACGGCCATGACCTTGCGCTCGCCCCAGAGATCGAGAAGCCGCCCGCCCACGAGAAGAAGCGCCATGGTAGTGAGAAGATAGGCCTGCACGGTCCAGGCGACGACCTTGACGTCGGCGTCGAATTCGCCGGCGATCGTGGGCAGGGCCACGTTGACGATCGACGAATCGAGGGTGGCCATGAAAGCGGCCAGGGCGGCCACGCCGAAGTGGTGCCACTTGCTCGATGGGTTGCTTTTCTGTCCGTGCTTTTCCACGCGCCTAAGAAATGTTATCCTGTCTGCGGTTTCGAGGAATCGGATCTTTTCTTTTTCCAGTGAGCCACAACCAGTGCTCTTGTTCAACGGCAGGGGTAAAGGTTTTTACCTCGCCCTGCGATTAAGATGAAAAAGAGAGAAAACACCATGATCGACCGCCCTTGGCGAAAAGCCCCTGTGATAATCGCATTTGTATCTGCGCTGGCCGGCTGCCTGCTCCTCGCCGGCGAGGCGCACGCGCAGCGAAAGTCGAGGGCCCTCATCGAGGACTCCTACGTTGAAAAAAGCAAGGCGATCGCCTACGGGGATAACAGCGCCCGCCTCGAACTGGCAAACTGGTGCCTGAAGATGGGTTACTTCCGTGAAATGCTGACCGAGATCGACTACATCCTCGAACTCGATGCCAACCATGCCGCAGCGCGCACTCTTCTCCTGCAGCAACCGGTGGACGGAACGTGGAGCTTTGTTCTTCCCGAGACCGCTCTGCGCGCCACTCCAACCGTCTCCTTCGATACGTCCCACACGCAGCGGCGCAAGGCGCTCGACGCGTCGCCCCAGACTGAATTCAAGCTCGCCAAGAAAGCTTTCCGTTTCGACTACTGGACCGACATCGAAAGGGAGCGGTGCAGCGAATACGTGAGGCTCATGAACTCCTACTATGACCGGCTCAAGGGATTCTTTCAGATCACCAAGACCGAGCTCGGCATCGAGGTGCTTCTCTTCTCGCGGAAGGCCGACTACCTTGGGTTTTACAACACTTTCACCGGAAGCAGCGGCGAGCACGTATCCGGGTTCTTCAGCTTCACCTACTCCTTCATCTGTTTTTACGACAATCGCTATGACGATGCGGTCTTCAACACGGCCAAGCACGAGTGCACCCACCTTTTGATGAAGCAATGCCTGCGCGGTGCGCGGCCCGCAATCTGGCTCGACGAGGGAATGGCCTGCTATTTTGCCGGCGATGGTCCCGAACGCCGCGGATCGAAATCAGCCCAGTATCTTCTTATCGTGCGCCGCGACATGAACAATGGGAAGGTGATTCCCCTCGCGGACCTGATGGAGATCGAACGGGAGGATTTCGAGTTCAGGCATTATTCCATGGCCTGGTCGTGGATCGCCTACCTTCACTCGCAGGCGGACACGAAAAAGAAGCTCGGCCAGCTTCTTCGCAAGCTCAGGCAGGTCGCCGTCGACCTTGAAGAGGACGAGGACAGTGACCTCGACGAGCAGACCAACCGCCTCTTCAAGAAACTCTTCGGCCAGCCCGAGCACCTGCAGGACGGCTGGACAGCCTGGGTCAACGAATCCCTACTGCCAGAGGGCGACTCCCAGAAATTCGAATATGCCCACCAGTGCCTCGAACACGCCTACTTCGGAACCAAGCTCACCCAGACCGATCGCACGCACGCCCTCCGCGAGGGCGAAGAGTGGCTGCGCCGGGCGGCTGAAACCAACGACCAGACGATCGCGGCGCGATGCGCGCTGGAAAAGGCGTTCTGTATTCTGGCCAGAGCGCGCTGCATGGGATACAAGGAGCGCGAGATGGGCTATGCGGCTGCCGACGCCGTGCGCATCTTGAACGAGTTTCTCTGCGCGCCACCGAACACGCCGGAGGCGGCTGCGCTCGCATTTGACGCGGGACACATCGCGCAGCGCGGTCTCCTGGCAATCTGGAAAACGGGCGACTACGAGGAAGACGAATCCCCCGCGTGCGATTTCGACGCCATCCTCCAGGCCCGCAAGACCGAGCTCGTCGAGAAGATCGAGTCGAAGTGGACGCGGGCATCAGAAAAGGGCTTTATCGACGAGGAGCTGGAATTTGTTCGCCTCCACCGGATCTGCGCGGAGCGGCTGGCACTCGTGGCGAGCTGCGCTTACGGTCGGGCTCTTGAAAAGGACCCCGCCCACCGTCCCGCGGCACATCTCTGGCTCTTACTCGCTCTCGAGTTTGCCCCATCCGAACTGGACGCGGCCTTTTCCCACATCCTCGCCCAGGTGGAGATCGATCCCAACGACAGCAACATGGCGGCGCTCGCCGCGGCCTACGCCGCCATGGGCAAACCCGAATTCGGCCGCACCCTTCTCGAACGCGCCTATCACATGACAGCCGACAAGGAGAGCCTCTCCCATTTCGCACGATTCATCGACTAAGACGCGGGCGGGTCACCAAAATTGCATTTCGGCCGTAAGTCACTGTTTT
>CAYXGI010000102.1:0-5977 GCA_964464495.1 uncultured Phycisphaerales bacterium
TTTCTTGGGCGACACCGTATGGGCAAGCGTCAAAAGGCTCTGGCGGAGAGTTTCCAGCGGTACGACGCCGGGCTGAGTTATTGCCACGTTGCGGCTGATTTGACCGCCAAACCCGAGGAGGCTGACGCCCGCACTGTGCACGGCTTTCTCCACCCTTTGAACGAGCGCCTTTGTTTTTCGTACCGCAGCCGATCGCTTTAACCGCCCATCGTCCGACACGTCCTGGATGATCGCGACAAGGACGTTCTCGAGCAACGTTTGGACATTCCATCCTCGATAGACCGCGAGTTCCATTTTAGGAGTGCGTGCTGGATTGCGGAATCGCACGACATTGCCGAAGGACGTCGTCCCAACACCCAATCCGCCTTCTACAAGGACCACTGACCCGGAAGCGGTGAGGCGTTGACAGAGCTGGATTTCCTTTTTTCGCCCGATGAACCAGTCCAGGGTCGCCAAGGATATGGGATTGGGGTCGAAAGGATTCCGGGCCAGGTTCCAGCGTGTGAACATGATTGGTTTTCCACGGATTACGACTTATTACATAGAGCTTTGAAATGACGTCATATAACATAATCATATTATATGACACGGAGTGCCTGTCGGCAAGTCATATTTCCAATGAGAGCAGCCCATGACGTGGAAAAAGTCAGCGCGCACTGCCGATGTACAGGCCGGAACCGGCGGTCATCACGAAGAGCCTCCGAGTGATCGGATCGATCCGAACACTGCTCACATTGTCCCGGGCGAGAATCCCCTCTATCTTTGTCCAGTGGGCGCCGTAGTCGCGGCTGACGAAGAGCCCCCCGGGCACCGAGAGAGACCGAACCCCCTCCCGGAGTCCGCCATAGAGAATTGCCGGGTTGCGCGGGTCCACTTCGATGGTGGCCGGAAAAAACAGATATTCGGGGTTGGGCTGGCCCGGCGTGGTCCCGCCGGGAAAAGAGGAGAGATCCGCGATGGGTGTCCACGACGTTCCGTTGTCGTCGCTTTTGACGAACCCTCCATGTCCGGTGGACATGCCGCGGACGGCCGCGTAAAGACGGTCCGGCGTGGATGGATCGAGCCGGATGTCCTGGACATCCTTCAGGGTTGTGTTCAACGGGCTCGCGTTGAGCTGGGCGGAAAACCACGAATCTCCCCTGTCGTCCGAGTAGACGATTCCTCCACCCTCGTACCAGTGCGCGAGCCCCACGATCCACCGCCCCCCGGGCGTCACGACCATCTGGGAGGGAAAGACGTACTCCTTGGGAATTTCAGGAACACCATCGCCATCGAAATCGAATTCGTCGATGATCAGGAACCAGCTCCATTGCCCGGAGACGGAGTTGCAGATTCCCCGGTAGATCCCCTCGCCCTCGACGCCCACGATGAGGTCGGTTCCGTCCAGAACGAGGGTTCCCTTGAACCCCGACGGCAGGGACTGGGCGGTTTCGGAGCAGATCTCGCGCGGCCAGGTCAGGCCGCCGTCGACCGATTCCCGTACGCATCCCCTGTAGTAGGGATAGTAGGCTTGCTCGCAGAAAGTGGCCCAGAGGCGCTGCTTGTTCACGGGATCGAAAACAACGGTTGTGAGCTCGGAGCACAGACCTCCTTCCACCGCGCAAGTGTGGTCATTGTCGGAGGCCAGCCCCCAGGTCTCTCCTCCGTCCCACGAATGGGCGCACGAGGGATCCATTATCCCGAGAATGATATGGTCGGGATTCGAGGGATCGATCGACAGGGCGTTCACGTTTCCCACCACGATCCCCGCGCCGCGCGATGACCACCGGTCTTGGCCCGCATCCTCGCTGGTCACCGAATGCCAGCTGCCCGCGACCCCGCCCGCTTCGGAGACGATGAGCTGGCCGGAGAGAAGCCAGATACGGTCGGGTTCATGAGGGTCGGGCGCCAGGTCGATGCACGAGATCGTGCAATAGTCCTGCAGCCATTGCCTGTCGACCTGGGACGAGTGATAGACCTGGGTCTCCCACGTGGCGCCGCCGTCCGCCGACATCTGGACCCTTGCCCCGAAAAGAGACGCGACCCAGACCCGGGAGGGACCGGGAGGGAGTCCGTGGGGATCGATTTCCACGTCGTGGTAGCTTCCCGGATGATTCGGATCGAAACCGGAGAGCTCCGTCCAGGTTGCGCCACGGTCCTCGGTCCGGTAGACCGTGCCGTCGCCGGGGTCCAGCCCGTTGTTCGGGTTTCTGTCCCAGACAGCCAGATACAGACGCTCCGGATCGGCAAGGTCCATGGCGAGACGCCGGCAGACCATGTTTCCAGGCAGATTGGGATTTTTCGTCCACGAGTGCCCGCTGTCCCACGATTCCCAGACACCGTCGTAGAGTCCGGCATAGAGATGAACGGCATCGAGGGGATCGGAAATGAGGCTGTAGCAATGGGGAAACTCGGAAACCGGATTCTGCGCATCAGGAAAGGGCAGTGGCGACCACTGAATGCCGTCCATGCTTTCATAGAAAAGCGCGGGAAGATCATGCGTGGGGTTTTCGGCATTGCCCGAGGGGCGGGGATTGCCCGTTCCCGCGAGCCAGCCCCCGCTGCCTCGCTCGACCATGATGCTGATGACGTTGACGTGGTCGGGAAATTCGGCGGGCCCGAGTACGAGGTCCCATGGGCCGTTGTTCTCGCGGCGGTGAATCGCCTGGGGGCCATAGGCAAAGGTGACTCCCCCTTCGTCGAAGAGCATACCGTCCACGTAGTGATACTGGAGGCCTTCGTTGTCCGGGTCAAAGCGCGCCGCGTCGATATCGTAGCGGTAGATGCCGGTGATATCGGTGGTCACCCACAGGACCCCGGCGTTGGAAGGGTCGAATTCGACGCGGTTCATCCAGCCTCCGCCGCCCGGGTCCGCATGGTGCAGCCGCACCGTCAACAACGGGTCAGGAGCCCTGGTCACGGAGACCTGGGGAAGGCCATGGGCGGCATGAGTCAAAAAGAGGAGAAACATGATCGATAGTGAAAGCTTCATCGGTGCTGGCCTGCCTTTCTTTCTTGAACGCTCACATCCTCGACATATTATAAAAGATCGATCGAAAAAAATCCACCGGCCAGACACAAAGAGCCGGGGCGCGACAGCGCAACTCCACGGCGTGAAGGATATCGAGCAGGGCGATAAACAGCTTCCCTTTCAGGGATATTCCGGGACTTTCGCATGCGCATCCTGGCCGTGGCCGACATCGACCTTGACGCGCCCGGTCTCCGGTACGCTCGGAAGAGCGGTGTTCCCAAGGTGGTCGGCGATTACCGGGACCTCTCCGAGATCGCCGACATGGTGCCCGAAGAGCGCAGCGTCGATCTCATGGAGGAGTTAAAAGAAGGCCTGCCCAAGATCATCAAGCACGTGAAGCGTCACGACGGCGAGATCCGCGTCCTCTCCGAGCCGGGACAGGGCGCCACCTTCGTGGTGGTTCTTCCCACCCCCCAACCGGCCCGAGGGCCGCGGGCTCATGCCGCGGACTCGGTGCGAACCAGGTCGCTTTGAAGGGACTCGAGAAAGAGGATCTCCTCGCAATAGAGATCAGCGCCGCAACCGCTGCACGCAGTGGGCAGAAAGACTGTTCCCTCGATCACGGCTTTCTCGCCGCAACTCAGACAGGCGATCACCCGAGGCGCGCATTGCGGCTGTTTCGACCGCTGAGCGGAAAACCATCTTGTACTCATTTTTCTGACTCCGATAGAAATCCCGCCTCTCGACCAACCGCTTCCCAGGGGTGCGCGGCTGATGACGGTTGTTTTTTTATACTGTGAAAAAGAGACCTTTTCGGGACGGCATGGTGCCGGAAGGAGATTAGGGTTTGGTGAAGAGCGCATGAGAATTGGGATTTGGCAAAAAGAGTCCGCGCCGAAGTGAGTAAGGTTCGGAAAGTGAACGGCTTCAGGGATGTGATTCAGACGCCGGGAGAGTTCGACCGACGGTCCTTCACAAAACCTTGTCCAGATTCCCGTTGCGCAGATCCCAGATCTTGTCGGAGAGGCGGTCCACGGCCCGATTGTGGCGCATGCGGGCAGCGTCTTTCGAGGGACATTAGATCAAAGAACTTCGATCGAGTTAAATTCCTACTTGATCTCGATCACCGACTTGGAGAAGAGCTCGACCAGATCGTCGTGATCGGGGTGGCGTGATCTGTAGTTGGTGCACACGACGCGTCCCGGCCTCAGGGCGCGCACATCGAAGATCTCCACATCTTCCTGTGCGGTCTCCTCTTTCAAGATCTCGATGATTCCTTCGTCGGGCTCGCAGTAAAAGTCCGCCTCGTCGTGAAAAAGATCTTCCACCTTGGAGTAACGGAACAACCTGAATTCCTCGCCCACCTGCCTGCAGTTTCTGATTTTTTCCATCGATTCACTCCTTCCGTCAAGATCCGAGGGACATCTGAGCTTCGGTGTTACAGCGGCATTATGGCGCAACGCTTTTAGGATTTCGTGAGCGCCGTGTGAGGAATGCGATCGGAAAAAAATAGGGAGTTTCCGCGTGAGACGCCCTCTCGACCGCTTCAGGGGCCGAGACGATCGTCGATGCTGATGACGTTGACATGGTCGGGAAATTCGGCGGGCCCGAGTACGAGGTCCCATGGGCCGTTGTTCTCGCGGCGGTGAATCGCCTGGGGGCCATAGGCAAAGGTGACTCCCCCTTCGTCGAAGAGCATACCGTCCACGTAGTGATACTGGAGGCCTTCGTTGTCCGGGTCCGCATGGTGCAGCCGCACCGTCAACAACGGGTCAGGAGCCCTGGGGAAGGCCATGGGCGGCATGAGTCAAAAAGAGGAGAAACAGGATCGATAGTTCAGGGATATTCAGTTCCTTGCCGTTGCGGCCGGGTCGTATAATGGCCCGCCTCTTGGAGGCCATGGAATGATCGACAGAGACTCTCCCTTCCCGACCGATAACAATGCGCGCCCCTTGAAAGCCGCCATCGTGGGCGGGGGCAAGGGGTGCGTGTCCTTTCTCAAGATGGTGGAGAAGGACACGTTCCGGGACTTTCGCATGCGCATCCTGGCCGTGGCCGACATCGACCCTGACGCGCCCGGGCTCCGGTACGCTCGGAAGAGCGGTGTTCCCAAGGTGGTCGGCGATTACCGGGACCTCTACGAGATCGCCGACCTGGATCTCATCATCGAACTCACGGGCCGCAACGAGGTGGTGGCCGAGATCGAGCGGACCCGGCCGAGGAGCGTCCACCTCATCGACCACGTGGGCGCCCGGCTCTTCTGGGAGCTCCATCAGTCCCAGAAGGCGGTGATCGAGCAGCGCACCAAGATCCGCGAGCACATTGATACGGAGCGCGAGCGGATCGCCCGGATCCTTGACTCGATCCCTGATGAGATCCTGGTGGTGGACACCGACATGCTGATCCAGGACGCGAATTCGTCCTTCCTGAACAACAACTCTCTCACCATCGACGAGGTCCGCGGCAAGCACTGCTACGACGTGGACTCGCTCGTGCGCGGCCAATGCCTGGTGGCAGTGGAAAACTGCCCCTTCTTCACGGTGATGAAGGAGGAGTGCCCCCAGTCGCTGATTCGGAAAAACTTCGACGAGCAAGGCCAGGCGCGCTACACCTCCATCATTGGTGCGCCCTGGCGTGACAAGAAGGGCGCCGTGGTCGGTATGCTCGAGATCACGCGCGACATCACCCACCGCGTGCGGCTCGAGGAAGTGCTGCAGGACACTGAGATCCGGCTCCAGCGGTTCATGCACATGGCGCCCCAGGTCACGTCCGTGAAAGACCGCAGCGGTCGGTACATCGAGGTGAATCCCTCGGCGTGCGCTCTCTTCGGAAAGCCGGAAAGCGAGATTCTGGGCCGGACCGACCGGGAGCTCTTCTCCCCGGAGGACGCGGAGAAGCTCATGACCGGCGACCGCGAGGCGTGGCGCAAGCGCGACGCCGTGTCCTTCGACATGGAACTGGAGATGGGTGAGCGGAGAATAGGAAGTTCAATCTCTGCCCTCAACCCAAGAGAACCCGGTACCGCTC
>CAYXGI010000103.1:0-5972 GCA_964464495.1 uncultured Phycisphaerales bacterium
TGAGCGGTACCGGGTTCTCTTGGGTTGAGGGCAGAGATTGAACTTCCTATTCTTCGCCGGCGGCCGAGTGGGGCGGCGAGGTGGCCTTGCTGATCGGCATGCTGTCGGCCGTGACCATGACCTACGGCAACATCACCGCCGTGAAGCAGCAGAACGTGAAGCGCATGCTGGCCTACTCGTCGATCGCCCACGCCGGGTACCTTCTCATGGGCGTGGCGGCCATGTTCGCCGGCATGGATACGGCGGGCACGGCCGATGCGGTGATCTTCTACCTCATCGCCTACCTCATCATGAACCTCGGCGCCTTCGGCGTGGTGATTTACCTTTCGAACCGCTACGGCCGCGAGACGATCGACGAGTACCGCGACTCGGGTGGCGCGCGCCCTACTGCTGCGGTTTCATGGTGATCTTCCTTCTCTCGCTCACCGGTATTCCGCCCACAGTCGGCTTCGCCGGCAAGTTGAAGCTTTTCGTGGCTGTCATCGATGAGGGAATGATCTGGCTCGCCGTGGTGGCCGGGCTGAATGCGGCGGTGGCGCTGTTCTACTACTTCCGCATCGCCAAGGCGCTCTTCTTCAAGGATGCCGCGGCCGAGGGTGTCGAGCGGCAGGGATCGTCGATCCAGGGCGCGTTCGTGGTGATCCTCTGCGTTCTCGGTCTGGCCGTGCTCTACTACGGTATCTACTGGAATCCCCTCGAGGTGGCGGCCAAGGCAGCGCTTCCCTGAGTTGAAAGACTGATCGGCGAATAAAACTCGTATCGCTCGACGAGTCTTTCAGATACAATCCGGTTCTCGGTCTCGAACGCCAATGGGTGCCCTTCGTCACAAACGGAGGGCGCTATGAACCACCCCAAACCATTCATCCCCGAACGAAGGCGTTTCATCACAGCAATGCCGCTCTGCGCGCTTGCCTGTTTCGGCTGCCGCGACGCGGTTGCGTCGTCCCTGGCGGCGGGATTTCCCGATGAGGACGAGAAGAGTGTGCACAAGTTCGACAAGGAGATCGACCAGAAGCTCACCTCTCGCCATCTCTTCAACCTGCAATACCGCGGCACGATAGAGCTCGCCAGAAACCTCGCCGGGGATCTGGGCAAGGACAAGGTCATCGAGCTGATGAAGAAGTACACGCGAAAGACCCTCCTCGAGTACGGGCGCCGGCAGGCCAAGCAGGTGGGGGACGACAGCTTTGCGGCTTATGTCAACACCTTCAGGGGCGGGTACGAGAGTTCGTTGACCATGGAGATCGTCGAGGACAATCCCAAGGCGTTCGAGCTGAAGGTGACCGAATGTCTCTGGGCGACCACCTTCCGCCAGGCCGAGGCGGGCGACATCGGTTTTGCGGCGGTCTGTTATGGCGACTATGCCTGGGCCGAGGGTTTCAATCCGAAGATCAAGATGATCCGCGACAAGACCCTGATGGAAGGCCACCCCTTCTGCAATCACCGGTACGTCATGACCGCCCAGATCTTGGTCAAGGTTCCCTCACCTCCTTCGTTTCGCCCGGCGCGAGCGTGACCAATTGCGCACCCTTGCCGCCGGGAAACTCGACCCTGTAGGTCCCCGCCACGAGGTAATCGAACTTGTACCGCCGGCGGGATTCATCCTGCCAGATCGTGCCGTTGATGAAATCCTGCGGCACGTCATTCTCATCACCTCCATCGGGAATGAAAAAGACCTCCGGCCGCCCCGTACTTCCGGCGGACACGATGACATCCAGCCCGGCGGCCTTTTCGAGGACAAGGTCGATCCGATCCTGCTCTCCGCTTTTCCACGATATCACGCCCGGCAAGAGACAGGCGAACTGCCGGCTGCCGACCAGAACGCGGGCATAGAGAAAGTGGCTTCCCTCGTCCACAAATTCGAAAACGAAGCGACCCGCGTCATCAACCTGCCCGAAACGTTCCCGGTAGACCAGGTCATTGCTGTCGGCTCCTGGATAGAGGTAGACGTGGCTCCAGAACGCGTCCGCGAACGAGGCGAGCCCCTCCACATGAAGGCGGCCTTCGATGCAGTACTCGTCGAGAATGACGTCGTAGGAGACCTCATTCTGCCCCTCCTCCACCACGAGCTGCCTGCTGAAAAAATTACCGCATCGCACGATATAGCTTCCCGGGGGGACGCCGGCCATGCTGTATGCGCCCTGCGTCCCGTTGACCGGGGATTTGGCCGAAAAGTCAGGAGGGATCCCTTTCCAGAGGCGCACGTCCACACCGGTGAGCGGCTTGCCCGCGGCGAGCACTCTCCCATGGACCAGGGAGCCCGCGCCCGGCGCACAGGGGGCGAGATCGACAGGGGTCTCTCCCCTGGCCGCGACCTCTATCACGCGCGCCACTTGCCAGGTGGTGAGGCCGCGCTGAAAGGTCGCTGTCACGCGGCGCTCCCCGTGCCGCACCCCGTGCACGCGCGCCGTGCCTTGCGCGTCGGTCGTGCCCGATGTGCCTGCGAAACCGTCCCGGCTGACTAGGCCGCCGTGTACGCCCACCGTGGCGCCGGCCACCGGTTCACCCTGATGGTCGACGACGCGCGCCACCACACAGCCCGTATTCTCCTCCACGAGAATGACGATCGGCTCCTCCTGCCGGCCGGGTCCGACGGTGATCGGGCCGTGCGGCCAGTAACCGCCGCTCGAGCCTCCCACCTCCACCCGGAGTTCGTACGTCCCTGCCGGCAAACCATGGAGTGTGAAACGCCCCTCCGCGTTGGTGCGGGTCTCATCAATTCCGTGCGATGGTCCGAAGCTCATCTCTCCGGGGGAGGCAGGCTTGCTCGGATCGTGGCGCAAGGGCTCGACGCAGACACTGATCATCGGCTCGCGCGTTCCTGCGCGCAGCACGGAGCCGCTGAGGCGATAGGCGCGCTCCAGTTCGATCACGGTGCTCTCTTCCCGTGCTGTTCCGGAGACGATCTCCGCGGAGGTGGCCCTCGGAATGAAACCATCGGCCGTTATCATGAAGTGGTGGACGCCGTCGGGTAGACCCTCGAAGGTGAAGCGCCCCTCGCCGCCCTTCGCCTTCAAGGTCCACGGATCGCTCCACGCCATCTGCATGTAGTTGCCCACCTCGCTTTGGTAGGGCTCCTTTTCGCGCGGGTTCCACACCATCTCGAAGCTGGTGATCGGTGTGCGGTCGCCGGCAGCCACGACGCGGCCGCTGAAGACGCCGCCCCTTTTCAAAACAGCGCGTGTCTCCCCCTCGGAAAGGTCGAGCTCAGGGATCTCGCTCGGCATGTACCCGAGGGCAGCCGCCACGACGTGGACCCTGTCACCCTCTTCGAGCTGGGGAACCTCGAAAGCTCCCGACTCGTCAGCGTTGCGCGTGTAGCGGTCGATTTGTCCGGTGGACGCGCGTCTGATGTAATACTCGAAGACCGCCTCGGGTACGGGTTGGCCTGCCTCGTCCACGGCGCGCACGATCACCTGGGGCGTCTTTTTCACGACGAGCACGATCTCCCGCGGCACGGTCGAGCCGTCGGCGCGCAGAACAAAGTCGAAATGACGCTCCCGGTGATCGTCTGTGCGCGTCACGAGGCGGTAGGTGCCGGCCGTAAAACCGCCCACCGTGAATCGACCGTGCCTATCGCTCACGACCACTCCGCGCCCGAAGTTCTTCAACCCGATGAATTCGGGGAAAAAAAGAGTATCGAAGTCGCTTTCCTCCGGGCAGATCAGTCGGGAGCGGATCTCGACGTTCGCCACCGGCGCCCCCGCCTCGTCCTCGACCCGCCCGGTCGGGCAGAGATCGCCCTCGAGCGTCAGTATTATCTCCCTTTCATCGCCTTCCTTCACCTCGGTGAAGAAAGGCCGGGACAGGGCTGGCCCACGACCCGAACGGGCCAGAAACGCTACAGTGCTTCCTGCTTTGAGCCTGTTGAAGAGGAAATAACCCTCATCATCGCAGTAGACGCCGCCTCGCAGCGTTCGGCAACCGTTATGGACGGTTCCGGTCGACACCCGTGCGAAGGCCGCGGGCCGCCCTTCGCTATCCTGGACGCGCACGCGCAGGCAGACACCGCGCACCGCGTTGATGATGATTTTCGCTGTCGTCTTCTTCTTGAAACTGGCTGAGGGCATTCCTTTGCAGTGAAGGTGGTGTTCGTCGAGCCTGAACCGGCAGAACTCCCACGGGATGCGTTCGATCGTGAAGCAGCCCTTCTCGTCGGTCGTGGTGTAGAGACGGTCGGAGCGCGGTATCGGGTCGTTCTCCGACTCGAGAGCATAAACAGTCACTCCCGATAAGGGCTCCTTGGTTTCGGCATCCACCACGACTCCTTTGATGGTTCTCGTGGGAGCAGGTTCGAGGGGGATCCGCTCGTCGGTGAGCGCGGACTGATCGGCGTTGGGCTGATCGGGCTCCAAGGTCCTGCCGCGGTCCGCGGCCGGTTCGTCTTCCGAAAACGCTGTCGCTTCGTCGAGCGCCGCCCGGTCGTTCAAATCGTGATCCCCCCGCTTGTCGGGAAGAAACAGGACCGCGCAAACGAGCACCGCCGCCGCGATCAGGAGCGCAGCCGCCGCCTTGGCCTTGGCCGAAATCACGAGGCCGCCGAGAAAGCTCGATGTCGCCGCGCCGGATCCGGCAACGGCGGCCTTGAATCCGGCCAGGGGCGCAAGCGCGAGGCACCACTGTTTTCGATCGCCGTCGTGGAGGTCGTCGAGGATCTTTCTGAGCTGGGCGAGGCCCCGTTTCTGCCTCGTCCGCGCCGTCTCGGTCGGCACACCCGAGCGCCGCGCCACCTCGCGCAGGGGCAGATCCTCGTAGAACCGCAGGAGCAGAGTGGAGCGGTACGGTTCGACCAGCTCGAGCACGGCGTCGACCACGCGCGAACGGATCTCCTCCCGTTCCACCACCTCTGCGGTGGAGGGCGCGCTGTCGGCTACGGCGATCGCCCGTTCCCTGTCGACGCGCTGGGCGTTGCGGCGCCCGAGCCGCCGTGCGAAGTTGCGCGCCACCACGATCAGCCAGGCGGCAAGCGGCTTCCCGGCGGCGGGCGGGTGCTCGAGTGCGGCCGCCATGGTCTGCTGCGCAACGTCGGCGGCGAGATCGGCGTCGTTGATCAACCGGCGCGCCAGGGCGCGGATGAAATCTCCGTGGGCGATCAGTTCTTCTGGTTTCATGGCCATTTTGTCTCTCCTCTGGATTCTTCCCGGTTCGGGGAGTTTTTCAACGAGTTCTTTGTCTTTCCGGGAAGTGACATCCACGAGCCGTCAAAAGCGGTTCACGATTTTTATTTATTTCGAGAAAAACCGCGGCGGCCGTCGTTCTCGACCAGGGGAGGAACAAGCGGCACGAACGAGGGCAGCCGGAGCTTGCCACGCGAATCGACACCTGCCTGAACCGATGGATGGAGCTGAAACTTTGGGAGGACCTTCCATGTTTTGCAGAACCATTATCTCTTGTCTTCTCGCGGGTTGGTTCGTGGTTTCCGGGAATGCGAGCGGCCAGATCGAACCCGACGCCCGCCAGGCGGGCACGGCGTCGAACACGGCGCCCACGCCGGACGCCAACAAGACGCTCGCCTTGATCTGCGTGGGAGCCAACGACTTCTCGTCATTTTCATAATCTATGCGGTAGGACAACAGTCTAGCATATGGAACAATCCTGGGGCTGCCTTTTCCAGATGGACCGACTTTTTCGTTTGGATCTTTTGCCGGAGGATCTATAACATTGCTTTTTTCGCTTTGCTCAGGATCAACATTAATTTTTCCTGGGTCAACTTCCAATATTTTATCCCGTTGCCGATCCCACTCATTTCTTGGATCATTAACGCGATTCCACGCGTCGTTAATTTTTTCTCCAGCCCATCCTACCGAGTGACCTTGTTCTTGTAGTTTCTCATTAATATCTAAAAATCCAGTTACACCAGAAGAGCTACCAAAATATTGATCTGCTGTCCCAAGAGTGATATCCCTTATAACTTTTCCGTAATAATTTAGCCAAGTGAAGTGGGCAGTCATAAGTCCGTTTACGGTCAGGGG
>CAYXGI010000104.1:0-5839 GCA_964464495.1 uncultured Phycisphaerales bacterium
GAGCTCCAGCCTTCCAAGCTGGTCACGTGGGTTCGATTCCCATCACCCGCTCCAGTTCTACCCCGTCCTGAAACGTTTCAGAATGGAAAGAAATAGCTGCTGTGGCTCAGTGGTAGAGCACGTCCTTGGTAAGGACGAGGTCATGGGTTCGACTCCCATCAGCAGCTCCAATATTTTTCAGGTCCTCATGGGCCTTGAGTCTTAGATAGAATCTTGAAGTTTGAAGGAAATAGGAGATTTGAAGTGTTTTCCCTTTCGAAAGTCAGGGAATTCCAGCAGGCGCTGAGCAAGGAGAATTAGAAATGGCAAAAGCTCACTTCGATCGCACGAAGCCGCACGTCAATATCGGTACCATCGGTCACGTTGACCATGGAAAGACTACGTTGACATCAATCATCACGGCACTCCTGGCGAAGAAGGGGTTCGCCGATTTCCGTTCGTTCGACTCGATCGACAAGGCCCCCGAGGAACGGGAGCGCGGGATCACGATCGCCACGGCCCACGTGGAGTACCAGACCGATAACCGTCACTACGCCCACGTCGACTGCCCCGGCCACGCCGACTATGTCAAGAACATGATCACCGGCGCCGCCCAGATGGACGGCACGATCCTCGTGGTCTCGGCCGCTGACGGCCCCATGCCCCAGACGCGCGAGCATATCCTGCTCGCCAGGCAGGTGGGTGTCCCCGCTATCGTGGTCTACATGAACAAGGTTGACCAGGTCGACGATCCCGAGCTGCTCGATCTCGTCGAACTCGAGATGCGCGAGCTTCTCAACAAATACGAGTTCCCGGGCGACGACACGCCAATCATTCGCGGCTCCGCTTTGAAGGCCACAGAGGACTTTCAGGCCGAGAAGGAGGAGAGTGAGTGGTACGGCAGCATCTTCGAGCTGATGGACGCTGTCGATGCTTTCATTCCCACTCCCGAGAGGGACATGGACAAGCCCTTCCTTCTGCCCGTGGAGGATGTCTTCTCCATCAAGGGGCGCGGCACAGTGGCCACGGGCCGTGTCGAGCGCGGCGTCGTCAAGATGGGTGAGAATCTCGAGATCGTGGGACTCAAGGACGAAATCGACAAGACGGTGTGTACCGGCGTCGAGATGTTCAACAAGACCCTCGACGAGGGAATCGCCGGCGACAACGTGGGCGTTCTCCTGAGGGGTGTCGAGAAGGAACAGATCGAAAGGGGCCAGGTCCTCGCGAAGCCGGGCAGCATCACACCTCACAAGAAGTTCGAGGGTGTTGCCTATATTCTGACCAAGGAGGAAGGCGGACGCCACACTCCCTTCTTCAACGGTTACCGGCCGCAGTTTTATTTCCGGACCACCGACGTGACCGGTTCGGTGACGCTCAAGGGTGGTGTCGAAATGGTCATGCCTGGCGACAACGTGACCGTCGATGTCGAGCTGATGATGCCGATCGCCATGGACGAGGAGCTCCGCTTTGCGATCCGCGAGGGCGGTCGGACCGTCGGATCGGGCCGGGTTACGAAGATCAACGAGTAACCGTTCGCCGTGGGCGGCGAGGAGCCGTGGGCGGCGAGGAAGCAAAGGAAGCGTGCTCGTTTCGAAGAAGATTCTGGCAAGCGCGCTGCCACTTTCCCGGGCCTCGAAAAAGGGCCCTGAAAGTTTGAGAATAGACGATGCGTGAAAATGTGACACTCGAATGCACGAAGTGCGGCAACAAGAACTATCGGACGAGCCGCGAGATCAAGCAGACTCCCAAGCTTGATCTCAAGAAGTTTTGCAAGTTCTGCCGCAGTCACGAGAAGCATAAAGAGAAAAAGAAATAGTCAATGGTGGGTCAGTAGCTCCAACTGGTAGAGCGCCGGTCTCCAAAACCGGATGTTGGGGGTTCGAATCCCTCCTGACCTGCCAGTTATTTACGATTCGCTCTGAGGTTGTCATGGCATTCAGCTTTTTTTCCTACAAGCCGGACCAAGGGCGCTTTGCGCGAGGGCTCGCGTTCTGGCTCTTGACCGGGCTTACTTACTTCGGATGCACCACGTTCTACTACTTTCTTCACTGGTCGTGGGCAACCGACAACCTCATCGATCGCACTATACCGATTCTGGATATACCCCTGAATCCGGCGCTCGTGATCTCGGTTGTTCTGTTTCTGTTCGTCGTGTTCATGATCCTCAAACTCGTCGTGAACAAGCCGAGTGTGGGCACCATGCTCATCGACACCGAGACGGAGATGAAAAAGGTCACATGGCCGACCTGGAACGATGCATTCAACTCCTCTCTCATCGTGATCGCAGCGGTTGTTTTCTTTGCGATCCTGCTCGGCCTGAGCGACATCATTTTGAACAAGGTCTTCCTGGACTTCATTTTCAGGTAGATCGCGAGAGGTTGTCGAGATTCTCAACGGTCCCGACATTTAGGAACAACTAGAAAATGGCCAAAGCTTGGTATGTCATACGTGTCGCATCGAACCGGGAGGAACGCGTCCGGGACAACCTTCTCCTCGTTGTCAAGCGCCAGGGGATGGAGGACCGGATCGACGAGGTTCTCGTTCCGACCGAGACGGTGACCGAGATCAAGCGCGGCAAGAAGAGACTGATCAATCGAAAGATCTTTCCCGGCTACATCATGGTCAACATGGAGATGGACGAGGAGACCTGGTTCCTGGTGCGCGAAACGCCCGGGATCGGCGATTTCGTCGGCTCCTATCTTCAGCCCCAACCGATGGAACCTCATGAGGTCGACTCGGTTCTGGCGGGGATGAAAGAGACCGAGGAGAAGCCTCAGCTCAAGATCGAATACAATGCCGGGGACAGGGTCAAGATAAAGGAAGGCGCTTTTGCCAACTTCAACGGGGTCGTGGACGAAGTCAATGCCGCCAAGGGTCTTGTCCGTGTCATCGTCATGATCTTTGGCAGGGAAACGCCCGTTGAGTTGGAATACTGGCAGGTCGAACCGGTTTGAGAGCCGTTAGCCCGGCCGGTATCGCGTGGAAAGAGGAGTGAATCGAAATGGCAAAGGAAGTCAAAGCGAAGATCAAACTGCAGATCTCCGCAGGACAGGCGACGCCCGCCCCGCCCGTTGGCCCCGCGCTCGGTCAGGCAGGGGTCAACATCGGCCAGTTCGTCAAGGAATACAACGACCGGACAAAGGACCAGATGGGGACGGTGATCCCTGTCGAGATCACTGTCTATGTCGACTCGACCTATTCGTTCATCACCAAGACTCCCCCGGCAGCGGTGCTCCTGAAGCAGGCTGCGGGCCTTGCCAAGGGCTCGGGCGTGGTCGGTTCGGAGATCGTCGGAAAGGTCACGAAAGAACAGGTCAAGGAAATCGCCAAGACCAAGCTTCCCGATCTCAACGCGGACGACATCGAGGCCGCCATGCGGATCATTGAGGGAACGGCGCGCAGCATGGGCATCGAGGTTTCTGCCTAGGTGCCTTTGGAAAGGCCGAAGGTGCCTTCGGAGAGGCTTTGAAAAATCATTCCTTCTTCCCGTTCTGCTTCGGCCGCTCTTGGAGCGCCGGAGACATCTCGGCTGCTGCAAAACCCCGGCAGTGATCGCAGAGAGGGAGAGGAAAAATAGCAGGGGGATCCCCAGTGGGGAGGACCGATCTTTTTCCGGTTCCCATAGTGAGGTTTTTGAAAAAATGGTCAAGCTCAGCAAAAGGCATGAGAACAACTGTTCCATGCATGACCTTTCCCGGAAATACCCTCTCGAAGAGGCGGTAAAACTTCTGGGAAAGTTCAAGCCTGTCAAGTTTGACGAGACCGTGGAGATCGCCATCCGGCTCGGCGTTGACGTGAAGAAGTCGGACCAGATGGTCCGCGGAGCGTTTTCGCTGCCCCAGGGTCTCGGCAAGAAACTCAGAGTGCTCGTCTTCTGCAAGGACGATCGCATCCAGGAAGCGATGGATGCGGGAGCCCAGGAAGCGGGCGGCCAGGATCTCGCCAAGAAAATCCAGGGCGGATATCAGGAATTTGATGTGGTGATCGCCACGCCCGACATGATGTCCGTTGTGGGAAAACTGGGTAAGATTCTCGGCCCTCAGGGAAAGATGCCCTCACCCAAGTCCGGCACGGTCACCCCAGACATCGCCACCGCGGTCAAGGAGTTTTGCGCTGGAAAAATCGAGTACAGAGCCGATTCCGGCGGCAACGTGCACGCTCCCATGGGGAAGCGCTCCTTCGCACCCGAAGCTCTCGCGGATAACATCGCGAGCTTTGTGTCCCACATCAAGTCGGTGAGACCTCCCGCGACTCGCGGCCAGTATCTTATCGGCGTCACAATGAGCACCACCATGGGGCCAGGCATCAAGATTGATGTCAGCTGAGCCGGAAGGAGGATAGAGAGATGCCAAATGTCCTGAACAAAATGATGACCGAAGAGCTCAACGCTCTTTTTGGGGATCTCAATAACTGCGTGGTCGTGGACTTTCAGGGCCTCTCCGTGGAGGAGGCGAACGAGTTCAGGTCGACGTTGAGAAAGAACGACATTCTCGTGCGTGTCGTCAAGATCACTCTCGCCAAAAGAATTCTCGGCGAGATAGGGCGGGAAGGCTACGAAGATCTGTTCACCGGGCCCGCCGCCGTGGTCTGGGGCGGTATCGATGTGGTTCAACTCTCCAAGGCAGTTCACGAGTACGCAAGGAAGAACAAGAAGCTCCAGATCAAGGGCGGCTTCCTTGACAGCATCACGATCACCAAGGAAGACGTTGTCAAACTGACCAAGATTCCCGACATGCCCATCCTTCTGGGTGGTATCGCCGCCGGGATGGCCGCTCCCCTGCAGAGCGTCTTTAATTGCATCAATTCTCTCTTCACGTCCGTTGCTTATGCCATCGACGCGGTTCGCGACAAGGTGGAAACAGGCGGGGACTCTTGACGAGCCCTGTCGAGCAGCGTTTGCATAGATATAAAAGTAAAATTGAAAATCTTTGATTCTCAGATTTTAGATAAGTCACGGAGGAACCCATGATCAGTGATGAGAAAGTCACTCAAATTATCGACATCGTCAAAGAAATGACAGCCCTTGAGCTGGTTGACCTGAAGAAAGCTTTCGAGGAGACTTTCGACGTCCAGGCCTCGGCTCCCATGATGATGGGCGCCATGCCTGCCGCAGCCGACGCGGGTGCCGAAGAGGAAGAGCAGACTGCGTTCGACGTGGTCCTCGAATCGTTCGGTGACAAGAAGATTCAGGTCATCAAAGCGGTTCGGGCAGTCACAAACCTCGGCCTCAAGGAAGCCAAGGAACTCGTCGACGGAGCTCCCAAGCCGGTCAAGGAAGGCGTCCCCAAGGAAGAAGCCGAGAAGGTCAAGAAAGAACTCGAAGAGGCGGGAGCCACGGCGGCCATCAAGTAGAGGCCTTGTCGTGTATCGTCCACCAAAGGGCGGAACGAGGGCACAGGCCGTGCGCGGCCTGTCTCCTCACCATTTCGCTGCTGTGCTGCCAGATAAAAGAGCCCGGCAGTCCGAGAAAGACCTCGGCAGAACGTTCGAGAGAATCCTCGGCAGAACGGGAAGAGCCCCGGTAGACCGGGATGAGATGGTTGGATTAGGGTGGATATCTTGACTCGGACCGATGCTCGAGATTTGAAAATCTCCGCAGAGATCCTCTGCAAAGGTTTTGCAGAGGCCCTCTGTGAATGTTTCGGTCCCTCTTCATCCATTTTAAGATGGATTTTCTCTCGAACCACCAAATCTCCGCGTCTCATTTCGATTGCGTCAACCACGTCAACCAAGGGTTGGCGCCAACCAGGGGTAGTGTCATTCACGGATATGGGCTGTCGATGCGCTTTGCGCTCGTCGCCTCAGTTTTGATAAGGACCGTTTAGGGAAACATTATGGAAATCAGAAACTTCGGTTCCTT
>CAYXGI010000105.1:0-5105 GCA_964464495.1 uncultured Phycisphaerales bacterium
TTACGTCAGTCTTCCGTACCCAGTTACCAACACAAACGGCAGGAGAGCCCTTTTTTATCGGACATGTTTGATGTATGGGGTCAGGGTCGAGAGCGATATCGAGGATGTTTTCAGCGACGTGGTGGTTGATCTGATGGAAAACCTCGACACACTTCCCGAACGGATCGAGAAGAGCTTTGCCGGGTTCTTTTACTGGCGAACGCGCAAGGCGATTCAGAAAAGGAGAAAAAAGATCCCTCTCTCGAACGCGTCGCCCGACTCGATTGCCGAGGAAGGCGATAACAGGCGGATCGAGGACAGGGAGGTGATCGAGAAATGCCGGCGCACATTGACCGAAACGCAGCAGCGGATCTTCGAGTTGCGCTATATTCAGGAGATGAGCCTCGACGAGATCGCTCGAACAATGGACAGCACGGTCAACGCCGTGGGCCAGAACATTTTCAGGCTCAGCAGAAAAATGAGGGAGTGCCTCGCGGGTCTGCTCGATCGATCGTGACAGAGTTGGAAAGTCATTCGTGAACGATCACATCGCATCTGAAAGGATTATTGCCTGGGTGGACGGCCGCCTCGACGGCGACGATGCCGACAAGGTCCGGCTCCACCTCGAGGCCTGCGCCGAATGCCGCCGGGCGGCGGAGGCGGTCGAGGCGCTTTCCGATGCGGTCGAGGAGGCGGCTCCCCCGATCGATCGACTTCCCGACGCCACGATTCCGCCCGCGCTCGCCGACAGGTTGACACGGTCGGCACGGAACCTTTGCGCGGGGCCACCCCGAAAACGATCTCTGAGACCGGTCGTGTGGCCGCTCGTTGCCATCGCCGCCAGCATCGCGATCGTTCTGACGGTGTTCTTCCTGCCCGAGAAGAGACAAATCTCCCTCGACGTCGTGAAGCTCGATCCGTCGGAAATCGACGTGACCACCTATCGCGGGACACCGTCCGATCAGTACTACCTCGACATCGTTCTTCCCGAGAGGGGATTCTTTTGCGTCTTCGATCTCGATAGGGCCGGCGAGATCTCGTGCATCTTCCCCTTCTTCGACGAACTGGCTGAACCAAAAGTCGATTATTTCGATCTCGAAGGGCCTTTCGAGGCGGCGAAAACGATCCGCATCCCGCCGCCCGGCCGCTACGAGGACTACGAACTCAAGGACGATCGTCTCTTTATCGTGCTCATGGCGAATCAACTCACCGAGCAAGCGCTGCGCGCTCTCCTCGCCGAGATCGAAAAAGATGTACTCCTTGGACCGGAGTCGGTTCCGATCAAGGCCGAGCGTTTACTCGAATGGTTTCAAGAGCGCTACCCGGAGACACTTCTCAGGCACCACCCCGCCGAATGAGATCCTACCCGCCCCAGATCGGATCAAACGTCGCGCCCCCAGAAAACAAAAGCCGCCCAGTAGAAAGGGTGAGTATAGTCGCGCGGACGTGAGCCGAGTTTGCGCGGCTTGGGCGGACCGCGGTTGGCGCCCGCTTTCGTGGGAACGATCTTGCCGTTCGCCATGTCAAGCTTGACCTGGCGCAGGGCGGCGGCGGGACTCATGTCGTCCTGCCAGAGATAGCGATAGAAGTTCGTGAAAAAGAGCCGCGGCGCCTCGTCGTCGACCTTCCAGAGGGAGGTGATCGATCCCCGTGCTCCAGCCACGCTGAGCGCGCGCTGCATCGACATGATGCCCCGTCCGGCACGCACCAGGCCTACATTCGACTCGCAAGCAGAGAGCACCACCAACTTGCACGAGGAAAGATCGAGACCCTGCATCTCCTCGGCAGTGACGATCCCCCGCGTCCCGTTGCCGTTGGTCTTGAGTCCGCATCCCGCCAGCAGCAAACCGCTGAGAAGCGAAGGCGCCAGTCCCTCGACCTTTTCGCGCCGCGTCGAAAAGAGCCTCTCGCCTCGCATCGGCGAATCGTCGGTTTTCGATCTGACGATTTCGGGAGCAAAGTAACCATGAGTGGCGATGTGATAATAGGTGGCTCCGTGCGCAAAATCGAAGAGCGACGTTTTGGATGCTTCCGCTCCTTGCACCACGATCGATTCGGCACCGACGAACTCATCGAACTGCCGAGAAACGGCGCGCGCCTCTTCGGCTGTACCCGGCAGTGCGGCAAACCCCGCGCTCCCGAATCGGGGAACGATGCGCACATTGAACTCGAGATCCTCCGAATCGGTCTCGTCTGTCTGGTCGGGCAATTCTTGCGCGCCGAACCGCTTTGGCGCCTCGTCGTAGGCCACGTTGCCAAAGACGACCAGGCACTCGTCTCGCCCGTCGTGGGCCTCGCCAGGCAGAGCCAGGCTGGAGAGCGAGTCGACATAAGAAACGGTATAGGCGTCCGACACGATTCCAGAACCGTGAGGGAGCGCATCGAGCGGGACCGTGGCGAGAAGCGCGTCGGGTGCGATCACGAGCTCCTTCACCTTTCCGATCGAGCCGACGATGGGGTTCCACACGAGGCGTTTCAGTTCTCGGGCCGCTCGACGCGCGCTCGTTCCGTCGTCCGTCGAGTCTGGTTTGCGGCAGAGCTTGCTACGCCACGCTTCCACCGCCTCGTCGATCGGTGCCGCAGGACCGAGATCGATCCGGCTGATCGAATTCGGCTTTTCGACGATGAAGGCGAGGTAGGACGGAATCCCCTTCTCGTAAAAGACTTCGCCGGCGCGTATATGGGGTGTCCGTTTGCCGTAGCGTATTATCGTGATCCCGGCGCACTCTTCGCCAAGCGCGGCGATCACGTCGTCTGCTGAGATGCTCCGGTTCAGCCCCGCTGCGGCAGGCGAGCCGTTGCGCGCGCTGGCAAGGGCTCTCTCGGCGACATCGCGTTTTCTGATTACGTCGACGAGATCGCCTCCACTCGCCTCGTTAACTCTGCAATTGGCTCTGCGATAGGCGCGATACAGCGCGGCGATCTCCTCGTTGTCGTCGCACGCGATCGTTCGGCGGGTCTGTGCCACTCTGCGCCCCGCGCTCCGGCAAAGCTCCACCGCTTCGAAACAGTCGCGATTAAAGGCGGGCGTACCACTGACGAAAGAGAGAAAGAGATCGAGAACATAACCGTAGCCGACCGTGGCTTCTTCGATTTCGCGCACCGCGCCAGACTGCGTCTGCCTCGACACGAAATCCTCGAATCCATCCATTGCCAGGCGAATGTTCTCTACCGCGCCCCTCTCATCGCCCGAATCCGCCAGCATCTGGGCAAAATTCGCCCGGTACCAGAATATGTCCAATTCACTCAACGCGTGGCGTTGTTCGAATAGAGCGAACGTCTCCTTTAGCTGCGACTCCGCTGCCCGCGTATCGCCTAGATGGTGCTCGCAGAGGGCCATATTGGCCTGGCAGTAGAATTGCAGCCGAGTTTTACTCAGCCACTTGTCCTGCCAGATTTCACACAGATTCCGCCACAAACCGCGCGCTGCCTCGTAGTCGCCGAGAGAAAAGAAAATCCTTGCGAGAATACCCATGGCGTTCTGGGCATTCAGGTCGTTCTTCCTCTGGGCGGAGTCCGAAATCGCCATGGCTTCTTCTGCCAGATTGCGTGCGCCATCCAAATCACCGCTATTGAGCAGCACGTGGGCAAGAGCGATCCGCGCGCGCTGCACCTCTTCAATATTCTCCCCGTGATAGGCGAGGACATCTTTCAGGGCTTTTTCCTGAAGCAGGCGCGCGCGTGGAAAATCGCCCGTCCCCGTCAGGATCGTCGCCAAGGACTGCCTGCACTCCTGAAGAAGCAAATGGCTGGCGCCGAGAGTCTCCTCCACAACGGCGAGAGCCTTCTCCGCCGAATTTTTGGCTGTTAGGAGCTCGCCGAAATAATAGAGGACTGTCGCATGATGCAACCTCACCTTTTGCAGGAGCGTGTCTCGTGAATCACCATGTTGCTCCAGAATAGCAAGCACTGCTTCGACCTCTTCTCGAGATCCATACAGATCGCCGAGTGCCCACATGCAATAGGAGAGATTCATGCGAAAGCGCGCCTCTTTGAGAACGTCGCTCGCAAGAATGTGCCCGAACTTTTCCATCACCCTCTTGTGAATCGTGTACGACTCGTGATTTCGACCGACACCGCTCAAGGCGAGGGCATAATCGCAGCGCGCCTTGAAAAGTCTCTCGTCGTCTTCTCGAACGGTGAGTTCCATGATCCTCCAGGCCAGTTCAGCCTGATCGAGGGCGTCCTGGCGCTGACCGTTCATCCAGAGAGCATGAGCCAGTAACTGGCGAAACTCCAGAAGCTCCGGTTTGCCTGGTGCGAAGCCGGCTTCCAAAAAATCGACTACCGGCGCTAACGCTTTCAGGAGGGTGATGGGGTCATTTTTAACGCACTCTTGCGATTGGTACCAGGCGAGAGACCGCATCGCGTCCCCGTCCCATCGGTAGCCTGGGTATTCTCGAATCGCCGCGATCGCCTTTCGTGCATACTCGGCTGCAGCAGACCGATCTCCCAACTCCTGCGCGGCGAGCAGCTTTTTGTGGAATCCTTCCTCTTTCTCGTGCGCCGCAATGAGGCGCCACTTGCCCTCGGCGCGGTTCGTTTCGCGGAGGGTGACTTTCAGCTCCCCCCTTTCTTCCGGGCCGGCGAGTGCAAAGGTAATGCGGATCGCGTCCCCGGCGCAAACGTCGACGGAGAACGACTCGGCCACGCCATCGCCACCTCCCGATGCTCTGAGAAGAGGTAAACCGCTTTTGTCACGCACCTCGACGACATAGGGTGCTGATTCTTCGAAGAGGGTCAACGTGACGGGGCCGTCTGAGATCGCGCCGTAGCGCGCCGTCTTGCTCCGCCCGGCTCCCTCGAGGGGTGAATCGTCGCTGCGAAAGCTGACGAGGATGGTTTCTCCCGATCCCATCGTGAAAGGAGGATCGGGTGGCATCTGGAAAGATTCGTTCGACAAAACATCGTTGTCGTCGACCGCTGGGCGATCGGTCTGCGCCCCAGCCGACGGCAAGAGAAGCGAGCAGAACAGGCACAAAGCAACGAAAAGTCGAACAGTGAAGGGAGTAGGCATGGTGTCTCCGGGACAGAGTTGTCTCATCTATTCGGTGTCTGGTTCATCACTGACCAGTACCTCGTTAAAAAATCCCCGTTTTGAAAATATCCATGAACGTAAGTTCTGC
>CAYXGI010000106.1:0-4649 GCA_964464495.1 uncultured Phycisphaerales bacterium
TATATCAGGTCAAAACTATGTGATTTCACCCACAGATTCTGCTGACGAGCCAGAAAGTTAAGGCCGAAAGTCGCCACTGAGATGAAACTAACTTGATGGATTTAACGGCAGACTTGGCTGCTTTGCCTCAACGGTTGGATTAAGTCGCACTCCCCACTGTTCAAGATAGAATCGAAGGCTTGGGAATCGGCGTATTTTAGGATGCCTTGCGATAGTAGTAGCGAAGCAGACCGCCGAGTCGCTCTCGGCATTGAATCTTACTTCTACCACCTGCGAGCCTGGGCACTGGATTGATCAGCCTGTTCTCTATCCCCTGATGATTACGTTCGCCATGATAGTGCTCGATATAGTTTTTGATTGCCCGCTCAAGCGACTTCACGCCAAAGAAGATCATACAGTTCAGGCACTCGTACTTGATTGACCTGACGAAGCGCTCTACATAGGCGTTGCAGTTTGGGGCTTTGGCTGGACATCGGATGGGGCGAATCCCGGCATCCTTGATGATGTCGATGAAGCTTTGGCAGTATTTGGTGTCCCGATCGATTATCAGAAATCGCTTTCCGTTGAGAAATCCATCATCGCAGTCCGTGAGGTTCCGGGCGACTTGCGTGATGAAGGCCACGTTGGGACTTGGCGTGATGCCGGCAACCTGGACCTTTCGAGACGATAGCTCCATGAAGAACAGGACGTAAAACGTCACCAATCCTCCGAGAGTCCAGACCTCGGTCGTGAAGAAGTCAGCTGCAGCGAGACTGTCCCAATGAGCCTTCAGAAAGGTGCTCCAAGTCGTTCGCCTTCGACGTTGAGGGGCGGGCTCAATACCATACTGCTTGAGGATATTGGCTATTGAAGTGGGGGAGATGGTGTGGCCAAGATTCCTCAGTGCGCCTTCGATTCTGTCATAGCCCCAGCTCCGGTTCTCCAAGGACATGCGCACAACAAGATCGATGATAGGCTTTGTCACGGGCGGGCGCCCCGGACCCTGTCTGGAGTAGGTCCACTTCTGGGCGATGAGCTTTCGATGCCAGGCGAGGATGGTGTCGGGAGTAACGATGGTGGCGAACTTGAAGAGGAGTTTGCGACCGAGAAGCTTGCCCTTTCGAGCCAGTCTCTGACGTTGTCGGTCGTTAAGGCGTAGCCGTTTCCCCTTGTGAAGTTCTCTCAGGACACGGTTTTCTTCGAGCAGGTAATCAATGACCTTCTGTTGATGCCGGTTCACCCAGCCAGAGAACATCAGCAGGAGCAGTTGAAGTGGTTGAAACGCGGTTTTCATAGTCTGGGGAGACTACTCGTAACCGGAGAACGAATCAAGACTTGGGGTTCGGTTGAATATTTGTACCCAACGGGACCAGTTCATCAGCAAGAAATTAGAAAAAAACTTGTAAAATAGAAAAAGAATTCTAATTTACAAGGCATGATACGAAGAAAAGTTCGGCAGCAACTTCTTGAGCGTCTGGAAATCCATCCGGCTGTGGCGCTGATCGGGCCACGCCAGTGTGGCAAAACCACCTTGGCGCAAACTCTGGGCGGAACCTATTTTGACTTGGAGCAGGATTCCGAACGCCTGCGCCTCGATCTGGAATGGGGGAGTCTCGAGGCTGGAAAGGACCTTGTGATTCTGGACGAGGCTCAGTCCTGGCCGGAGGTCTTTACCCGCCTGCGGGGGGCCATCGATAAGGATCGCAAGCGCATGGGCCGTTTTCTCCTGCTTGGATCCGTCTCTCCCTCGTTGATGGTTCAGGTTTCCGAATCCTTGGCTGGTCGCCTATCGTTGATCGAGTTGACGCCGTTCTTTATGACTGAACTCACAACAAAGGCATCGCGAGAACGCCTTTGGTTGTTTGGCGGCTACCCGGATGGCGGTGTGCTTGAACCCAAGCAATATCCACGATGGCAACTGGACTACCTGGCACTGCTGAGCCAGCGGGATTTACCGTCATGGGGATTGCCCGCCAAACCGCAGACAACCGACCGCTTGCTGCGCATGCTTGCCGCTTTGCACGGTCAGGTATGGAATGCTTCGCAGGTGGGGCAAAGCCTGGGACTTTCTTATCAGACAGTCAACAGCTACCTCGATTACTTCGAGGGCGCCTTTCTGACACGGCGACTCCAACCCTTTCAGGCGAACATCAAGAAACGGTTGGTCAAGAGCCCCAAGGTATACTGGCGCGACAGTGGTTTGCTTCATGCTCTCCTGAACGTATCGGACGAACGCGGCCTGCTGGCGCAACCATGGGTGGGGGCCAGCTGGGAGGGTTTCGTGATTGAGCAGGCGCTCGGCGAAATGTCTTCGCGCGGGCGGAATTTCAATGCCTACTACTTTAGAACCAGCGATCAGCACGAGCTTGATCTGGTGCTGGACTTCGGAAAAGATCGCTGGGCCGTCGAGGTGAAACTATCGTCCTCACCCGGCCTGGATGACATGAGACAATTGGATAAGACCGCTGACATGATCAGCGCAACACGTCGTTTCCTGGTATCGCAGACAAGCCGGTCGAGCGATGATGGGCGCCGGGTTTCCTGTAATCTGCCTTCGTTTCTGAAGCATCTTCGTGAGGTATCATAGTCTTATCAGATAAAAAAGATGCGGTCCGCCCGGCGCGACTCTGGGCGGGCGAAGGAATTTCATGGCAGTTACAGTCCCAAGCGGGCACCCCGTATGACACCGTCGCCAAAAGAGAACATTTTGGCACGTAACACTCGGTAGCCCACATGATACCGCTGCGAACTGAGAGCATTTTGGCACAGCGGTATCACATGGGGAGCCACGCTAATACAAGCGCCAACAATGACTTACATTGCTGGCGCTTTTTATTTAAAAGGAGAGCATGGCGCTCATCATCGGCGGCGCGGTCATCACCGTTCACAAGATCAGGGAACCGATCGTTGGAGGACGGTTGCAGATCTCGTGCTGCGCCGAGGGCGCCTTCGAGTTCCTCGTGGAGCAGCTCGGCGATAACCACTGATCGTGATTCCCTTTCAGCTCCTTTTTCCTCTCCCTCGAAAAAATCCGAAACAATCCGACTTTCCGTGAAAACGGCTGTGATCGATGTCGTTCTCCCTGAATGAAGGAGATCATATCTCTATTGAATTGCGATCGACCGATCGAAGAAAGGAACGAGATGAGAATCAGGGAAATTCTTCACCCTCTCTGTTTTATCTTTTTGTTCACCACGGCGGCCTTCGGCCAGGGGCTCGACGTCCTTCCCGCCGGGGGCGAGTCGCGATTGGCCATCGACTTTGAAGGCAATCGGATAGATCAACGCTCCCGGTACGGCGCCTCGATCTGGGACAACCTGGCACTCACAGGCTGGTTTGCGAGCATGACGGCGGGCTATATGTGGCTCGACTGGGGAGAGCTCGCCGACCAGGGCAACGGGCTTCCAGACGAGGTGATCGACGGGTTCAGTTTTTCTTATGCCAGTCATTATTATAGTTTCGGAATCACCTGGGCTGCTTACTTCTATGACAGCTGCACCGGCTGGGGCGACAGTACAACCGTACAGGAAGCGGGATTTATCTTTACCGGCCTTCCCGCGGGTAGCCCCTGAAGCGGCGGCTACTGGGGATGGGTAATCTCCATCGATCTCGCGGATAGCGGCTACGAATTCTTGCTGGGTAATAAAATCGGCATCGGCCAGACACATCTTTCAGGCGATATCGCCTTGGGACCCAAGCTCACCCGCCCTCCCAACATGGGCGGAAACGGCCCCACGGGCACGGAAGATTCCTTCGACATTTACAGCCACTTCGGAACCCACCTGGGCACTTACTGGTTCGGAGGATATCCGGCCAATCCTTACGCCGGTTTCAGATTCGAGCTTTTCGGCGCGTCCGATCCGGCGACGGGCACGACCTATGCCGGCATCGGCCTGCAGGGAAACGACGCCGCCCTCTACACGCTCGGCGAATGGTCCGACGGCGGAACGATCCACTTTCTTCACCGCAAGAACGGCATGGTTCAAAATAGCTGGATCGTGGCGAACACGGTCAAATACTCTCCTCCCTGGTATCTGCCATTCTTTGACGTCACACTCGTGCCGAGAATACCTTTCCCTGCTCTATTTCACATGTCGACCGATCCTGTCGGCGATTTCGACCGATTCGATTTCACTGTGGGTGCCGCGGGAGCAAACTTGAGGATCTACATGCAAGGAGCGATCACCGACTACTTCACCGGTGGTCCGGTTGCGCCGATCGATCTCTCGAACGCAGTGGTTTCCAACTGATCCGCATTCCCAACCGCTGCTTCGTCCACCAGGATCGCCCCTCTTTTAATGCTAATTTTTTAGCACAAGCCACTTGACACCACCCTCCAAATGCTAAATAATTAGCATCAACAATCAGTGGTTCATTACCCCCCCGCACGAACATGGGAGAACCCGCAATGAGAGAAGAGTCGTTGCATCACTTCAGCCGACGCGAAAGACAGATCATGGAGATCATCTACACGCGCGGCCGCGCGTCGGCGGCCGAAGTTCTGAACGCCATTCCCGAACCGCCGAGTTATTCGGCAATTCGCGCCATGTTGCGCCTGCTCGAAGACAAGGGGCACCTCACACACAAAAAGGAAGGGCGGAAGTACATCTTCCTCCTGTGCCTTCCGAAAACTCCATCCGGGGCGAAAGGAACGAAATAGACTGATCTTT
>CAYXGI010000107.1:0-4585 GCA_964464495.1 uncultured Phycisphaerales bacterium
CGATCGGAAGGATCTCTCCGTCGACGGCAACGAGATAATCGACCTCGGCCGAACTGCTCTTTGCCTCCCGCGACCAGTGATGGAGTTCGGGCCCCTGACTGAACATCAATGAATCGTTTCATGACCAATCCCACTGGCTGTAATTTTCAAAATTACAACCATATCATTGGTCATGTCGTTTAATAATACAAGGTCATCCCTGTCGAAAATCGAATTTGGCGTTTTCGTCCAGTCCCGGATCACGTGATCAATCGCTGCAGCCCGCGCTCCTCCGCCCCCCATTCCGCATCTCGGCCCCATCCCGCAAAAGAGCGACGCGCGCCAGCGCGTCTGAAAGCGAATCGAGCGCCGACCGATCGGGAAGTGTCACGGTCATTTTCAAGCGGCCCTCATCGTCGGTCTCCATGCACCTCGCCATGCGGTTCTTGAACTGTGCGGACAGCCGCCTCGACTCGTCCGATTCCTCGCACCGTGGAACGAGTTCGCCCAGGAGGTTGAAAGCGGCGCTGATGAACTCGCCGCCCGCGACCGCAATTCTCTCCCTGGTTTCCCGGCCCGCCCGCTTCAATGCTTCCTGTTCCAGCCTCATCCTCTCGCTCACATCGACAGGCGCCTCGGGTTTCGCTCCGAGAAGGATCTCGAGCCGCTGCTTGAGCTCAGCCATGCCGCAGGCAAGGTCGACCCGGTCGATCGACGAGTCACTATCGAGGGCCGCATGGGCGAGTTCGTGTTTGGCCGAAAGCGTGGCGAGCAAGCTCTCCTCCAGGGTGCGCTCCGTGATGAGAATAAAGACCTGAACGGGCTTCTTCTGGCCCATGCGATGGACGCGCGAGATGCGCTGTTCGAGCAGGGCGGGGTTCCATGGAAGATCGACGTTGATCACCGTGTCGGCGGCCTGCAGGTTCAGGCCGGTCGATCCCGCGTTGGTGGTGATGAACACCTTGCAGGAAGGATCGGTCTTGAAGGTGCGCACCAGGGACTGGCGTTTCTTCTGGGGCACCTTTCCGTCGAGCCGCACGAAATCCATCTTGTGTTTCTTCAGGATCGGCTCGATCAGGTTCAACATGGTGGTCCACTCCGAGAAGAGCACGATCTTTCGCTTCTCTTCGCCCGAAAGCCGTAGGAGAAGACTGTCCAGTTCCTCGAGCTTGCTCGAGTAACCGGGCGCCGCCTTGTCCACGAGAAAGGTGCTGTTCGCCGCCATGCGGCAAGCGAGGAGCGCTTTGCGCAGTCTCAAGAGATCCATCTCGCTGATAAAGGGTTTGTTGACGATCGCCATCACCACTTGCATGTTGGCGCCGTGCAGTTCGAGCTGTTCGTCCGTGGGGTTGATCCTGATCGTCTCGGTCATGCGCTGCGGCAGCTCGTGCATGACCGAGGCGCGGGTGCGGCGAAGAAGCACCGGCCCGAGGGTCTTTCGCAAAGAGTCGAGGTTCTTGTATCCGAGCACCTTTCCCCTGTCGTCACAGACGCGGTACCGGTTGAAAAAACGAAACGCCGGCCCCAGGCGCCGGTCGTCGATGAACTCCACCACGGAGTAGAGCTCGTCGAGCCGGTTTTCGAGCGGCGTGCCGGAAAGCACGAGGGCGAAGGGCGATCGAAGACCTTTCACGATACGGCTCGTCTTGGCCTCCCAGTTCTTGATGCGCTGGCCCTCGTCGAGAACGATCAGGTCCCAGGCAGCCCGCTCGATGGGCAGAATATCGCGAAGCACCTGTTCGTAGTTGCAGATCGTGAAGAAGGCACCGTTGTCGTACTGGCGCGCGCGCGCGGCAGCGCTGCCCAGGACCACCTGGCTGTTGCGTTCCGAGAAGCGCTCGATCTCCGAGCGCCACTGAGACTTCAGGGTCGCCGGACAGACGACGAGCACCTTTTTGATTCCCGCCTCTCGGCGAAGCAGTTCGGCCACGCCGATGCCCTGGATCGTTTTTCCCAGCCCCATGTCATCGGCGAGCACTGCCCTTCCCGTACCCGCGGCAAAAGCGATTCCGTCGAGCTGATAAGGGAGGAGTTCGGCATCGAGGAGGCTGCGCCGCAAGGGATGGTTCTCGGGATTCTTCCGGATCTCGGACACTTTCGTCGCGATGCGCTCCTGCTGAAGTCGCTGCTCGATCCACTCCTCGGCATCGGGATAGACCGAGACCTCATGCCCCAGAGCCTCGAGCTTGTCGATGCGCTTGAACAGGTCCTGGATATCATCGATGGGGCGGTCCTTCACGGGACCGACCACGGCGGCGGTCTTCCGGTCCACCTTCTCGGGCAGGAGCAGGCGGAGTTCCATCTCCTCTCCGTACCGGATGTGAAGCGAGATGTTTTCTCTCGTGTGAGGCCGCTTCAACCGGGCAGCGGAGAATCGTTTTTTCACAGTCCCGATCGTGTGGAGGATGTGTTTGCACGTGCCGAGCGTGTTTCTGCGGAAATCGGGACAGGAACAATAGGATTCTCCCGGCTCGAAGCCTCTGAGCGCCACGCAGTAGGTCTTCCCCGAACTCGCACTGGTGATGACGTAATCGGTCCAGACCTTCTTTTGCTCGATGGAGCGGAGCGTGAATTTCTCCCCCCGAGCCCGCTCCGTGCGCTCCTCGATCGCTCGTCGCACCAGTTCGTCCTCGCTCAGGCTCTCCACCGGGATCCGCTCCGGCCGAGGGGCGGCGAGCCCCAGCGCCATTTTTTCCTCCAGGATCAGGGAAAGAGCCGCGCCCAGATGCTCGCAAGGCGTGTCGCACGAAGAACATCGCAAGTCGAGTTTCTGCGCCCTGCGGGGATTCTGCGTGATCGTCACCTTGGCGTGCCCGAAATCGAGGCAAAAGAGATCGCTGCCGAGAGAGACCTGCTCGTCGAGCCTGATGTCATACTTGCCGCCCCTGCGGATCAGCGCATCTCCCTCTTCTCCGAGAAGTCTGATCGCCTGGCGGTAGGTGAGACGCGAGAGCCTGTCCTTGAGGGTGAGTTCATTGGTTTTTTTGGTTGTCATAATCGGTTCCACTGCAAATCTTCAGCGCAGGTTATCCTCTGTGTAGAGCGACAGTTCGATCATCCGCTCGAGAAGCTGGTCAGGCGGAATGCCGGGGAAATTCCGGCAGACGAGCTCCTTTGCGAAGAGCCGGCAGATGTAGCGCAGCTTGCGCGCCCGCCGTCTCGATGCGAAGACGAAATCCCTGTGCCCGTTGTTGATCACGATGAGGTTGCTCTCCTCTTCGTACCGCGACCGCCACAGCTCGCCGGGTGCGCGGCGATAGGTGTAACCGGGCAAGCCCCGTTTCGTGTCCGCCCCTCCCTTTGGAACCGGCACCAGGGAGTCGGTGATCGTGACGAGCGCCTCGCCCGCGCAGGTTACATCGCCCTGGGTGGCGGCGACCTCGATCCGAGTGAGGACCGGCTCGTGGGGGGCCACGAAAGTGATTTTCGGCCCGGTGTCGTTGATGAGCAGGCCCTCTCCCTCAACGATACGCCAGGCGAAGGTCAGATCCCGCTCCACCCGCCGCCGGCTCTTGTCGCGTGGTGACGCTGCGAACTGCCTCTCCTCGTTGACCGGCACGGCGCACGATCCGGGCAGGACGCGAACGCTGAAGAGGGGGCCCGCGAAATTGAAGAACGAGCGCTGCGGATCCTCCTCGTCGGAACCATCGGACGCCCCGCCCGCTGTCGATCCGTCGGCGCCCTCACCGGTTTGACCGCTCTCCTCGACCTGCGGAACGTCGCGGCGGGCTTTCGATCCCCGCTGCGTCGTGCCGATGTCGAACCAGTCGTACTCCTCCCGGGGAAGCGCGGCCAGCGCCTCGCGCAGGGCTCTTTGAACGGACTTGAGAATGCGGCGGCTCGCCCGCTGTTCCTCGGCCTCGCGTTGCTCGGCAACGAGCGCCGACAGCCGCTCCTCCGCCGGTTCGAGCGCCTTGGCGAAGGCGCCGAAGGCGTCGTCCTGGATGATGCCACTCCGCGTTCCGGGAGTGAGGTGGAGAAAGGGCGCGTCCACGATTCCCTCGAGATGCCCCGAGGTCCACGGCTCCCGGTCGAACCGGTCGAGGGAGGCGATCGATTCGATCACCCGCGTTCCGGACCGGTAGAGGCCGACCCTGTTTTGCGGGGTCTCCTGTGCCAGGTAGATCTCGAGATAGATGTCTCCCAGTTGCGTGCTCGCGGCAGGAAGGTCGCGGAGCAGGCGTCCCGAGAACTGACGCGGCTCCACGGTAAATTCCTTGCGCGCCGTGCGGTCCGCAATGCGGATGGTGACACCCGTCGACCTGATGCGGTCCCGCAACTCCGAGGCGAGGTACCACTGAATTTTCTCCCCCGTGACCAGGCGCAAGCCGGGGAGAAGGGGGCGCACGCACAGCTCGGTGCCCGCAACGGGCAGAAGCGTGCGACGCTGGCGGATCGTGTAGCCGGGATCGCCCTTGGCCATGCGCATTTCCCAGGTTTTTCCATCCTTGCCCGACGAGGTGAGCGTCAGTTCCTCGCCCACGGTCCAGAAACTCAGGAGGCCGATCCCATACTCTCCCTGAAGGCCGGTCTGTCCCTGCGCCTTCATCTGCCGCTTGATCGAGTCGCAGATGTGGGTGGCCACGTACTTGAAATCGGGCCGCCC
>CAYXGI010000108.1:0-4227 GCA_964464495.1 uncultured Phycisphaerales bacterium
CCTCGACGAACCGGTGCGCTTCAACCGCGTCATGCTCCAGGAACAGATCAGCGCTTTCGGACAGCGCATCGCGCGCTTTGCGGTCGACGCCTCGATCGATGGCAAATGGCGCGAGCTGACTGCCGGCACAACGGTGGGATACAAGCGCATCTGCCGGTTCGACACGGTCGAGTCGGACAAGGTCAGGATCAGGATCCTCGATGCGCGCCTCTGCCCCACGCTGAGCGCCTTCGGGATCTATTTCGAACATGTGCGGCTGAGCACGCCCATCATCCGCCGCACCAGGGAGGGCGACGTGATCATCGCCTGCCACCCGCCCGGCCCTATCATCCGCTACACACTCGACGGGTCGGTGCCGAGGCCCGACGCGCTCCTTTACTCCGGGCCGATTCCCCTGCCGCGGGGCGGGACGGTCTGCGCCCGCGCCTTCGACGAACACCGTACCGGCAGCCGCACGGCGCGCGCGCTCTTCGATATCGCCAAGGCCTGCTGGACGGTGATCGGGACCGACAGCGAGGAGACCGGCCACGGCGAAAGCGCGGCCCGCGCCATCGATGGCGACCCGGCCACGATCTGGCACACCGAGTGGGTCGCGTCGAACCCGCCCCACCCCCACCATATCGTCATCGACCTCGGCGAAAGCGTCGCCTTGCGGGGCTTCACCTACCTGCCGCGCGCCCAGGGCGCCAACGGAACCGTGGTCGGTTACGAGTTCTTCGTGAGCGCCGACGGCGCGCAATGGGGACCGGCCGCGGCAGCGGGCGCATTCGGCAACATCAAGAACAATCCCGTGGAGCAGCGCGTTCTGTTCGACGGTGTGCGCACCGGGCGCTTTGTCAAATTCAGGAGCCTCGAAGCCGTGGACCGGAAACCCTGGGCGTCGGCAGCCGAGATCGGCGTCATCACGAGAACCGAATAGAGACAGGAGCAAAATCATGCAAAAGTCAACCTGTGCAGCCTGTTTATTGATCGCCGTCATCGCGCTTCTCGGAGCGGCCGCGCCCGCGAAGGGCGTCGAGGAGGTCAACTTCGAGAGCCTTCTGCGCGAAATGGTCGACCGCGACAGCCTGGCGCGGTTCCCCGCTCCCTACTACACGTGCCGGCAGTTCAGCAGCTATGACCGCGACTCGAAGGAACCGGGCGGGGCGGGGTGGTTCGCCAACTGGGACCGCAGCCAGTTCATCCGCGTCGACACGAAGGAGGGCGGAACGGAGCACGTGCTCATGGACGCCGACGGCCCCGGCGCGGTGGTCCGGTTCTGGGGCACCTGGCACGGATCCAAGGGCGAGCCCTTCACCAACGGCACCTTGCGTGTCTATATCGACCACGGCGACACACCCGTCATCGAGGGACCGATCGTTGACGCGCTCAGCGGCGGCGCCCTGACGGGTGAGCCGCTGAGCGCGTCCTGCTCGCCGCTCACCGACTTCAAGCGCCGCGCGCACAATCTCTACCTGCCCATTCCCTATGCCGAACACTGCACGATCACCTACGAGAGCGACGCGATCACCGATGCGGGCGCCCACGAGGGCGAAGCGCTCTACTACCAGATCAACACCCGCACTTATGACAGGAACACGGCCGTGCGTTCCTTTTCGCTCGACGACCTGAAGCGCGCCGGGGAGCTGCTCGCCCGCGTGCAGCACGATCTGGCTCGGTCGCCCACTGCGGGCGGCGATCTGGAAGAGAAGACCGCCTCGGCGAACCTTGCCCCGGGCGGAAGTCTCAGCTTCGAGCTCGAGGGACCGGCCGCGATCGAAGAACTGGTACTGAAAATCGATGCGGCCGATCGCGCACAAGCTCTGCGCTCCACCGTGGTCGAGATCGAGTTCGACGGTGTGCGTACGGTCTGGTGCCCGGTGGGAGACTTCTTCGGAACGGGCCACCAGCTCAGCGCTTACAAGACGTGGTACACCGAGGTCGGCCGCGACGGAACCCTGGCGTGCTACTGGGTCATGCCCTTCGCCGAGTCGGCGCGCGTCGTCTTTCGCAACCTCGGCGATCAGGCTGTCGACGTCGACCTCGGTCTCGTCCGTTCGGGTCCCTGGACGTGGGACGACCGATCGCTCTATTTCCATGCGGCCTGGCGCCAGTACGCCCACCGGCGGACGCGCGCACACATGGGCATGTCGGGCGAACACGCCGAGGATCTCAACTACATCGAAATCCGCGGTGCGGGGCGTTACGTGGGCGATGCGCTGGCGGTCTTCAACGGCGCCAAGGCCTGGTGGGGCGAGGGGGACGAGAAGATCTACGTCGACGGAGAGGCTTTTCCCTCCCACATCGGCACGGGCACGGAGGACTACTACAGCTACGCGTGGTGCCGGCCCGAGTTCTTCGAAACGCCCTTTCACGCCCAGCCCGAGGGCGGGGGAAACCTGACGGGGGGCTTCAGCGTCAACTGCCGGTTTCGGGCTCTCGACGCCATCCCCTTCAAGAGGTCTTTGCGCTTCGACATGGAGCTCTGGCACTGGGCGGCGACGCGCATCAACTTCGCGCCCGCCACCATGTGGTACGCCATGCGCGGAGCGGCGTGGAACGCCCCGCCGGCGCCTGACGAGGCGCGACGCGCCGTGCCCCGGACGCGCGACGACGTCAACCTCGTCACCGGCGTGGAGGATGCGCTCGAGGGAGAAGCCATGAAGATCGCCGAGATCTCGGGCGGCACGACAGAGATACAGGAAGAAGAAAAATACGGCTGGAGTCGCAACAGGCAGCTCTGGTGGGTGGACGGCGCACCGGAAGACACGCTCACCCTCGAATTCGACGCGCCCCGGAAAGGGGACTATCGTGTCGCGGCAGCGCTCACCCACGCCGTTGATTACGGAATCGTGAACATCTCGATCAACGGACAGAACATCAAGAACGTGGTCGATCTCTTCAATCACGAAGTGGAGACGCGCGATGTCGACCTCGGTGTCTTCACGCTCAAGAAGAGCCGTAACAGACTGAAGGTCACCATCAGCGGAGCCAACGAGGCAGCCCGGAAGCGCCACATGTTCGGGCTCGACTACTTGCTCCTGAAAAAAGAATGATCAGGGGGGCCGAGCCGATAAAAAAAATCCTATCGACCTGGCGCCCCGCGTCAATGGGGAATGTGAGCCAGGTCGGCGAGCTCCTCGTTGCTGTAGCGGGGAATGTCATCGTTCCAATTGGTGTTCATCTTGTAGATGATGAAATTGGCGAAGAAAGCGTTGACCACCGCCGTGGGATGAATGGCGTCGGCAAAAATGTGATCGTAGTCGCCGTTGGCGGGCGGCCCCACGAGCTGGCGGCCGAAGAGCACGGGCGGACTGGCCACCGCCGCCTGCAAGAGGGCGTAGGTGTCGAGAACCACCGCGAAGGAGAGAGTGTCGAGCCACCTGATCTTGTTGTTGGCGCGCTGCAGGTGGGCGCGCACATTGGCGATCTGCGTCGGATTGAGCAGGTTCCACTGGTCGGGCGTCACGGTCACGTCGGGGAGTGTCCAGACCACGAAACGCGCATCCCAGTGTGTGCTCCTGAGGAGCAGGAGGCCGTCCTTCATGTTGTTGACGATCTCGTCGATCACAGCGTCGGCCGAAGAATTCTGCCCCGGGGCGTAGGCGGCGAGAAGATTGATATTATTCAAGACATCGTTACCGCCGATCTCCACGTTGAAGAGGGTCGCCTCGTCCTGGGCGCCGAGGAGTTCGAGGAAGAGAAAGAGATCGATCTGAGTCATCAGATCGGACGACTCCGAACCGCCCACGGCATAATTGGTGAGTGTGTCGCCCGACAGGGCCCCTTTGCTCCACGCCGCTTCCATCGGATCCTTGCCGTAGAGGTCCTGGGGATTGCCGTAAACAAGCCAGAGGAGATCGTTGTGCGTCAGACTGTCGCCGAAAGTAACAACCTCGGAGAGGTCGACCTGGCACATCGCGGACGGAGTCAGGAAAAGGATGAGCAGCCAACTCAATAGAATAACGCGCTTCAACATCGTCTTTCTCCTCTTGTGATTAACCTTGCCATTGTCACGACGATCAAAAAATCCCTCTCGCTCCATGATAGCACGGACTGATCGCCCTACCACGGAAGAAACCGCGTGAGCAGAGCGACGAGCTGCGGCGATGAGCGGCGAACGAGTCCTCCTCGACAGCGACTCATTTACCATCTCCTTACAATCGATCTGCACCACATCGTGTATAACAGTGTGGTAATAATTTAGCCAAGTGAAGTGGGCAGTCATAAGTCCGTTTACGGTCAGGG
>CAYXGI010000109.1:0-4199 GCA_964464495.1 uncultured Phycisphaerales bacterium
TTAGCGCTGCAAAGAATCCAGCCCAACTGGCGAAGAAAATGAAAATCAAATCTGCAAGGATTCATAGCAAAGCCGGTTAATGTGGGGCGTTTTTACCAGAGTACTGCCCTTTATACCGCGAAGCTCGGCGGTATAACTCGATACACATGGGTGGGAGAAAGAGAGAGGCTTTCAAGAAGAAAGACCTGCCTCCCACTCACCGGCCAAGGCATCCTTAAAGCGACACACGGGCGCCCAAAGGAGCGCCCGCGTGTATCGATATCCCTCTTGAAAGCGGTCTGTCGTACCGCGACTACTCCTGCGGCTTCCCCATCACCTCGGCCATGAACGCCTCGTCGATCGGCCTTCCTTCAGCCACAAGCTGCCGGTACCGCACAAAGTCGATCACATCCTGCCCGGTGATCTTCTTCGTATTGAACGCATTGAACCCGAGATAGGCCTCGGTCGCCATGTTGGCCGCCAGCCAGTGGCGGTTGGGAATCTTGCACTGATCCCAGAAGACCTTCTTCTTCATGCGGATGCCGTCGATCGACTTCATGAGGCAGTTGGGGAAGAGGTTGGTGAACTTCCACGCCAGCTTGTCCACCTCGGAATCGAGGCGGCTGAAGTCGACGGTCAGGCTCTTGACCTTCTCGCGGGCGGCCTTGAAATCGCCGCCGCTCTTCATGTCGCCGTAGACGATCTCGCCGTCGTCGACGTAGCGGTCGGTGATCACCATGGGGTTGCGCACCCACTCGTCGCCGTCCTTGAGCACGGGCACCACCGTGGTGACGAGGCCGAGGCGCTTCATCTTGTACGCCGACCAGATCTCGCACGAGATGCAGTTGTACATGGCGTCCTCGATCGTGAGGAACCAGGGCAGAAAGTCGGTGCTCCCGCCATCGGGCGCCGAACCGTGCTTGGGCCCCGCCTGGCCGTACATGGCAAGGTCGCTCGAAACAGCCAGGTCGCACGCCATGCCGATCTCCTGGCCGCCGGCGATGCGCATGCCGTTCACGCGGCAGATCACCGGCTTCTTGCACATGAGGATCGCGTCCACCATGCCGATGAAGAGATCCATGTAGGCGCCGTACTCGGTCGGCTTGCCCGAGTAGTACTCGGCATACTCCTTGGTGTTGCCGCCCGTGCAGAACGACTTGTCCCCCACCGCGGTAAAGACCACCATGACCACGGTGCGGTCCATCGACGCCTGGTTCAGGCCGGCGATCACACCCTTGACCATCTCGGTGGTGTACGAGTTGTACTGCTTGGGATTGTTGAGCGTGATCCACGCCGTGTTGAGGCCCTCCACCGGTTCGCCCTTGGGGTTCCTCACCGGTTTCAGCTCGTACATCGTCGACGGCGCATCGCTTCCGAAATGCTCATCGCCCCAGAGGTCGTGATTCTTGATGTCGTGATCCTTGGGCAGCCAGTCCAGATTACCCATTTCTTCCTCCTTCCTTTCGTGTTCCGCGTTCCGCCTTGCGCGCGGCAAGGGGGAACGCATCGTTTGTCAATCTATTGAATCCGGAAATAAGAACTTTGAATATCTCAATGCGCAAAGCATCTCCAGGCTCATGCTCGCGATGGTCCCCGCGACGAAAAGACAGAGCCGGAGCTCCAGCATGTACGTCTTGCGCGCAAGCCGGGCCACGTAGGTCTCGACGACCGGACCCGCGAAGTAGAACACGTTGGCCGCGATCGCATAAAGAACGACCGAAAAAACGAGGCCTTTGTCCACGGTGACCGGTCTAAAAATTTCCATGCCCGGTCCATAAGCGACAAAGACTCCAGCGAGAACGGGGAGCACCAGAGCAATATTGTACGGGATGCGCAGCTTCTCCCAGCCGATGAAAATCGCCCTGCCGTCCACCCGGCCCGGCCGCGCCAGTCCCTCCATCCCGTCCTCTTCGGCCGCGTCGCTCGACGCCGTCTGTTCCGGTATCTCGCCAGTCATGACTCCAACTTTATCTTCCTTCGATCGACCACGGCCACCACAAAAAAGGCGACCGCCGCGGCGATCATCGTATAATACACGGGATGAGCCAGCCCGCCGAGCTCGGGTTTGACGAACCAGAGCCCAAAAGCCGCAAATGTGGCGACCAGCACCCACAGCGCGCTCCCCTTCCGGCAAAGGAAGGGACAGAAGAGCGTCACCATCACGAGCAACGCGTAGCCCGCATTGAGCGCCAGCCCGGCGAGCAGCGTCGTCAGGATCCCCGTCACCGTGGTGGCGAGGATAAAGGTCACCACACTGATCACCAGCACCGTGCCGCGCGACACCATCCACGCCCCCCGCTCGGTGAGATCGGGCGCGAAGAATCGCTTGATGATGTCATCCACAACGAGCGTCGAGCTTCCCAGGAGAAGCGCGCACGCCGTCGACACATCGGCCGCCCAGAGGCCGGCGAGGATCATGCCGGCGATGAGCGGGTTGAGCTCGAGCACCACCATGGGCAGCGCTTCCTTCGCCTCGATCCCCGGATAGAGCCCGGCGGCGGCGAGTCCGATCATGGCGCTGATGAATCCCACCGGCAGGATGATCAGCCCACCGAGCAGGAATCCCTTCCGCGCCGCCTTGCCGTCGCGCGACGCGAATCCAATCTGCACCACCGACTGCGTCCCGAGCGCGGTCACCGCCATGACCACGAACCACGCCACGATCACCGCACCGGGCAATCCGCCAAGCGAAAATCCCGCATGCCCCTCGGGCAGCTTTTCGATCAATCCCGAGATCCCCCCCACTTCGGGTTTGAAGAGGATCATGGCCGCACCGAGCACAACGCCCGTGTAGATGAGGATCACATTGATCACATTGGTCAAACCCGCGGCCCAGAAACCACCGATGAGGGTGATCCCCACAAACACAACGGCAGTAACCAGCATCCCTAAGAAGGGCGAAAACACATTCGGCAGCAGCGCATGAAGAATCGCGCCGCCCGCCACATACTGAAGCGAGGTGATCACCACCTGGATCACGAGCTGCCCCACCACGCCCAGAATGCGTCCGCCCACGCTGTAGTAGCGCTCGAACATCTCGGGCAGGGTGGTGAGCTTCATCTCGCGGATCCGGCGCACCGCGACGAGCCCGACGGCGATGGCGCCCACGCCCCACGCCGCGTTGTAGAGCCCGGCGCCGAGTCCATGATGATAAGCATTCTCGGCCACCCCGATCGTCGACGCACCGCCCACCGCGAGTCCGGTGAGCATGGCGGCGGTGATCCAGAAAGGGAGGTTGCGCCCGGCGAGCAGATATCCCACGAGGCCGTCCTTGCGCGAAAGCCTTCGCGACCACCAGGTAATCGCGTAGAGGAGAGCGATGTAGACGCCGATCACCACGCACGGAATCCAGTGGTTGCGGCCCGCGTCTGCACCGACAGCCGTGTCAGTCAGACTCAACGCCATCAGGACCTTCGCGCTCACTCGGCCGCCACCTTCATCCGCACATCGACCACCGCGGCGCCATCGCCCTTGGGATAGGCCAGCACCGGGTTCAGATCCATCTCGTCGATGAACCCGAAATCCTTCACCAGCCACGAAAGCCGGATCAGGCACTCGCGCAACCGGTCGAAGTCAACACCCGGCTGACCGCGCACGCCCTCGAGAATCGGCAGGGCGCGCACTCCGGTGAGCATCTCGTCCGCCTCGCGCTCCGACAGCGGCGCGAGCCGGAAGACCACATCCTTGAGCGCTTCGACAAAGATGCCCCCCATGCCGAAGAGCACGAGCGCGTCGAGCCCTTCCTGGCCGACGGCGCCCATGATCACTTCCTGGCCGGCGGGCTTCTGCTCCATGAGCACATACCGCGTGCCGGCATCGCTGAACGCCGCCGCCATCTTGTCGAAAGCCGCGGTGAGCGCGGCCTCATCGGCAAGCCCGAGCGCCACACCGCCCGCGTCCGACTTGTGTACCACGCTCGTGGAATCGACCTTGAGCACGCAGGGATATCCAACCGTGCCCGCGGCCGCGGCCAGCTCATCCTTCGTGCCGATCTCGACCACCTTCGGTACGGGCAGGCCATAGCACCCGAGCACACGAAACGCGTCGGCCTGGGGCAGATACTCGCCGCTCCCCTTGTGTTTCTCCAGAATCGCCGCCGCGCCGTCGCGGTCGACCTCGAACTCGGGACACCTATCCTCACCGCGCGCCTTGATCTTCCCGTACCGCGTCATCGCCTCGAGCACGCGCGCCGCATGCTCGGGAAACTCGTAGACCGGCGT
>CAYXGI010000110.1:0-4072 GCA_964464495.1 uncultured Phycisphaerales bacterium
ACCTTCTTCTTGGCGACCTTCTTCTTGGCGACCTTCTTCTTGGCGACCTTCTTCTTGGCGACCTTTGCCTCGTCGGAGGCAGCCGCTTCCGCGGCTTTCTGCTCGATCCGCGCCTTGTTGGACATTCTTTTGGCCATGTGTGGGTCCGTAAACGGTGGTTGTGGAAAAACCTCTTTCCTTGCTGGGCGAAGAGACCCGGAAAGATACGCGGAGAAATCAATCTCATCTAACATATAGACGATAGCAGATAAGACCTTACAGATCAAGGATGAATGACGTTCAACGTCAGCTATTTTTGTCCTTCATTTCGTTGGTTGGTATTAATTTAGAGACATTCGACATGTTTCAACGGGCTCCGGGCGATTTTCCGTGAGCACGATTTCCGGGTTGGGAAAGACAGCCAGAAAAAAAGCACCGGCAATTCAGTCTGGCAACTGTTCCCGATAACCCACGGGGGGCGCACGCCGGTGAAGCCAGAAGTGGGATTATCGGAAAACGAGTGACTGACCCCGGAGTCGCAGGTATCGCCTCCCGAGATCAGCCGGACATTTCTTCAGGTTCGAAAGACGCGAGCGACTCCCTGAGCTCGTCGGCCGAAAAACAGAAAGCGCCGTCTTCGGCCGATAGGCTGAGGGCGCAGAGTGCGGCCACCGTCGCCAGAACAGCGTCGAGAAGACGGCGTTCTCCATCGCGGCCGCAGAGCGGAATGTCGTCGAGGTGGGTCAGATCGGTCCTCTGGTGATCATGGCGGATGATGATGTAATCCCGGTCGATGGTCACGGCCAGACCGCCCTGGTCGGTGTGGGCTTTCACCTCGGGATTCTGGTCGCTTCGCGAAAAGAGTACGAGCTTGCTGTAGAGCCGCTCGCGCATGGCGAGAACGAGGTCGCAATCCGCGTTGAGAACGGTGAATCCCTCGCCGTAGACCTGTTCGGCCACAACCGACTTGGCGTAGGCCACGTCCTCGATATTTCTCAACTCGTCGAATTCTTTGGCCTCGTCCTCCACGTTGAGCACGATGCCGCAATCGGCGTACTCGTAACCGAGCCCCTTGTCGAGAATCGTCTCCAGCGGGATCTCGAGGACGGCGCAGTCGATCGACCGGTCGCCGAGCGTTATGGCGGCGCTCTCGAAGCGGGACATTTCACCCCTGATCAAGGCTTCCCCCGCGACGAACAAACCCTCGGAGCAGGCCAGGCCCACTCTCCGGCCCCTTCTTGCCAGGCAGTGTTCGAGAAGCCGAGCCGCAGTGGTTTTGCCTGTCGTTCCCGTGATTGCCACGATCGGAACGCGCACCTTGGTTCCCGGCTGAAAGAGCATGTCCACGAAAGGCGCGGCCACGTCCCTGCTCCGGCCGCAAGCCGGCATGAGGTGCATCCTGAAATCGGGAGCGGCACTGACGTCGACGATGACACCCCCGCTATCGAGGATCGACTCGCTGATCGACGGCGCAACGATGTCGATCCCAGCCACGTTCAAACCGATGCTGCGGCTCGCTCTTTCGGCCAGATTGCGGTTGGCGGGATGGACCGTATCGGTCACGTCCTCGCTTGAGCCTCCGAGCTTGAGACTTCGCGAGACCTTGAGTTCCAGCCGTCTGCCCTTGGGTAGGATTGTTTCGGAGTCGAGCCTCTCGTCTTCGAGAATCGCGCGAGACGACTCGTCGGGCGTGATCCGCGTCAGGCAGGTCTTGTCGCCCACTCCGCGCCGACGATCAGCGTTCAGCTCGTCGACGAGCTGGGCAATGGTCCTGGCGCCGTCGCCGAACACCGCAGGCGGCGTCAGCTTGGCAGCGGCCACGAACTTGAAATCGACAACGAGCAGCCGGAAGGTATCCCCTTCGACGTGGGGTTGCGCCACGACCTCGTTGTCCACGGCGAGAGCTCTCTCCACGGCTTTTTCGATCTTGCCGCAGGCATCGAGATTCAGGCTGACACCATGGCCGAGGTTTCCCACGCAGGGCTTGACCACGAGCGGCGCCTGCTTCTCATCGTGAAAGGCCAGGACCTCGGCAGCGCTTGACGTCTTGATCGACTCGGGCACGGGTACGCCCGCAGCCTCGAGCATCCGCGCCGTGAGATACTTGCTTGCAGCCGTCTCCACCGGAATGAGGCCCGTATCCTCGGTGATGGTGGCCCTGATCCGTTTCTGGTACCGGCCGTTGCCGAGCTGCACGAGATTGTGCTCGTCAAGCCTGATGAAGGGGATGCCCCGCTCCAGGGCGGCCTCGACGATCGCCTGGGTGCTCGGCCCGAGAAGCCGCTCCTCGCGGATCGCCACGATCTCCTCGACTGCTCGGCCAACATCGAAGGGCTCATCGAGAAGGAGGGCGTTCACAAGATTGACAGCCGCCTTGGCAACGTACACGCCCGCAGCCTCGTCGATGAAGCGGAAGATCACGTTGTAGACGCCCGCGCTCGCCGTGGCGCGGGTCTTGCCGTACGCCACATCCATCCCGGCCAGGGTCTGCAGTTCGATCGCCGCATGTTCGGTCACGTGGCCCAGAAGGGTGCCCCTCTCGACCCTTTGAAAAAAACCGCCCTCGCAGCCGACAGAGCAGTAGTGCTCGTGAAGCGACGGAAGGGCCTGCTTCAGCTTCTCGTAGAAGCCGGGGATTTCATTGGTGAAAACCTCGTCGAAATCTCCGAGGTCGAGACGCACGATCACCACCTTGCCGCCACTGAAATAATTGGCGCCGTGAAGGGCTTTGAGGCCGAGGACCTTCAGGGGTCCGTCTGCAATGTCGTAATCGCGGTAGTCGATCATAATCCTGTCTGCGCCGGAGTTATTCCTCGAAGGTTCCCATTTTCAAGGGACGGGCATTCCGAACCATCATGGTTCCCCCCGCAACGATATGGTACGGCCGGAACTCGCTGTCGAGAAGGGTCACGTCCGCGTCGAGATCGGCCGCGATGTGCCCCTTGCGGCCGAGCTTGAGAAGGTTCGCCACGTTCGAGGTGACCACCTGCAAGGCCTTGGCGAGTTCGAGCCCCTCGTCGCGCACGAGATCGCGCAGCTCGTCGAGGATCGACCGGGGCTTGCCTGTTTCGAGCTTGATCAGGTTGCCCTTCTCGTCGAAGTCGGGGAGCGACCCGCATCCGTCGGATGACATTGTAATGTGCTCGAGAGGTACTCCCGCGGCGAGGAGTTCGATCACCGCCTTGGAGGGTTTGGTCTCGTACTCGGGGAAGAACGGGTAGGAGCTGGCCGTGATGTCGACGAAGCCTTTCTTGCCGTACTCCTTGGCGTCCTCGAAAATGTAGTCATTGCGGTTGCAGTGGGTCGGCAGGAACTGGGCGAGGGTCAGCTCGCTCTTCGCAATCACGTCATGGAGGATCTGAAAAGGATTTTTAGCGTCGCCCATGTGGCAGTTGACGATCCCCGCCTTACCCCCGAGGAGGCCGCCCACGCGGGCGTGGCCTGCGAGGCGGATCAGTTCGTCCACGGTCGGTCCCGACGAGCGGTGATCGGAGAGGGAGATCTCGCCCACGCCGATCACCTCGTCGATGAGGGCGATGTCGCGGCCCACGTCGCCGAGCAGGGTGGGTGTGGGCACCTGGTAGGAGCCGGTGTAGATCCAGGCCGACACGCCTTCTTCCTTGAGAGCCTTGGCTTTCATCAGAACGCTCTCCACGGAGCGGGTCAGGCCGTCGGTGCCGAGACATCCGATCACGGTAGTGATGCCGCCCTCGAGGAGCTCGCTCAGCTTGAGCTCGGGCGTGCGTGTGGCCGGGCCGCCCTCACCGCCGGCTCCGGCGATGTGAACGTGGCAGTCGATCAGACCTGGCACCATCTTGAGACCCGCTCCGTCGATGACGTCGGTCTCCATGCCGGCCGGCTCGGGGATGTCATCGCCGATGGCGGCGATCTTTCCGCCCGCCACGAACACGTCCTTTTCGCCCAGGAACCCGGGGGCGTAGACTTCGCACTTCTTGAAGAGAATCATCAGAGCCTTTCCTCCGCATGGCCCGGCCAGTCCGGGTTCTTACCCGACTATTCCGGGTTCTTACCCGGCTATTTCGGGTTCTTACCCGGCTATTTCGGGTTCTTACCCGGCTATTTCGGGTTCTTA
>CAYXGI010000111.1:0-3331 GCA_964464495.1 uncultured Phycisphaerales bacterium
AATTCCTTAAAGCCATTCCCGGTGCTCAATAGTTCGTTTTTTTGCAACGTTAGGGAGAACTATCTGGGCCGATGCGGCCGAAGTCAAACCGAACGAGGCCAATCCTGCGATGAGAAAACTCAATGTCAGCAACTTCTTTCCTTGAAGACTCAACATGGTCCAGCTCCCTTTTTTTAGGATAGTAACGTCAAGCCGCGCGCCACAGACGAATCTGCGCGGTCGATGAGAAGCTCTTTGGGTTTGAGCTGCGAAATGCCAACCACCAATTTCCGACAGAAAATATCGGTGGCATTCAAATCTGTCAAATCAATTATTCTTGGTACGCGAACGCGCGAGTGAGACTGGCTTCATGTGTCGAGGATCGAGGGACAGATCCGCTCCTTTGTGATTGATATGGCTTTGCCTTGGTTCAACGGTTTGGACGGCTAACGGGAGACGGCGCGATCGCAAGACCGCGCCGTCTCTTTTTTTTGCTGTTTTGCCGGGTCAGCTCATTGCCCGAGCTGAATCAGGGCGAAACACTGAATGCCTCATGGGCCTCGTTGACAATGCCCGGCTCAGGGCCGACATAGGCGTTGAACATGAACGCGCCTGTCGGCGCGTACCACGGAAGGAACTGGGGCAGCGAACCGTTCTTTGTCTCGTAAGGCGCGAAAGTCAGCGTCCAAGGACCGCTCGCCAGGCTTCCGGCGGCCGGGTAGGTATTGCCGCTCGGAAGGGTGAGATTGACCCACACCGTGCTGTTCTGCGTGGTGCCCGTGTTGTTCGTCACGGTCAGGTCGTAGTGGATCGTGTCCCCGAGCAGATAATTCGTATTGTCGAGGCTCACACCGATCGTCATGTCGGTGCCCGATGCATCGACAGTGCACGACTCGTGGGTGGGCAGCAGGTTGTCGCCCGAGGCGGTCACGTTCATCGTCCCGCTCGCGCTCGGATCGACGAAGAGAATCACATTCCCCTCGGCATTGGTCTCGGCGCGCTCGTAAACGTCGCCGTCGATGTTCGCGCAGACCAGCGCGCCCTCGACAGGATCGCTCCCGCTCTTCACATTGACGGTGAAACCCTGCTGGCCGAGGCCGATGAGAGGACAGTAGCTGAGCGTCGGCACAGTGGGAACATTGGTCCAGATCGGAAGGGCCGGATCGCCGAAGAGGTTGGTTTCCATGAAACAGTACTGGTCGTAGTCGCCCGAGACATAGATGTTGTTCTTTGACTCGCTGTTGGTCTCGCCCGAGTGCCAGCACTGGAATTCGGGCTCCCAGAGGATCTTGAAGAACTTTCTGTCGAAGAGGGATGACACGACGTGCCAGGGACCCGAGGGCGAGTACCAGCCGTAGCGCGAGTTGCCCACGGCGCCCACACCGCCTCCGTCGGAATCCTTGATGAACTCTTCGATCCAGCAATCGGTCCCCTCGAAATTACCGCAGTAGCAGCCGAGCGAGTAGAAAACCGACTGCCGCGCTCCGTTGTTGAACGCCTGGCATTCGCTGATGGAGAGATGGCTGCCGTGCCTGTACGATCCCACGCCGACCACGGTGGTGTTGCAGTGATCGGAGTGATTGACCAGGGCCTTGCCGCTGTTGATGTAGCCGTCGACGTCGTTCTCGTGGCTGCCGCCCTCGCTGTCGTATTCGCGGCTGTAGTCGGCCCACGCGGGCAACCAGTTGCCGGAGATGATCTCCATGAGATCCTCCGACGGAGAGGAGGAATCGAGATCGAATCCCATGAAAAAGACCTCCTCGCCGAACCCGCTCGGCGGGCTCACCATGTAGTCGAAGGTCTTGCCGATGAAAGTGGTGATCTCGCCGGTGGTGTCGACCGGAGCACGGCCCACGTAGACCTCGCAGTGCCAGTCGTTGTCATAGTCGGCGTAGTACACGTCGGAGGGAATATTATTCCCCACGTGATAGGCCCAGCCGCAGGGCACCTTACTCGAATCGCCGCCGATGAGGAAATAGATCGTCCCCCACGTGGCGTGGGCGTCGATCACGAAATTGCGGATCTCATCGTACTGAGTGCTTCCCGAGTAGTTGGAGTAGATGTAATCGGTCGTCACCACCGTCGACGGAAGGCCGATGCTCGTGTGGTGGTCGAGAAGCACATCCCACTCGTTCTCGAAACTCGTGGTGGTGATCACCACGTACTCGTAGTCGCCGGCCGGAAGGGCGCGGCTTCCCATGCCGTTCCACGCGGGGACGGCAACGTCATGAGGATTCACGGCCCGGCTCTTGAGCCGTTTTTCCGTTCTCGCCCTGACCCTGTCGCTGAGGTTGAGTGTTTTCGCCTCGAAGCCCGGGTCGATGTCGAAGGCGACCTCGTAGGTGATCGACGTGGCGAGAAACACCTTGCCCGTCGCGGGATTGTACTGAACCGGCGACAAGCGCAGTGTCACGAACTCCTGTCCGGCCGCGCTCCATTCTCTCAGAATTTCGACTCCGCCGGCAGGATAGACCGCATCGGCGCCGTAGACCGCCTCGTTCTTGATAAAGGGATTCGCCTGGACCGGGTTGCTGCACTGGCGCGGTCTCGCGGAGGGGATCACGTCGTACCGGCCAGGGAGTTCGATATAGGCAGCGTGGAGCAGCGTGGCTCCCGTCACCGTGGCGCCCTGGCTAAGGGCGACATCGATGTACTTGCACGGAACGAGAGGACTGCCCGGAACGAGCAGATAGGAGGCGCCGTCCATCTCGATCACGTCGAAACCCGCTTTCTGGCTGAAGGACAGGTCCGCGGGAGAAAAAAGCTCTTCGCCCTTGTAACTGTCAGCCCAAACAGAAGATAAGGCCACGACAAAGACACAGACCGCTACCGCTAGACACTGCTTTGCTGATCGCATGGAAGATCTCCTTTCAAGGTTATCCATCTACGACGGAGGGAGACTTTTGTTCGATGCTCGACTATGCGTTAAGGCTTATTTCTTCAAAACCGAGAAATCTATTAGAATTGAACCATAATTTGCCTGAAGAAGCAATTGTTTCCCGCACACCAGGCAGCATCGGCGGCGCCTGGAAACTTTTCGATCAACTGTGCGAGACGAGCTCGAGCGGATGCAGCTCCTCGGCAGAGGCGAGGGTGAAGCGAATATTCAGGTCCCCGGGGTAGGCTTCGCGATGATCGTGCTTGTTGAGAAGAATCTCGGTGGGAATTCCATCCGGATAGGCCCGGCACCTCATGTGGGCGACGGAGGCGTCGTCGATCGAATCGAGATCGAGGTGGGAACAGACTATATTTTAGACGCCGGGCAAGAACCTTTGATGAGGACTTTCTTCGAAATATCGTAACACTTTAGCGAAATGAAGCGGAATGAGTGTGGACTGACGCCGCGGCGGGC
>CAYXGI010000112.1:0-3071 GCA_964464495.1 uncultured Phycisphaerales bacterium
GCTGGCTTATGGGTGCTGGTGGGGTAAAATGCTGTTTGAACTTCTTATCCGCTGATTCAGAAGTTAAGCTATACAGTAATGGACTTATTGGTAGCAATAAAGCTAAACAAGAAGATCTTCCTGTAGATGATTCTGTAATATATGGCGGTGAGGAAGACCTGTGGGGTGCCACGCTAACGCCAAGAATAGTGAGTAGTTCAGATTTTGGTGTTAGTTTCCAAGCGGTCCATGATGACCTTGACAGTTCTGGTTGAGTGACGCTGATTTAGCCAAGTTCTCCACACCCGAGTGGCGGGACGAAGCCGAGGTGATCGATTCCGATCCGGACAACCGTGTATGTCATCACACCATCCATACGCCGGAAGGGGAGATGACCTACAAGACGGCGGGCGACCGCAAGACCACGTGGATCACTGAATACCTGATCAAGCGGGATGAAGACATCGGACTGATCAAAAAATACATGCCCGTGCCGGTGCTGGACACGAAGCCCGTTGCCCGGGTGTATGACCGGGTCGGCGACAGTGGGATCTTGCGGGGATTCGTGTGGGGGGACCAGGCCGGTTGCTGGCAGCATGCTGCCTGTCTCATGGATATACAGGATCTTATTTTCGCCACCTTCGACAAACCGGACTGGGTGCACGAGTTCTTGAACGTGCTGCTGGAGAAGAAGCTGCGCTTCATCGAGTCCATGAAAGGCGCGAAGTTCGATCTGGTCGAAACCGGAGGCGGTGCTTCCTCATCAACCTTGATCTCGCCGTCGATTCACGAGGAGTTCTGCCTGCCCTGTGACAGGAAGCTGCACGACGCGCTCCACGATCTGGGCTTTCTCGTGACCTACCATACCTGCGGCGGCGCAAAGGGAATCGAGGAACTGATCGTGAAGAACGGCGCCGACGCTTCGGAGACCCTCCCGCCCGTGAGCATCGGCGGGAATCAGGAACCCTGGGAGTTCAAGGAAGTGATCGATAACCGGCTGGCCCTGATCGGGGGTTTGGACCAGTTCAACGTGCTGACCACTGGACCAGCCGGCGCGATCCGCGACATGGTCTTGACCCTGTTCGAGAAGGTCGGATCCGAGGGCGGCTACATCCTTTCCTGCGCCGACCACTTCTTCGACGTTCCCGTGGAGCACATCGAGGCTTATGTGGCGGCGGCGCGGGAATGCGTGTACTGATAATGTTTAACTAGTCGACCGCATCAGGGACGGCTGCGTGGCTCCTGTTGCGCTTCGATGCCGAGGACTCCAATGAATCCTCGGAAGGAGTGCGCTTGGGCATCGACTCGCTGACCCTCCGGCCCGTGGAATAAAGGGCGGCGGATGGTGACGCGCGGCCGCCTGACGCGCAAATGCCCTCATACACATGTACTTGTCAGGCAAGTACCCTACTTGTCCTCGCCTGGCAGGGCCTCGATGATTTCTCTCTCGTTCACCAGTGCACCGGCGCTCTCGCGCGTCAGGTCCGCGCCGTGCGAGGCGAGGAGATCGAGAAAATCGGCAAGGTGCCCCGTGGTGATGGGCCGGCTGTCGGAGCGGTCTCTGCCCCTGGGCCTTACACTGATGGCGCACACGATGCAGGCGGCCCGGTCCGTTTCCCGGATCGCCTCGAGGGAGCTCGCGAGTTCTTCGAGGTTGTTGAAGCTCCATTTCTCGTCAGTACTCATTCGCTCGACAGTGTATTCCGGTCCGGAGCTGCGTCCACCAATGGTGACATCGAACCGATCGGGCCTGGATGCGCCGGATGTCCCGCTGCCCGGCCGGACACCCACGTCGGCAGGAAGGTAGAAGGGCAGATATCCCTCAACGTTTTTCTCCCTGTCCTGAACAGCCAGATAAAAGCGGTTGATGCCCACGGTGTTGGTCGCGCCTGCCTGGAGCAGGGTGAGTACTCCATCGATGTCCGTCTCCGGAGCGGCGTAGACCACCACGTCCACGTCTGCCAGAGGCAGCGCATCCGGATTCTGGTCCCGGCCGAAAAACGTGGACGCCCACCAGAGAGCGCCGTAGACACCGTTGAAATCGTCGCAACTTCTGTTGCCCACCTTGAAGGAGCCCTCGGGCATGATGAGAACGTCGACGCGGGTTTCATCGGAGAGACTGTGGAAGGAGGCGCTGTCTGCGAGGGGGAGTTCGGGTTTCGCCTGCAGAGGGGGGAGACGGAATTGCGCTTGGCGCCTGGCAGCCCGGTTATTGACCGGAACGCCCTCGGGAGGAGTGTACTCGAAATCCAAGTCCTCGTGGGGGACATTCAGCCTGTAATCAGTGAACTGGAGCGAGAGAGTGGGACCGTCCCCCTCTCCGCGAAAGAAGTCGACCCTGACCGGCAAGAAATCTTCGGCCCGGACCGTGAACCGGCACCGGATCATCCGCTCGATGATCTTCCGCTCCTCTGCCGACAGACGGCGACCGAGATCCTCGCGCCTGCAACCAGGTTTAAGATCGCCCTCGAGAGAAACGAGAAGGGTCTTCGCCTCTGCCTGCTTGGAGCCGAGAGCAAGGTCATAGTTCCGCGCCACGATGCGGAAGATGCGGGAGGGATGGTGCAGAATGGGTGAAGCCCCCGACATGCCGATAAGGGTTTCGCGCTCGTAGTCGTATTGGCCCCGGAAATACTTGACCACTTCCATGCCGGGCTGATCTCCCGACACTCGCATCTCGGTCCAGGCGTATCGATCGCCTGCTACCATGACCATGCTGAATCCCAGCTTCTCCTCGGCCATGGTTATCCGGGCACGTCCGCCCACGAAAAGACAATCGCCCGTGCCCACGGTTCGGCCGGTCGGCAATTCGGTGGTCACCACGAAATTGCACCGGACGCTCTCATATTCGTTCCAGTTGGCTGCGCACTGTTCGCTCATCTCGATTGCGGTGGACTGCTCCTGGGCGACTGTCAGCGGTGTGCAGGTCATGACGGCAGACAAGCATATCAGAAAGGGGTAAAACATCGTTTTCTCCTGACTCCGTGGGAGTGTGAAACTGCAAACGCTTATATTGTAATCTACAAACGGATCATTGTCAGCCATTCCCAGGTCCAGGTCAACGGCAAATTCAGCAGCGCCCTCGGAGTTTC
>CAYXGI010000113.1:0-2777 GCA_964464495.1 uncultured Phycisphaerales bacterium
CGGATGCTTTTGTCGTCTTCGGTTACAAGGATTTTCATTCCACCGTGTGCCTAACCGACATTCCCCATACAGGGTTTCACAAAACTCACAAGTTGTTGATTATTAAGGTCTTACAAAAGCCTGTTTTGGCTCAAACCCTAAACCGTGCAAGCTGTTGCAAATGAACACCTTATGAATGCCAAATTCCCGATCTGTTACCGATTTCGGCCTCTGGGGCACGTTTTTACCCCCTATCCAGGCCTTGGTTTAGTGAGTTTGGAGTTTTGTGAAACCCCTTCGTGCGGAATTCGCAACATTCTGCGCCAGAAAGGGTTCTTCGTCCTAAACCAGGCATCTCAGAGCTCCGATTCTGCTTGCTCAGCGCCCACCTTTCACAAAACTCGGGCGCATGATGAAACAACCCGAACTCATTCAGCCCGAACACCTCTCTCCTCGCCTGCGGTGGGAGAGACTCTTTCAGTTCTTGCCCGCTTGGCCACAACCTGCGGCTCGGACCGGTCGGCGACCCGTAGATCGTCTCAGCTTGCTGAAGGCTCTGATCTACCAGCGACTCAGGCGCATGAAGTTCTTGCGAGACCTGCACACCCTGCTCGGAGACAATCCACCGATCGCGGCTGCCTTGGGATTCAACCCCTACCAGCCTCCTCCCAGCCTCGAACGCTTCAGCGCGTTTCTCTCCGACTGTCCACACCCTCTGCTTCAGCTGATTCGCGTCCAGCTCACCGGAATACTCATTCAGGAAGGTGTCATTTCCGGCCGCCATCTCGGATTGGACTCCTGCCCGATTGCCAGTGCGGTTCGCGAGAACAACCTCAAGACTGCTCTGCGTCATCGGAGATACGACAAAACAGCTCTGCCCAAAGGAGATCCCGACGCCCGCTTCGGCGTACGCATCCACTATCCGACTCCCGGCAAATCTCGAGTCGAGTACTTCTGGGGCTATCGCAATCATGTCTTGGCCGACTTGGAATCAGAACTGCCTCTAGGGGAGATCACCGAGCCCAACTCCGTAGGCGAGACAACCGTAGCCATCCCGTTGATGAATGCCGTGCAGAGAACGTTCAAGCGGCAGCTCCAATCCGTCAGTGGCGATACGGAGTACGATACGGAAGCCATCCTCAAGCACATCGTACATGTCCTGAAGGCGAAACCGTTCATTCCCTACCATCCTCGCAATGTCCAGGACAAAGCCGGTTTCCGGCGAGAGGGACAAGCCGTTGTCTGCCCCGCCAACCTGTCGATGCCCCGCCGTGGAAGAATGACCGTCAAGGGGATTACCTATATCCAATTTTCATGCCCGTTCTATTACGGGCGAAACAAACCCGATTTGCTCTTGTGTCCCGCCGGCCACCCCAAGTTCACCAAGCAGAAAGGATGCAATTACCTCTGGCGCATCACCGACAACCTCCGCGACCACATTCCATATGGAACCGATGTGTTCAAGGAGCACTACAACCGACGCACGGCCATCGAACGCGTATTCAGCCGCCTCTTGGCCATTACGATTCAGGAGCCCAGTATCCGTGGACTCACCAGCGTGAGGAACCATTGCACCATCTCCCATATCGCCATCCTGCTTGTCGCCTTGGCCGCCCACGAGCTCGGACACGACGACAAGATCCGATTCGTTCGTACTTTCGTGCCGGATTTCCTCCGCTGAAGCGGGGCTGTCCGGCCTCAATCGCTCAAAACCGAGTTTTGTGAATCCCTATTCCCCATATCAAACTCGAAGACCAGTTGTCCGGACACCATGCCCGGTAAAAGCCACCCTTCGACTTCCTGATCTCGCCAAATTCTTCGTTGCAATGGCTAATCGTACTCCTGATTCGTGCTGGAATCAACCATTTTACCCTTGAAAATAGCCTGATGGACAGACCTATCCCCTGGTTTTCCAGAGTCCGAGAAAAATTACACCGTACAGCATCGCAATCGGCTGATCCGATCCAGGATTTCCGCGAAGACATCCTTGGAGACCACCACCTCCGCCATCTGGAAGGTCGTGTAACGACCGCTTCGGACGACCTTCGCGCCGATCTTTATCAGCTTCACCAGCAGGCTCCGAAGGGACCAGTGCTTGATCTTCGTCGGTAGGGCAAGTCGCCGCAAAAAGTTGCCGAGGTTATAGGCCAAAACGAACAGCGCAAGCCGTCGTGGGTTCCGAAAATTCAATCCGGACCAGAATCTGACGCGATTGGACATCGGACAAAGTGATTGCGGCTTGTAATTGAGTCGTTCAGCCTTGGGGAAGCGAGGCATCAGCGCCGGATTTGATCGAATCGATCGCCAATAGGAGTTTGCTTTCCCGAACTCCCGGCCAACACGTCTGCTGGGCCACGTGAAGTCCCCGATTTCTGAGTAAACCATACGCGAAACCCGGGTCCGGGGTCAAGAATTGGGCCGGCAGGGGCGATCATGTGGCCAGGCTGAGCCCCGACACCGGGCTAACGGCAATTCACCCCTATTCGGCGCCAGTTTTGCGCACACCGGTTACGCCGCGAAATCCGGGTCGTTCGCGTAGGCCATGACAGGTTCAGTATCGTAGTCGGGAAACGCATCATCGAAGAACGGCTCGATGATCCGCTCGACGCCGTCGGGCGGCGGGGTGTCAGGCGGGGCGCGGGACAGGCAGGCCGGGGCCGTCTGCTCCGGCCAGAGCTTGAGATGACGGAGGATCTTCTCGATCACCTCGACGTCGTCAATGAGCGCAATGAGTTTCATCTCAGCCCCACAGTGCGGACAAATGAGCGGGTCAACTTCCCAAACCTTTTTGATGAGTT
>CAYXGI010000114.1:0-2587 GCA_964464495.1 uncultured Phycisphaerales bacterium
ATGCTGGCTTATGGGTGCTGGTGGGGTAAAATGCTGTTTGAACTTCTTATCCGCTGAAACCGGCGCTTCCCAGCCGCGCGTGCCTGTCGTCTTCGAATGGCGGGAACGATCGGGCCACTGGAACAGGCAAAGGTTCAAGACCAATGGAAGCGGGCGGTGCGATCTGTGGCTCCCTCAGTTCGAGTCAGGATCGCTTTTCGTGGAGGGACGTCCCGACACGAGGCAAGCCATCGCCTGTAATGACGCTGTTTGCGGCCGGGGAATAACGATCGTCTGTCCTTCCGGCGCGGCTGACGAATGGACGATCAAAGGGATTGTTACCGATGAATCGGGATGGCCCGTGGAGGGAATCAGCCTGCTCGCCGAGGGGACCAATCACGGTTGGACGACAACAAAAGCCGATGGGCTATTCGCCTTTTGCGTCGATCCGAACAAGACATACGATCTGAGAATATCGAGTTCCACACGCCCGAACAGCCCGTGGTACAAAGGAAGGGGCGTTTCGGGAGTGGTGCCGGGGAGTTTCAAAACGATTGTTCTGGAGGCGGACACCGGACTCGAAGTCCTCGTGAGAGGGTTTTTCGACAAATATCGTTTCCGGTTGCTCTGGGAGGATCTCTGGCTCGAAGGGAGGGACGGTCAAAAAATCTCCTTCGAATCCCGGCATGGACTCGGCAGTCGTGTGCTGTTTTACGGTGTTCCCTGCGGCGCGGATCTCAGAGCCGTGATTCGGTTTGAAGACGGGAGTCTACGCTGTTCGCCTTTTGTTGCGATCGAAGAGGGGAGAAGCAGAATGATCGTGATGGACGAGACAAGGTTGTCGCATCACGATTGAGTCGCATCAGATCATCCCGGAACACGCTATTCGGCCACGAGCACCATGAGATTGGTCAGCCGGGCGCCGACAAAAGCCTGAAAGGGATATTCCTCACCGGGGATCCACGATGCCGGGACGGTAGCGCTCGTGATGAGAACGCCGCTCGGCGGAATGATCGGCATGCAATATGCCGTGATCGGCATGACGAGATAGAGGTCCCCGAACGGTGTGGGCCAGGGAGGATCGAGCACGCCCGAACCGAGAAGAAGCATGACCGGATCGCCTGGAAAACCCACGACGCGGAGGTCGGTTCTTGTCCCGGGCACCACGTCGCCGAGATGGTAGAGGTGGAGGTGGAACTGATCGGCGCCCATGTCGACGAGCCCCGATGTTGCCATGGGATCTCCTTCGAGATCAGTGGCCGGCAGGTTGGGAGCGGTGCTGTCGCCCGCTCCGCGGCACGGGGAGTCGGCAGTGAGGTGCGCGTCGAGCACACCCGGCTCGGCGAAGAGGGGATCAGCATCGATCAGCCCGCCGCCCCAGGTGATCGAACTGCCCGGGGACACGTCGACCGATGCCTGGCCGCCGCCGATGTCGGAGTAGCTGATGAAGAGCGTCGACGGGCTGCCCCAATCGTCGAGGTGGATCTCGCTCCCCTTGAACGCCCAGTCGCTCCATAGAATGGTGTTCACCACCGTGGCGTCGGTCTCGTAGAAATAAAGCCCGCCGCCATAGCCGCCGTAATTGCCCGCGAAGGTGCAGTTGGTGACGGTGGGATTGTCCTTGTAGGAGTAGAGCCCGCCGCCCGAGCCGGTCGCGCGGTTGTGCAGCAGGGCGCAGTTGGTTATGGCCGCATCGGTGTTCTTCGTGTAGAGACCGCCTCCGTGGGTCGACCGGTTGTTCACGAAGATGCTGTTCTCCACGGTGGCCGCTGTGCCGTAGATGGCCGCGCCGCCTCCGCTTCCGCCGCTGTTTCTCGAAAACGTACAACCGTCGATGGCGATGCCGTCAGACTGGAGGCAGTAGACACCGCCGCCGTTCTGCTGGGAATGATTATCCGCGAAGACGCAGTCGGCGATAGTGGTTGTCGCGCACCACTCCAAGTAGATCCCGCCGCCCTGCCACCCGGCCGAGTTCCCGGTGACGATGCAGCCCGTGATGGTTGCGCCGCAGTCGTATGTACACCGGATCGCGCCGCCGCTCGCATCGGTCTCACACCCGCGGATGACGCAGTTCGAGATGGTGGGCGACGAACCGTCGCAGCAGATCCCGGCACCAAACAGGCCGCGCCCGTTGGCAATGGTGATCGAATCGAGCCGCGACGCGGCCGTCTCCTTGTCGTAGAAGACAAAACCCGTCCCGTCGTTTTCGCAGTCGACGATCGTCTCGGCCGGGCCCTTCTCGGAGGTGATGGTGATCTCCTTGCCCTTGAAGTAGACGCCCTTGTTCTGCAGACCGGTGTAGGTGCCGGGTCTGAGCACGATCACGTCGCCGTTGCCGGCCGCGTCCACGGCGTCCCTGATCGTGGGCTGGTCGTCGGGCACGTAGATGGTGGCGGCCTGCGCACTACCGATCGAGATGACGAGAACGATAAACAGTGCGGCGGCAAGGTGTCTGAACATGGGACGAACCTCCTCGTGATGTCTGAACATGGAGCGGACCTTATTCACTGAATGATGAAAGGCCAACAGCGGCTCATTTTACATAAAAATTAATGTAATAATTTAGCCAAGTGAAGTGGGCAGTCATAAGTCCGTTTACGGTCAGGGG
>CAYXGI010000115.1:0-2469 GCA_964464495.1 uncultured Phycisphaerales bacterium
GGCACGGCGGGCCTGATCCGTCTCATCGACGTGATCGACATGCTCCCCCACCGGAATTTCCAGGACAACCTGCACGACGAGCAGAAACTGCTGAGCATCTCGGGCGAAGCGATCCGCGACACGATCCTGGAGAAGGCCGGCGCCTGTCACATGTGCTCCATCGCCTGCCAGCGCCACACGCGCGTGGGAAACAAGAGGGGCGAGGGGCCCGAGTACGAGACCCTAGTCCTTCTCGGGCCGGGGTGCGGCGTCTACGACCTGGCGGCGATCACGCGCGCCAACTATGTGTGCAACGAGCTCGGCATGGACACGATGAGCTGCGGCGGTGTGATCGGGTGCGCCATGGAGCTCTTCGAGAAAGGGCTCCTCACCAGCGACGACACGGGCGGCATCGATCTCAGCTTCGGCAATCATGCTGTCATCGAGGAGCTAACCGGGCTCATCGGGCGCCGCAGTGGAATCGGCGATGCGCTCGCCGAGGGCAGCTTGCGGCTTGCGACCCGCTTCGGCCGGCCCGACCTGGCCATGACGGTCAAGGGGCTCGAGGTCCCGGCCTACGACCCGCGCGCTTCGTACACGCAAGCCCTGGGATACATGACATCGCCCACCGGCGCGTGCCACCTGCGCGGCGGCTATGCCGTGTCGCTCGCCTTCTTCGGGGGCGCCAAGGAGATCCCGCGGTTCAGCCTTCTCCAGTCGCCGATCGCGATCCGCAACATGCAGATCCACGGGATCATTCAGGACAGTCTCGGGATCTGCCGTTTCACCGGGTTCGCCTTTGCGACCGAGCCCTGGGCGCGGATGGTGAGCGGCACGACGGGAATGGATTTTTCCACGGCGCGTCTCGAGGAGATCGCCGAGAGGATCACCGTTCTCGAGAGGATATTCAACCTCGAGGCGGGCGCGACGTGGGAGGACGACACGCTTCCCGAGCGCTTTCAGACCGAGTCGATCCGGATCGGCGACAAGGACCGCCTCGTCTCCGCCGAAACGATCGACAAGCTGCGGAGCGACTACTACAAGATTCACGGGTGGGACGGTTCGGGGCGGCCGCCGGCAGAGCTCGTCAAGGAACTGAAAGCGGAGAGGCACTAGCTCATGGTGAAAACAAAGTGGAAAGCCAACGAGGAGCTCGTGCGGCAGTTTCAGGCCGTGGGACGCGCCTTGCTCCGCCTCGACATGGAGGACAGCCACAGCGGGAACATCTCCACACTCTGCAAGGACGAGAAGGGCCGCGAGCAGATCGCCATCACCTCGACCGGTTCGCAGAAGGGCGACCTCGAGCCGGACAACATCTGCTTTCTGTCGACCGACAAGATCGATACGGGATACTACAAGGCGTCGTCGGAGACCGACATCCACGCGCGGATCCTCGCCATCGACGGGGTCAGCGCGTCGGTCCACGCCCACACCAAGCATCTCACCATCGTCACCTGGGACGACGCCGACAAGCCGAACGATCCGGCGCCCTTCGAGCCGATCGATCCTCTCGGGTACTACCACCTCGGCGGAACCGTGCCCGTCGACTGGGTGGCTGTGCCGAGCGGTTCGCCCGAGATGACCAAGAAGATTCCCGACCGGCTCGTCGACCATCCCGCAACGATCCTGCAGAGCCACGGTACCTTCACGCGGGGGCGCACCGTGCTCGAGGCGCTCTTTCTTCTCTGCATCGCCGACGCCTCGGGCTACATGATGCGCCTCGCAGGCAGGCTCGGCATCGATTGCGACGCGGTGCGCAAGACGATCGCCGCCGATCCAAACGCGTTCTTCGCCCATAGTCCGCGCGCCTACACGGTCGATGACGATGAGCAGTGCGACTTCCCCGAGGAAGACGAGATCGTCAAGGAATTCCAGAAGGCGGGCGGCCGCATCTTCGAGTCGCGGCTTTCGCCCTTTCACACGGGCTCTCTGTCGGTGCGCGGCGTGGACACCATGCTCTTCGCGCCCAAGGGATCGATGCCGCGCGATCTGCGCGGGCCGCTTCTGCGGCTGCCGCTCGCTGCGGACAAAGCCGACGCGGCCGACCTGGCGATCCACAAGGCGATCTACGCAGAGAGCAACTTCCAGACCGTGGCGCACTGCTACATTCCCGAGGCCGAACTCCTCACCCACTTCGTCTACCCGGGCGATGACGCGCCCGACGACCGGCTCGTGGCGATCGATGCGGAAGGGAGCTTTCTCTACCTGGTGGTGCCGATCGTTCCGCCCGATGTGGGTGTGGACGAGCTCATCCGCCTTCTGCACGACTACAAGGTGGTCATCGTGCGTGGCGGCGGCGTGTGGGGTGTGGGCATGCAGTCGCTCTCCGAGGTTCTCCACCACCCCTCATCGGTGCGCGAGATCTGCCTCTACCGGATCGGCGCCTTCGAGCGCGGCCTCGACGTGAGAAAGCTCGAACCCCCCAAGGCAAAGAACTGGTAAGCGGGCGGGTCACCAAAATTGCATTACGGCTCTAAGTCCTTGTTTTGT
>CAYXGI010000116.1:0-1923 GCA_964464495.1 uncultured Phycisphaerales bacterium
AGGGGCGACTCAAAAATAAAATCACATTCTTGAAGGGGAAATCGAGTAGTTCCAGGCTGGATTTACCCGGTATCGTTTTAGAGCGACCTGTCGCATTTGGTCCGTTGAGATCTCGATTCCTTTCTCGTATTCCCTGTCGATCAGGCATGCCCGTACTCGAAGTCCGGTATTCGTTCTGGTCGTCCGGATCCGTTTGAGCATGAACTCATGGTTGACGAGCGGTTCACCCGCCCAGTTGGCCGTGATGAATGAGAACACGCGATGCTCGATCGGGTTCCACTTGGAAGTTCCCGGGGGATAGTGGCAGATCCTGACCTTCAATCCGAGTCGATTGCAAAAGGCCACCTGTAACTGGTGTTTCCATAACCGGAGGCGGTACCCGTTGCTGCCGCCGCAGTCGGCCAGAATCAGTATTTCGTCGGCGGTGGAGTAGTGAAGCCGGCCGGCTTTCATCCACCAGAGGCGAATGGCATCCACTGCAAACTGGGCGGTATCCCGGCTGGTTCCGAGACAGATGAGAGCTTCGTTGCGAAGGACGTCGTAGACTCCGTAGGGAATGCCAACTCCTTGGGCATCGGATGGGAAATCGTGGTCCAGCACTTTGATGGCTTCGCGACTCCAGCACTGTCCCTTCTGATGAAAGCGACCGATCAGTTCACGGCTTTTGGTGTCGACGCTGATGACGGGAAGACCCTGTCGAGCGTAGTCCCGCCGTTGTTGTTCGATGTAGCGGAATTGTCGGTCCCGGACCGCGGGATCCACGGGCTTGCGGGAGCCTGATTCTAAGAGCTTGGTGTTTACACGCAAGGAGAAGTTCATCTCCTTGAGAAGTTTGGCCACTGTGTTGGGTGAAACGTGGATGCTGACGCGGGCCAATTGCGAGGCGATCTTCTCGGTGGTCTTGTGCGTCCACTTGCAACCGCTCACAGGATCGCCCGCAGTATCGTATTCCATGATCGCCGCTAACCTTTCGACGATTTCCGGTGTTTTTTTTTCACGGTTGGGCGGCCGCCTCCAGGGGCGCGCAACCGGTCGGAGGCCCAGTCCCCCTCGACCAACTCGTGGCGTCCGTGCGCCACGGTGTGCGGATCCATACCGAAAAGATCGGCGATGTGTTGATCGCCGCCGTAGCCCAACTTGAGTGACTCGAGTCCAGCATACATGCGCCGTTGTTGTTCATCCAGCGTGCTCAGGAAAAGCAAGATAACCGCCTTGGCCTCGTCGGCAGCGAGGTCCGGGTTCGTCACCGCCACAGCGGAGAACCTTTTTTGTTGTTGTTCGCGCTGAGTTTTCCGCTGGCGACAGTGCTGTGCGGGCTTCGCGGAAAAATACACAAAGCGCCCCCGGATATTCTCTCTCTTCAGGCGACCGCTTCGCACCAATTGAACCAGCGGGTGCTTTGCCTCAACGTGGAGCATTTCCTTGAGTTCGGTGGCACTCCAGCCGGCCTCCGACTGCTCGACCAATCCCCTCGCCGTCTCGATAAGATTCCCGAAGCGGGAAAACCACACCGATCGGCAGGTCCAAAGACCTTCTGCGTTGAACTTCGCAATGCTCTGCAACGTGTAGTACTTTCCTCGATGGGAATAGCTGCTCAGGTAGTTCAGCGCCTCGAGCTTTCGGAATACAGTACGCTTGGTAGGATCTCCCAAGGTTCTTTGGAGTTGGTCGAGGGTGGCGATTTTGTGGCGTTTTAAGAAGACTGCCAGGTCTTTGGCATTGTATTGCTCGTTCCTCATAGTGTCAACATTAGCCTGATCGTGAGAGCGAGTCAAGGGGAATGTTGTCATCATTTGAAAATCATTGAAATGAGCGCTTGAACTGCTAATACCATGGATAAAAGCGTGTATAGCACCGGATCAGCAGAGCTGAATATGTCAATATTCACCCGATACTATGTGAATTTGTTTTTGCGTCACCCCT